>JAFGJV010000021.1 GCA_016928955.1 Spirochaetales bacterium
AAGCGGGGCGTTGTGGCCGCAGGACGCGGCCAGCTGCCCGCCCCATGCGACGCATGGGTACGGCATGGACGCCGCCAACGCCCCGGTGCCGCAGGAGTATGAACTGTATTTCTAAGAAGCGGGGCGTTGTGGCCGCAGGACGCGGCCAGCTCTGATCGGATTGGATCCCGGAAGGGCTTTCAGGAAACGCTCTTGGAAGCCCTTCCTGATTTGACACTGGACGCAGCCAAGGAGGATCGCGATGGCATTCGAAACTTTGATGGGCGACGAGGCTATCGCGCTCGGAGCCGTGCACGCGGGTCTGGGCGGAGCCTTTGCCTACCCGGGCACGCCATCCACGGAAATCATGGAGACCCTGCAGGACCTGGCCGAGCGCCAGGCCGCGGGCAAGCTGGCCGGTGTGGCGTCTGCCTTCGCGGCCCAGTGGTGCGCCAACGAGAAAACGGCCTACGAGAGCGCCCTGGGCGCGTCGTTCGCGGGCAAGCGCGCCATGGTGTCCATGAAGCACGTGGGCCTCAACGTGGCGGCCGATCCCTTTGTCAACTCGGCCCTGGTCAAGGTGAACGGCGGCCTGGTCGTCGTGGTGGCAGACGACCCCGGCATGCACTCGTCGCAGGACGAGCAGGACAGCCGCTGGCTGGCCGACTTTGCGCGCGTGCCCTGCCTGGAGCCCGCGGACCAGCAGGAAGCATACGACATGACGCTTGAGGCCTTTGAGCTGTCCGAGCGCTTCGAGCTGCCCGTGATGATCCGCATAACGACGCGGTTGGCGCACAGCCGCTCGGTGGTGGAAACGCGGGCGGCCAAGGCCCAGGGCAGGATACACAAGCCCGAGTCCGGCATGGACTGGGTCCTGATGCCGGCCGTGGCGCGCAGGCGCTGGCACGAACTCCTGGGCAAAATGGCCGAGATCAAGAAGCTGTCCAACGCGTCGCCCCGCAACCCCCTGAAAGAAGGCGGCAAAAAGCTGGGCGTCATCACGGCGGGCCTGGCCAGGCAGTACTACCTGGAAAACCTGGACGACCTTAGCGCCGCGCGCGGACAGGCGCCCGAGCACCTGCACGTGGGCTTCTATCCCATCCCTGAGGACAGGATACGCGAGCTGTACGCGGCCTGCGACCAGATCCTGGTGATAGAGGACGGCTACCCCCTGATCGAGCGCCTCCTGCGCGGCATCGTGGCGCCGGGCAAGCGCATCATGGGCAAGGAAAGCGGCGAGATTCCGTACGAGGGCGAACTCAACCCGGATACCGTTCGCGCCGCCCTGGGCCTGCCGGAGCGCAAGGGCCTGTCAGTAAAAGAGCTCGTGCCGCCTGGCCGCCCGCCCCAGCTCTGCCAGGGCTGCCCGCACGCCGACAGTTACGGCGCCCTGAAGGAAGCCCTGAAGGACTATCCCCTGCACGCGGTGACCAGCGACATAGGCTGCTACACGCTCGGCGCCCTGCCGCCGTACAACGCCATAGAGACCACCGTGGACATGGGCGCCAGCATAGGCATGGCGCGGGGCGCGGCCACCGTGGGCCTTGAGCCCGTGGTAGCGGTCATAGGCGACTCCACCTTCTACCACTCAGGACTGACCAATTTGATCGACGCGGTCAGCCACCAGACCAACATGACCGTGGTGATCCTGGACAATTCCACCACCGGCATGACCGGCGCCCAGCCCACCATCCTGCCGTCCAGCCGCCTGGAAGGCGTCCTCAGGGGCGCCGGCGTGGACCCGGCCCACATACGCGTGCTTAGAGCCCACCGCAACGAGCACGCGGGAAACGTGGCCGTGTTCAAGGATGAGCTGGCCTACCAGGGCCCCTCGGTCATCGTGATGGTCCGCGAGTGCCTGGAAGCCCTGAAGAAAGCGAGGAAGGCGTGAAATACGACATCGTGCTCTGCGGGGTGGGCGGCCAGGGCGGCATATCCGTGTCCGTGGTCATAGCCAAGGCGGCCATGGCCGAGGGCCTCCGCGTCAAGCAGTCCGAGGTGCACGGCATGAGCCAGCGCGGAGGCGAGGTGCTGGCCAACCTGCGCCTGTCCGACACCGAGCCGGCCAGCCCCATGATACCGCGCGGCGCCGCGTCGCTCATACTGTCCTTCGAGCCGCTCGAAGCCCTGCGCTACCTGCCCTGGCTGGCCGCCGACACGGGCGTGGTGATCAGCGCGGTGACGCCCATCAAGAACATGCCGGCCTACCCGGACACGGACAGGGTGCTGGCGGAGCTCAAGGCCATGCCGCGCGCCGTGCTCCTGGACGCCGACGCCCTGGCCAAGGAAGCCGGAAACGTCAGGGCGGCCAACATCGTGCTGGTCGGCGCGGCGTCCAAGCTCCTGCCCCTCAAGCCCGACAGCCTCAGGCAGGCTATCAGGGACCAGTTTGCCCGCAAGGGTGAAGCCGTCGTGGAAGCAAACCTGAAGGCATTCGAACATGGACGAAACGCGACTATCTGAGATACTGGCTCGCGCCAAGGCCGAGGGCCGGGACGCCCTGACCGAGGTCGAGGGCCTGGCACTCCTGGACGCCATGGGCGTGCCCCACGCGCGCCACCACCTGGTGGCAGGCTCGGCCGAGGCCGCCGCCCTTGCGCCCTTCCCCGGCGAGCGGGCCGTGGTCAAGGTCATATCCCCCGAGGTGCTCCACAAGACCGAGGCGGGCGGCGTGGCCATTGTGCGGAACGACCCGGCCGAGATACGCGCCGCTGTTGCCGACATGGAGGCGCGCTTCAAGGGCGTGCGCGTTGACGGCTACACGGTCAACGAGTTCGTCGGCTTTGAGCCCAGGCTCGGCCACGAGATCATCGTGGGCTACCGCTTTGCCCGGGACTTTGGCCCCGTGGTGTCCTTTGGCCCCGGCGGCATATACACGGAATTCCTGGCCTCGCAGTTCAAGGCCGGGGCGGCCAACCTGTTCTGGAGCCCGGCCACCGCGGACCGCGCCCTGGTCGAGCGCTGCCTGGCAGGCAACGCGGTCCGCCAGCTTCTGTGCGGCGGCCTGCGCGGCACCAAGGCCGCCCTGGACGAGCGCCTCCTGGTGGACGCGGTTATGGCCTTTATAGAGGCGGCTCCAGCCCTGGCCCGCGCCGGCGTGTCCGAGTTCGAGATCAATCCCTTCGTGGTCAGCAAGGGCCCGGACGGCCACGGCCGCCTGGTCGCCCTTGACGCCCTGGTAAAACTGGAAGACCTGGCCACAGGCGACCTGGCCTTGTCGGCCAACGGCCTCCTGGTCAACGCCGCCGGCGAGCGCAGGCCCGTGTCCAAGCTCGGCAGGCTTCTCAAGCCGTCCAGCGCGGCTGTCATAGGCGTGTCGGACAAGTCCGTCAACAACGGCCGCATCATCCTGCGCAACCTGCTGGCCAACGGCTTTGAGAGGGACAGGCTGTACGTGGTCAAGGAAGGCGCCAAGGAGGTGGACGGCTGCCGCTGCGTGTCGGACATAGCGTCGCTCCCCGAGAAGGTGGACCTCTTTGTGCTGGTCATACCCGCGGCCGCGGCTCCCGACTGCATAGCTGAGCTGGCCGAGCTGGACAAGGCGGAGAGCGTCATCGTCATACCCGGCGGCCTTGAGGAAAAATCCGGCACGGAGGCCATCGTCGCCCACATGAAGCAGGCCCTGGACGCGTCTAGGCGCACGCCGGGCGGCGGGCCCCTGTTGAACGGCGGCAACTGCCTGGGCGTGCGCTCGGTGCCCGGCCGCTACAACACCCTGTTCATACCCGAGTACAAACTGCCCATGCCCTCGGGGCAGATGGATCCCGTGGCGCTCGTATCGCAGTCAGGGGCCTTTGCCATCAGCCGCATATCCAAGAACCCCGGCGTCAACCCCAAGTACGTGATCACCTGCGGCAACCAGATGGACCTGACCGTGGGCGACTACCTGGACTACCTGGCGGACGACGGGGACATCCAGGTGTTCGCCGTGTACGTGGAGGGCTTCAAGCCCCTGGACGGCGACAAGACGCTCCGCGCCTGCCGCAAGATCCGGGACAGCGGCAGGGACGTCATCTTCTACCGCGCCGGGCGCACGGCGGCGGGGGCGGCGGCCAGCGCAAGCCACACGGCCAGCATAGCGGGCGACTACCCGGTAACGCGGGCCCTCCTTGCGCAGGTGGGCGTGGTGGTGGCGGAGAGCCTGGACGAGTTCGACGACCTGGTGTTGGCCTTCACCCTGCTCAGGGGACGGAAGGCCGGGGGCTGGAACCTGGGGGCCGTGTCCAACGCCGGCTTTGAGTGCGTGGCCATGGCCGACAACCTGGGCCGCCTCCGCATGGCCGAGCTGGGTCCGGCCGCCAAGGCCCGCCTGGAAACGATTTTTGCCGGGGCGCGCATCAGCGACATCGTGGACGTGCACAATCCCATAGACCTGACGCCGATGGGCGACGACGACGCGTACTACCAGAGCTTCCGTGCCCTCCTGAACGACGACGGCATCGACGCGGGCCTGGTGGGCCTGGTGCCCTTTACCGCGCGCATGAACACCCTGCCAAAAGGCCACGGCCACGACGAGGACCTCAGCCGTCCGGATTCCCTGGCCCAGCGCTTTGGCCAGCTGGCGGCCGAGGGCGGCAAACCCTGGGTGGCAGTGGTGGACGCCGGCGAGCTTTTTGATCCCTACGCAAAGGAGCTGGCCAGGCGCGGCGTGCCCACCTTCCGAACCGCGGACCGGGCCCTGCGCATCCTGAACGCATGGCTCAGTTCGAGGGGCGCCTAGAAAGCGTCCGTATCAAGCGAGCGCTGGCAAACGCTCCAGAGCATCGGCCCCCGGCATGGACGGGGCCACTGAAAAAGCCGACTTAAGGGAGGCAGGGGGGCCAACGAGGCACCCCTGCCTTTTTTAGTGTAGAATTCTCTTGGTCC
>JAFGJV010000022.1 GCA_016928955.1 Spirochaetales bacterium
ACGGCGGGGAGCCTTGCCGAGCAGTCGCGGCGGCTGATGGACGCCATATCGTTCTTCAAGCTGGGGGCTGCGGAGGCGCCGCGAGGTCGGGCTGAGGCAGGCGAGGGCGGTCGACCCGCCCAGCAGCGGCCGGCCCAAGCGCGGCCCGAGCCGGCGCGGGAAGAGCCGGGCGCCCGAACTGCCGGCGTCGCGCAGGCACCGGCAGCGCCGAAGCCAAGCAGGCCCCAGTCCCTGGCCATAGTTCCCCGGCGTGAGCAGAAGGCCGACGCCCGGGATGACGACTTTGTGGAATTCTGACGCGGAGACCAACGGAGTTTTGGATCGGCGGGCTTGGCCCGGAGGTAGGAGGAACGAATGAAAATTGGCGCGCGGTTGACCCTGGGCTTGAGCCTGCTGGGCTTGGTGCTGGTGGCCATAACGGCCTACAGCCTGGTTGTCATGGCAGGCCTCAGTACTGATCTTGAGGAAGTGGTAGTTCGCTTCCTTCCGGCCATCGACTTCCTTGAGCAGGCGGATAGGGATTTCTTCCAGCTCATAGAGGCTGAGCGTACGCAGATACTTGTAAGCCAAGCGGGCTGGACCGATACAAAATGGAAGGACGCCTGGGAAGAAAATCTACAGCAAGCGGACGAACGCATGGCGGGGTACATAGCTTTGGCAGATACCAGCCAGGAGAAGACGGTATACGCCGCTTTTCTGGCCCGCCGCGGCGAGTGGTACGAATTGGCCAAGCGCGTGATGGATGGGGCCATGAGCCAGGATCCCGAGCGGCTGAACCAGGCGCGGGACCTTGCCTTGGGCATGGCCAGCCAGGCATTCAACCTGATGCGTGAGGAGATCAACAAGCTGGAAGAGCTCGTGATGAACGAGGCGGACGCGCTTGAAGCCCAGGTGCTGGAGCAGACGGCCAGCATACGCACCGCGTTCATCATTATTGCGGTGCTTGCCGTCATAGCCACGGTGGCCCTGTCCGTATTCCTGCAGATCAGCATTACGCGGCCCATCAAGGCAAGCGCCTATGTGGCCAACCATCTGGCGGACGGCGATTTGGACGTCGATATAGACGAACGCTGGCTCAGGTCCAGGGACGAGGCCGGCGACTTGAGCCGCGCCATGGACCAAACGGTCAGGCGCTTGTCCGAGGTTGTAGCCAGCGTGAAGGGCGTCAGCGAGCAGGTGGCGGCCGGTTCGGCCGAGCTGTCCCAGTCGTCCCAGCAGATGTCGCGCGGCGTGGAAGAGGTCACTCGTTCGGCCCAGCAAATGGCCCAGGGCGCAACCGAACAGGCGGCCAGCGCGGAGGAAGTGTCCGCCAGCATAGAGCAGATGAGCGCCAACGTCCGCCAGAACGCCGAGAGCGCCACGCAGACGGAGCGCACGGCCACCCAGAGCGCCACGTCAGCCAGGGAGCGCGCAGACGCGGTGCGGAAGACGGTGGAGGCCATGCGGCAGATAGCCGAGCGGATCGCCATCATCGAGGAAATCGCGCGGCAAACCAACATGCTGTCCCTGAACGCGAGCATAGAGGCCGCAAGGGCCGGCGAGCACGGCAAGGGCTTTGCCGTGGTGGCCAGCGAGGTGGGCAAACTGGCCGAGCGTTCCAAGGTGGCCGCCGGCGAGATATCGGAGCTGTCGCGGGACACCATGGAGACGGCGGAGGACGCCGCCACCAAGTTGGAGGCCATGGTGCCCAACATCCAGAAGACGGCTGAACTGGTGCAGGAAATCAGCGTGGCGTCCAGGGAGCAGGACTCTGGCATCCAGCAGATAACCAAGGCCATCGCCCAGCTCGACTCCGTGATCCAGCACAACGCGTCGCTATCGGAGGAGCTGTCCGCCACGTCGGAGGAAATTTCCGGCCGGGCCACCATGGTGGCCGGAACGGCCGAGGAGTTGGCCTCCCAGGCGGGTTCGCTCAAGGAGGCGGTGGCATTTTTCAAGCTGAACCAGCGCGAGCGGCTGATAGGGGACGACAGGGCATAGCGGCCGGTTCGTCAAGCAACCTGTAGAGGAGTTAACCATGCGCCAGTATTTGACCTTTGAGCTTGACGGTAAGGCCTACGGCGTGGGCGTGGAGTTCGTCAACTCGGTACTGGATCCTCAGGACATCACGCCCCTGCCGCGCGCGGCCACCATAGTGACCGGACTGACCAACGTGCGCGGCAACGTGGTGCCGGTGTTCGATCCCCGGGGCATCCTGGCCCAGACGCTTGTCGACGAGGACATGGTTCCCCAGGGGCAGGATGTACAGGAAGGCTTGGATGTGGCCGAATCCGAGGACGGCGGCATCATCATTTTCGAGATAGAGAACGGGACCCTATTGCCCTTTATCGGGCTGGAGGCCGACCGCATAGGGAAAGTCATCCTCCTTGAGGAAGGACAGCTGGCGGCGGTACCGGACTTTCTGCCGGACGCGGCCACCCGCTACTTTGAGGGTTTCTGCTTTGTGGGCGGCCGCCGCCACTCGATGCTCCGCCTGTCGGCGCTCGCGTCGCGCGAATCGCTCTTCCCCCAGGAAGGAGGCCGCCGTGCGTAAATTCGTCGTCAAAGCTCCGGCCGAGTGCAGGGTGGACGCCGCGGCGGGACTCAAGACCGAGCTACTGGCCGCGTTGGACCAAGCCGAGGGCAAGGCGCCGGTTACGCTCGACCTCTCAGGTGTCGAGCGAGCCGATTCGTCTCTTGCGCAACTGGTGCTGGCGTTCATGAAAGAAGCCGAGGCGCGCGGCGCGGAAGCCGTGCTGGTCGGCGATACGGGCTTTCGCTCCGTTCCGTCGCTCCTGGGGTGCGACCAAGGTGTTTTTGCGGGCGCAAAAGCCCCGGCGGCCACGGGCAAGCGCGCGGGCAAGGAGGCGGCCAAATGAACGACAGGCTGGTCGAGACCTTCCTGGACGAGGCCCGCGAGCTTCTGGACGGGCTTGAGGACCATCTCCTTGACCTGGAGAAGAACCCCGAGGACGCGGATGCCCTGAACGCGGCGTTCCGCGCCCTGCATTCGATCAAAGGTTCGGCGTCCATGTTCGGCTTTGACGACGCAGGCGCCTTTGCCCACGAGGTGGAGGCGGCGCTGGACCATTTCAGGACGGCGCACCTGCCGGTCACGCCGGAGCTGTCCGACGCCGTGCTGAGGTCCCGGGATTACCTCCGGGTGCTACTGTCCAACCCCGACGCGGTCGAGGATGACGAGCGTGAAGACCTGCTCGGCATACTGGTCTCCCTGTCCGGCAAAAAAGTCGCGCCCGGGGGGGGCGCGGCAGCCGAGCTTCCCGAACGCCGGGATACCACGTACCGCGTTACGTACAAACCGTCAGCCGACTCGTACCGCAGGGGAGTGCGGCCGGAAACGTTGCTTTCGGAACTGCGCGCCCTGGGCAAATCCAGCGTGCGTTGCAGCCGCGAGGCCGTGCCCCGCCTGGCGGACCTTGAGCCCGACACCTCCTACCTGGCATGGGACGTGCTCCTGACCACGGACAAGCCGCAGAGCGCCATCAGGGACGTGTTCATTTTCGAGGAAGGCAGCTCAGACATCCATGTGAGCGCCATGGACGCGGCCGAATTCATGGACGGCGAGGAGGTCAAGCGCCTGGGCGAGATACTAGCCGAGACTGTCCTGCCGGCGGCCAGCATTCAGGAAGCGCTGTCCAAACAGCGGCCCATAGGCGAGATCCTGGTGTCCGACCTGAACGCGCCGCCGGACGCCGTGGAAGACGCCTTGTTCAAACAGCGGCATGCGCGCACCGTGGTCCAGAACAACCGCGACGAGGTGGAACGCAAGACCATACGCATACGTTCGGAAAAGCTTGACGCCCTCCTTAACCTGGTCGGCGAGCTGGTGACCGTGCAGGCCCAGCTGTCCCAGGCCGTGCGCGATTCCGGCGACCGGCACCTGCACGGGATTACGGACTACGTCAAGCGGCTGGCGTCCGAGCTCAGGGCCACCAGCATGGAGCTCCGGCTGATACCGGTGGACACGCTGTTCGGGAAATTCAAGCGCCTGGTGCGCGACCTGGGCAAGAACCTGGGCAAGGACATAGAGCTGATGGTCGACGGCGGGGAAACCGAAATGGACAAGTCGGTAATCGACGCGCTGACCGACCCGCTGATGCACCTGGTGCGCAATTCCGCGGACCACGGGATAGAAAAACCCGAGGAGCGGGAAAAGCGCGGAAAGCCGAGAACCGGCGTCATCAAGCTGTCGGCGTTGCATGTCGGGGCCTTTGTCCGTATCTCCGTGGCCGACGACGGCGGCGGGCTCGACCGAGAGCGCATACTGCGGAAGGCAGTTGAGCGGGGGCTGGTAGCGGCGGATGCCCGCCCGAGCGACGAGGAGATAGATCAGTTCATCTTTGCGCCCGGCTTCTCCACGGCGGAAAGCGTGTCCAACCTGTCCGGACGAGGCGTGGGGCTGGACGTGGTCAAGACGGCGATAGACCAGCTGGGCGGCACGCTGAACGTCCATGGAGATACGGGCAAGGGAACCGAATTCACGCTGGACATACCGCTTACCCTGGCCATCATAGACGGCTTCCTGGTGCGCTCGGGACGGCGCATGTTTGTCATCCCCCTGGCTTCGGTGGATTCATGCTTCGAGCGGGCGCGGCCGGAAGACCCCGAGCGCCTCATCACGCGGGGCGACGAATTCATACCGTACGCGTCATCCAGGGTCCTTTTTGGCTCGGACGGCGATGCGCCGGAGCGCGAGGAAATCGTCATCGTCAGCGTGTTCGACTCGAAACTGGCCATAGGCTTTGACCAGGTGCTTGGAGGCTACCAAACGGTTATCAAGCCCATAGGCGAGGTGGCTCGCTACGCCATAGGCGTGTCGGGGGCGGCCATCCTGGCCGACGGCGGCATAGCCCTGATCCTGGACGTTGCGGCCCTGGCCAAGAAACTGAAGGATACATCGGTAAAATCGCAGAAATAATTCTATGGACGCGGTCGACTCCGGCGTCCGGTCGCGATACAATAGATCCATGGGCGGCATGTTCCGCCCATGGATTTTTGTTGTCCGGGCCGGACCTGAAAAACCGGCCCCGTTGGAGGAAGCATGCTCGACCTTATCGTCAAGGGCGGAGTCATATTGTGGATCATCATGGGCCTGGCCTTGGTGGCCGCCGCCGTCATCATAGAACGTCTTCTGTATTTCAGGCGCATAGGCACGGACGAGGATAAGCTGTTTGCGCGGGTGAAGGGCGCCGTCCAGAAAGGCTATTACGACGAAGCCCTTTCCATCTGCGACAACAACGAATCGCCCCTGTCCGGTCTGATCAAGGTCGGCATAGACAACCGCAACCAGCCGGAACTGGCGCAGAAGGAACTGCTCAAGGAAGCGGCCAACCAGGAAGTCCCGCGACTGGAGAAACACGTATCCACGCTGGGCACCATAGCCCACGTGGCGCCTCTCCTGGGGCTACTCGGCACCGTGACGGGTACCATGCAGGCGTTCGGCGTGCTGGGCAATTTCGGTTCGGTGGCCGATCCGTCCATCCTGGCCAAGGGCGTGTCCGAGGCGCTGATAACCACGGCGGGCGGCATCATAGTGGCCGTGCCGGCCGTGATGTTCTACAACTACCTGGTTGGCAAGATCAACTTGATCCTGATCCGGATGGAAAGCCAGGTGAACAGCCTGATCCTTATGGTCAATTCGGGCAAGCGCCCGTCCTTTCCCCGGGAGGAAAAGCGATGATCCTGGATCGGCGCCTGAAGGCCCGCATCAATATAGACCTGACGCCGCTCATAGACGTGGTGTTCCAGCTGGTTATTTTCTTCATGATATCCAGCACCTTCAAGACGACGCCCGGCATCGAGCTGGATCTCCCCTCTTCCACCAGCGCCGAGGCCGTCAGCGTGGCCGAGCTTGGCGTAATTGCGGTTTCAGAAGACGAGGTGTACGTCAACCAGGTTTTGACCTCGGCGGCCGGGGCCGAGACCGTGGTGCGCGACCAGCTGGAGGGGCTGGTGCCCGAGGACGTCAAGGCCACGCTTGAGGCGGGGGCTGACGCGCCCTACCAGCTGGTCGTTTCCCTGCTGGACGCGCTGAGGCGCAACGGCGTCGACGAGGTGGGTTTGTCGACGCTTCCATCCAGGAGCGGCCCGTGACGGATGCCCGCGAGCTGTGGCTGAGAGCCCAGGAACGCAAGCGGGCCATCACGTCGCTGGGTTTGGCCTGCGCCGGAGCGGCCCTGCTGTTTGTGGCTGCCCTCGTGCTTGATCTACTGACCGTGCGCGACTATGGCGACTTCTCCGGGCCGGTAACCGTACGGCTGGGCTCTCCCGAAGCGCCCGACCGGCCGGCCCCCGGACGTACCGAACCGGACGCCGCGTTGACCGAACCCGTTACCGCCGAACCTGCCGAGCCACAGCCTCAGGTTTCCCGGCCGGAGCCGGTTCCAGAAGACGGCACAGCCGCACCCCAGCCAGCGCCAGCCAAGCCCTCCGAGCCGCGGGAGACGGTCCAGGCGCCCACCAAGCCCGCCTTTGCCGTCCAGAAGGGCAGCGAGTCGGGGAACGCGTACGAGCTGTCGTTTGACGCCGCCGACGGACAGGTCGGGCGGACCTTTGGGCCGCCGATATGGCTGTACATGCCCCTGCCGTACACGGTTCCGGACGTGGTGTACCGCGACATTCCCGACTACCAGGGCATAGCCGGAACGGCTGCCCAGCGTAAGGAAGCCTTTGCCACGCTGTATTCCAGGCAAGCCGACGGCAGCTGGAAGCTGAAAGGCGGTTCCACTCCCGATTATCAGGAGCGTCCGGAGATATGGGCCATGCTTGAGGAAGCCGGCTACGATGTGGCCAACGCGGACTACAAAGACGGGAAAAGCCTCCGGCCGGTGGTTATCCTGTTCCGCGTGTCGCCGCTTTCCAGGAGCGGAGAGGTCGTGCTTGAGGATGTTTTCATAGAAAGCTCGTCCGGATATTCGGACATAGACAAGGCCGTGCGCTACGGCTTTACCCAGGGCCAGTTCCGCAATTCCGGCGCCGTGCCCATCAACGGACGTTTTACCTACCGTTTCTAGCTACCCGCCGCAACGGCCCGCCTCGGCGTTCTGCCGAGGCGGGCCGTATGTTTCCGTGTACAGGTTTATTTTTTGCCCTGGTCAACCAGGCCGCCGGGCTTGGTCATGCCTTCAAGGGCGGCAGCTATCATGTCGTTGCGGGCCGCCACCACGGCGTCCGGGTGGATGGCCGATATGGGCTCACGGTCGCCGCCAGCGCCTGTGAGCACGGACACGTGGCCGCTGGGGTAGAGGCTCAGGGTGTCGGCAAAGGGCTCGAACAGACGCTCGAAGTTGTCCAGTACCCAGGCGCGACGAGCCCCGGTGCCAGCGTCCTTCATGGTGGACAGCGTCACCTCGATCTGCTCAAGCTCGGCCTGGGCCGCCGACTGCCAGCCCGCCACCTCGGTCTTGGCGCCCAGGACCAGGTTTTCCCTCTGGGCGGCCGCGGGCGTCACGATCTCGGCCTGGAAGCGGCGGCGGAGCATTTCTATGTTCTGCTTCTCGGCTTCGAGCTCGGCCCTGATGCCAGACGCGCGGGCCCTGGCGTTGGCGCTCTCCTGCTCAACGCCCACCTTGCGGCGCTGGTCTTCCTGGGCAAGGCGGACCCTGACGTCAGCCTTGAGCCTGTCCAGTTCGTTTTTGAGGTTTTTGACCTCGGTTTCCGCGCGGCGGGCTTCCGCCTGCTCGGTACTGGCCGAGCGCGCCTCCGCCTGGGCCTGCCTGGCCTTGGTCTCGGCGTTGGCTGACTGGATGCGCTTGAGCAGGGCCATGTACAGGTCCGGCTCCTCGACGCCGGGCAGGCGGTGGTCGTCTACGTCCGCTATGTTCATGGTGGTGATTTCAAGGCCGATGTTTTCCAGGTCGTGCTTGCACACGTTGATCATCTTGGCCACCAGGATGTCCTTGTCCTTCATCACCTGCTCGGGGGTCATGCTGGCTATGGAGTCGCGCAGGTGGCCTTCAATGATGTCCCCGGCTATGCGCGTCAGGTTCTGCCGGTCGGCGGCTATGTCCATGATGCGGGTCACGGCGTGCGAGCGGCCGGCGTCGTTACCAGCAATAGCAAAGGACACGGTGGCCTTGACGTTGAGCGGCACGATGCCCGCGGCTATGGCAGAGTCCACCACCACTTCTATGGTGATGGGCGTGAGGTCGAATTTGCTGAATTTCTGCAGGAGCGGGATGATGAACGCCCGCCCGCCGGACAGGGTGCGGAAGCCTTTTGCTCCGCCGGCGCCTGAAATGACGCCTAGCTCGTTGCCGCCCACGATCTTCATGTTGGTGAGCAACTGTATCAGGATTGCCACGGCCACAAGGCCGCCAAGTACCGCGACGAACGCTATCATCGGGTGCCTCCTTTGGCCGACTCGGGCATGGCCAGCGAACGGATATCCACGCCAAACGCCTCGGTGAACGTCTTGAGGAAGTCGGCAAAGGCCCGGGGACCGCGATTTACGGCGCCGGAGAAGCCTTCCTGGTCGTTCATGATGACCACGTTGTCCACCACGCCGGACGCGGCAGCCGCCCGGTACGCCTCGAACAGGGCGGGCAGTTTTTGCTGGAGGAAGAGCACGCTGACGGCATCGTCGCCGAAACGGGCCAGGAGTCCCGTCTTGGTCTTGAGGATCTCGTTGCGGGCGCTCTGGCGCACGGCAACCGCCTCCCGCTCGCCCTCGGCCACTATGCGGGCCGCTTCCTCGCGGGCGGCAGCCTCCAGGGTCACGGACGACTGGTTGCGCAGTTTCTGGAGCTCGATGAGTTCCGCCTGAACGGCAGCCTCTCCCGAGTTCCTGGCCTCAGCTATGGCCTGGTCGGCCTTGAGCCGGGCTTCCTCTACCATGCCGGCGGATTCCCGGCGGTACACTTCCAGTTCCTCCCGAGTGGCGATGATGGCCTCGTCGGCCTGGCTCTTGGCCACCTCCATGCGCCTGCGCGAGTCGCTTTCCGCCTGGTCGGCTATGGCGCGGAGCCGCGATTCCTCGATCTCGACCTGGCGGCGTTTCTCCGCGAGGGTTTTCTGGGCCAGGTTGGCTATGTAGTTGGACGTGTCCCAGATTTTCTGGAGCGACACGGATACCACCTTCATGCCGAAGGAACGCAGGTCGGAGTTGATGTCCTCCAGCAGTTCGGCGCGGAACTGGGCGCGCTCGCCCACGTCGGACTGGCCGTCGTCGTTGCCAACGTCTTCCATGCCTATGGCCTGGAGCGGCGTGGCCTTGTTCAGTGCGCCCCGGAAGTTCCCTATCAGGGTCTGCTGCACCTGGTCGTGGATCTGGCGCGTGTCCTTGCCCATCAGGCGCTCGACCGCGCTGTACAGCATGGCCTCGTCGTCGTCGTCAATGCACACGCAGGCAGTGGCATCGGCGCCCACCGTGATGCCGTTGGCGCTGTTCACGCCCTCAACGCGGACGTTGATGGGGAACACGCCAAGGTCCAGGGTGCCCACGGCCTGGAAGTAGGGCAGGACCACGGTACGGCCGCGGTCAACCGCGAAGCCGAACACCCGGCCGTGGCGTTTCGTCTTGCGGCCAGTGACCACCAGGATGCGGTCCGGGGCAGCCACGCGTATGGTCGCCTTGAGCAGGCCGATAAGCACCAGAAAGGCGACAATGCCGAGTCCGCCGTAGATGATGCCGGCTGTGTTGGAGAAAATCTCCTTCAGGATGTCCATGCTCTGTAACTCCTCCTTGCTGTACGTTGCGTTATCTTGGTTTTTAGTCTATCGCGCCGGCAATGGCCGGCCTAACGAGTGGCTGGCGGACATCGCCGCTGCCGGCCCGCTAACTTCTCCGTTCAACCCAGTAGCACTCGTCGTCCCAGTCGACGATCACCGCCTCGGTGCCTTTGGGGAGCGACGCCGCTGGGTCCTTGCACCTGACATACAGCTCCGTCTCCTTGCCGTAGCGCCTGACCACGGCCTTGCCCATGGCCCCCGGAGCCACGCTCACGCTGATAGTCGCCGTATCCATGAGGAATTCCTCTGGCTTGATGGACGAGTCCAGGTCCTTACGGATGAAGGATCGGAGCGACCGGGCGAGCACCGCGATGAAGGCGCCGGCCCCGGCGCTCCACGCCAAGGATGCGGCGGCGGGCACGCCCGTCCACAGGGCAAAGAGGCCGGTGGGACCGGCGCCCAGGGAGAAGTACACGCCTGTCCTCAGCACGCCGATGGCCTTGGCGACCGCGCGCGTGCCGCGCTCGCCGGTCATCACCAGCGAGCCGCGCGCGGGCGCGTCGTGGTCTGACTCGTCATGTTGGTCAGCGGCCTGATCGTCGGCCTGGCCGGAATCGTCTCCCGAACCGTCATCAACGTCAGCGCTGTCGTCGTCAGAGGCGTCCGAGCTGGCGTCGTCGCCATGGGCTCCGGTATCCGAGCCGCCGTCGTCGTCTGAGTCGGTGTCCTGCCCTTGGCCGGCATGGTCCAGGGCGCCGAAGAGGTCCACAACGGTCACGCCGAGGCCGAATACGGCAAGGGCCGAATAGAGAACAAACAAAGTGGTCATGGCCCATCAGTATGGCCCTCAGGGGCGATAGAGCGCAAGCGTCAATGCGTGGCTTGCCCGAGTACCCGGACCCGCGCTTTGGATAACAGAGGGCGGGCGTCTTCAGCAGGGCGCCGTTCCAGGAAGAAGGCCGGAGACTCGTGACGATAGGCCTCCCTGAGCCGGGGCAAAAACTCGGAACGAGTAACGGGTCGCGCTCCCAGGGCCAGTTTGTACGGCATTTCCATGCCCAGGTCCCAGAGCTGTACGCCTTCACGGGCCAGGATGGCGGCCAGCGCGTACAGCTGTACGGTGCCCGCGCCGGACTCCGTGGTAAAGCCGGAAAGGCTGGCGTAGCATGAGCCGACAAGATAGCCGAACTCGCCTGCCACCAGTCCGCCGTTCCGGTACAGCTCGACCGATATCCAGCGGACGCTTCCGGTGGCGGACGAGGCGGCCAGGCTGGCGAACGCGTCGGTAAGCGGCGTGGTAAGCCACCCGTCACCGTGCGCCTTGACGCATTGGTCCAGCACGCTCCGGAACGACGTGTTCAGGGATACGCGGTACGGATCGGCAGCCCGCACGGCGCTCCTGGTCGGTTTGACGTGTGCAGGGTCGATAAGGCAGCGCTCAAGATGCAGTTTGGGGGAAAAGAGGATCATGCAGCCCGTACCCGTTGACACCCGCACGGACATGGGCATAAAGCCGGCCAGCGCGGCCCTCCGGACAGCCGCCGGGTCCACGCGCGGAAAAAGGATGAATTCGCCGCTGTAATCCATGGCCACAAGCTGGTCAGCGCATGCCGCGTAGTTGTCGTCGTCCCTCAGGGGCAAGCCCCTTTCGTCAAACAGCACTGTCGTTTTCCCGTATACCCATTGCTTGACCCCTTGGGTGGCAAGGACCTATAGTCGGCTGGCGTTCCGCCGTCTGGCGCGCGGGCGTACGAAGGGACCGACCATGACCATCCGAACAATCTGCGTGTTCGCCGCGCTTATGACTATCGCATCCTGCGGAGGGCCGGGCAAGGCCGACGATCCGTCAGACGTCACATCAAGGCTCATGACCGACGCCACGGGCATAGACGACGAGTCTTTCAGCGCGGCCGGCTGGAAGGGCATGCTGGCGTACTACGGCGACAGCTGGGACAATCCCGAGGGCAAGGGCCGGCTGTACGACTGGATCACTGTTCCGAGCCACGATCTCTTTGTGCCGTCGCTCAAGCAGGTGTCCGACCAGGGGTACGGCCTGGTGATCGTGTCCGGGTTTATGTGGGATACCGCCCTGGCCGAGGTTGCCCCGCTGTATCCCGGCCAGAAGTACCTGATCATAGACGTCAAGTGGCTGGACGGTCCCAACATCATGCAGGCCAGCTTTGCGGAGCACGAGGGCTCGTATCTGGTCGGTCTGGCGGCGGCCCTGAAAGCAAGGGCGGACGGCATCGCCACTCCCAGATTCGGCTTTATTGGCGGGGTTCCCGGGCGGGTGATCACCAGGTTTGAGATGGGCTGGATCCAGGGGATTCGCTCGGTGTATCCGGACGCAGGCTTTGTGGACTATTACGCCAACGCCTGGAACAAGCCCGAGCTGGCCAAGGCCCAGGCGCGGGCCTGGTACGATTCGGGAGTATACGCCATCTTCAGCGCGGCCGGAGCCACGGGCAACGGAACCATAGCGCAGGCCAAGGAGTACAGGCTGTCGGGCCGCAATGTGTGGGCCGTCGGCGTGGACGGCGACCAGCATCGGGCCGGCGTGTACGCGGACGGAAAGTCGGCCGTTCTCACGTCCATGCTCAAGCGCGTGGACCGGGCCACCGAGTACGCCCTGCGTTCCGTGCGCGACGGAAGTTTTGAGGGCCGCGTGTACGAGTTCGGCGCGGCCAACGGAGGCGTGGATTTTGCCGTGTCCAATCCAGAGTTGGGCGACGCTATCGTGGCCGCTGTGAACGCGGCCAAGGCCGGCATTATAGACGGCAGTGTTGTCGTGGTACCCGGGTACGCGGAAGCCAAGTCCCTGGGCCTGGCGCCAGACGGCCTCATGGCCCGAGACGACTGAGTCACCGCTGGGCTCGTCCGTGCTATACTGCGGCCATGGACAGGCGCGCGGTGCCCGCCAAAATCGGGTGGGCCGTTTTTCTGGAACGGCTCACGGCAACGGACGCCCGCCTTGGCGTGGCCGTGGCGGGACTTGGGCTGCTAGCCGGGGGTTTGGTTGCCGCATTGGCCGGCGGAAGCCCCCTGGGCTTGTTCAGGGCCCTCCTGCAGGCGGCCACTGGCTGGGACGCGGCCAGGCAGGTGTGGAATATCCGCTATGTGGGTGAGTGGCTGGCTGTGGCCACGCCCCTCATTCTGACCGGCCTGTCCATGGGGTTTGCCGCCCGGGCCGGACTGTTCAACATAGGGGCCGAGGGGCAGTACATAGCCGGCCTGACAGCGGCGCAATTTGCCGCCCTGTACCTTCCGCCTGTTCCCGTTTTGCACGCTTTCCTATGCGTGGCGGCCGCCCTTGCCGCCGGGGCCGTGTGGGGCGGCCTGGCCGGCTGGCTCAAGGCGCGGTTTGGCGCCAGCGAGGTTGTGGCCACCATCATGCTCAACTACCTGGCTTTTTATCTGTCACGATGGCTGACCCAGGCCATACCGGGCGCCACCACCTACCGCACACCCGCCATCCCCGCCAGCGCCCAGCTGGACGCGGGGTTTCTGAAAACCTTGAGTGGGGGCTCCAACCTGGGTTGGGGGTTTTTTGCCGCCCTGGGAGCCGCGCTTCTGTTCTGGTGGCTGCTTGAGCGGACACGGATGGGATACGCGCTCAGGGCTTCCGGGCTGAATCCGGACGCCGCCATGGCCGGCGGCATCAATCCCGGCAGGGTTGGGATCTTTGCCATGTGCCTGGCCGGGGCTTTTGCAGGTTTGGCGGGAGCGTCTGTGGCGCTGGGGTCGTTCAACCACGGAAGGGTCCTGTCGGAGTTCGACAACTACGGTTTCATGGGCATAGCGGTGGCCCTTGCCGGCGGGGCGCGCGGCTTTGGAGTTGCGGCGGCGGGGCTGTTCTTCGGGCTTTTGGCTAGCGCCCAGACTCTCATGCAAGGGCAGGGCATACCCAGGGAACTCGCCGTCATCGTGTCGGGCATAGTGGTCATCCTGCTCTCCATGAAGGCTGGCCTGGGCGCCCTGGCCGGAAGGCTCGGAGGAAGCGCAGTGGGGGCGCCATGTGACGCCCGGCCGGAACCCGGGGAGGGCAACGGTGGCTGAGTTCCTGCCGTTTCTGCGAACCCTTGCCATGATGGCGGCTCCTCTGGCCATAGCGGGCATGGCGGGGCTGGTTTCGGAGCGTTCCGGCGTGGTCAACGTGGCTCTAGAGGGCTTGATGGGGGCGGGGGCCTTTGCGGCGGCTGCCGTCCATTACGCGCTGGAAGGTCCGGCGGGAGCGGCGTCCGCCTGGCTGGCCCTGGGAGCGGCCATGGCTTTTGGGATGGTCTTTGCCCTGCCCCACGCGGCGGCGACCGTTGGCCTTGGGGCAAACCAGGTGATTTCCGGCATGGGCATTAACCTGCTTTCCTCCGGGCTGACCGTGTTCTTGTGCAAGGCCCTGTTCGGCATGGAACGGACGCCCGTTTTCGGCCTGGGGCTACTCCCCGGGCTTTGGGGTTTTTATCCCACTCTATGGCTGGCGCTGGCCGTTGTGGCGCTCACCTGGTTCTGGCTGTACCGACTTCCTTCCGGACTCCGCCTTCGGGCCTGCGGCGAGCACCCGGAGGCCGCTGAGAGCGCGGGGGTGCCGGTACGTAGAGTAAGATGCCTGGCCGTGCTGGCGTCCGGGGCGTTGGCCGGCCTGGCGGGAGGCGGCATGGTCCTGACGCATACCATCCAGTTCACGCGCGGTACCATAGGAGGGGCCGGGTTCATGGCTTTGGCGGCCGTGTCCCTTGGCCGCTGGCGGCCGGGCGGCGTGGGTATGGCGGCCAGCCTGTTCGGTCTGGCCGTGGCCGCATCCGTGTATGCCGTCAACTTAGATGCCCTCAGGCGCTTGCCGCCGGATTTTTTCAGCATGCTCCCGTATGCCGTCAGCCTGCTGGTCCTTGTGGCCCTGCCGAACACGGGCTCATCTCCCCGGGCCGCGGGCTCTGCCTGGCCCATCCGCCGTGGGCCAGGAGGCTCGCGGTGAGCGCCGTTGTGTCCCTGTCCCGGGAAGACGCCGCACGGGTGGCTTTCTGGTCGTCTTTTATGCCAAGCACCAACGGCCTTGACGAGCGGGCAAGCGCACGGTCCCACCTGTGCAGGCTGGGCCATGTGCAGATAGACACCATATCGGTGGTCGAGCGGGCCCACCATCACGTGCTGTGGAGCCGTGACTGCCGCTACAGCCCCCGGGTGCTGGCGTCGCTTGAGGAAACGCCACGGGCGGCCTTCGAGTACTGGGCGCACGCGGCGGCCTACCTGCCCATGGAAGATTACCGCTTCTGCCTGCCGCGGATGCGGCGCATAGTGGCGGAGGGCCATGAGTGGTTTCCCCACGACGGGCGCGCGGTACAGTGGGTCCTGGACAGGATCAAGGCGGAGGGGGCCCTGCGCTCCCAGGACTTTCAGAGCGAGGGCGCCCGCGGACCCTGGTGGGACTGGAAACCGGCCAAGGCGGCCCTGGAGTTCCTCTTTCACTCAGGCACGCTGATGGTGGTCGGCCGGCCGGGTTTCCAGAAGCTCTACGACCTGACCGAGCGCGTGCTGCCGCCGGAAACGGATACGAGGTATCCGGACCGAGCGGAGATGGCTGATTGGTACCTTGGCCGCGCGGTAACGGCCCTCGGGGTTTTTGCCGACTGCGACCTGGCCTATCTCCGCAAGGACGCCACAGACGGGCTCTCGGACGCCGTGGACAGGGCGCGCGAGAGGGGCGCGGTGCTGGAAGCCAAGGTTGAGGGCGACGAGGCCCGCCGGTACTGGATCGGCCAAGGCGCCATGGACAGCATGGCCGTCCCTGCCGATGGCCAAACCTCTGTGCGTATAGTGTCGCCTTTCGACAATCTGATCATAGACCGGAGAAGGGCCAAACGGCTCTTGGGACTGGACTACACCGTGGAATGTTACGTGCCGGCGGCCAAGCGGCGCTTTGGCTACTTTGCCCTGCCCGTGCTGTACGGACACCGGCCCGTGGGCCTTGTGGACTGTAAAGCCGAGCGCAAGGATAAAATTCTCAGGATAGTGCGGTCCAGCGTGGCCATGCCCGGGGACCGCAAAGCCCTTGCCCTGAGGCGCTCCTCGTTGGCCAGGAGAGGGGACGCCGCCCACGCTGCCTTGGCCCGGGCCCTTGACGAGTATGCCGCTTTCAACGGTTGCTCTATCTGGGAGGCCCTGGGATAGGCAAGCTCTTGCGCGCGCGCGCGTGAAGCATTAGGGTTTTCCTGGTCGCCCATGAAAACAAAAATCCGGAATTCAGCCGCCATTATCGCCGCCACCTACGCGATCGCGGCCACGGCATGGATCGTCCTGTCCGACAGATTGCTCAGCTTTCTTGCTGGAAATGTCGTTTCCTTGGCCTGGCTACAGACCCTGAAGGGCACGGGTTTTGTGGTGGCCACGGCGGTGATTCTCTTTTTTCACAGCAAATCCCTGATGACGGAACTTGTGCGAGCCCAGGTGGCCCGAGAGGCCGAGACCCTGGCCTCCCTGCGCGAGAAGGAAGCCCTGCTCAGGGAGATAGCCCATCGCGTCAAAAACAATCTCCAGCTGATAGCGAGCATCATGTCTTTGCAGGGCGGCGACTCCTGCTCCCCCGTGCGCGACAAGGTGGCGGCCATGGCGCTGGTACACGAGCTCCTGTATTCATCCGATAGCTTGAGCCGGGTGGATCCCGGGGAGCTGGCGGACGGCTTGGCCGTGATCATGAGAGAAAACCATGGCGGCGTGGAATTCCAGTCAGCCGGCGGAGGTTTCAGCCTGGATGCCGAGCGCGCCGTGCCCGTTGGAATTTTCGTGGCCGAGGCCTGCGACAACGCCGCGCGGCACGCCAAGACGACAGACGGATCCCCGCTATGCGTCCGCCTGAGCATGCATGCCGAAGACGGCAGGATACAGGTGACTGTGAGCGACAACGGCCATGGCCTTGCCGGGCAGGCGTCCGCTGGAAGCGCTACCGGCGTGGGCATGGCCCTGATGGATGCCATTGCCGATCAGTTGGGCGGGCGTGTCGACCGTACGGACAGCGGCGGTGCAGTGGTCAGTCTGAGCTTTCCCCTGAGTCCCAGCGTTTGACCCTGGCGCATAGCGAGATCCGCGCGGCTTCCAGTTCGACGCGGCCTTCGGCATAGTCATCCGTTATCTGGTTGACTTCCGCCTGGGCTTTGGCCACGTCCAAGGCTTCCGAGTTCATCTCCGCCGGCGCGTGAAGCTTGCGCGAGCGCCAGTAGTCCTCGGCCTGGGCGTTGCCTTCGTCAAAGGGGCAGCCGTTCCACAGAGGCGTAAAGGCGCCGCTCGTGAGCACGATGGGCTTGTAGAGGTTTCTGCATGGCCAGGGAGCGGCCGTGAACCACACAATGAGCCGGTTTCCGGTCCGCTCGACCAGGAGCGAGCCGGTGGCAGATGTTTTTTGGGGCCAGCCGACGTGCGGGCACACGTCCACGCCGCGTTTGGGCGAATCCTCCGTGGACAAACCGTGGGCCCGGAGCAGGGCAAAGGCCGCCTGCCTGCCGCCTTCGGCGGCTGAGGGCAGCACGGACAGGATGGCCTTGCCCAGGCCTTCGGCTTTTTTCACCGGCATGGGCGGACGGCCCTCCACGTAGCGCTTCCACGCCTCTTTTTCGGCTATCCGACCGGCGTCGGATTCGTCAAGGCACGCCATGCGCTCGTTGACCGGCGCTATGGCCTTGCGGGTGTCCGCGTCCACGCGCTTGTAGTCCACGCCGAGCGTGTAGGCACCCGACAGGGCGGCTCGCTCCGCGACGTTTGACCAAGCCCAGCGTCGCCCGGCCGTCTCGAGCAGGTAGGAGCCGTCCGCCGCTGTTATGAGGTACGACGAACTGGACGGCTTGTCGCGGGTATACGGGTCGCGCCAGCCTTGGTCCATGGTTTCAGTGAGCATAATCAAGGCATCGCGCGCCTCCTCGGCGCAGGCGGATGCCATGAGGGCGGCGCGGAGCAGGTCGGCTCCCGGTACCCCGTCCGCGGCGGCTTTGAAGCGGCTGTACACGGAACTTTGGGCTATTGCCACACCCGCGGAATTGACTCCGGCTTCCGCGCCGGCCATCCATGCCGGGCCCATGAGTACCATGGACAGGCCCTGGTCAGTCTGGCTGAAATCACGGCCCGAAAAGGAAACGGGTTCTCCTGCCGGCCGCGCCGGTATCAGGCGAAGGGACGACGCCTCGTCCGCGGGCCGGAGCGACGACGAACCGAGGAAACGAGTGTCGCCCGACAAGAAAAAAAAGGAAACGCCCATGGTTGGCACTCCTTGGGAGTATAGTGTCGCCAGTTGTTATGCGGCCTGGAAACCTTTCCGCGCGTGAACGAACCGCCCGGCATAAAGGACACACGCATGGGATCCCGCCGCTTCCAGTATGGCGTTCCGGCAACCGGAGGGCAAGTAACTCCTCGGGATGCATGGCCGCGCCAGATTTGCCCCGGGACAGCACTTGGACCATAATGGACGATGATGGGGAAAAAAGTCCGCTCGTCGACAAAACTGGATGCTCGCATAGCCCGCGCCTTATTCCTGGTGCTTGCCGGCCTGAACATAGCGCAGCTTGGCCTGGTGGGGACGGGCGCCGGGCGAAAATTCTCCGCCGCTGAAGACGCCCTTTCCGGAGAAGATCTGGGCCGGGCCAAAGCTGTGCTCGTGTCGGAAGCGGAAAGCCTACTGGCCGTCAGCCGGGAGTTTGGCGCCTGGGACGAGACCAGGCAGTACACCCTGGGGCTGGACCCGTCCTACCCCGAGCGCAACTTCAACGACGAATGGCTGAAGGCGGCAGGCCTGGACATCATCGTGATCATCAACCCCGACATGGAGCCGGCCTATGTGTGGACCAGGGACGCCGCGTTTCCGGTGGACCCGGAGCCCGAGGTGTGCAAACTTGGGCAGGTGGACCTGAGCCAGCCGAGAACGTTCTATGAGCGCGTGGGCGGATCGCTTACGATGATAGCGGTTTGGCCGGTAACCAATACAGCCATGGACCAGCAACCGGCGGGAGCGGTCATTTTTGGCATGGTTCTGGGCGAAAGGATGCTTGCGTCCATGGCGGAGAAAACGGGCCTGCCCGCGCGTGTGGCCGGTAGCGTTCCGGAAGACGCCCTGTGGAGGCAATTCGGCGGGCCTGATTCGAAGGATTATGTGTGGGACAGGGGAGAGGAACGGGTGCTATCCCTGCCCATGTTCGGCTACGACGGCTCCGAAACGGCCAGGCTGGAAGTGTACCGCGAGCGGACCATACACGGCCTCTTGCGCTCGTATCTGCGGCAGCTTTCCCTCGCCTTGTTCGTTACCGTGGGTATAACCGCCCTGGTGTTGTTGTACCGGGTGCGACTGATCGTCGTGCGGCCCCTCGAGCGCGTCATCTCCCATTTATTGGCCTGCGAGCGCGAGGGCCGTGTGGTAGGAACGCTGGACCTGGGCAAGGCCGCGGGCAGGAACGACGAAATAGGCAAGGCGGCCGACTGGATAGACGCTCTCCTCATGACCCTGGAGAAACGGCGCGCGGAACTAGAGGGAGCAAACGCCGAACTCAAGCGCCTTGCGTCCGTGGATCCCCTGACCGGGCTGGCGAACCGTCGCAGTTTCGAGCTCCATGCCCGCAAGGAATTCCGCCGGCTGGCCCGGGACCGCAGGGACAAGAGCCGCCGTTTCTGCACGTCGGCCTTGCTCTGCGACATCGACCACTTCAAGCCGTACAACGACCGCTATGGGCACCAGGCGGGCGACGCCTGCCTGCGGGCGGTGGCGTATGCCCTGGCTGGGGAGATCTTCCGGCCGGCGGACGTGGTGTGCCGTTACGGCGGCGAGGAGTTCATTCTCCTGCTACCCGGTACGGACGAGGCCGGAGCCAGGGTGGTGGCAGACAGGCTTCTGGAGGCGGTGCGCGCTTTGGGCATACCTCACGAGGCGTCGCCGGTGGCGTCCGTGGTGACCATAAGCATAGGTGCCGCGACCACCGGTTTTGAGGGCGAGGATGCTGATCTGCACGGACTCATTGGCCTGGCCGACAAGGCCCTGTACATGGCCAAGGCAGAAGGCAGGAACCGCATGGTATTCATGAAGGATCCGGCCGAGTGCAACGGAGACGCTGACGCTCCCGACCTGACCTGACGGCAAACCGAGTGCGTCGCGTTATTCCACCCAACTGGCTATGTACCTGATATCCGGCGCTTCCGGCGCTTCCGGCGGTCTCGGATCGACAAGCCAGCGTCCCGGCAAGGACAGGGAACTGGCGGCTGCCTCAAAATGCCTGAGGGCTATGCCAGCGTCCATGTCCTGGAGCACTACCCCGGGAATGGCGTGGGTGTATACGGGATTCTCCTTGAGGAACAGATGGAACTCCGGTTTTCCCGTCGAGCCAGTCCTGAGGATACGCCAGGGTTGTTTGTTTGAAGCGGAGGGACCTCTGCGCACGGCCTCCAGGGGCAGGGCCCAGTCCCCGGCGTCAGCAAGCGGGGTATCCCAGCTGCCGTCAAAAAAAAGCTCTGATGGGGGCAGGCGCGACGACGAGCCGGCAGCCGCCCTGATTACGCGGTCGGCCAGCGTGGACCGCGCGGCGAGCATGCCCACGGGACTCACCGCCGGCACGATTTCTCCCGGCCGGAGATCCAGGGCCCGTCCCGCCCCTGTCCTGCCAAAGATGCCGCCGAGCCAGCAGGTGCCCAGACCCAGGGCGGTGGCCGCCAGGATGATGCCTTCCATCGCGTAGCCATAGTCGATGAAGGCCAGCGGGCATTCTGCAACGCAACCAACGACCCAGGCAGGAGCCTTGCGTATCACGCCGTAGGTGCCTATCCGGCCGCCGCCTATATCCGGGCCAATCAGCCTGAAGCGCGCTTCCGAGCCGAACACAACCGGCTGGTTAAGCGCCTGAACGAGCGCGGACTCCTCGGCTGGCATGAGCGGCTCGCCGCTGAAGGACCGTGTCGACGTTCTGGAAAAAATGTTTGCCAGTGTATCGTTCACGCTGCCGGGTCCGTGCTGAAAACCACGCGGAACGTGCTTCCGGCTCGGGGTGTCGATTCCACCTCCAGCTGGGCGCCGTGCCGCCGTGCAAAAGCGTCGCATAGAATCAGCCCAAGGCCCGTGCCGTCCTCGCCGTTGGTCCCCTTGCGCCTTACCTTGAGGCCTGGCTTGAAGAGCCTGGCCGCCAGCTCGGCGTCCATTCCTATGCCCGAGTCCTTCACTTCCAGGACGGACTGCGTGCCATCCTGGCGTATGGAAACGTCCACCCTGCCGCCCGCGGGGGTGAATTTAATGGCGTTGGCGACAAGGTTCCTGGCCACCGTGTGGATCATGGACCGGTCGCACGAAACGCTGACCTGGCCGGACAGGTCGGCGCTCAGGCGCAGGCCCTTTGCGGCTGCCAGCGAACGAAGCGTTTCGAGCGCGTCTTCCACGATGCCGCCCAGGTCCTGGACCCGGGGCTGAAAGGGGATCTGGCCCTGCTGGTCCTGGGCCCAGGTCAGGAGGTTTTCCAGAAGCTCCCGCAGGGACCGTGCGGAGTGGAGGAGCATGCCCGTGTATTCCCGGCGTTCAGACTCGTTGAGGCCGTAGTTCGGATCGGCCAGCTGTTCCAGGATTCCAATGAACCCGGTCAGGGGGTTCTTGAGGTCGTGGGCTATCAGGCGGAGAAAGAGGTTTTTTGTGTCGACCAGACCCTGGAGCTGGCGTTCCCTCCGCGCCGCCTCGTATTGCATGACGATGACCAATAGAACGATGCTGAAAAAAATCACAAAAACAAAGGTCGCGCGCAGATATGGAACCCAGCCGGGCTCAAGGGGTAGCACGGGTTCGAATGGCCAGAAAAACTGGAAAAGGATAAAACTGCCTACGTTGAGCATGAAAAAAGCTAAAAAAAGAGGCCATTCATCCTTACCCCATACAAGAACGGGTACTAAAGAAAAAAGGAGAAGGAAGTATTGAAATCCTGTTTCCCGCCCAGTCGCGATGATCGCCACGCACGCCAATGTAACTATTCCAGAATTGAGTATCAGCCGGGCAGGTTTGTAGCGGCCTTTGGCCGAGTATGAGAAACCTAATAAAAACCACGGGACAAACGCCAGGGTGATGATGGTTAGGGGCAGGAGCCTTTTGGCGTCTTGAAGAAGGTAGAGTATCGGGTAGATAAGAATGCTGACCGTGGCTATGGACAGAGACGCGTTGAGCATTCTGATCTGGCGCGCCTCGGGGTTCGTGCTTTCATGGCTCGTTCCGAGGTGATAGATGGCTCGCCACAGGTCCGCGGGGCTTCGTGCCATGCCTTAAGTATATGGCCGCTCGCGAGCCTGTCCATGTCCGCCTGTTTTTTGGGCTCGGGTGTCATCGGCGTGCTCGCGGGCACGGCTTGACGCCAATCAGCGCTTTGTCTATTCTCGTTTGGTCGATTGGGGAGTAGTCGAACCGTCCCTAGCCAACAACCGGCGCGTTGCGCCTGGCCGGACGGCCGCCCTGAGCGGGGAGACAAGACCTTTCGCGCGGCAGACCTGCCAGGATGCGGGTAGCTACGTGGAAGGTCTTTTTTTGCAGCGTGTCGGGAACGATACTAGCTGTGCGTGGCAAGGGCGGGACTGCCGGCCAAGGGAGGGTGGGAATGAAATACGCGGTGCTTGGGATAGCGGTACTCATGTACGCCCTGGTCATAGCCCTGCCGCACCGCAAGGTGTGGTTTACGCTCGGAGCCGCCTTGTTGGTGACCGTGCTCGGGGTGGTGAGCCCCGCCCAGGTGTTCGGGGTCCTGATCAACTGGAACGTGCTCCTGATTTACATCGGCAGCCTGGTCATAGCCGACCTCTTTATCTACTCCCGCGTGCCGTCCGCCCTGGCCGACAGGATCGTGGAGCGATCGCCGTCGCTGGGCATGGGCGTGGTGTTCATCCTCATCATGACCGGGCTCCTGTCAGCCTTTGTGGAAAACGTGGCCACGGTCCTGGTCATGGCGCCCATAGCCCTGGCCCTGGCCGACAAGGTCAAGATAGACGCCCGCTTCTTCCTTCTCGGCCTGGCGGTTATGTCCAATCTGCAGGGCACGGCTACCTTGGTAGGCGACCCGCCGTCAATGATTTTTGCCGGCTACGCGGGCTACTCGTTCAACGACTTTTTCTTCAAGGACGGCCGCCCGTCGATTTTCTTTGCCATCCAGGCGGCCATGATTGTCGGCGCTGTGTTCTTCTTCTGGTTCTACCGCAAGCACGGCAAGGTCAGGATAGACCTGCCCGCCGAGCGCATCGTGTCGTGGTTTCCCACCATCCTTCTTGTGCTTCTTGTGGGCGGGCTGGCCTTGATATCCTTCTTCCACGAGGGCTTCTCGATACTGTCCGGGGCATTTGTGTTCGCGCTCGGGCTCGTCGGCCTGGCCTGGTACGCGTGGGTTCGCCGCGAGCCCAAGGACAAGGTGCTTGAGCTGGTCAAAAACCTGGACTGGGAGACCATCCTGTTCCTGGTGGGAATTTTCGTGGTCGTGGGGGCCGTGGCCCAGACCGGCCTTCTTGAGGACCTGTCCAGGGCCCTGGCCAATTTTGTGAACGGGAACGTGCTTCTGGGCTTTATAGCCATTGTGCTCCTGTCCGTGCTCCTGTCCGGATTTATAGACAACGTGCCGTACATTATCGTTATGCTGCCCGTGGCCGCGTCGCTGTCCTCAGCCCTCAACCTGAAGCCCGAGCTGTATATGTTCGGTCTCCTCATAGGCTCGTGCATAGGCGGCAACCTCACGCCCTTTGGCGCCAGCGCCAACGTGGTTGCGGCGGGCATTTTGAAAAAGCGGGGCGAACCGATGAACTTCGGGCGCTGGATAGCCGTGGCCGGCCCCTTTACGGTGCTGACCACGCTGACTGCCGCTGTTTTCATCTGGCTGGTATGGCGCTGACGAAAAGCTGAACGTTGAAGACAAGCCGTCTGCCCCGCAGGCGGCTTTTTTTGCCGGCGTGCTTTTTCTCTTGACCCTCACCTTGCGTGAGGGTTTATCGTATGCGCATGAAACGGGATGACGGCCAGTACACGGTAGGCGCGTTGGCCAAACTTGCGGGAGTGAGCGTCCGGACGCTCCATCTCTATGACGAACAGGGCTTGGTGGAGCCGTCTGGCCGGTCCGCGGCCGGGTATCGGCTATACGGCCGCGCCGACCTGTTGCGTCTCCAGCAGGTGCTGTTCTACCGCGAACTGGACGTTCCCCTGGAAGAAATCAAGCGCCTTGTGGACGCGCCGGGTTACGACAACGTGTCCGCCCTGCGCCGCCACCGGCGTTTGCTGGAACTGAAGGCGGAGCGGCTGTCGGGCCTGATGGTCACGATAGACCGGACCATCCGCGCGCTGAACGGAGAAAGCGATATGTTGAGCGACAAGGAACTATATGAAGGTTTCGACGACGAGACCATCGAGCGCTACGAGCGCGAGGCCCAGGAAACCTGGGGCGGCACGGACGCCTACGAGCAGAGCAGGAAACGGGTCCGCGCCATGAGCAAGGAACAATGGGCGGCCGTGCGCGAGCGGGGGCAGGAAATAACCTTGGCTTTTGCCGACGCTTTCCGCTCGGGCAAGCCGGCCGATGGACCTGACGCTTTGGCCGTGTGCAGCCGCTGGGCCGAGCACCTGCGGGCCTTTTACGAGCCCACGCCGGAAATGCTAGAAGGCCTTGGCGCCATGTACGCCGACCACCCCGACTTCCGCGCCACCTATGAGGCCTACGCGGTCGGCCTGGCCGACTGGCTGAAGGCCGCCATGCTGGCATACGCGCGCTCGCTCAAGAAATAACAACGACGATGGGAGCGCGGCCGGCCTGCGGCCGGCCGCGCTCTTGCTGCGCCGCGCCGCGGTGGGCTAGGCTTAAGCCTATGGATAGCAAACCTGTCATCACGCTCAAGCCCCGGGAGGAAGACCGCCTTATGCGGGGCCACCCGTGGGTATACGACAACGAGATCGCGGCCGCAGACGGCGCGCCCGTGCCCGGAGGCGAGGTGTTGCTGAAGAGCGCCAGGGGAAAGTTCCTGGGCTCCGCCCTGTGGAGCCCAGCGTCCAAGATACGGGCCCGGCGCTATTCCAGGCTGGACGAGCCGTTCGACCGTAGCTACGTGGTAAAGCGGCTCCGTGAAGCCCTGGCCTGCCGCCTCCGCCACAGAAACCTGGAAATAGATTCCATGCGCGCCGTTTTTGCCGAGGCCGACGGGCTGCCCGGCCTGATCGTGGATCGCTTTGTCGGGAGCCACGGTTCCGAGAGAGGTTCTTGGCTGTCGGTGCAACTCTTGTCCAGGGGCGTGGACGAGCGGCGGGCCGATATTCTCCTGGCCTTGGACGAGGTGTTCGCGCCGGACGGAATCATGGAGCGGAGCGACGCTCCCGTGCGGGCGCTGGAGGGACTGGCTCCTCGATCGGGCGTGGCCGCCGGCTCGGTGCCGGACAGCGTCGTCATACGGGAGAACGGGCTGGACTTTGCGGCCCATATCGGCTCGGGCCAGAAAACCGGCTGGTTCCTGGACCAGCGGGAAAACCGTGCCGCCGCGGCCAGCTACGCGCATGGGCGCTCGGTGCTGGACGTGTTCTGCAATCAAGGCGGCTTTTCCCTGGCGTGCGCGGCCAGCGGCGCGTCGGCCGTGCTGGCCGTGGACTCGTCCGCCGACGCGCTGGCGTCGGTCGAGGAGAACGCCAGCCTGAATGGCCTACAAGCCGTCGTGCGCGCCAAGGAAGCCAACGCGTTTGATTTCCTGCGGGAGGAGGAGAAGAGCGGCAGGCGTTATGGCCTGGTTGTCCTTGATCCTCCGGCTTTTGCCAAAAACAAGGCATCCCTTGAAGGCGCGGTACGGGGCTACAAGGAAATAAACCTGCGCGCGCTCAAGCTGCTCGAGCCAGGCGGCGTGCTGGCCACGTTCTCGTGCTCGTTCTGGCTGTCGCGCGAACGTTTTCTGGACGTGCTCGACAGCGCCGCCGCCGACGCTGGGCTCACGCTCAGGTACCTTGAGGAACTCAGGCAGGCTCCTGACCACCCGGTCATCTCCGGTTACGCGGAGTCGCGCTATCTCAAAGGCTGTATCGTGGAGGTCGTCGGGCCCCGCTGAGGCCCGGGCGCTCGGCGTTGACGCAGTCCGGCGCTGGGTTTACCCTGAGTGCCATGTTTGACCCACAGGTATACGCGGCCAGGCGGGCCGCCCTGATCCGTAAGCTTGCGGAGCGCGGCGCGCGCGGCGGCCTGGTTGTTTTTCCCGGCAACCATGAAGCCCCCATGAATTATCCGGACAACACCTACCGTTTCCGCCAGGACTCCAGTTTCCTGTATTTCTTCGGCCTTGCCGAGCCGGACCTGGCGGCTACGCTGGACCTGGATTCCGGTGCGGCGACGCTGTACTGCGGCGAGCTGTCCCAGGACGACCTGGTGTGGACGGGGCCGCGCCCTAATCGGGCGGAACGTGCCCGGCTGTGCGCAGCGGACGCCCATGCAGATACGGACAGGTTGGCCTCAGACCTGGCCGCGGCCACAACGGCCGGGCGACCCATTCTCTACCTGCCGCCCTACCGGGCGGACACCCGAGCAGAACTCGCGTCCCTTTTGGGCTTGCCGCTTGAAGCCGTGAACGGAAAGGCGTCCATGGACCTAATCCGCGCGGCCATCGCCCTGCGTGAGATCAAGGATTCGGGAGAAGTGGCCCAGATCGAGCTGGCCGTGGACCGCAGCATAGCCATGCACAAGGCGGTGATCCGGGCCGCCAGGCCGGGCGTCACGGAGGCCGATCTCATGGCCCTTGCCTACCGCGAGGCTCTGGCCGGCGGCGGCATGCCGTCTTTCCCGCCCATAGCCACCACGCGCGGCGACGTGCTCCATAACCACGGGTACGGGCATACGCTAGAGTCCGGAGGGCTCTTTCTTCTGGACGCTGGGGCGGAAACAGGCTCGGGCTACGCCGGAGACCTGACAAGCACCTTTCCGGTGGATGCCCGGTACAACGAGCGGCAGCGCGCCGTGTACGAGATAGTCCTGGCGGCCGGCCGCGCCGCGTCGTCGCTTATACGGCCGGGAGTGCCTTACCGGGACGCCCACCTGGCGGCCGCAGGCGTCATAGCCCGGGGGCTTGCGGACCTGGGCATCCTGAAGGGCAATCCCGACGACGCCGTGGCCAGGGGCGCCCATGCCTTGTTTTTCCCGCACGGCGTGGGCCACCAGATGGGCCTGGACGTCCACGACTGCGAGGCCCTGGGCGAGCTCAACGTGGGCTATGCCGAGGGCGAGACCAAGAGCGCGCAGTTCGGGCTCAAAAGCCTGCGGATGGCCAAACCTGTCAAGCCTGGCATGGTCCTGACCGTGGAGCCGGGAGTTTACTTTATCGGGGGCTTGATCGCCGCCTGGAAGACGGAAGGCAGGTTTGCCGATTGCATAGACTACGAAGAGGCCGAGCGCTGGGTCGGCTTTGGCGGCGTGCGCAACGAGGAAGACTGGCTGGTGACGGAATCGGGCGCGCGGAAGCTGGGCGGAGACTTTGACAAGTCCATAGAAGCCATGGAGTCGCTCAGGGCCTGAAAACTCAGGCCTGTCCGCCGCCGCGTATCAGTTCCAGGTACACCTGGTCGGCCAGGCCAAAGCCTGCGTTTTTGGCCATGGACTTTGCCCGTTCCTCGTACAGCATGTCCTCGAACACGTCTTGGGCAAAGCCGCCGTCCAGCAGGTCGGTTTTGCCCACCGTGGCCCGCATTTCCTTGAGCATCATCTGCACGAACAGCGACTCGAATTCCACGCACTGCTCGTACAGCTTGCCCGAGCGGTCTATGTTTTTGGGTTGGATTACGTCGGTTCCCGAACCCTGGAGGGCCGAGGGAACCTTTATGGGCTGGTAGCGCCAGGCGGCTGACGCGCTCGTGTCCACGGTCACTCAGGCCACCCCTTAGCGTTTCAGGTTCGTGGCCGTACCCAGCATGTTGTCGCTGGTCTGTATGGCCTTGGAATTGAATTCGTAAGCGCGCTGGGCGGTGATCATGTTGACCATCTCCCGCACAACCGACACGTTGGACATTTCCAGGAAACGGTGGATGGTCTTGCCCATGCCGTCAAAGCCCGGGCGCCCGGGTATGGGATCCCCGGAGGCGTTGCTCAGCTTGAACAGGTTCTCGCCCACGGCGGTCAGGCCCACGGGGTTGGGGAAGCGGTACAGCTCGATGCGGCCCACGTCTATAGGGTCGTCCAGGCCGGGCACCTTGACGCTGATGCGGCCGTCCTGGCTGACGTTCAGGCTTTCAGGTATGAAGTTTTCCGGCAGGACCACTTCCGGCATCAGCTTGTAGCCGTTGGACGTCACGATCTGGCCGTTTGCGTCTATCTTGAAGGAGCCGTCCCTGGTGTAGCCGTAACTGCCGTCGTACAGCATGACGCGGAAAAACCCGTCGCCCATGATGGCAATGTCCGACACGTTTTCCGTGTTCTGGAGGGCGCCCTGGGTGAACTGCCTCTGGGTGGCCGCCAGCTTGACGCCGTGGCCCATCTGAACCGGCACGGGCACCACAGTGTCCTCGGTGGCCGGAGTCCCCGCCACGCGCACCGTCTGGTATATCAGGTCCTCAAAATCGGCCCGCATACGCTTATAGCCCGACGTGTTCACGTTGGCCAGGTTGTTGGATATCGTGTCTATGCTGGCCTGTTGGCCTATCATGCCGCTGGCCGCAGTCCACAAGCTTCGTACCATGAGCTCTCCCCGGGGCGAGCGCGCCCCATCCTTACTATGGTCGGCGCGTCTATGCTCAACATTGAGCGACGCTTTTTGCGTCGAGCGCCGCGTCGTTAGCCAAGCGCGCGGACGGGGGCCTGGGCGGTCGCCGTACTTGAATGAAGATTCGTTATCGCGCGCGCAAATGATTGAAAAAACAAGGCGCGGCGAAGCACGGGCCGATTCTATTTGAGCGTCTTCCCCGTAATAAGGGAGCCTCGAAAAATTTCAGGTTTTCGAGGGTTACCTTAGAAAACCTAGCGTTTTCGGCCGAAAACGCAGGGAACCTCTAATAACCATGGGGTTTTTAGAGGTTCCCATAATTAGTAAACGATAAATTCCGCGAGAAAAATTTGACAGATCCAATAAGCCGTTGTAGCGTGACTCTCTGCGGCGTTACGTTTCTATTCCGCTCGGGAATACCAAGCCGTGCTCCGCGGTCCGGTTATTAATTCATAGCCCATAGATCTCGTATAGGAAGTCTTCCGCCGGGAGTTTCGTCGTCTCCGGAGGAACCGGGGCTTCTTCTACCCCGCACGCTTCCGAGATGGAGGATGGAATGAAGTCCAAGGCGGCCAGGGAACCCATCGTCATAGCGGGTATTGGATGCGCGTTCCCGGGAGGGGCGGATTGTCCCGACGCGTTCTGGAAACTGCTCCTTGACGGCAGGGATACGGTGACCACCGTGCCGCCCAGCCGTTGGGACGCCGATGCCTTCTACCACCCGGACTGGACCGTGTACGGCAAGATACACAGCAAGTACGGGTCCTTCCTTTCGGACGAGCAGCTGGAAACCTTTGACCCCCTGTTCTTCGGAATTCCCCCGCTGGCCGCCCAGAAGATGGACGTGCAGCAGCGCTGGCTCCTGGAGGCGTCGTTCCGGGCGCTTGAGGACGCGGGCGTAGGGTTGGAAACCGTGGACGGCTCCAACTGCGGTGTCTACATAGGCGTATCCGCCAAGGAATACGGCGAGCTGGTCATGAGCGACCATGTCCGCGACGTCATAGACGGCAACAGCATAGTGGGCAACTCGGCCGCCATTTGCTCCAACCGCATATCGTACATCTTCAACCTGAAGGGTCCCAGCATCACCATGGACACGGCCTGCTCGTCGTCCTTGGTCGCCCTGCACACGGCCTGCCAAGCTATCTGGAACGGGGATATAGACGCGGCCCTGGTGGGCGGCGTCAACGCCATATTGTCGCCTGAAGTGTCATTGGCCTTTTCCACCGGCGGCTACCTGTCGCCGGACGGGCGCTGCAAGGCCTTTGACCACAGGGCCAACGGCTATGTGCGCGCTGAGGGCGTGGGCGTGGTGTACCTTCTGCCGGCGTCCAAGGCGCGCGACGCGTACGCGTCCATATTGGGCACGGCCCTGACCCAGGACGGCTTTACCGTGGGTATCAGCCAGCCTGATCCCGAAGCCCAGGCTCGGGTCATCCGGAACGCGTGCGCGTCGGCCGGCGTGGATCCGGCCGAGCTGTCGTACGTGGAGGCGCACGGCACGGGCACCGCCGTGGGCGATGTAGTGGAAGCCCAGTCCATAGGCCGGGCGGTGGGGCAGGCGCGCGGAGACGCGGGGCCGATCCTTGTCGGTTCGGTAAAAACAAACATAGGCCACTGCGAGCCTGCCTCCGGCATGGCGGGCCTTGTCAAAGTGGCGCTCAGCCTGAAGGAAGGCGTCATTCCCGGCAACCTGCATTTCCAGAAACCCAACCCCGGTGTGGATTTTGACCAGCTCAATATAGAAGTGGCTGTGGGACAGAGAGCCTGGCCGAACGGCCGGCGGCTGGCCGGCGTCAATTCCTTTGGCTTTGGCGGCACCAACGCTCATGTGGTGCTCGGAGAGGCGCAGGATGTTCCGGCGCCCAAGAAAACCGCCGCGGCCGCCCCTCGGCCGCTGTTTACCCTGAGCGCCAGGTCCAAGAAGGCGCTCTCCGCTTCCATGCTGAGGTACGCCGACTGGCTGGACGAGCATCCCGACCTGAACATGAACGACGTATGCGCCACCCAGGCCTTGCACCGCTCGGCCTTTCCCTGGCGCTTTGCGTTAGGCGTGCGCGACCGGGAAAGCCTGTCCGCACTGCTCAGGCAGGCGGCCACGGGCGACGCGCCCCAGGGCTCGGCGCTGGGACGGGCGGAAGATGCCAGACCGGGCGTGGCTTTTGTGTTCTCGGGCCAGGGCGGCCAGTGGTGGGGTATGGCCCGGGACCTGATGGACGGCAGTCCCTCCTTTATGGAAACGCTCCGGCTGTGCGCGATCACGATACAGTCCTTCACGGGCAGGGATCTTGAAGCGGAGCTACGCAAAGACGAGGAAAGCTCGATAATCGGCACATCGTTCGGGCAACTGGCATTGCTGGCCGTGCAGATGGCCTCGGTGAGCCACTGGGCGTCCCTGGGCGTCAGGCCGGCAGCCGTGGTTGGCCACAGCATAGGCGAGGTGGCCGCGGCCTGGACTTCCGGCGTCATCGGGCTGGAAGACGCCATACGCATCGTGTACCAGCGCATGCTGGTTTTGGACGAGATATCCGGTTTTGGAACCATGTTGGCCGTTGGCCTGTCGGAGAAAGACGCCGAACGCTATCTGGCAGACTCCGGCCTGAGCTCGGAGATAGGCACGGTCAACGGGCCGTCCTTGGTCACCTTCTCAGGCGCCAGGGACGAGCTGGAACGGGCGGCCGCCGATCTGGAAGCCAAGGGCGTGTACGCAAAATTCCTCAAGGTTACCGGCCCCTTCCACAGCCGCCACATAGAGCGCTACCGGGAACGAATCGTGGGGGAATTCGCCTATCTCAGGCCCGCATCCCCGACTGTACCCTACTATTCGAGCGTTAGCGGCTCGTTGCTGTCCGGTCCCATCTTTGACGCGGACTACACCTACCGCAACCTCAGACAGCGGGTGCGGTTCGCCCAGGCTATAGAGCGCATGATAGACGACGGCTGGACCAGCTTTGTGGAAATCGGGCCGCATCCCAGCCTGGTGCCCTACGTGGCCGAGACGGCTACGGCTAGGCGCCGGCCCTGCCAGGTGTTGCCGACCATGCGGCGCAAGGAAAACGACTGGGACGTATGCCTGGCCACGCTGGCCGCCCTCCATGTCCAGGGTTGTGACGTGGACATAGGCGCGCCCTGGAAGGACGGGACCTATGTCCGCCAGAGGCCGCCGGCCTATCCCTTCCAGAAGGAACGCTACTGGTTCGAGAAAGCCGCGTCCAGGGCGTCGCGCATGGGCCGCCGCGTCCATCCCCTGGTCGCGTCGCGCTCCGACCTGCCCGGCAGGGAGGGCACCCATGCCTGGAAGCTGATGCTGTCCAAGCGTGTGGTGCCGTGGATAGCCCAGCATGTGGTGCAGGGCGGCATCATCTTCCCGGCCGCGGGTATATGCGAAACGGCCCTGGGCTGCGCCCAGGACGCCTTTGGCGAGCGCTTCGTCGCCCTGGAGGATCTCAGGTTCATGCAGGGCGTGTACCTTCCCAAGGGCGACGAGGAGGAGCCGGAGATCGTGCTGTCCGTGTCGGGCGACGACGGGTCCTTCAGCGTGGCGTCCCGGCCGGCTGACGCGTCCGGGGCCTGGACCACGCACTGCGCCGGCCGCATGACCCACCGGGGCCGGGCACCGGACCGCGACATACCCGATGTGGCCGTGGCGCGAGCGTCGTTCACGGAGGCGGACCGGGACGATTTTGAGCCCATCTACCGCAAGATGGCGGAGAACGGCCTTGAGCTCGGTCCGTCGTTCCGCGCAATCAGGCGTATATGGATACGGGCAGGCGGGCAGTGGCTGGGCGAGGCTTACGGCGAGGTGGAGGCGGACGAGCGCGACGGCTTTGACCTGGACTCGTACAACATACACCCGGCCGTGCTGGACTCCTGCTGGCAGATTCTCATCCCGGTGATCGTGCGTCACACGGGTGACGACGACATGCTGTGCCTGCCCGTGTCCGTGGGCAGTTTCAGGTTGTTGCGGGCGCCTCGAGGGGTCCTCTCCTGTTACGGGCGCCTGCGCTCCACGGACGGCCGGTCCTTTGTGACCGACGTGTGGGTATACGACGCCGAGGGCCGGCCCTGCCTGGAAATCCTGGGCTTTACCGTGCGGCACATAGAAGGCACCGGCCATGACGCGGCCGCGCGCGTGGCCGCCATAAGCTACCGCCCCAGCTGGAACGACTCTCCCCTGGTGCTGGCCGAGGGCGCCGTGAAAACGCTGCCGTCGGACATGAGGCCGGGAGGAACCTGGCTGGTGTTCATGGACGCCGCGCAGTCGCTTGGCGGCGTGGTGGTCGGCCTTAGGGAACTCGGTGAACGCGTGGTGGTGGCGCTGCCGGGCGTTTCCTATGACCTGCGTGGCGACGAGGCGACTCTGGCGCGGCAAGACGCCGGGGATATGGCCCGGCTCGTGGCCGAAATGGGTCCCGGGAGCGTTCGCGGCCTGGTGTACGGCTGGAGCCTGGACCGCGCGACGGCCGCCGGACAGGCCTTTGGCGACGGGTCCGCGGCCGCCCTGGAGACGCTTGCCCTGCTCCGGCCGCTGTGCGCGCTTCCCCAGCCGCCGCGGACCTGGGTGCTGACGCGTCAGGCTTCAGACGCGGGCCCCGATCCCGATCCCGCCCTTGCCGGAGCTGTGGGCGTGGCCCGGGTGGCCATGCATGAGCATCCGGCTTTGGCGCTGACCCTGGTGGATATGGACTCGGATGGCGCTCCGCCCTTGGACGAATTCCTGCGCCGAGAGAACGACGAGGAAGTGGCCTGGCTGGGAGACAGGCGCGTGGCCCGCGTGATTGTCCACACGGACCCAGACCGGGAGCGCCTGGACGCCCTGAAGCCGCTGGACAAAAATACGGTCTTTGGCCTGGCTCTGGACAGGCAGTCCGGTTCCGATACGGCTGTCCTTCGGGCCGTCCAGGCTCCGGTCCCCGGACCCGGGGAGGTTGAAGTTCTGGTGTCGCATGTGGCACTGGACACCAAAGGACGGCTGTCCGGCCCGGCGGATGCCTACCCGGCCCGGGCTTTTTCCGGAGTGGTCGGTAGGGTGGGGCCCGGCGTGGCGGGATTCTCGGAAGGCGACGCGGTGGCCGGTGTCCTGGCGGCCGCGCCAGCCAATAGGCTGCGTGTGGACGCGCGGTGCCTGCGCGTTTTGAAACCTGGCGCGGACCCGGCCCAGGCAGCGGCCGCTGAATGGAACGGGCTCGTGGCAGCCTCCGTGCGCGGCACGCTCGCGGGGCTTGCCGCTGATGCGTCCGTTGTGGTGGTGGCCAGCCCTTCGTCGCCCTGGCGTGAACTTGTGGCGGCCCTGGGCACCCGGCCCGTGTCAGTGGCTCCCGTGGGCGGCCTGGATTCGGCGGAGCTTGAGCGCGCTGGCGCCGTGGCCGTTCCGGAAGGCGCCGAACTGGGCGCGGATGCCGTGGTGTGCCTGGCGGCGGAAGCCAATCTGTACCTGGCGTCCCGATCCTTGCGCCACGGAGGCCTGATCGTGGTGGCCGACCGCGCCTGCCTGGACGCGGGGGGACAGGTGCCCGCGTCGGTATTGTCGCGCTGTTCGAGTGTGACCACGGTGGATGAAACGGCACTGGATGGAAATCACGAGGCATTGCCGGGTCCGTTCCGGCTGTTCACGCTTGCCCAGGCTTCCGATGCCTTGTCCGCGCGCCGGGCGGGGCCCTGCGCCGTGCTTGACCTGGGCGCCACTGAAGGCGCTAGTTTGTCTCCGGCACGGAGTCTGGCCGAGCTGGTCAGGGCGGACGCCACGTACGTGGTTACGGGAGGCCTAAAAGGACTCGGCCTGGCCATCAGCGAATTCCTGTGCACAAGCGGCGCGCGTCACCTGGTGCTGGTCGGGCGGAGCGGCGCGGACAGCGACGAGGCCCGCGCCGGGCTGGTAAAACTGGAAGACGCGGGCGCGGTCGTGCGGGTGGTCAGGGGAGACGTCAGCGACCCGAGCGTTGCGGAATCCTTGTTCCGACAGGACGGATTCCCACCGGTGCGCGGCGTGGTGCACTGCGCCGCCGTGTTTGATGACGCCCTGCTGGCCGATATGGACGCGGAGCGCTTCCTTGGCGTATACGGCCCAAAGGCACGGGGTGCTTTCAACCTGCACAGGGCGGCCGGTCCCATGGATTTCTTCCTCTGTTTCAGCTCAGTGTCCGCCGCCTACGGCAATCCCTCGCAGGCCAATTACGCGGCCGCCAACGCCTATCTGGATTCCCTGTGCCTGAGTCGTCGTGTCCGCGGGCTTGGCGGCCTGGCTTTGGCCTGGGGCGTGATAGGCGGCGCAGGGTACGTGGCCCGGAACGGCAAGGTGGCCGACATGCTGGGCGCCCAGGGCTGGAAACCCCTGTCCTTGCGCGACATAGGGGAGACCCTGGATGCCTACCTGCCGGCCGACCCGGGCTACCGCCTGGTCATGGACCTGGATTGGGCCAAGCTCGGGCAGATCAACCCAGCCGACCGGAGCAGCGCCCGCTTTGGCGCCCTGACAGGCGCAGGGTCGGGCCCGTCGGAATTGTCCGATAGCCTGGCCGACCGTCTGGCCACATTGGATCCCACGGAAGCCAAAGCTGTTCTTGAGGCCGAGTTGTCCGCCCAGGTGGCGCGCATAGCCGGCCTGGCCCTGGACGACGTGGATCCGGACGAGCCCATCACGGCGCTCGGGCTGGACTCCCTCATGGTCAACCAGCTGCGCAACTGGATCATGGCGGCGCTCAAGACCCAGGTAACCATGATGAAGCTGATGATGGGGCCCAGCGTCAGGGCCCTGGCGGGTTCCCTGCTGGACGGCAGCTCGGACGCCGCTACCGAGGGCAATGAAACCAATCCCTTCTCCAAGCCCATACCGGCGGCTCCGGACGCGGACAGCTATCCGGTGACGTCCAGCCAGCGCCGCGTGCTCCTGTTGTCGCACCTGGACCCGTCCAGCGTCAACTACAACATACCCGTGGCCGTGCGCATACGCGCGGACGTGGACCCCGAGCGGGCCCTGGCGGCCTTCCGTACCCTGGTGCAGTCCTACGAGACCCTCCGCACGTCCTTTGTGTTCGAGGGCGGCGAATTCCGCCAGCGCGTGCACAGCCGTGTGGACATAGAGGCGGCCTACGACGAGTTTCCGGAAACGGAGGTGGATCTCCGCCTGGCCGCGTTCTTCAAGCCGTTTGACCTCGGCAAGGCTCCGCTCTGCCGGGCCCTGGTGGCCAAGCTGGCCGAACGCGACTACCTCCTGGTCATCGAGATGCACCATTCCATCATAGACGCCAATTCGGGCGGCATACTTCTGGACGCCTTTTTCAGGATTTACTCGGGCGCGGAACCCGAGCCCGAGCGCGTCCGCTACCGCGACTACGCCGTGTGGGAGGCGGGCCTCCGCGCGGACGGGGCCTACGCGGGAAGCGAGGCGTTCTGGCTGGACAGGCTGAAGGGTCCGCTGCCGTCCCTGGACTTGCCCACCGATTTCCCGCGGCCACGGCGGCAGAGCTTTGAGGGTGACGAGGTGCGCTTCAGGCTCGGTCCCGCCCGCGTGGGCCAGCTGAAGGACCTGGCCGCCAAGACGGGCGCCACCCTGTCCATGGTGCTCCTGGCCGCGTTCAAGACCCTCCTCCACCGCTACTCGGGCCAGGAGGACATGATCGTGGGCCTGCCGGCTTCAGCCAGGCGGCACGCCGACCTGGAGCGGCTCATGGGCATGCTGGTCAGCACCATACCCCTGCGGAGCGCGCCGGCGTCGCGCAAGCGCTTTGTGGACTACCTGACCGAGCTCAAGGGCATAGCCATAGAGTCATACGAGAACCAGGACTATCCCTTTGACGACCTCTTTGAGCGCCTGGTGGTGGACCGCGAGCTGAGCCGCAATCCCCTGTACGACGTGTCCTTCACCTTCCAGGACGTGGACCTGTCCTTCTCCGCTCTGGCCGCCGACGGATCGGTGGATGCGTACCGCCTGCCCAGGCGGGCGGTGCGTTTTGACCTGGGCCTGGAGTGCTTTGAGCGCGACGAGGGCGTGGACGTGGCCCTGTGCTACGCAACCAGGCTGTTCCGTCCGGAAAGCGCCCGGCGCATGGCTTCCAGCCTTGAGCGCATCCTGGACGCCGTGTCGGAAGATCCCAAGCTGAAAATAGGCGAACTGCCCGTGCTCTCGGAAGCCGAACGGGCCATGCTGGCAAGCGGCATGGAACGCCGCGCGGACATTCCGGACGGCTCGTGGTTCGGGCTGTTCGAGATGGCGGCCGCCGCACACGCGGACAAGCCGGCTCTGGTCGGAACCGCTGGCGTTGTCCTTTCGTACGGCGCCCTTCTGGACCGGGCCCTGAGGGTGGCCGGCGCCGTGCTCGGCGCAGGGGCAACACCGGGGCAGAGGGTGGCCGTGCTGGCCGAGCGCCATGAGGACACGGTGGCGGCCATCCTCGGGGTGCTGGCGGCCGGCTGTTCCTTTGTTCCCTTTGACCCGGCGTATCCGGACGCCCGCCTTGCGGACATGGCCGGGGACGCGGGCATTCGTCTGTGCCTCGGCCGGGCGGCCTTGAAGGATAGGGCCAGCGCGGTCGGCCTGGGCTTTGTCGATTCCCAGGGAGGCGATCGGGCCGCCACCGCCACGCCCAGTTCAGGCGGGGACGAGGCCTACGTCATCTTTACCTCCGGTTCCACAGGCCGGCCCAAGGGCATAGCCGTCAGCCACCGGAGCCTGCTCAACTACTGCTCATGGCACAACCGCCACTACGGGCTGGGGCCGGGCGAGGTGTGCTCCAAGTACGCGTCGTTCTCCTTTGACGGCGGCCTCAAGGAATTCCTGCCGCCTCTCCTGGCGGGAGCCGCCGTGGCGGTTGTACCGGACGACCCGGACCTGCTCCTGGACACGGAAAACCTGGCGCCCTGGCTGAAAGAACGTTCGGTCACTTGCGCGTACTTCCCCACGCCGGTGGCCGAGGAATTCATGAAAGGCGACCATGACCTGCCGGCCCTGAAGGCCGTCATTGCCGGCGGCGACAGGCTGCACGGGTACCGGCCGCTGAGCTATGCCCTGTACAACCACTACGGACCGGCCGAGTGCACCATATCGTCCACGGTCCACAGGGTGGAGCGGGGCGGGCCGTCCGTGCCCATAGGCCGGCCGATAGACAACACGGCCGTCTATGTGCTGGACGGGGATTCCACCCTGGTCCCTCCCGGCGTTTACGGGGAGATATGCATAGCGGGAGCCGGCGTTGCCCTTGGGTACGTGGACGGCGACGACCGGGGCCGCTTCAGGCAGGATCCCTTCTATCCCGGCCGCCTCATGTACCGCACCGGAGACTACGGCCGCTGGTCGGGCGGCGGTGACCAGGTCCTGGAATTCGCCGGCCGCAGGGACGGCCAGGTCAAGGTGCGGGGGCACCGCGTGGAAACGGCCGACGTGGAAGCGGCCATGGGCGGACTGCAGGGCGCCGGCCGCGTGCGCGTGCTGGCCCTGGGCGACAATTTGGCCGGCTGTTGGGACGGCCTCCCGGCTGAGGCGGCCATGCGGGCCCACCTGTCCCGGTTCCTGCCCGCGTACATGGTCCCGACTATTCTGCGCCGGGTGGACTCCTTCCCGCTGACCGTGCACGGCAAGGTCGACGACGACGCCTTGAGGGCTGTCTGCGCCTCCCGGCCGGACGACGGCGCGCCGAGCGCCGAGTTGACCGAGGACGAGCGTCGCCTGGCTGATATTTGGGAAGGGGTGCTTGGCTCAAGGCCGCGCTCGCCAGATGACGGGTTCTTTGAGCTGGGCGGCAACTCGGTGAGCGCCATGCGCCTGATCCACGCCATCCGCGGGGAACTGGGCGTGGACCTGCCCATGCGCGACGTGTTCTCCGCCAACGACCTGGGAGAGATGGCCAGGGCCATAGCGTCCCGGGGCACGGCATCCGGCGACGCGGTGCCTGCCGCTTCTCCCTCCGCCGACTATCCGGTGAGCCGGTCTCAGGAAGCCATTCTGTTGATGGGCGACGCCTATGGAGCGAGCGCCGCGTACAACGAGGCGGGCGCGGTGATAGTGCCCTATCGCGTCGACCCTGGCCGCCTGTCCGCCGCCCTCCGCGTCCTTCAGGACCGCCATGACGCGCTTCGCATGTATTTCCGGAGAAACGGCGCCGAGTACCGGCAGATCCTGGCTGACGGCATGGAGCCGCCCGTGTTCGAACTGGGCGCGCTTGCCGGGCTTGATCCCGCCCAGGCCGCCAGCGCGGCGGTCAAACCCTTTGACCCGACTCGGGCGCCCTTGTACCGGGTGTCTCACGGTCGCCTGGACGGAGGCAAAAGCCTCCTGGTCTTCGATTTCCACCACGCCATCATGGACGGCGCGTCCATAGGTGTTTTTGCGTCCGAGCTTGGGGCCTTGCTGGATGGCCGGGACCTGCCCCCGGCGCCGGCGCGAACCTTCCGGGATTTCAGCTCTTGGTTCGCGTCCCGGGGCGACGTGGAGACGGACCGGGCCTGGTGGCTGACCACCTTCTCTCCGCTGGCCGGACCCTTCCTCCTGCCCGTGGACCGGCCCCGCTCTCCGGTACCCGATTACCGCTCGGCGGAGTACGCCATGGAGCTGGACGCGGACACGGTGGCCAGGGCGGCCGTCACGGCGGCCGCGGCCAAGGCCAGCCTCTTCTCGTACTTCCTGGCCTGCATGGCCGTTGTCCAGTCGCGGTACGCCGGCACGGCCAGCTGCGTCATCGGCACGGTGGACGAGGGGCGCGGTCGGCCCGAATCGGCCGGGGTCCTGGGACCCTTCATGCGCACCTTGCCCATACTCTGCGAGGTGGACGGCCGGGCCGGTTTCCTGGACGTGCTGTCCGGCGTGGCCGCCAATCTGGCCAACGCTATTGACCACGACGGCTACGCCTACGAGCGCCTGGCCGAGGAACTTGGCCTCAAGCGCGTGCCGGGAACGCATCCTTTGTTCCAGACCATTTTCGCGTGGCAGAACGGCGAGGAAGGCCGCTCCGTGGTCGAGGCCATGGGCCACGACGCCGTGAGGGCCGACTCGGGGGCGGCCAAGTTCGAGATTCTGGTTGACGGGACGCCCACGGCGGATGGCCGGGCGGAGTTCAGGTTTGAGTACCGGGCTGCCGTGTACGACGAGTCGAGCATCAGGCGCCTGGCTGAGGATTTTGCATCGGTGTGCGCCCACGCCGCCCGCGAGCCGCGCTGTCCGGCGGCCGAGCTCGGGCTTGAGCCGGCCGCGCAGGGTGCCGGGGAGCTGACCGAGGGCGGCTTTGACTTCAACGGGGGAGCCGAGGCATGAACGCGTTCGAGCGGGAGCTATTCAGGGAAAACGAGCGGTATGCCGGAGCGCGGGAATTTTTCCGCCCCATGCTTGAAGCAGGCGCGGGCGGGCCGTGGTCCACCGTTTCCGAGACGCGGGTGACCAGGACGGACGCGCTGTCCGACGAAGCGGCGGGCCTGGCCCTGCGCGTCGCCCGGGGAGACGACGTGTCCCTCCTGGCCTTGTTCGCGCAATCGCTGGGCCTGATCCTGGGCCGCTGCTTCATGGTGGACGGCCTGACAGCCTGGCTGGATCTTGAGGAGCGGAGCGGCGGCCGCCCCTCCCTGCCGCTGCGCTTTCCCGTACGCTCGGGCGGCTTTGCCAAAAACCTGGTGGAAGCGCGCGGCCTGATCGTCAGGGCAGGCGCTTTTGGGGATTTTGACGCGGCTGCCTTGCTTGACGGAGCGGCATCCTTCCGCGCGCTCGAGTTGTGCGTGGGGAAGGCGCGACAGGCCCCAGACCGGGCCCCGGCCGACGTGTCGGCCGCCCTGCTACGGACAGACAAGGGCCTTGCGCTGGAGTTGTCGTATAAGCCGTCCTGCCTGCCGGACGCCCTGGCAACGGCCATGGCGGGCTACCTGTCCAAGCTGTGGGCAAACGCGTTGGCCGATCCGCAAGCGTCGCCGGAGGAACCGGATTTTATTCCTGCCGCCGAAACCGAGCGCATCCTGGACCAGTGGTCGCGTAGGGGGCGGACGGACGACTGGTCGTATCCGGAAAAAAACCTGGCCACCCTGTTCGAGGAAACGGCGCGCGCCCACGCGGACAGGGTGGCTATCAAGGCCGACGGCCGCTCCCTAACCTACGCCGAGCTTGAACGGGCCAGCGCCGTCCTGGCCACCCGGATCATCAAGGTGGCTGGAGGCCCGGGCAAGCGCATAGGCCTGTTGGCCGACCGCTCGGCCGGAGCCGTGGTCGCCCTGCTCGGCGCGATCCGGGCGGGTTGCGCCTACGTGCCGCTGGATCCCGACCACCCGGCGGAACGGACGGTCTTCATGGCCAAGGACGCGTCCCTGTCGGCCATACTGCATCCGGGTTCCCTGGCCGAAGCGGCCGGGAACATAGCGGCGGCGTCTGGCGTCCCTGCGCTGTTGGACTATGACGGTCCCGAGCGGCACGAACGCGCTGAGCTGCCCGTTCCTTCGCTGGACGACGCGGCATACGTCATATACACGTCCGGAACCACGGGAGCGCCCAAGGGCTGCGAGCTCAGCCACCGGAACGTGGCGCGGCTCATGAAGGCTCGCGCTCTGCCTTTTTCCTTCACCGAGCGGGACGTGTGGTCCCTTTTCCATTCGTTCTGTTTTGATTTCTCCGTGTGGGAAATCTGGGGAGCCCTGCTGTACGGCGGCACGCTGGCCGTGGCCGGGGATGCCGAGCGGGCCGACCCGTCGGTTTTCCGGTCTTTCCTGGAGGCGGAGGGCGTGACCGTGCTCAGCCAGACTCCCACGGCTTTCTACCGCCTGGCCGAGGCGTGCCGCGACAAGCCGCTTCCCTCCGTGCGCGAGGTGGTGTTCGGCGGCGAGGCGCTCAAGTCCCGTCTGCTGGCTGCCTGGTCGGCCTCCCACCCCGGGGCGCGCCTGGTCAACATGTACGGCATCACCGAAACCACGGTCCATGTCACCTGGAAGGTCCTTGGGCCCGACGACCTGGCCCGCGGTTCGCGTTCCGTGGGCACGGCCCTGCCCACGCTCAGGGTATTTCTCCTGGATGCCGCCGGCAGGGTTCAGCCAGCGGGGGCCGTTGGCGAGATATGCGTGGAGGGGCTAGGTTTGGCAACGGGCTATATCAACCAGCCTGAGCTGACGGCAACCCGCTTTGCCCCCAATCCCCACACCGGCGAGCGCCTGTACCGCTCGGGCGACCTGGGCCGCTGGACGGTGGACGGTGAGATCGAGTATCTGGGACGCCGCGATTCCCAGGTGAAAATCCGGGGGCACCGGATAGAGCGCGGCGAGGTAGAGTCAGCGGCGGCCAGGCACGACGCCGTGAGTTCGGCGGCATGCGCCGCGCGGACTGACAAGGACGGCGACAGCTATCTGGCTCTGTGGTACGCAGCGTCGCGGCCCGTGTCCTTTTCGGAAATGCGCGCGCACCTGGCCGAGCTCCTGCCCGCGTACATGGTGCCCTCGGCCATGGTCCAGGTAGACGCCCTGCCCTGCACGGCCAACGGCAAGGTGGACCTTTCAGCCCTGCCCGACCCCGAGCGGCGTTCTGGTAGCCACGGCAGGAAGCCCGACGGCGAGCTGGAGGAAGCCATGGCGCGCGCCTGGGGAGAGGTGCTTGGCGTCGAGTCGCCCGGTATGGACGACAACTTCTTCGAGTGCGGCGGCGACTCCATCAAGGCCATGCAGATAGCCGCCCGCCTGAACGACCACGGCCTGTCCCTGGACGTAAAGGAGCTGTTCCGGCATCCAACGCTGGACGAGCTCAAACCTTACGTCAGGCCCCTGTCTAGGATACCTCCGCAGGAAGCGGCGTCCGGGCCTTGTCCGTTGTCGCCCATTCAGGAGCGCTTTTTCAGCCTGGGCGAGGCGGGCATGGATGTAGACAACCAGGCCATGGTCCTCCGCGCGCCCGGCGGCTTTGACCGTGAGGCCTTGGCATCAGCCCTGAACGCCGTTTTTGAGCGTCATGACGCCTTCCGTCTCCGTTTCACAAAGGGCGACGGCGGCGTATGGTCTTCCGCCTATGCCGACGCCCGGGCGCCGGCCATCCAGGAATTCCCCAAGGCTGATGACGCCGGGCAGGCTCTGCTGGACGCCGGCCGGGAGCTGAACCGGCCCTTTGACCTGGGGTCGGGACCCTTGCTCAGGTTCGGGCTTGTGCCCGCGGAGGACGGCGACTACCTGGCCATCGTTGCCCACCACCTGGTCATGGACGGCGTGTCCTGGCGCATCGTGCTTGAGGACCTGGGCGTGGCCTACGCCCAGGCCGTCAAGGGCACGGCAGCATCCTTCCCGCTCCGGAGCGACAGCTACGCCGCCTGGGCGGGATGGCTGAGAGGGCCAGGCGCAGAGCAGGCCGGGGACACCGCGGACGCATGGCTGGCCATCGGGCAGGACCGGGATCCGTGGCCGGCTGCGGATGGTGCCGCCGGCTCGCGCTCGGACGCCCGCCTGAAGGCCTTCTCCCTGGACCCTGCACGGACCGAGGAGCTTCTGACCCGCGCATGGAAAGCCTATTACGCGGAGCCGCGGGACCTGATCCTGGCGGCCCTGGAACTGTCCCTGCCCCCTGAGGCCGGTGAGGGTTCGCTGGTCATAGACATGGAGGGGCACGGCCGCGACGTTCCCTCCGACCAGCTGGACGTGTCGCGCACGGTCGGCTGGTTCACGTCCATCTATCCGGTGCGCCTGCCGCGCTCCGGCGGCCAGCCAGGGGTGGCGGTCCGAGAGGCCAAAGAAGCACAGAGGGGCCTGCCTCCGCATCAAAGCTGGGGCGTGCTCAAATATATACTGGGCCATCCGGCCGCCCAAAAGCGCAGGTCCGGCATACTCTTCAATTTCCACGGGGAGGTGGACGGTTCCGGGCGTTCGGGGGATTTTGAGGTTGCCGACCTGCCCCTGGGGGCCCTCCAGTCGCCGGAACGCCCGCTGGACTATCCCCTGGAACTCAACCTGATCGTGCGCTCGGGACGCCTGCACTGCGTGCTCAAGTACGATTCAACGCGCCTGGAACGGGCCGTGGTGGACAATATGTCGGCCGCCTTCCGCAAAAACCTGGACGCCGTAATCGGGCACTGCCTGTCCCTGCCCGAGGCCGTGCACACGCCCAGCGATTTTGGCCTGTCAGGCGGCGTGGATAGCGACGACCTGGCCGTGCTTGCCAAGGTGGCGGCGGACCTGTGATGGACCATACAAAGGACATTGCGCCATGAAGGAATCCGCGGTTCTGGACGCGTATCCGCTCAGTCCCCTGCAGGAGGGCATGCTCTTCCACTACCTGGCGGAAGGACGCGGCGACCTGTACGTGGAACAAAGCTGCCTGCAGGTGGACGGCAACCTGGACGAGGACCTTCTGGCCCGGGCCATAGGCCAGACCTGCGCCCGCCATGACTGCCTGCATGCCATTTTCCCGCACGAGGGACTCAAGCGCCCCCTGCAGGTGCTCGTGAAGGCGCGACCGTTCTCCTTTGAGGCCAGGCGTGACATCAGCCGCATGAGCCAGGCCGAGCGCGGCGCCTTGCTGGCGGGCTACCTGGAGAGCGACCGCGCCAGGGGCTTTGATCTTGCTTCAGGGCCTCTCCTGCGCGTGGCAACTTTCAGGGAAGGCCCTGGCCGCGTCACCCTGGTGTGGACCTTCCATCACATCATCATGGACGGCTGGTCCCTGGGCGTGTTCCTTGGCGACCTGTTTTCCGTCTACGGTTCCCTGGCGTCCGGGAGCCCCCTGCCCAGGCCTCCGGCCTTCCGGTATCGCTCGTACATAGAGTGGCTTGCCGCGCGCGACCAGGCCGCGGACAAGGAGTTCTGGGCGGCGCGGCTCGGGGACCTGCCCGACGGCTCTTATTTGAAACCCTGGGGCGGAACCCCAGAACGCGCCGGCCGCCTGGGCAAGGCCGAGGCCGCTGTTGGCCAGGCGGACTATGACGCCCTGTGCGCCCTGGCCGCGTCATGGAACGTAACGCCGGGCCACCTGTGCCAGGCCGCATGGGCCCTGGTGCTCGGAAGGTATTCCGGCTTCCAGGACGTGTGCTTTGGCGTTGTCGTGGCAGGCAGGCCGGCAAGCCTCCCGGGCGCGGAAACGGCCGTTGGCTTGTTCATCAACACCGTGGCCCGCAGGCTGGCCTGGTCCGACGCCGAGGGCATGCGCCATCTGGCCGAACGCGCCCGCGACTCCGCCGCCGAGGAGGCGGCGCACGAAAATTCGTCGTTATCCTCGGTTCAGGAAGCCGCCGGACGGTCGTCGCTCTTTGACACGCTGTTCATATACGAGAATTACCCTGGCGAGCGGCGCTACGGCGATTGCGTGGTGCGCCAGCTGGATAGCTACGAACGCACCAACTATCCGGCCGCCCTGGTCCTGGTTCCCGGAAGCGGGCTCAAGCTGATCCTCAAGTATGACCAGGGCTTCTATGACCAGCGTTTTTCCCAGGCGGTGTTGGACGCCTACGCGTCGTTCCTGCGCAGGCTGGTAGCCGCTGGGGACGCTCCCGCGGATTCGTTCCGCCTGCCTGTTCCGGCCAGGCCGGATTCCGCCGGGGTTGGCGACGACGAATGGTCGGCCACGGTGCTGGATCCTATCCAGACGAGCGTGGATCGGGTTCCGGACGCCATTGCCGCGTCCGACCCGTCAGGCAGCCTGAGCTACAGGTCGTTGTGGGACGCGGCCGGACGCGCGGCCGCCAGGCTCCGCGTGGCTGGCGTAGGCCCGGGCAACGTGGTCGGCGTGTCGCTCGGGCACGGCACGGACGCCCTGGCCTGCGTGCTCGGCGTGCTCCGGTCCGGGGCCGCCTACCTGCCGCTCGATCCGGGCCTTCCGTCCGCCAGGGTCGGCTACATCCTCCGAGATTCGGGCGCGTCCTGCCTGGTTGCCAGCGGCGGCCTGGCCGCGGCCGACTGGGGCGTTTCCCTGTTGTCGCCAGAAGTCCTGCTTGCCCCCGGTGCCGCGCCGGAAGCGCCGGAGACAAGCCCGGGCGCGGACGATCCGGCCTACGTCATCTATACCTCCGGCTCCACGGGCGAGCCAAAGGGCGTGGAAATCAGCCACCGTAATCTGGCGTCGTATCTAGCATGCGCGGCCCGTGAGTACGCGGATGGCAGTCCGGTGTCCATGCCCTTCATCACGAGCATATCGTTCGACCTCACGGTCACGTCCATGTTCCTGCCCCTGGCCACGGGCGGGGCTGTCATAAGCCCGGACGGAAACGACGTGGGCGAGAAACTGGTCCGCGCGTTGGGGAATCCGGACATCAACGTCATCAAGCTCACGCCTGCCCATTTGCGTCTGCTGGCGGGCATGGCTCGCGCGACGCCCGCGCGCCGGCGGCTGTTCATAGTAGGCGGCGAGGCCCTGTCCGTGGACGCCTGCCGCGGCCTGATTTCGGCCCTTGGCCCGGATACCGGCATTGTCAACGAGTACGGCCCAACAGAGGCCACCGTGGGCTGCATAGTCCATCGCTTTGATCCTGAGCGCGACAAGGGCGCCTGGGTGCCCATCGGGCGGCCGCTGCCGAACGCGCTGGTCCGGGTGGTGGACGACCAGGGTCGGATCCTGCCCCCGGGAGCTGTGGGCGAGCTCGAGCTGGGCGGCTCAGGTCTTGCGCGGGGCTACCGCGGAAAACCCGAACTGAGCGCGGAGCGCTTTGTTGAGCGCGACGGCCGGCGCTGGTACCGCTCCGGCGACTACGGGCGCCTGGGTCCGGACGGGCTGGTCGAGTACCTGGGCCGGCGCGACGGGCAGGTGAAGATACGCGGCCACCGGGTGGAGCCGGCCGAGCTTGAGCGCGCGCTCGGGGAGTGTCCCGGGGTGGCCGAGGCGGCGGTCAGCGTGCGCCGGGACGCGGGCGGAGAACCCTACCTGAGCGCCTTTGTGTCGCCCGCCGGGCTGGACGCGGTGGCCGTGCTTGCCTGGCTCCGGGGTCGCCTGCCTGGGTACCTGGTGCCGGCGCGCCTTACGGTGCTGGAGCGCCTGCCGGTGAACCGCAACGGCAAGGTGGACGT
>JAFGJV010000023.1 GCA_016928955.1 Spirochaetales bacterium
GCGCTAGAAGCGAAGGTCCGCGGGTGGACGAGCATACTGCACTGTATGTGAGTCCTCACGCGGACCTGAGTGACGCCGCGATCCGCCAGCCATGAGGGGAAGATAGAAAAAGAACGGTATGCCTGGACGTCGTGTGCATACCGTTCCGGTGAGCATGAACTCACATACCCAGTATCGGTGTGCGGTTATGGTTTATTAAGTAAATTTCTGCACATTGCGAAAACCGGTCCTATACGGAAATTCGCGATGCGGCCAGAAGCACCCTGTGCCACTCGGCGCTGGCCTTGATCTCTCCATAGAGGCGCATGGATTTCTCCAGGCTCTCGACAAAGGTTCGGGAGCGGCCTTGCACAACATCCCGTACCGAGGGGAACAGGAACCCGACTATATCCCTGGCGGAGTTTGCCAGGATCTGGGCGTCAAGCTCGGACAGCCGGTCCAGGAGCCCATCCAGTTCGCTGCCCGGAGCGTTTGCGGCTTTGGTTGCCAGGGCAAGACCGTGGTCGGCAAGACGCTCTATGTCGACGAGGGCGTCCAACAGGGCCGACATGACGCCATCCGGATCCTGCCCCGCCGGGCGGCCTTCAGTCGCTGCCAAAGCCGCCGACAGCGCTGCGTCTATCTGGCCACGTATGGAAGCTAAGGACAATGCGTCCTCCGGATCCGCCAGTGTCAGGCCAGGGATGGCCAGCCCTCCCCGGGAAAAGGTCTGGCTACGCGTGGCCGGATGGCGCGCCACCCTGGACGCGAACCACCACGAGTACAGGGACAGCCGGCGGTCACTGACCAGCGTGGTGCCGTCGTTTGCCTTGGCCTGGAAGGGCTGACCGCCCCTCATGGCCGCAAACAAGGCCGTGGACGCTGGTTCCAGGCGCGAACCGGCGCCGAGCATCCGTTGCTCAAAGAGGCTCGCGCGCGCGTGGGTTCTACCCCGTGGAAAGCCCAGATCCAGCCCGGCCATATAGATGGGCGCGCACCCCATCAGCCTGGCGAGATCCCAGGCGCTCGTCGCCACGGAACCTCCCGCACCCAGGGTGCCCTTCGGGGTTCCAGACCGCCCCTCGAACCAGCGCCCGAGGGGATAGAGCGACGAGCACAGCACGGTTGCGCGCGCATCGAGCCTGAACACGCTTGGCCATACCGCCGCCTCGGTGACCAGGATCGACGAGGGCGACGAACAGCGGTCAATGTGCCTGGCGTTCCAGTATTGGGGATCGACCACGACGACGATGTCAGGCTCGACTCCGGCTCTCAGGCAGGACCGAAGAGCTGTGTCCACGCACACGATCAGCATACGCTCGTGCAAACGCGGCAACTCGGGCGCCACATCGTCTAGCGACGGGCCGGCGGCCAGCACCAGCGCCGGGAAGCCCTCCGTTGCGCCGAACAGGGAGGAAACACCGGGCAAGCGGGCAATCCGTTTGTAATTGGCGGCCAGGTTCCTTACCCAACGTCTGCCAAAACGCCTGAGCGTGGCTTCGTTGACGCTGTCCTTCTCCTTGAAGCGTTCCAGCGCCGTCTGGGCCCGCGAGCAAAATTCCGGAAAGGCGGCCCGGTACGCCGGGTTGACAAGATAGGCCAGCGAGCGCGGATCCATGCCCTCTACCACGGCCGACAGCCCGGAGATATCCTGCCCCGCGAGCACGTGGAACCGTTCATGCCGGATCAGGCCAGCAAGATCCCTCGCTCCCAGTGACGCGGCCAGCACACCCGGGTCCGGTTCCAGGACTAGCACGGCCGCGCCCTGGGCCAGAATGGCTTCGGCCGTGTACCCAAGGCCCATGCCAACGAGCACGACTAGTTCGGCGCCGGACGCCAGGGCTTCCTCGCCTATTTTCCTGGACTCGGCCTCGGGATCATAGCGGGAATGCGCCCATGACGAACCGAGCCTCAGGGTAGGAAGTCCTTTCCTGGATGCTTCCACGACCGGCGACACGTCCGGGAGAAGAGCCGGAGGCTGGCCGTCCCTGAGAAAATCCGCCACGCCGGGAAATCTTGCCAGCGCGCTGATAGTGTCGCCTGCCAGGCTCATTCCAGCCTCAGCCGTATGGTGTCGCCGGGATTGACCGACGCTCCTGGCTCGGGCTCCTGCTCGACAACCCAGCCCTCTCCTTCTATTTCCACCGTAATGTCCGTGCGGGCGAGTAGCGGCGTGAGCAGTCGTTTGGGCACGCCCCGCAAATCGGGCATTACCTGGCCTATGGCCGCCGGCCCCAGCCCCGGAAGCATGATGCGGCCGCCGTGGGCCACGCTTGCCGACTCGCCGCGCGCCAGTCCGTACAGGTCGGCCACTATATTGGCCGCGTCCTTAACGAGCGGCGCCGCTATGCGACCGCCGTACGTGGACGCGCCGCGCGGCTTGATGATGGCCGCGTACACGATATACTCCGGCGCCTCGCTCGGGAACAGGGCCAGGGTGCTGGCAATAAAGTCGGTGTCGGAATAGCGCCGCGTCCGCGGGTCGATCATCTGTGCCGTACCCGTCTTGACCGACATCCGGAGATCCTCAATGCGGGCTCGCTTACCGGTACCCGTGTCCAGCACCACGGCCTCCATGGCCGTAAGGATGGTTGCGGCGCTCCGCTCGTCCATAACCCGGCGAACGGCTATAGGCTCGGTGGCGAGCGACACCTGGCCGTCCCTGTCCACAACGCGGCCGAGGGTCCGTGGCCTGAGGAGGACGCCGCCATTGGCCAGAGTCGTGGCCGCGGCCGTCATCTGGAGGGCCGTCACCAGGATTTCCTGCCCCATGGCCACCGTCGGCTTGGTACGGGCCGACCACTGGTCCGGCTTGCGGAACACGCCGGGGCTTTCTCCGGCCAGATCCGCGCCCGGGCGCTCTCCAAAGCCGAACTCCCGTATCTTGGCGTAGAAATCCAGCCCGGCAACGGTGTCCGACGCGTACGCCGCGCCGGCATTGCATGAGTATTCGAGGATTTTTGTCAGGTCGACCAGCCCGTGGGAGCCGAGACAGGTGATGGTAACCGTCTCTCCCGAGGTGACGGTGCGTTCGTAGCTGCCGTCGCACACGAACCCGGAGTGCTCGTCTATGCCGCCGAGCGCGAGAAGGGACGCCATGCTGTACACCTTGAAGACGGATCCCGGCTCGTACGCGTAGATGGCGACCCGGTCCAGCCACTCGTGCTCGTCCGAGTCGAGGAAACGGTTCGGGTCAAAGTCTGGAAGCGACACGTAGGCGCTGACGGCTCCCGTACGCGCCTCCATGGCCACCATGACCACGGCTTCCGCGTCGTGCTCGTCCATGGCCTCGGCGCACAGCTTTTCCAGCCGGTACTGGAGGTCCGCGTCAACGGTCAGATACACCGACTGGCCGTACGAGTACGAACCGCGGGCTTTGGACGGATCGGCGGCAAGCTCGTCCTCAAAGGCAGCCTCCGCGCCAGCCAGGCCCTTGTTTTCCGTGCCCACAAAGCCCACCAGGTGGGCCGCGAGGTCTTTTTCCGGATACACGCGGCCGGACACACGGTCGAGCCTAAAGCCCGACAGGCCCGCTTCTGACAGCGCGTCCTGGAACGACCGCGCGTTGACGCCGTCTACCCTGCGCGCCAAATAGAAAAAATCAGGTCCGCTGGCCAGTCTGGTGCGGTAATCGGACATGTTTCCGCCTAGGTGGGTCTGGCATAAGCCGGCGTATCGGTCAACCAGGGCGGGATCTAGGCTTGGCCTCCAGGCGGATATGTCGTAGAGGTCGGTGTCAACGGCCAGGAGGCGGCCGTCCCTGTCGTATATCGAGCCTCTGACCTCTATGACGCCCTCGCCCGATGCGGGCTCGGCCTCAGGGGCCAGGGCAAACGCGGCATACCGCCACAGGGCCGAAAGGCCAAGCACGCCGAGGACGGCCAGGACGATGTATTGCCGTATGAAGCGCTTATCCACGTCGTCTCCCGCCGTCTGTACCGGTAGTCCGCTTGGCGCCCGCGGCGGCACGTTCCGGCGCTCGCATCACGGGCATCCCAGGGGACAGAGTACCACCCTTCCCCTCACTTTCTCAATCGGTACGGGGCCGTAGTCCCTGGAGTCCCAGGACTCCATCCGGTTGTCGCCCACCAGGTACACATGGCCTGCCGGTATATACAAGCCGTGCGCCAGCCTGACCTTCTGGGCATCGCTCAGGACCGCCCGCCCGCCTCTCCCGACCAATTCGCCGTTTTCTACGCGCACGAAGGCCGGGCCTGTCTCGAATACCCGCTTGACCGTCCTTGAACCGCCGGCCAGGGCCGCGTCGCTTACCACCACGTCTCCAGGCCTCGGTTCCGACCATGCCACAAGGTAACCGGGGAGCAGGGCGCGGGGCAGGCCGTATGCGCAGCGCAAGACAAGGACAAGGCTGTCCGGCGAGATGGCGGGCTCCATGGACCTGCCCCTGACTATATGCGCGTCCACCACAAAGCTTCGGAGCACCAGGGCGGCCGCGGCAGCGACCACAATGATCCTGCCCGCTCGCAGGCGTTTTTTTGCCGACATCCGCCCTCCGCCTGGTCTCATCCCGCCTTCCAAAGGCGCCGATAGTGTAACGTATGGACATGGAAAGCGTCATCTCCGCCCAGCATATCACCCATCGCCGCAAGCCGCCCAGGACGGCGCAGCCAAGCGGACTGTTTGCCCACGACAGCCTCCTTCGCGCCGCGGCCACGGCCCGCTCAGCGAACCCCACCAGGCGTGACGCCGCGGCCCGCGTACCCCAGGCAGCCAAGCTACTGGAAGAAATCCAGCTGTGGACCGAGCCTCTGGACACCCCGGTAGCCGCGTCGACTCCGGCCGCGAGGGGCCCCAGGCGGGCACCTAAGCCCAAGGCTGTCCGAGGCGACCACGGAAGGCTTAAGCCGCTTGTGTACGCAGGCGCTGTCGCTGCGTTCTTCCTGTCCGCCCTCACCCTGGCCGCGAGCGCAGAAGCAAAGCCATCACCGTCGGATATCAGCCTGCCCGAGGACGTTCAGGTTTCGTCGCTCCTTTTGTATTCCATAGCGCCGCCGCATGAATCCGTGCCCAACGACACGGATTCCAGCCTCTCACTGCCCCGGCTGCCGGTAACCCTGGATGTGACGAACTACACCATCCAGAAAAACGACACGATAGACGGCATAGCGAGGCGCTTTGGCGTGCGCATGGATACGCTCATCAGCCTGAATGCCCTTGGCGACGCTCGACGCATCCGCGCTGGGGCCATCCTGAAAATCCCCAACATGGACGGTGTGGTACACACGGTGGCCAAAGGTGAGAGCCTGTCCGGCATAGCCCAGGCCAGGGGCGTACCGGTCATGGATATCATAGACGCCAACGACATGGTCAGCCAGACCATACAGCCAGGCCAGCGGCTGTTCCTGCCCGGAGTGCGCCTGCCGAGCACGGAACTCAAGCGCGCCCTGGGCACCCTGGTAACCTGGCCAGTCAGGGGATCCATCAGTTCCTATTACGGGTACCGGCCCAATCCTTTTACCGGTGTCAGGCAATGGCACTCGGGCATAGACATCGTCGCTCCGGTAAACTCCCCTGCCAAGGCGGCCATGGACGGACGCGTATCCGAAACGGGTTATTCGACCATATTCGGCAACTACGTGATCCTCACCCACGCCGACGGGTACCAGACGCTGTATGCTCACCTGAACAAGATCAGCGTCAAGCGAGGGGCCAGGGTCAACCAGGGCGCGTCCGTGGGCTTGATCGGCTCGACGGGGTACTCGACCGGGGTACATCTGCATTTTGGCGTGTTCAAGAACGGGGCGGCCATCAATCCGCTCAAAGTCCTAGGCTCGTGATACAGGAGTCGCGGAACAGGGAACTTGCGCTTATCCAGGCCGCATGGTACTATGGGCGGCCAATGGAGGAATTATGAGAAAATTGGTGCTGGCCATCATAGCGGTGCTTGCCTTGGTGACCTTCATCCGCGACTATAGGCCTTCTTCCCAGAGTTCGGCGCAGCGCGCGCAGGTTGAGGCTCCGGTTGTAAACTGAAAAAAGCGGGATTATAGGCTCCGCGGACGAGCTGACACCCATAACGAGCAGGATCGAGGTCCTGCTCGTATTTTTTTTCATACAGCATTTATGGATTTATGTGCACAAAAACATACGTACACACAGGCGCAGAATCATCCCGAACCTATTTTTAATAGTATTTCTTTCTATAAAAACAACTTACAAACTTTAATATTCTCGAATCCAACTTGGCACGCTTCTTGCATTGAATATGGGTGCAGAGGTGATGACCATGCCAAGCAGGACACAGAACGCCATGACCGAAGACAGCCTGAAGATGTACTACGAGCGCGTAAAGCTCATTCCTCTCCTCAGCGCCGAGGAGGAGCGGGAATTGTCCATGAGAATACAGATGGGTGAAGACGCCGCCCGGTCCCGCCTCATAGAAGCCAATCTGCGCCTGGTCATCAAGATAGCGCGGTCTTTCAGCAATTTCGACATTCCGCTGGTGGATCTTATCCAAGAAGGCAACATGGGCCTTATCAAGGCCGCTGAGCGTTTTGATTACCGGAAAAACGTCCGGTTCTCCACCTACGCTTCATGGTGGATCAAGCAGGCGGTTACACGGTCCCTGGTAAACTCCCGGCGGGCGATACGCCTGCCCCACCGGAAGGAAGAGCTCATCCGCCGGATACACAAGATATACGGCGACCTGTCCCAGTCGCTGTCGCGCGAACCTACCCACGCCGAGCTTGCCAAGGAGCTGGGTATTTCTGCCCAGGCCGTGCGTGAAGCCCTAGAGCTGTCCAGCGCCATAGTGCCCCTGGAAACTGAGCACGACGAAGAGGATTGCGGTTCCGTCATAGACGTGTTCGAGGACTTGACCTACAGCCCGGACATCCAGTTCGAGAGGGAGCAGGACCGTACAAGGACCCTGGCACTTTTGGAAGAGCTCATGGACAGGGAGCGCAAGGTGCTTATGTACCGTTTTGAGTTTTACGGCACCGGGCGCAGCACGTTGAAGACCATAGGCCAGACCATGGGTCTGTCAGCAGAAACCGTGCGCCAGATAGAAAAACGGGCCCTCCGTAAGCTGAGGGAGCGCAACACAGAACTGTACGAATACGCCTGAGCCGCGGGCTCCTGCCCCTTGCTCCGGCCCGCCCATCCGTCGTATAGTCTTCCCAGATGGGACGAAAAAGAACGCGCGGACAAACGAAAGGCGCAGCTTGGCTGGCCATGTTTGTCAGCGCGTTCATGGTTTTTGCCGCTTTGGCCATAGCCATAGTCGCGGCCAGGGCCGGGCGGGAACGGATATCCGGCCAAGGCCAGCCCGTGGCTGAGGGCGCGGCGCCGGACGTGGCCGAGCGCCCGGCTCCGGCGGACGAGCGGAAGCCGGCAATCAAGCCGGACCGGGACTCGCGCGGCACCCTTGTCTTTGTCATAGACGACGCCGGCCACAATACCGGACAGTTGGATGCCTTTCTGGACTTTCCGGGTCCGCTGACCATAGCCGTACTGCCCGGCCTTCAGTATTCGGCCGAAGCCGCGGCCAGGGCCCGTGATGCCGGCAAGGAAGTGATTCTCCATCAGCCCATGGAAGCCGTGGGTGGCCAGGATCCCGGGCCGGCGGCAGTCACGCTGGATATGCCTGAAGACGACGTACGGTCCCTGATCCGAGCCAACCTTGCCGGTATCGGCGGTGCCGTTGGCATGAACAACCATATGGGAAGCGCCGTCACGGCCGATGAGCGCCTGATGACGATAATCCTGGACGAGGCCCGCGCGGCCGGCGTCTATTACCTTGACTCTTTGACCTCCGGCGAATCCGTGGTACACTCCGTGGCTTCGCGATTGAACCTGCCATGCTGGGAGCGCGCCGTGTTTCTAGACAACAGCCCTGATAGGGCATCCATAGTCGCCTACATCAACGAAGGGCTTAAAGTCGCGGAGAAACGCGGCTACGCGGTCATGATAGGGCATGTGTGGTCGGCAGAACTGGCCCAGACCCTGTCTGACCTGTATCCCGGCTTGCTGGAACAGGGTTTCAGCCTGTCGACCATATCCCGCATCATGATGGACAAGGACGATGAGGATACTGGGTATTGAGTCGTCCTGCGACGAGTGCGCCGCGGCCGTGGTCGAGGACGGACGCCGCGTCCTGTCCAGCGTCGTTGCCACGCAAATAGAGCGCCACAGGCAGTACGACGGCGTGGTGCCCGAGATAGCGTCCCGTCTCCACGTTGAGTGGATACAGGACGTGGTACACAAGGCCCTTGCGGACGCCGGGCAGAAACTTCCGGACCTTGACGGCATAGCGGTCACCGTAAAGCCCGGTCTGGCCGGCTCGCTCCTGGTCGGCCTGTCGTTCGCCAAAGCCCTGGCCCGCGCCCTGGACAAGCCCCTGGTCGGCGTCAACCACATACTGGCCCACCTGTACGCGCCCTTGCTGTCAGAAAACCTTGAGTATCCCTTCATCGGGCTCATTGTGTCGGGCGGGCACACGCTGATATGCAGGGCGGACGGTTTTGACGACATTACGGTGCTGGGAACGACCATAGACGACGCCGTTGGCGAGGCCTTTGACAAGGTGGCCAAGCACTACGGCTTTGGCTACCCCGGCGGCGTGGCCATAGACAGGCTGGCCCGTTCAGGCGACGCGCGCGCATGCCGCTTCCCGGTACCCAATCTGTACAAGGGCGAGCACCGCTACGACGTTTCCTATTCCGGCCTCAAAACGGCGGCCATACGCCAGCTGGACAAGTTCTGGAACCCCGACTACCCGCGTACCGACCAGAACATAGCGGCAGCCTTTGAGAAGGCGGCCGTGGACCTTCTGCTGTCCCGTCTTATCAGGGCAATAGACGACACGGGCCTCCGCACGGTCGTTGCCGGGGGCGGAGTCGCGGCAAACACCTACCTCAGGGAGCGCTTGGCTTCCCGGGACGACGTTCGGGCCCTGTTTCCGCCCCTGGCCCTGTGCGGGGACAACGGGGCCATGATAGCGGGCCTGGGCTATCGCATGCTCGTCCGGGGTGACCGTGACGGCCCGCGGCTGAACGTGTCGCCCCGCGTGCCTTCTTTCAGGCGCCTTCGCAGCGCGTAAAGGCCCTACTCCCTGAGGCCCTTGCCTCGTCCTTCCATGCGAATGGATTCAAGCACCGGAACAAAGCCGTTTTTGCCGTACACGGCTACAGCCAGGAACGCGTCCTCTGTTCCGTCCTCGCGGTCTATGGCCAGCATGAAGCGCTGGACGGCCGCGTCCGTGCCCGCCCCAAAGTCGTAGAGCCGGTAGGATCCCGGCTCCAGCTGATCCAGGGGCAGGTCCGACGAGAAGTCCTCGGCCGTGAGCTCGTCCACGGCCAGGGTGTCCTTGTCGGCCAAGGCGCGGAAATACGACGACAGGACACCGCTCCTGGCGCTGTCGCTTGAACTCAGGCGGACGCCCAGCCACACGCCGAGCGCACCTAGTACCAGCACGCCGACAGCGATAGCCGCAGGCACCAGGATGCGGATAGGCTTGCTCATGCCAGGCGTCTTATCCCCGTTCATTTTTTTACGGCCCCCAGCTCCGCGCCCACCTTGGCGAACGCGGCAATGGCCGCGTCTATCTGCGCATCCGTGTGGGCCGCTGATATCTGGACGCGTATGCGCGCCTTGCCCCGTGGCACCACCGGGAAGCTGAAGCCTATCACGTATATGCCCTCTTCCAGGAGCCGGTCGGCCATGGCGTGGGCCAGCTTCTCGTCGTACAGCATGACGGGCACGATGGGATGCACGCCGGGGCGTATGTCCAGCCCTACGCGCGTCATGCCCTCGCGGAAGCGCTTTGTGTTGTCTTCAAGCCTGTCGCGCAGGGCGGTGGACGCGCTTAAAAGCTCCAGGGCGCGCAGTGTTCCCCCCACGATGGACGGGGCAAGCGTGTTGGAGAACAGGTAGGGCCGGGCTTTCTGCCGCAGGTACTCGATGATCTCGGCATGGCCGGACACGCAGCCCCCCGAGGCCCCGCCCAAAGCCTTGCCAAAGGTGGTGGTGATGATGTCCACCCTGCCTATCACGCCGTTGTGCTCGTGCGTGCCCCGGCCTGTCTTGCCGACAAAACCGGTGGCGTGGCTGTCGTCAACCAGGACCATGGCGTTGTATTTCTCGGCCAGGTCGCAGACGGCGTTCAGGTTCGCTATGTCGCCGTCCATGGAAAACACGCCGTCAGTGGCTATCAGGCGGAATTTTTTGCCCTGCGCCGCCTTCAGCTTGGTCTCAAGGTCCAGGAAGTCGTTGTGCTCGTATATGAAGCGCTCCGCCTTGCACAGCCGTATGCCGTCTATGATGGATGCGTGGTTCAGGCTGTCTGTGATGATGGCGCTGTCCGAGTCAAGCAGGGGCTCGAACACGCCGCCATTGGCGTCGAAGCACGAGGAGAACAGGATGGTATCCTCGGTGCCGAGGAAGCGGCTGACGGCGTCCTCCAGGCGCTTGTGGGGCGACTGGGTGCCGCAGATGAAGCGGACACTGGACAGGCCATAGCCCCACTCGTCCAGGGCTTTTTTGGCTGCCTCCCGGATTGAAGGCTCGTTGGCCAGTCCCAGGTAGTTGTTGGCGCAAAAATTCACGACTTCCCGCCCGTCCTTGACGGATATCAAGGATCCCTGGGGCGTCGTTATGACACGCTCGCTTTTGTACAGCCCGTCTTTCCTGATTTGCTCGAGCTTGGCCCGCAATTCTTCCTTCATGGCTCCGTACATGGCATGTAGCTCCTTTGCCGCCATTGTACACGGGAGGATGCGGTATGGAAAGTGCGGCCAATGTTCACGCGCGCTGTTTGTCCGCGGCAGGACCCAGGGCCTGCCCCGAGGACGGGGTGTGGGGGGGCTCGGACGCGTGGAGAAATTCGTCCATATCCAGTTCCAGGGCGTCTAGTTCGGCAAGCAACTCGTCGACCCTTCGCTCACGCTCCCCGGACTGCATGGCGTCCAGGCGCTCGAAGGGCCGTTCAAGGGCCTCCTCAAGGCCCGAGCCAGTCTTGAGTGCCGTCCCGCAATAGGGGCAGAAACTGAAGCCCCTAAGCACTATCCTGCCGCAGGCGGCGCAAAAGTCCAGCCTCATACACCGCGCCTCATAACAAGCTGGCCGCCAGCTCGGCAAGGTTGCTGCGCTCCGTTTTCTGGAGCGTCACGTGCCCGTAGACGGCCTGGCCCTTGAAGCGGTCCACCAGGTAGGACAGGCCATTGGAATTTGCGTCCAGGTACATGTTATCGATCTGGTAGGGGTCGCCCGTAAGGATCACCTTGGAGCCCTCGCCCGCTCTGGACACTATGGTCTTGATCTCGTGCGGGGTCAGGTTCTGGGCCTCGTCTATGATGATGAACTGGTTGGGCAGGGAACGCCCGCGTATGTACGACAGGGCCTCTATCTCTATCAGCTTGTCCTTGACCAGCTGGTCGGCTGACTTGATCTTCTCCCTCTTGTGAGCCAACAGGATGAACTCCAGGTTGTCGAATAGGGGCTGCATCCAGTTGGCCATCTTTGCTCCCTTTTCTCCGGGCAGGTAGCCTATGTCCTTGCCCACGGGCACCACCGGCCTGGACACGAGCATGCGCGTGTAGCGCTTTTCGTCTATTACCTTGCGCAGGCCCGCCGCAATGGCCATCAGGGTCTTGCCAGTGCCCGCCTTGCCAACCAGCGACACCAGCGGCAGGCTGTCGTCCAGCAGCAGTTCCAGGGCTATGCGCTGCCTTGAGTTCAGGGGGCTGATGCCGGATACGGAGCCCAGCTCGGCCTGCACCAGAGTAATGGTACCGCGATCCTGGTTCCAGCGCGCCAACACCTCGCGTTGCCCGTTGCGCAGTATGACAAATTCGTTGGCCTTGAGCTGGTCGCGCCAGCTCAGTTCCCCGTTGCCTTCCAGGGCGGCCAAGGTCTCCGTGTTGGCGTCCACTTCAATGACACCTTGGTAGAGACTGGCTATGTCCACCTTCTGTTTTTCGTAATCCACGGCCTTTAGGCCCAACGCGGTGGCCTTGACGCGGGCGTTTATGTCCTTGGACACAAAAAACACCTGGCGCCCGCGCTCAGCCAGCTCGAGCGCGCAGAGTATGATGCGGTTGTCCTTGATGGTCGTGTCGAAGCCCTCGGGCAGGCGGGACGGCTGCAGAAGGGACACCCTGAGAACCGAGCCGTTTTCGAGCTTGACGCCCTCGTTCAGGTTGCCTTTCTTGGCCACGGTATCCAGGAAGCGTATGGCTTCCCTGGCGCTTTTGCCCCGCTGGTCGGGATAAACTTTGAGGCCGTCCAGCTCTTCAAGCACCTGGAGCGGGATCACGATCTCGTTGTCGCGGAACGACAGAGCCGCCTCCGGATAGTGGATGAAGACATTGGTGTCTATGACGAACGCCTTGACCTGGTCTCCTGTGTCTCCCACGGCCCCCTCCTGCTTCCAGTATAGCGGAGGCCGCGGTGATTACAAGTCCGGCCGGATCGGAAACCGGGCTCGGAAGGGGGCCTGTCAGCGGACCGCCGGCCTGGTCGTGCCCTTAAGAAAGCCGAACAGGCTGCCGCACAGACCGCCTATGATGTGGCTGAATTCGGATATGTCGTTGTTGGTGAAGGCGTTGATGACTTCCTTGCCCAGGTAGAGCACCAGGATCAGGATGAAGGTCAGCGGTATCTCTCCCTTGCCGAAGTTCGTGAACGACGACAGGAGTATCATCATGAAGACTATGCCGGAGGCGCCCATCAGGGCCGTGGGAAACAAGAGCACGTTGAGGAGCCCCGTGGCCAGGGCCGTAACCAGGGTCATGGCGGCCAGCACGCCTGAACCGTAGCGTTCCTCCAGCACCGGCCCCAGGAGCAGTATGAAGAAAAAGTTGGCCAGGTAGTGGTCCAGTCCCGCGTGCCCAAGGACATGGCTTAAGAGGAGCACGTAGTCGCGCAGGTTGGCCGGGTCAAAGCCTCCCCTGCCGGGCACCAGGAACCAGTTTTCAGCCAGTCCGGGAAGGATGGCGTCCAGTATCAAGACGACGCCCGCGGCCAGGCTGAAGGAAAGCGTGGCTGGCGCGTTGTATTTGATGCTCATGGGCCCTCCCGTCAGTTGGCCGCCAGGTCCAGGTCCAGGCTGACCGGGCAGTGGTCGGATCCCATGACATCCTTGTGTATGGCCGCGTTTTTGACCAGGGGCCAGCACGCCTCATTGACGCAGGTGTAGTCTATGCGCCAGCCTATGTCCTTTTCCCTGGCGCGCATCCGGTAACTCCACCAGGTGTACAGGCCGGGCTGGTCCGGATGCAGGCGGCGGAACGCGTCCACATAGCCTGACGACAGAAAACGGTCCATCCAGGCGCGCTCCTCGGGCAGGTACCCAGGATTGCCCTCGTTGGCCTTGGGGTAGGTCAGGTCTATGGGCGTGTGGGCAATATTGTAGTCGCCGCAAAGCACGACATGTCGGCCGGCCGCCACCAGGGCGTCCAGCCTGGTCATCACGGATTCGCAAAAGCCTATCTTGTAGTCTATGCGCGCGCCCGCGTCCTGCGAATTGGGAAAATAGGCCGAGACCAACACATACGGCCCCAGGTCGGCTTCCAGGTAGCGCCCTTCGTCGTCGTACTCGGCCACTCCCAACACCCGTACGTCCACGGGCTTGACCCTGGTGTATATGGCCACGCCTGAGTAGCCCCGCCGCTTGGCGCTCGCCCAGAACGTCTCGTACGGGCGCCCTTCCGCGTCCGTTGCCTCAAAAAACTCCTTGCCGAGCTGGGAAGGGTCGGCCTTGGTTTCCTGAACGCATAGGGCGCTTGGCGACGCGGCCTTGAGCCATTCAAAGAAGCCCTTCTGGGACACGGAACGTATGCCGTTGACGTTCCAGGAAATGATGGTTGTCATGGGTCCGTTCCTCTATCGTTGCGCGTACTGCATGCGGCGCTCCTACGGCGTCGACTGGATGGTCAGCTCAAGCGACAGGACCAGCGTATAGGTCACGCCCCTCTGTGCCGTAAATTTGCGGCTGATGGTATGGTCGCCTATGCGGCAGGACACGGTATGCTCACCAACCTCTATGACCAGCGATTCCCAGTCCGCCTGGGCCAGGGCCTTGCCGTCAAGGCTTATCACCGAGCCCTGGGGAGCCTGTATGGACAGGCGGGGCACATCCGGAACCAGGCTGACCGGCACGCTCAACACCTTGCCGGGCTCAACGGTGACCGACACGACCTCTTCCTGGTACCCTGCCGCCTGGATCCTGAGCGTGTGGAGGCCTTTGCGGATCACAACACGCGCCCGTGGATCGTCCACGGGCTTGTCGTCCAGAAAAGCCTTGATGTCTACCCCGTCCAGACCGCTGGCCAGGTCTATGACTATGGCTCCGTCCCCGCTCAGGACCGGCTTGACGACAAGGGTGAACCTGGCGCTCTCCACAGCGCGCGATATGCCCTTGCCTATCGCCAGGAGCTTGAACAGCACGGGATAGCGCTCAGCCCCCACGACCGTGGGCAGCAGAACGTAAAACGGGCTCGGCCGAAGGCTGTTGTTGGCCACGAACGGCAGGCGCAAGGCCAGGCTGACCCGGGCGGGCAGGTTCTGGACAGCCAACTGCTCCCCCTCGTAGTCGTACAGGCTCAGGTCGGGATCCGGACGCACGCCGGCGTACACGCTCCAGGCCAGGGCGGATTCCGAGCCTTGGACGGCCTTGGGCAATCGTAGCTCGAATTCGACGCCGTCCAGGAACATGACGCCCTCAGGTACGGTGACAGCCACGGCTTCGTTGTAGCCGAGCGTTACCTCCTGCCCATCGGGGTTGGCCGGATCGACCACCACAATGGCCGCGACGACGGTGCGCACGCCGTCAGCGTGGGCGCCGAGAAGCAGGAGGGTTGAGGTCATGGCGAGCGCTAGCACACGTCGGATCATGGTTGTATTCCGGGTAGAAAGCTAGACGGATCCTTGGCCTGTTCGCCCATCCGTATCTCGAAATGGAGATGGGGCCCGGTGGACAGACCAGTGGATCCTACCGCGCCGATGATCATACCGGAAAGGACCCGTTGCTTCAACTCGACGTCGACCCGTGACAGGTGGCCGTATACGGTCCGCCATCCGCCGTCGTGCTCTATGACCACCTTCCAGCCAAGCACCTCGTCCCATCCGGCAGCAACCACGGTGCCTGACCGTGCGGCGAACACGTCCGTCCCGAGGGGGGCTGCCAGATCCATGCCGGCGTGCATGCGGTCATGCCCGTCTATAGGGCTTTTCCTCATGCCGTAGCCGCTGGTCAACACGGCCTGGGACAGGGGCGGCCTAAAGCCGACGTTCAGAAAAAACGAGCGCTCAGTGGAACCCAGTCGCGCGCCAGGTATGAAGCTGAAAGCGCCACCCGCCTCGGGCAGGCTTATCCTGTACAGCTGGCTTTGCCCCTCGGCCAAGCGGGGCCTGAGGATAAGGTCCATGTCGTTGCGCGGGGTATCTGGCAGGAACAGGCCGGCCATGGACGGCACGAACACCAGCTGGCCCCCAACCAGGGGACCTGGATTGTTGAAGCCGTTCAGGGTGGCAAGGGTTTCGTACGGCAGGGACAGCCGCGCGGCCAAAGATAAAAGGTCCTCTCCGCCCGGGGACACCCACACGGCCAGAAACAGGTCCGGGTAGACGCCGCCAGCGTTTTCTGCCTTGTAGCCCTGCGCTATGGCGTCCTGTATCTGCCTGAACACCAGGTCGGAGGGCGCTAGCTTGTATATGCGCGGGTAAGTTGCGTACGCCGGCGCAGCCTGGGCCACGGGCACTCCCAGCTGAGAGGTCAGGGCAAGCAGTACGGCCAGAGCCCTCTTCACGCGCCCTCCGGGCCAGCCGACGGTGCGGCTTTCCCTCGACGGCGTAGGTATTTTCTGACGGGCGACCATAGGACTAGCGCGGCCACGGCCAGCGTGACCATGGCCGTATACAGCGATTTGGCATGGGTCGCCGCATACCACAAAGGCCATACGGCCACCAGGGCAAGCGCCACGGCAACGCACGCCCACACAAGGCTCTTCATAAAGCCGGAGAACAGCGCCGGACGCGTGCTTGTTTTCATGTTGTTCACCATCGTTTATGAGCCTAGGCTCGGTCGTCTGGCCCTGTCAAGCGGCGCGTCGGGCGGCCAAGCACCGATGTCAGGCCGAGTCTTGAAGGTCCCGCGCCGAAACAGGGCGTACCCTCGGACGCCAGAGAGTGGCGGAACGGGACTCAGGCACGTCCCGGACCGGCAAGCACCTGCTCTGCCAGGGTTTTCAGCCCGGTGTCTTCAGGCTTGCCTTCAAGCGCCGTGCGGTTGAGCGTGAATACCCCGTCAACCATCACAATCACGTCAGCGGACGGTACCGTGTCCAGGTCCGCCGGTTCCGAGTCGCCTATGGCCAACAGCTCCTCCAGGGCGGGACGGAACGATAGCGGCGAGCGCGACAGGGGTCTGTAGTGGGACACGCCGCCCAGACTGAGCACATCCAGGTCCGCTGGTTCCTCGCCCTCGCCGTCAGCCTGCACCACCTGCAGTTCCTCCAGGCGCTCCCTGTCCTCGTCGGACAGCATGGCGTATTCCTGGGCAAAGGGTATGTCCTCGTCCCGGGGCTGGGTATCTTCAGAAGGTCGGTCGGTTTGGGCAAACGCGGCGTCGTCCAGTTCCAGGAAACCTTCCTCGTCGCGGTAATCCTCCAGGGCGGACAGGTCCAGCGTGGCCAGGAAGAGGTCGAACTCAACCTCGTCCAGAAGCTCGTCCTCCGCGCGGACCTCGCCGTCGCCCACGGCCAGTATGGGCTCATTGTCCGGCCGGCGCACCGAGAATTCCTCCAGCTCGCTGAGCTCTACCGCGCGGACGTCGTCAAAGGGCGACGCGAGCACGAGGCCATCCATGTCGTCGGGCAGTTCCAGGGACTGCCCAGGCGCGCGTGCGTCCGTGGCCGGGCGGACATCCATGTACGTCTGGATATCCGCCATGTTCGTCTCCTCGACCAGTTCGAGACCGAGGGCTTCGGGAATAAGGGGAATGTCGTCGTCATGCTGGCTGGACAGGGCCAGGGCTTCCGCCGAAAGGCTGCCCCACGCTTCAGGTCCTGGCTTGCTGGCCGCGCTTGCCCTCTCCTGGGCAAGCTGCCGAACCTCCATCTCAGTTATGGGCTCGACCTCGTCCAGTTCCCCGAGTTCTTCGATGTCCTCCGCTTCGTCCACCGATTCAAGATCGTGCACAAAGCCCGGCTCATCGGCTGTCTCCACCCGTACGGCCGCAGAACCCGGCAAGCCGTCCGCAAAACCGAGCGGTATCGCCTCCTCATCCTCAAGGGGCGCCAGTTCTTCAAGGGCTTCTATTTCCTCAACAGTTTCGGCTTCTTCAAAGGCTTGTGCTTCCTCGGCAGCTTCCGCTTCCTCGACAAGCTCCGCATCCTCAAGGGCCTCGGCTTCCTCGACTGCTTCTGCTTCCTCGACAGCCTCTGCTTCCTCAAGGGCTTCGGCTTCCTCGACAGCCTCCGCCTCCTCAAAGGTTTCGGCTTCCTCTAAGGTCTCTGCTTCCTCAAGGGCTTCAGCTTCTTCGACAGCCTCCGCTTCCTCAAGCGACTCCACTTCCTCGGCAGCTTCAGCTGTACGGGCAAGAGCGGCCTGGCCCAGACCTTCAGGCTGCCTGGATGCCTCGGGCATGTCGGCTGTCGCAGGGGCAATCCCTGCCCGGGGGGCGGGCGGGACGGAAGCCCGGTACCCAAGGGCCGGGGCTGCAGGAGCGCCGACAAAGACCCGACCCGAGCTCAGGGCTTCCCTGAGCAGGGCTTCAATGCGGGCCAGATCGGTGTCCTTGCCCTTGCTGGAAGACAGTATGGCCACGATCTCGTCCCAGCCCTTGTCTATCAAAGCGTCCACTTCGGCCGAGCGGGTGTCGGCCAGTCGGCCGGCGCTCTGGCGTATGCGCGAGCGCACCTCTGAACGCCTGGCTTCCAGCTCGACGCCCAGCCTGTCCGTATCCAAGCCGCCCTTGCGGTCCAGATACTCCTCTATCAGGCTGAGCTGGAACCGTTTGATGCGCTGTCCCAGTATGGCCATACGGTCATGCTTGACGTTGAGGAGCAGGAAGCAGAGCAGGAAGGTGGTTAGGTACAGGGCCGCAAGGAGAAGCCAGCGCATGGCCTGGGGAAAGACGAACCAAGACGAAGGCACCAGGCGCCCCAGGGGGCCCGCCTTGCTGCCCACGGTGAACACGATATAGGTATCCGACGCGCCAGCCGAGCCCACGGTCAAGGGTTCGCCCGGCATGCCACCCGACCACAGCTCGGCCACGCGCCCAAGGAGGTCGTCGCCGCCCCAGGATGGCGCCCCGAACAGAAGGCCCTGGCCCGCCGGCACGGGATCGTCGTCCAGGCCTGCCTGCCCGTCGCGTACCAGGTGCTCCATGAGACCGGCATACGACACGTAGAACACGGCCGTGCCGCGGTATACGTCCAGGGCGTCGACAAAGGGGAAACGGTACACAAAGGACCGCGACGAGCCCAGGGAAACAACCGAGGGCGGCTCGTCTCGACCAGCCACTGCTATGAGGGAAAACGGCTCGTCGTTTTCTTCCCCATATTTGCGGTAGACGACGCGTAGTTCGTCCCGGCGCGCTATGTCGCCGGGGAAGGTGCTGAAGTGAAGCCGCTTGCCGTCGGTGTCAAGAAAACGCACCCCTTCCAGGCCGGGGGTCTCCTCGACCAGGCGGCCAAAGGCCGCCGTTCGCTGGAAAAGGTCCTCGGCTCCCTGGTTGGGGAGGAAACTGCGAGCCACGTAATCTTTGGCCAGGACGGCGCCGAAGCGCTCAAGATTGACCGAGTGGTAGGTGTCCGCGGAGCGGGCCAGTGATTCCAGGGCGTCTTCCACGCCCGAACGCACCCTGGCGTCGAAAAAACGGGTCTCGACCACGGAAAACACGCCCGAGAAGGCCAGAACGGCAAAGCCGGCGGCCAGGATGGTTGAGACGAGTAAACTGAGCGACGCCTTTTGCCCTACGGTCATGTCTTCCTTACAGTTTCGGCATCCGGAACATGTTCCATTATAGGTCGAGATGGCCGGTCAGTATCAAGCCGCGTCGTTGCCCGCGGACGGCCCCAGCCTGTATACTGCACTCACGGCCGCGCTTGGCCTGAAAGGACTCCCATGTTCGCACAAGCCGTATCCAGAACCGCCCTGGCAACCATGGTGCTGCTTGCGCTGGCCGTTCCCGTCCACACGCAGGACGGCAGCCTCAGGGTCATCAGCACGGAATGGTTCGACATTATCTACCATGAAGACACGCGAGCATGCGCCGAATATCTGGCCGGCTTTGCCGACGATACCTACCGCCAGGTGGCCGGGCTTTTGGCCACCAAGCCGAAGCGCAGGCTACCCGTCTACCTTTCAGGCGCGTCGGAAGACGCCAACGGCCATTATTCGTCCTACCCCTATCCCCACATCGTGCTTGGCCTTGCCGCCCCGGACGTCAACGGCCAGCTGGGGTCGTTCAAGGACAGCCTGCGCTCCATCTTTCTCCACGAGCTCACCCACCATGTGTCGCTCGGCATCCGGGGGCCGTTCCAGGACGCCATGGTGGCCGTGTTCGGCTCTCCCCTGGCCCTGTCGCCCTATACCACGCCGCTGTCGTTCGTGGAGGGAGTGACCGTGTCCCTTGAGAGCTTGGACGGGCACGGCCGAGCCGCTGATCCGTTGGCGGCGGCGCTGATCCGCCAGGACATACTGGAGGGCCGCTTCAAGTCCTGGGAGCAGGCGGCCGGAGGCTGGGACCTGTGGCCAGGCGCCCTGTTCTACGAATACGGCGGCTGGTTCTCCCGCTACCTCCAGGAGCGTTACGGCATGGAAGCCTATGCCGAATTGTGGAAGCGGCTGGGCACCGGCATGCTCGCCAAGCCCCTGGACCGGGGCCTGTTCAGCGACGGGCATTTTATGGATGTTTACGGGCTGACGCTCGACCGTGCCTGGGACGATTTCCGCGACTGGATGTCCATCAAAGAAGCCGTGCTCATGGACGTCCGGACCCTATCCGGAATTTCGGTGATACCTGCCTTGGCCGTATTTAACGGCACCCTGTACTATGCAGACGCCCGCAAGGAAGCCGTGTGCGCCATGGCCGCCGCCGGAGGACCATCCCGGGAGCTGTTCCGCCTGTCCCGCACGGTCACCCGCATAGACGCTGAGCCGGACGGCAAGCTTCTATTGTCCACGGTCGCCGTGAAGTCCGGCCAGGCCAGGCTGGTGCTGTCCGCGTGGGATCCGGCGGCCGGAAGGCTGACCGACCTGCCCTATCGCTCGCTCCGCGACGCCTCGCGCACGCCCGAGGGAAGCATCCTGGCCATACGGGTGGACGGCCCCCGCGGCGATATCGTCGTTACGGACGGCAGTGGCGTCAATGTTGTTCTCAAAGGAAGCGAACGGGTTGCATACGCGTCGCCCAGCTTCAATCCGGGTGACGGTCTCATATACGCCTTGGCCAAGATAGACGGGACGACTCGGGTACTGCGGGTTGCCCCGGACGGTTCACAGCCCGAACTGCTTGAGCTTCCGGACGCGCTCTCCCACCTGCGCTACCTCAGCCTGGACGACGCCGTACTGCGGGCAGCCTGGGACGACCGCAGCCTGTACCGCCTCCTGGAAGTGGACCTTGCTTCTGGCCTGGCCACCTGGCAGACCGTACCTCAAAGCGGAGGCGTCCACTGGCCGGTGGGCTCGGATGGGGGCCTGTGGTACATAGGCAATTTTTCGGACGGCAACGCCGTGTGCACGTATCCGCCTGAGCGGGCGACCCTGGGCTTTGCCGCGGCCCAGGTGGCCTGGGAAGACGCGTCGGGAACCCTGCCCGGCGACAGCGTCTATGACAGCCCGGCGTCGCTGGATACAAAGCCCTACTCGTCCCTTCCCTGGCTCCAGCCCCGGCACTGGCTTCCTTACGCGAGCCTGGACGGGCTGGACCTTGCGGAGCTCGGGGCGTCCCTGTACCTGGCCGAGCCCACAGAGAGCTTCTCCGCCGTGCTGGCCGGAGCTTGGGACCTGGAAGCCCGCGCGGTGGACGCCGCCATAACCCTAAGCTGGTTCCTGGACGGATGGGACCTTACCCTGTACGCGAGCGACGATTTTCTGCCGCCGAAAACCACAGCCCCAGTGGCTCCCGGCCTGAGGGCAAGCGCCGCGGGCATACGGGGCTCGGGCACGGCGGCCGGCCGCACCTCGGGCGCCCTGAGCTGGAGCGTGGCCGCGGAACTGGCCGCAGCCGCCGAGTTTGCCGCTGGGCCGTCGCCCTATGTAGCGTGGACCGATACGGGCATGATGGCTGTCCTTGGCCTGGGCTGGAGCGACACTCGTAGGCCGGCTGCCCAGGCGCCCCTGGCCGGCTGGACCCTTGACGCCGTCGGCAAGCTCATCTTTCCCCTGGGTTCAGGCTGGGAAGCGCCTGCGTACTCCGGCGAGGCGAGCGTCCTGTTGATGGCCTGGGGCCTTGGCCTGCGCGTGGACGCGGCCGTGTGCGGCCCGGGCGCCCTGTATGGAGCCTACGGCCTGCAAACGGAAGGCCTGTGGTTCAGGGCGTTCTACCCCGTGTATCCGGAACTGAGCAACCTTCCCAGCGGGCCCTGGTACGCCCAAGCCGAGCTGTCCGCGCGGCTTTTGGGCGCGGAAGTGCAGAAGGGCGGCCTTGCGTATATCAACAGGCTGGCCCTCAGGGCGGGCGCGCGCGCCAATGGTCTGTACGCCGCCACTGCAGGCGTGGATGATGCGTGGGAGTCCGTGTCCCTGTTCGGGCGGCTGGAACTGACCCTGACACCCGTGGCCGGCGCCTTTGCGCGCCTCCATCCCCTGGTCGCGCTGGAATTCTGGGGCCTGCCGTTTACGGGCAGGCTCGGTTTCGGTATTATGGGCACCTTCGACGCGCCGACCCAGCCCTAGGGCTGGCGTCGCCTCGTCGCACCACAGACAGCCCGGCCTTTCCCGCGCCTAACGCCCGGGAAGGGCCAGCCCAAAGGGGACGCTGCACCCATCGGGTGATAGGCGGCTCCCCACGAGGAGTAGAGCATGAAAGCAGGATTCGCCGAACGCGTGGAGCGCGCGGCAGCATCGATTCCGTCAGGGTTCAGGCCGAGCGCCGCCGTCATCCTTGGTTCCGGCCTGTCCGGCATAGTGGACGGCCTAGGCTACAAGGAAGTGCCCTTTGGCGACATAGCCGAATTCCCCCGCCCGACCGTCCACGGCCACAAGGGCGTCCTGTGCCTGTCCGAGCGCAACGCGGTCATGGCCGGCCGCTTCCATTACTACGAGGGCCACCCCATGGACGACGTGGTGCTGCCCATCTTCGTGCTCCACGCCATAGGCGTGCGCACCCTCATGCTGACCAACGCCGCCGGCGCGGTCAATCCCGACTACACACCTGGCGACCTGGTCGTCATCAAGGACCACATCAACCTGTTGGGCACCAATCCCTTCATCGGGCCCAACCCCGCCAGCCAGGACGGCACGGCCCTGGGCCAGCGCTTCTTTGACATGGGCACCACCTACACGCCTGAGCTCAGGCAGTTGGTGCAGTCCTGCGCACAGCGCACCCTCAAGGAGGGCGTGTACGCAGCCTTTACCGGACCCTCGTACGAGACGCCGGCCGAGGTACGCATGGCCCGCACCCTGGGGGCGGACCTGGTGGGCATGTCCACCGTGCCCGAGGCCATAGCCGCCCGCTACCTGGGCATGCGCGTGATGGGCGTGTCCTGCGTGACCAACATGGCCGCGGGCATCACGGACCAGCCCCTGGCCCACGACGAGGTGGTGGAAGTCGGCAAGCGCGTGGAAGCCGAACTCAAGCGCCTGATCTTGGACGTGCTGGCCAAACTGTAACCCGGCAGCCATGAAAGCCCTGGAACGCTTCACCCCCCAGGCTGCGGCCTATCTCAGAACCGCCATAGCCGAGGCCGGGTGCGTTGAGGTGTTCGCCGCGGGCAAGCTGGACGAGGCCGGGCTGGTATCAGAGCTGGTGGTCGCGGCGCGCGGAGTGGACGACGCCGTGCCAGCCCTGGCCGGCTTTTTGGACCGGGGCGACGTAATCGTGCACAACCACCCATCCGGCGTGCTCATGGCCAGCCAGGCCGACCTGGCCATAGCAGCGCGCGCCGGCGAGGGCGGCGTGGGCTCCTATATTGTGGACAACGACGTGGCCGAGGTATACGTGGTAGCCGAGCCCGTCCGCGCCAAGGCCCTCATAGCCCTGGACGAGGACCAGCTGGCCGGGGTCCTGGACTCGGGCGGCAAGCTGGCCGCGCGCCTGCCGGGCTACGAGCCGAGGCCCAGCCAGCTTGGCCTGGTCAGGGACGCGGCCGCCGCCTTCAACAACGGCCTTATCCTGGCGGCCGAAGCCGGCACGGGCGTGGGCAAGTCCTTTGCCTACCTCATACCCGCCCTGGCCTGGGCGGCCCGCAACGGCGAGCGCGTGGTGGTGTCCACCGCCACCATCAACCTCCAGCGCCAGCTCATGGACAAGGACCTGCCCGTGGCCTCGTCCATATTCAAGAAAAAGCTCAAGGCCGTCCTGGTCAAAGGCAGGGGCAACTACCTGTGCGTCAACCGACTGCGCGAGGCCCTGGATGAGGAAGGCCTCTTTGCCGGAGACGATAGCCCCCTTAGGCGCATAGACGCCTGGTCGCAGAACTCCCCAACGGGCGACCGCGCCGACCTGTCCTTCTGGCCGGACGACGCCACTTGGTCGCGCGTATGCTCGGAAGCCGACGAGTGCCTGGGCCTCCGCTGTCCGTACCGCGAGTCCTGCTTTGTGCTCAAGGTGCGCAAGGACGCGGCCGACGCGGATATCCTGGTGGCCAACCACCACATCCTGTTCAGCGACCTTGCGGCCAGGCGCGCAGGCGCAGGCTACGAGGCCAGGGCCGTGCTCCCGCCCTTCAACGCCATCGTGTTCGACGAGGCTCACGCCATCGAGTCCAGCGCCACGAGCTTTTTTTCCGAGGAACTGGCGCGTTATTCCGTGTACAAACAGCTGGGGCGCCTGTACCGCGAGCGTCGCGGGCGCAAATTCGGCATAGTCACCAAGCTGCAGAACATACGGAACCTGCCCCCGGACGTGCTCAAGAATTTCCCCGCGGCATCGGACGCCGTGCGCGACGCCATGGACGAGCTGGACAGGGCGGCGCTGGCCTTGATTGGCGACGGGCAGAATTACCGCCTGACCCCGGCCACACGCTCGCGTTCAGAACCCCTGCTCGAAGCGGCGGGTGTGCTGGAACGAGCCCTCCGCTCGCTGTCCGACCTCCTCAAGACTGCAATAGAGGAAGTGCCCGACGAGTCGTCGGAGGAGCCTCCCGTGCACGAGGCCAAGCTGTCGCTCCGCAGGTTATCGGAGCTGGCCGGGCTGTGCGCGCGCTACCGCGGCTGGGAAGACGACCAGGAAAGCATTTTCTGGCTGGACAGGCGCAGGAACGCCCAGGGAGAAGCCTTCTCCCAGCTGTGCGTGACGCCCCTGGACATAGGCCAGATGATGGACGAGGCGGTGTTCCACCCCTACCGCTCGGTGATATGCACGTCGGCCACCCTGTCCGTAGGCGGCTCCTTTGCGTTCTGGAAGCGGCGCGTGGGCCTTACGCAGGCTGACGAGCGTACCGTCTGCCGGGAATATTCGTCGCCCTTTCCCTTCAAGCGCAACGCCATCCTGTGCGCCGCCCAGGACGCCCCCGACCCGACCAGCCCCGAGTGGCAGGAATGGATCAACGCGGCGCTGCCGGAACTGGTGGCCGCGTCCAGCGGCCGGGCCCTGGTGCTGTTCACGTCCTACACAGCGCTCAGGTCGGCCTGGGACGCCGTCAGGCCCAAACTTGACGCCCTTGGCCTGTCGTCATACCGCCAGGGCGACGACGAACGCTCCCGCCTCCTGGACCGTTTCCGCGACGACGTGGCCAGCGTGCTCTTTGCCACGGACTCCTTCTGGGAGGGCGTTGACCTGCCCGGCGAAACCCTCCAGCACGTCATCATCACCAAACTACCCTTCCGCGTGCCCACCGATCCCGTACAGATGGCGCGCTCCGAGGCCATAGAGCGGCGCGGGGGCAACGCCTTCATGGATCTGTCCCTGCCGGACGCGGTCATACGCTTCAAACAGGGTTTTGGACGGCTTATTCGCCACTCCGAGGACCGCGGCGCCGTGACGGTGCTGGATTCCCGCCTGCTCAAGAAACGCTACGGCCAGATTTTCATAGCGTCGCTCCCCGAGACCAGGAAAAGCTTCAAGAACCTGCGCGAGCTGTGCGCCGACGTGCGGTCGTTCCTGGAGGAATGAGGCGCGTTCCGCACATGCGGGACTTCACAGGCGCCCCGCTCCGGGTTACAATGACCCGATGGCGATATACGCGCTGGAAAACGCTATCCAAAAATACGACTGGGGCGATCCGGACATCCTTCCCGTGTTTCTCGCAAAGGATAATCCGCACAGGGATCCGTGGGCGGAGCTGTGGATAGGCACCCATCCCAAGGCCATGTCCCTGGCCATAACGCCCGGCGGGGCCAGGTTGCCCCTGGACCGCGTTCTGGACGGTGGCCTGACCGACGGGCGGCCGGCCCTGCCCTTCATGCTCAAGCTCCTGGCCGTGGCCAGCCCCCTGTCCATGCAGGTGCACCCCAGCGCCCGCAAGGCAGTGGAAGGCTACCAGCGCGAACAGCTGGCCGCCATACCCCTGGAAGCGGCGGAGCGCAACTACGTGGACCGCAACGCCAAGTCTGAGTTCGTGGTTGCCCTGGAACGCTTTGAGGGCATGTGCGGCTTCAGGCCCGTGGACGACATACTGGCCACCCTGCGCCTGGTGGCCGGGCCCCACCTCAAGGAGTACGTTGGCCGCTTTGCCGCCGACCCCTGCCGGCGGGAGCTGGCCGTCCTGTTCTACACGTTCATATCGATGAGCGAAAGCCGAAAGACAGACATCCTGTCCAAGATCAGGCCGCGCATAGACCGGCTACTCCAGACAGAGCGGCCGGGCTCGCCCGTGGCAAGGGTACTTGGCTGGATACCGCGCCTCATGGACGCGTTTCCGGGGGATATGGGCGCCCTTGGCCCCATGCTCCTCAACACCTTTGAGCTGGAACCCGGCCAGGGCCTGGCCGTTCCTCCCGGCGAGCCCCACGCCTATTTCCGCGGCTTTGCGCTGGAAGCCATGGCAAGCTCGGACAACGAGGTGCGCGGCGGCCTGACCCGCAAGCGCGTGGACATGCCTGAGTTCATAGCCGCCTTGAATTTCGACACTCCGCCCCTACAGATACAGGAACCGTCCCGCCGAAAAAGCGGCTTCCGCCCCTACGATGCCAAATCCGACGATTTCACGCTGGCCGTCATGGACCTGGACGGTCGTTACGCCCGCGCCCAGAGGCGCCCCGGCCCCGAACTCCTCCTGTGCGTGTCAGGCGGCCTTCGTCTGGAAGGCTCTGGCGGCGACGCCGTGGACCTGGCCCGCGGCCAGGCGGCGTTCGTGTCAAGCGACGAAACAGGCTACAGCATGACGGGGGCAGGAACCGTATTCAGGGCCCTTGGCGGATCGCGCATACGCGGTGTGCTGACGGCATGACCATCTGGGCGGACGCAGACTCCCTTCCGCGCGAGGCACGGGAACTGATAGCCCGCAGGTGCAAGCCAGGGGGACCGGCGGCCGTATTTGTGGCCAACCGTCCCGTTCCCCTGCCCCCGGGCCCGTCCGTGACGGCGCTTGTGGTCGGGACCGCGGATGGAGCGGCAGACGGCTACATCATGGACAACGCGCGGCGGGGAGACCTGGTGGTGACCCGGGACATACCCCTGGCTGCCCGGCTCGTGGACGCGGGCATCGTCGCCATCAACGACCGCGGCGATATTTGGAACGACGGCACGGTGCGGGAACGCCTGTCGGCACGGGACCACGCGGCCGCTTTGCGCGATGCCGGGCTGGCCCCGCCGTTGTCCAGAGGCAGAACCTACGGCCAGAAAGAGCGTGCTGCCTTTGCAGCCGCCCTGGACAAGGCCTTGAGGCTTGCCGCATCACAGGGAAGTCCCGCGGGCTGAACTCGAACCAGCAGGCTGTTGGCAAGCCGCGGACGCATGGCGCCAGCTGTCTCTTAGCCCCCGGGTCCGGATGCGCCGCTCCCGAACATGGCATGGACCTTGGACCAGGCGCTGGCCGCCTCGTCCTCGCTCAGGGGCTGTTCCTCTTCCCGCCAGCTGAGCAGTTCCTCGGGTATCTCGGCCAGGAACGGTGATGGCGAGCAGTCCACGGGCATGGCATTGCGCCTGCGTTGCCTGCATGACGATATGAGCAGGCGCTTCCTGGCCCGGGTGATGGCCACGTAGAACAGCCGCCGCTCCTCTTCCAGGTTGCCATCGCCTTCCTCCAGGGCGCGGGCGTGCGGTATGATGCCGTCCTCGCAGCCGGCTATCAGCACCACGTCGAATTCCAGGCCCTTGGCCGCGTGTATGGTCATGAGATTGACCTTGCCGCCCTCGTCCTCGTCCTGGTCGTCGCGCGTGATCAGGGATATGCGGTTGAGCCACGCGTAGAGGGTGGGATCCAGGTTGTCAGGATCCTTTTCCCAGGTGTCCATGCCCTGGATCAGGCTTTCCAGGTTGAGGAATTTCCATTTGGCCGCCTTGTCGCTGTGCTGGTTCTCCGCGACCAGATAGCCCCAGTAGTCTATGGTGTCCACCAGCTTGCGGACCTTGAGCGCCAGGTTGCGCCGGCCCTTCATTTCCTCACGGAAGAATTCCAAAAGGCTCAGGAAGGAGTCCACGTCCTGTCGGGTGCGCTCGGGGAATTCCACCGTATGGTCGGAACGCACCAGCTGCATGGCCTGGCGCATGGAACAGCCGCGAGCGCGGGCTATCTCGGACAGGAGTTCCAGCGAGCGGCGGCCTATGCCCCGGCGCGGCACGTTGGCCACGCGTATCAGGTTGACGTCGTCGTCCGGATTGGCTATGGCCCGCAGGTAGGATATGACGTCCTTGATTTCCTTGCGCTGGAAGAAGCTGGTCCCGCCCGTGACGCGGTACGGTATCTGCGCCGCCAGGAAACCTTCCTCCAGGAAGCGCGTGAGGGCGTTGGTGCGTATGAGCACGCCGAACTGGTCGTAGCGCAGGCCATCCCGCAGCTTGATCTCCTTGATGGCCCGGGCTATGAATTCGCCTTCCTCCACCTCGTTGGCCGGCAGGTAGGCCTCTATGGCGGCGCCGCCCTCATGGGGGCTTTTGAGGTCCTTGGGCTTGCGGCTGGAGTTGTTCTGGATAACCGCGTTGGCCGCGTCCAGGATGGTGGTGGTGGACCGGTAGTTGCGGTACAGCGTGATTTCCTTGCGCTGCGGCCAGTCCTTCTCAAAGTTGATGATGTTCTCGTAGTTGGCGCCGCGCCAGGAATAGATGGACTGGTCGTCGTCGCCCACCACGCATATGTTGTCGCCGGCCAGGAGCCGCATCAGCCGGTACTGCTGGAGCGACGTGTCCTGGAATTCGTCAATCATGATGTAGCGGTACTGGTCGCGCCACGTGTCCCGCGCCTCTGGATACGCCTCGAATACGCGTATGGGCAGGCCTATGAGGTCGTCAAAGTCCACGGCGTTGTACGCCTTGAGGGCTGCCTGGTACTCGCGGTACACCTTCTCGTAATTGTCGCCGTCGTCCGTCCAGGTCTTGCGGCCTGTCTTGACGTCCGAGAACACCATGCCCGCCTTGGCAGGGTCGAAACTGTCCATGCGGAAACCGACCTCGCGGGCGCAGTCCTTGATCAGCTGGGTCCTGTCCACCTCGTCGTAAATGGAAAAATTGTCGCGCCAGCCAAGCCGGTGGATTTCCCGCCTGAGTATTTTAACGCCGAAGGAATGGAAGGTGCTAACGGTCAGGTTCTGGAGTTTCTTGCCGGTCACGTGCCGGACGCGCTCGGCCATTTCCCGCGCGGCCTTGTTGGTAAAGGTGAGCGCCAGGATGGCTGACTGGGCCACGCCCTTGTCCAGCATGTAGGCGATGCGGTAGGTGATGACCCTGGTCTTGCCGGAACCGGCGCCGGCTATGATGAGGAGGGGGCCGTCCACGGTGGTGACGGCGTCGTACTGCTCGGGGTTGAGTTCAGCTTTGTAGTCAAGATGCATGAAATAACGCTTTACGCCTTCTTGATGAGGAACGACCAGGCCTCGGCCCCGAGTCCCACCACCAGGGTCACGACGGCTCCGGCGACCAGGACGCCCCCGGCCACCGCCAGCATGGTCTTCCGGCGGCTCAGGCCCAGGATCCAGCCTCCCAGCGTGCCCGTCCACGCCCCGGTCACCGGCAGGGGCACGGCCACGAAAAGGAGTATGCCCAGGTAGCCGTAGCGCTCTACCTTTTCATGCACCTTGGCGCGCGAGCGTTCCACAAAGCGGTCAAAGACGCCGGCGTACCAGCGCCATTTGTACAGAAGCTTGTGGAAGGTTTCCAGAAAAATATAGGCCACGGGCGCCACCAGCATGTTGCACAGGGTCGCCAGCAGGGCGGCTTCCCACAAGGGCATGCCTTTGGCCACGGCGTAGGGTATGGCGCCCCTGAGTTCGGACACGGGCAGGAAGGACAGGGCGACTATGGTGGCGATGACGCTAAACGGCATGGCCGGAGTGTAGCAAATGCGGCGGGCCCTCCGCAAGCCGCCTTGGGCCGTATCTTTAGGGAACCTCTAGCAGGATGGTCATGCGGGGCCCCTTTAGCCCAGCCAGGCCAGAATGCGCGCGCGCACGCCCGGAAGATCGTCAGCGGAGAACCACTCGACACCGGGGAGGGCTCGCATGAAGGTGAGCTGGCGCTTGGCGTAGCGCCGGGTACGGAGCTTGACGAGCCCGACGGCCTCGTCCATCCGGGCAAGACCGCGCTCAGCGTCGCCTCCGCCAAGCTCAAAGAACTCGGCGTAACCTATGGCCCGCATGCCGGGATCCTCAGGGCCGTACCCCTTTGCCACCAGCGCGCGCAGTTCATCCGCAAGGCCGGCCTTGACCATGGCGTCCACGCGTTGTTCCACTCGGGCGTACAGTTCCGCCCTTGGCCTGTCAATGGCCAGCGGGAGAACGTCCCAGCGGGCCCGGGGCCTGTCCGGCAGGGCGTACGACGACAACGGGCGTCCAGAGCTCCGGTACACTTCCAGGGCGCGGGTCAGGCGGTACGTGTCGTTGGGCTTGATGCGGGCAGCGCTAACAGGGTCAACGCGCTCGAGCTCGGCGCGCAGGAGCGCCTGCCCGCGCGTTGCCAGTTCGGCCTCGAGCTCCGCGCGAACGCGGACGTCGGCTACGGGCGCCGATGGGAGGCCCAGGATAAAGGCTTTGATGTAGAAGGCGGTACCGCCCGACAGCACGGGCAGGGCGCCCGAGCGTATGGCTTCCTCGCAGGCTGCGTCTGCAAGGCCCACGTAGTCGCCTACGGATATGGGCTCGGAAGGCTCACGGATGTCTATAAGGCGATGCGGCAGCCGGGCCTTAAGGCCGGCATCCGGCTTGGCCGCGCCTATGTCGAGCCCACGGTACACCTGCACGGAGTCCGCGGATACGACAACGACCGGCCGCGGGAAGGGCCGGTCGGTATCCAGGAAGAGTCGGGACAACAGCTCGGTCTTGCCCGACGCCGTCGGGCCAAAGAGGGCAAGGACCTTATTCGAAGCGGTAGTCAATCTGCTTGGTGAACACCTGCCTCATGGACAGGGAAACGACCTTGCCGTTGTTCTTCTCCACCTCGGGCGTCTTGAGCACGGCCAGGTGGTAGGCGCGGCGGTTGACAGCCACGGTGAACTGGTACGCGTTGCCATCATACTCTATCAGATCCTGCAAAGGCATGCTCATCCGGTTTCTCCGTTGTGTCCCGGGCGAGTTTTTTGGTCCCCGCCCAGGCTCTGGTCTATTCGCGCTATAAGCCTCTCGGCCACCTTGCCCAGCTCGGCGTCGGCCGTGGCGGCAAGCTCGCCGCCAACGGCGGAGTCCACCGCCGCGCGCGACAGCTCATCCACCAGGTATATGGCCGCAAGTATGGACACTTTCAGGGGATCGTCCACCCCGGTGCCCCTGCGCACCGAAGCGTAACGCCTCCGGAGCTCGGCGACTATCGATTCAAGGTACGCCCTGCTCTCGTCGGTCTGTATAGTAAACGAGGCGCCCAGGAGCTCCACGCGCAGGGTCTCTACGGGCACGGCGGTCTAGAATATGTCCAGGTCGACCTCGGCTTCGTCTGACTCGGCGGAGCCCGGGGCCACGGACGCCTGAGCGGAAGGGCCGGCCGCCGTCTTGGAGGCGGCGGGCGCCGCAGGGGCCGCCGGACCAGAGGCGGGCGCTTTTGCCGCCGGGGCCGGTGCCGCGGGAGCCTTGGACGAACCCAGGGCGTCCTCAAAAGCGTCCAGCTTGCGCAGGGCGTCTAGAATGCCTTCTTCGATTCTGGACTGATCCTTCTGGAAATCCTTGACGCTTGCCTCGAGTTCGGCAGCCCTGCTTTCAGCCGCGGCCACGCGTCCTTTGAGGGACGCGTTCTCGGCCCGCAGGGCGCCTATCAGGCCAAGAGCCTTCTCAACGCGAGATTCCAGCGCCTTGACCTGATCGAGGGTGAGCATTCGTCCTTACGCCTTGAGGGCGGCCTTGGCCTGGTCGACCACGGCCTTGAAGGCGGCCTGGTCACGGGCGGCTATGTCGGCCAGCACCTTGCGGTCTATCTGGACATTGGCCTTGGCCAGGCCTTCTATGAAGCGATTGTAGGCCAGGCCCTCTGCGCGGCAGGCCGCGTTGATGCGCACGATCCACAGGCGGCGGAACTGCGACTTGCGGTCCCTGCGGTCGCGATAGGCGTACATGAGGGACTTGGCCACCGCGTCCTTGGCCGTCTTGTGGTTGGTGGACCGGCGTCCCCAGAAGCCTTTGGCAAGCTTCAGGATTTTTTTGCGGTGGTCCTTGCGTTTTGTACCGGCAACTGCTCTCGGCATGGTATTGCTCCTTGGATGCTGTACACGGCCGCCCGCTCCAAACGCTGGAGACCGGCGGCCGCTTCATGCGCCGTGAGGCGCCTTTGGGCCACGTGGGCCCTGTATAGAGCGCTGTACGGTCGCGGATCTCGGGCCCGAACGGGGCGACGAGCCCTTTACCTTAACCGTACGGAAGCAGCTTCTTCTTGATCTGATAGACCGGACCGGCTGCCACATAGCCGGCCTTGCGGAGCTGTCGCTTGCGCTTGGTGGTCTTCTTGGTCAGGATATGGCGAAGGTTCATCTTCTTGTACTTCACCTTGCCGTCAGCGGTCAGCGTAAAGCGCTTGGCCGCGGCCCGCTTGGTCTTCATCTTGGGCATGACTGTCCGTCCTTCAGTTGTTCGTTTCAGCTTCCGCCTTGGCCGCTGGCTTGGGAGCCTCGGCCTTTTTGACGGGAGCCGCCTTGGGGCTCAGTATCATGGACATGAAGCGGCCTTCCATGGTTGGCGGCCTCTCCAGGTTATACAAACCTTCCACCCGGCCAAGGACGCTTTTAAGGACATCCTCGCCGATCTCGGTATGCGCCAGCTCGCGGCCGCGGAAACGGATGGTCACCTTGACCTTGTTCCCCTCGCCCAGGAACTCGCGCACGTGTTTCGACTTGAAGTCGAGATCGTGGTCGTCGATCTTGGGCTGCATCCGGATTTCCTTGATCTTGACGATCTTCTGGTTTTTCCGGTTGTCCTTGAGCTTTTTTTCCTGCTCGAACTTAAATTTGCCGTAATCGAGGATCTTGCACACCGGCGGACTGGACTGGGGGGCGATCTCGACGAGGTCGAGCCCCAGATCACGTGCCATTTTGAGGGCATCCACAGTGGATATAACGCCCTTCTGCTCGCCCTGATCATCGATCAGTCGCACTTCCCGGACCCTGATCTGCTCATTGGTCCGCAGGTTCTTGTTGTCCGCCAATGGACCTCCTTCGGTTACCCTACAAATATCGAACGTGTGAGCCAGTCTAGCATATATCGTACAGCCGCGTCAAAGGGTCAGGAGCGCAAAGACCCTGAAAGCTCGTATTGCGCGGACAGCTGCGGCCATGCTAGCCTTTGGGCATGTATGCGTTCAGCCTGCTTATGTTCCCTCTGGCCGTGCCCGCCCTCCTGGCCTGGCGCCGCCCCGAGTCCGGAAATTCGTACAGAATGGCCATACGTGGGGCCATCCTTGCCCTGCCCGCCCTCCTGGCCTGGCACCTCCTGGGCTTTGCCCATCAGCCAGCCTGGGGCTCGGTGCTATTGGCCGGCTCGTTTTTCCTCCGTTACTTTTTCCTGCCCTTTGCCCTCATGTGGGCCCTGTACGCCTTTGCCGGGGGGCTGACCGACCTGCGCAGGGGCTCAGGCTACACGGGTTGTATGCTCTTTGCCCTGGGCTACCTGTCCGTCTTCAACGTGGCGCACGTGGTTAACCTGTGGACGGAAGCCTATGTGGCCTTTGCCGTGGTTCTGCCCGTGCTTCGGTTGTCGGCAGCCCTGGCCGTGCCTGCCCTCCTGGAGGAAGCCGCCAGGGACGGCATGCCCGACGGCCTGAAGTGGATAGCAGCGGCCGCCGGCCTGACCCTGGCCCAGGCCCTTGGCCTGGCGCTGTTCTTCCTTAGGGTGGAATGGCTCGGGCTGATACTGTCCGCCGGAACGGCGGCCCTGGGCGCCTTTGTGGGGCTCAGGCGGCTGGCCAGGGAACCGGGCAGATAGCCGCAAAGCAAGGTCTGGGACCAGGGCGGCTCGAACGCCCCACCTGCTGCTTAGAAGGCAGCTGCTCTATCCAGATGAGCTATGATCCCACGGATGCCGCGCTGTCTGGGCGCCGCTATCGGGACGGTGGGATTCGAACCCACGATATCCAGCTCCCAAAGCTGGCGCCCTAGCCGCTGGGCCACGTCCCGGCTGGTGTCCTGTATAGCCGGGTACGCCCCGCCCTGTCAATATATGTAGGGAAGCTCCAAAAACACAACAATTCTCAGGCCTTGCATAGTGCCGCGAACCTTGTTGAAAATCGCGCAGAAGCAAGCGCGGCGCGTCCGCTTGGCGTAGCAGGGGCATCTCCGCTACTCCA
>JAFGJV010000024.1 GCA_016928955.1 Spirochaetales bacterium
CGGACCAAGAGAATTCTACACTAAAAAAGGCAGGGGTGCCTCGTTGGCCCCCCTGCCTCCCTTAAGTCGGCTTTTTCAGTGGCCCCCGCTGGCCCGGGGGCTATTTTTTACCTGAACAGTTTTTCCAGGTCCTCCACGCGGAGTTCTGAGAGGGAGCGCACGCGCTTGTGCGCACCCTGGGGCTTCCCGCCCACGGCCACGGCCTTCATGTCGGCGGCCAGGATGGCGTCTATGCCTGCCTGGGCGTCCTCTATGGCCACGCAGTCCAGGCGGCGGGCGCCTAAGCGTTGTGCTGCGTCCAGGAAGAGCTCCGGGTCCGGCTTGGGCCGCGCGCTGGCAGGGTCGCCCATGGCGGCAAAGGATCCGGCAAGGCCCAGGCGCTCGAGCACGTCAGGAGCGTTCCTGGAAGCGGATGCCAGCCCCACGCGTATGCCCCGGGAACGGAGGGCGTCCAGGAGCTCGCGCGCGCCGGGCAGGACGTCTGCCGGCGTGAGCGAAGCCACCAGGTCGCGGTAGTAGCCGTTCTTGCGGTCTGCCAGCTCCAGCTTTTGGCCCTGGCTGTAGCCGCCGGCCTTGTCGCCCAGGATCAGGTCCAGCGACTCCATGCGCGAGCGTCCCTTGAGGGCCTCATTGGCCCGCCGGCCAAACGGCAGTTTTTCCTCGTCGGCCAGGCGCTTCCACGCCAGGAAGTGGAGCTCGGCCGTGTCCGCTATGACGCCGTCCAGGTCAAAGATTACGGCTTTGAGCCGTGGTTTCTGGCCGGCGACCACATCCACGCCGGGCTGCAGGACCAGGGTGTCCGCATGGTGGCCTATTTCAAGGGGCCGGTCGCCTGTCCAGCGGTAACGGGTTTCCTGATGGGTGACGCGGACGCTGAGGGTACCGCCGGCCAGCCTGAGGGCAAAACCAAGGCGCTTGATCTTGGGCGGCAACAGGGGGCTGAAACGGTAGCGGCCGCCGTCGTCGCGGAAGCCCGCAAAGCCGTACACCAGGGACAGCCAGCTTCCGCCCATGGCTGCTATGTGCACGCCGTGCGACGCGTTTCCGTGCAGGTCGTCCAAATCCATGCGGACGGTGCGCGTAAAATAGTCCCATGCCTTGCCGGCGTCGCCAGTTTCCGCCGCCAGCACGCTCATGATGCAGTGTGACAGGGACGAGTCGCCCGTGGTCAGGGGTTCGTAGAATTTGAAATTGCGCTTTTTGTCGGCCAGGCTGAATTCCGACGATAAAAGCAACATGGCCAGGAGCAGGTCCGGCTGTTTGAGCACGCGCCTGCGGTAGATGGCCAGCGGGTGGTAGTGCAGGAGGAGCGGAAACTTGTCCTTGGGCGTGGCCGCAAGGTCCCAGGGCGCCCGGTCCATAAAGGAATCATCCTGGGGTATGACGCCGCTTTCATCGTCATAGGGCAGGTACATGGAAGCGGCGGCGGACAGCCAGGCGCCGTCCTCTCCGGGTTGCAGGTCCAGGCGCGCGGCCGCGTTGTCCCAGGCTCCGCCCCCCGACTCGCGCAGCGCGGATACGGCTTGAGCGGCGGCCCGCAGGTTGAAGCGGGCCATGGCGTTTGTGTACGCGTTGTTGTTCACCAGGGCGCTGTATTCGTCTGGGCCGGTCACCTCGTCGATGCGGAAGCGGCCGTCGCGGCCATAGTGGCCGGTGTCCATCCACAGCCGGGCCGTCTCCACCAGCAGGTCCAGGCCCGCGCCTTCCAGCAAGGCGCCGTCGCCTGAGGCCTTGATATAGCGCCAGGCGGCATAGGCTATGTCCGCGTTGATATGGTACTGGGCCGTGCCTGCCGGAAAATACGCGCTGGTCTCCATGCCGGATATGGTGCGCCAGGCAAACAGGGCGCCCTGTTTGTGGGCCAGTTCCCTGGCGCGTTGCCGTGCGGCGTCCAGGGTGGCCGCCCGGTAGCGCACAAGGTTTTTGGCGATATCGGGGGCGGTGTAGGTCAAAAGGGGCATGAGGTAGATTTCCGTGTCCCAGAAGGCGTGACCCTCGTAGCCCTCTCCGGATAGGCCCTTGGCCGGTACATTGGTCACGCCGTCGCGGCCTGCCGCCTGGAAGACGTGAAAGAGGTTCAGCCTGACGGATGCTGCCAGGCCGGCCGGCCCGTCCAGCTCTATGTCGGCAGCTTTCCAGAATTCATCCAGGGCGTGGATGTGCTCGGTGAGCAGGGCGTCAAACCCAATGCCCGCCCCCGAGTCGGCGTCCAGCCTGGCCTGCCTGAGGAGTTCTTCCGGAAGCGATATGCCGCCGTTGCGCCCGCGTCCGGCCGCCCCGCAGGCTGCGTCGCGCCGGTAGGACAGGTATTTTATGAGGACCAGTTCGTCGCCCTCTTCCAGCGTTGCCGCGTAGTCCGCGTACAGGCCGGCCTGGCCGAGCTCGGGAGCCTGGCCGCTCACGGGGTACGAGCGCGACACGCGGCCGTCGGCGGCCGGGTGCACGATACGCGCCTCGTTGATCACCACCGCCGCCAGGGACAGTCCGGAAGCCACGGTGCGGGCAACGCAATGGAGGCAGTCGCCCTCCGTGCCCGAGCTTGCCAGCTCGTAGGGCGCGCCGGCGAATTTTGCGCCGAGCCGGGGATCGTCGCCCTGGCTGGCGTTGCTTGGCGACGCGTCCAGCACGGACGATACCCTGACGGTGCCACCGCCGCGCACCTTGATCCGGAGCCGGATGGCGGCGAGTCCCTGGCGGGCGAGCGACACAAAGCGCTCGCTCGTTATCTCCAAAACCTTGGAGCCCGCAAGCGCGTACAGCGCTCGCCGGCAGAGCACGCCTTTCCGTAAATCGAGCCACCGGCCCGTTTCCAGCGGACGCCATGGCTTGGGTACGTGGCCGTCCACGAACACGCGCACGCCCGAGCCGTCCGGGGCCGCGACTATCGTCTCGTGCCAGCGCGGATATCCGAAAGCTCCCTCGCCGTAGCTTATGGGAGAGCGTTCGAACCATCCGTTTATGAACGTGCCCCGGCCGGCTCCCAGCTGCCCGATCACTTCCTCGGGCGCCGCCCTGATGCCCAGGTAGCCGTTGGATAGGGCAAACACGCTCTCCGGAGCCGGATATTGTTCCGCCCATGCCCCGCACTCCGCGAGCCCTGCCGGATCCAGGCCGGGAATACTACCTTCATAAATATGCCAATCGTCGATGCGTTCCATATGCTGTACCAGTGGAGGGCTGTACCCTCCGGGCTGTGCCGGAAACCACCTGGGTCCCGGCACCGTGTTAATCGTGACTCGGCTCCGCGCAGGAACTCCTGACGGAAAGCTGAGTGGGCATAAGCGTGAGTTTTTCCGGTGGGTTCTTGCCCCGGATAAGGTCGATAATCATTTCCGCTGCGCGTTCGCCCAGGGGAGAAGCGGGCAAGGTCATGGTGGTCAAGGGCGGGAACACAAAGCGGCTCGGAAAGTCGTCGTCAAAGCCCGCTATCGATATGTCTTCCGGTATGGACAGGCCGGCGTCGCGTATGGCCTGCATGGCGCCGTAGGCGATGGCGTCGTTGCCCGCGAACACGGCCGTGGGCCTGGGTTTGAGTTCCAGGATCTCGGCCATGGCGTGCCTGCCCGAGGCTTCCGTAAAATCCGCCCAGCGCACCGGGCACGACGCTTCAGGCACGCCGGCCTCGGACATGGCCCGCCTGAAGCCGGCCAGGCGCTCGGCCGCGGCGTGGTAGCTGGCCGGCGCGTGCACGATCATGGCCACGCGCCTGTGCCCGAGCGACGCCAGGTGGGCGGCCGTGTCGTGCGCGGCCGCCTCGTTGTCTATGTCTATCTGCCAGGCGTCGGCCTTGACCGTGCCTATGACCACGGCCGGGATGCCCGCGGCCGCCAGCGACGGTACGCCGGCGTCGTCCTCAAGCGTGTTCGTGATGACCACGCCGTCAGCCTTGGTCATCCGCACCAGCTCCACGATGTCTTTGCATGACTGGCCGCAGGGCACCAGCACAAAGCCGCAGCGGCGGCGGTTGAGCACCGGCGCCATGCCCTCAATGAGCCTGAGTATGTACGCGTCGGAGTAAATTGACGTGGAATGCCTGACCGCCAGCGCCACCAGGTACTTGGTGCTCTTTGCGAGCTGGGCCGCCTCGCGGTCGGGCACGTAGCCGAGCGAGGCGGCGGCGTCCATTACCCTGCGGCGGGTATCCTCCGGTATGGCTTTACCCGGCGTGGCGTTGAGCACAAAGGAAACGGTTGTGCGGGATACGCCGGCCATGTTGGCCACATCCCTGGAAGACACCTCGCGTTTCTTCATGTATCACTCCTTGACCGACCCGGCAAGCACGCCGCGCACGAAATATTTCTGCAGGGCAAAGAATACCACCAGGGGCAGGGCCATGGATATGAAGGCGGCCGCGGTCAGGTATTCCCAGCCGCCGCCGTAGGAGTTCACCATGTTGGCTATGGTCACGGTCATGGGGGCCACGTCCGGAGTGCCTCCCAGGAAGATCAGCGAGACCAGGAGGTCGTTCCACACCCACATGAACTGGAAAATGCCGAGCGACGCGATGGCCGGCAGGGACGTGGGCAGGACCAGCCTGAAGAACACCACGGGATGCGACGCCCCGTCTATGAACGCCGATTCCAGCATGGAGCGCGGTAGCTGGCCTATGAAATTCCTGAGCAGGTAGATGGAGAACGGCAAGCCGTATGCCGCGTGCGCAAGCCATACGGCCATGAAGCTGCCGGTGATGCCCAGCGTGTTGAACAGCCTGAGCACCGGTATCAGGGTCATCTGGATGGGCACCGCGATCAGGGCTATGACGACCAGGTACATCCATTCCTTGCCCTTGAATTCCATCCAGGCAAACGCGTACGCGGCGTACGCGGCTATGCACATGGGTATGAGCGTGCCGGGTATGGCCACCATGAGGCTGTTCAAAAAGCTGGTGCCCATGTTTGCGCGCGACAGCACGTTCACGTAATTTTCCAGGGTCAGGCGCAGGGGCGACGCCAAAGCCTCCCACCAGCCGGACACCGCTATCAATTCCTTGGGCCTGAGCGAGCTCACAAGGAGCCCCACGGTGGGTACCAGCCATATGGCGCACACGGCGATAAGCGTCAGATTGAGGAGTACCCGGCCGGAAAGCCTCCTGACCTTGCCGCGGGCGCCAAAGGTTCTTGTAGCGTCACGCATTGGCTTTCCTGCTTTCCTTGAAGCGCTTTATGTTGATGACCATGACGGGAGCCACGGCCACAAGGAGGATCACGGCTATGGCGCCGGCCCTCCCGAAATTCCTGTAGTTGAAGAGTTCCTTGTACATGCGGTTGGCAATGACCTCCGTGCCCAGCGCTCCGTTGGTCATGACGTAGACTATGTCAAAGATCTTGAGCACGTTCACCATGAGCGTGGTTGCCACCACGGCTATGGTAGGCGCGGCCAGTGGTAGGATGACGCGCATGAATATCTGCAGTTCGCCGGCGCCGTCTATGCGGGCGGCTTCTATGAGTTCCACGGGAATGGCCTTGAGGCCAGCGGACAGGATGACCATGGCAAAACCTGTCCACATCCAGATGCCCACGGCGATCAGGGCAACGTTGTTGCTGGACGTGTCAAACAGCCAGGCCTTGGGTTCGAACGCGGGCACAATGGCGCTCAGTACGGCGTTTACGGTGCCTATCTGGGCCTCTCCCGCCGGCCTGAACTCGAACATGAAGCGCCAAATTATGCCGGCGGCCACAAAGGATATGGCCATGGGTATGAACACGGCCGCCTTGGCCACGGGTTCCCATTTGACCCTGTCGGACAACACGGCCATCAGAAGCCCGAAACCCAGCGTGCCGAGCGTGAAGAAAATCAGCCATGCGGCGTTGTTTCGCAGGACCACCAGCATGCCGGGGTCGGTAAAGACGTGGGCGTAATTGGCAAGACCCACAAAGCCGTCCGCCTTGGCGTCCTTCAGGGAGATCAGGAAGGTGTTGACGATGGGGTAGGCCAGAAAGACGATCAGCAGGATGAAGCTCGGGGCCAGCCAGAGCCAGGGCCGGGCGCCGGACACCTTGCCGGTACCCCGCTTGCCGGCTATCACACGCTCGGCGGCAAAAACGTACACCGCGAGCAGGGCCGGCACCGAGACCACGGCAGCTATCAGGGATAGAAATTTCACGGGTTGCCTCCGAGCCGGAACGGAATCAGAACGGCGGCCGGTTGAGGGAACCGGCCGCCTTGAACAGTATGCCGAAAACCGCTCTTTTGGTCTTTCGACATGGTGCACGGATTTCAAAACCGCTAGGGGTTTTGAAATGGATTTTTACATGGCGCTCCCGCGCGGCCCGTAGCCCGGCCGCTGGGGAGGGCGCCTGGGCCGTTGAGGCGACATGTCAGCACCTCAACGGCCCCAGCAAAAGGGCGCGGCCCGCACGCCGCGCCCACGGTATCAAGATACTGGTCAGTACGCCTCGCCCTGGACCCTGTCCAGATCGGCAAGGATGGTGTCGAGCTTGCTGGGGTCGTTCACAAAGGCGATGATCGCGCCCCAGAAGGCCTCGTTCATGGCGCCCGGCATCATGTCGGAAGCGTCAAACACCACGATCTCGGCGTCGTTCAGGATGCCAGCGGCGTCCTGGGTGAGCTTGTCGCCATAGGCGGACAGCGGCACGTTGCGGTTGGTGGACAGGGCTCCGGTGGCGGCCCAGAAAGTCTGGCCTTCCGCGGATGCCAGGAACTTCATGAACTCGGCCGCGGCCTTGGATTCCTTCAGCACGACCACGCAGTCGCCGGCGCCCTCAACGGCCTTGGAGTAGCTCGCGTTGATGCTCGGGAAACCGATGAACGCAAAGTCGGTGCCTGCGGCCAGGGACGGGAACTGTTCTTTTATGAAGCCCTGGATGAAGCTGGCCTGCTGGTGGAACAGGGCCCGGGGCGGATCCTGGAACACCGGCGCGTGGGCCGCGCCAAAGTTGGTGGACAGGATGTAGTTCTTCCCGCCGTAGGCCATGCCCGGGGTGCCGGCAACCTGGCCAAAATACTCGAACGCTTCTTTGACCTCGGGGCTGGTCCAGGCCAGGCGGCCTTCATACCAGTCTTTGTACAGCTCGGGACCGTGCAGGCGCAGGAAGATGTTCTCTATCCAGTCCGTGCCTACCCAGCCGGAGGCGGCGCCGCTCTCCACGCCGAGCGCCCAGGGGGCGATACCGGCGGCCAGGGCCTTCTTGGAAACCTCGGCCAGGTCGTCCCAGGTCTTGGGCAGGGTCAGGTCCAAAGCCTGAATGGTGGACGGATCGTACCAGACCAGGCCCTTGATGGCGGCTTTGAGGTACAAGCCGTACAGCTTGCCGTCCACCGTGCCAAGGTCAATCCAGCCCTGGGAAAAGTCGTTGCGGAACGAGGCCATGTCAAAGACGGTGCCCAGGTCCACGAGCTTGCCGTCCCTTGCCAGCTCTACCATGGCGCCAGGATTGGGCAGTATGGCTATGTCTGGCGGGTTGCCGGCCTGGACGCGCGTAGTCAGGACGGCGTTGATGTCGCGGGTGCCTTCGAACTGGACCGTGATGCCGGTCCGTTCCTGGAAGGTGGCCGCTATCTGACCGGTGAAGACTTCAGCTTCCTGGTCGCCCCAAACCGAGATGACTGATATAGTCTGAGGCTCGGTTTCCTTCTCCTGCTTGGCGCAGGACAGGCTCATCATGACGGCTGCCACCGCGATGAGCGCGAGTAAACGTTTCATTCCCATCCTCCTTAGGATCGTGGTCATTGAAGCACTGTGAATTGACTTGAAGTGTTACTAACTCGTGCCACTAAACGGAAGTTTACTCCCGTTTTATTGATTGCGCAAGTGGAATTCTGCGAGTTATTAACGAATTCTGCTGTTGTTTGGATTGGCGGGAGACGCGGCAGGGTAGCCGCAGGCTCAGTGTCCGCCCGGCCCCTCAGAATACGCCGGGCAGAGCCAGTTCCAGCAGGTATCCCAAGACCCATGCAGCGTCCATCAGGATGAAAATCCTGGATATTCCACCCATGGTGGGACCTTTGGTAAGGTGCGAGTAGCCGCGTTCGCGCATGGCCGCCAGCGTAAGAAACGCGGGAAGGGCAGCCACGGGCAGGGTAAGGGCAAGCGCGCGCGGGGCAATGCCGGCCGCCGCGAGGCCCAGGCCGGCGCACCACGCGGCGGCTAGCTGGACGTAGATGGCCAGGGGCGCCAGGGCTGGCCCCAACTTGATGGCCAGGGTGCGCCTGCCGGATGCCGCGTCGCCTTCAATGTCGCAGGCGTTGTTGGCCGACAGGATGGCGCCTATGCAGAAACATTGGGGAAGTGACGCGAGAAGCGCCCGCCAGTCCGCAGCGCCGCCGAGTATGCGGACGGCTATCAGGAAAAACACGGTGCCAAGGAAGCCCCCGGCAAAGAGCTCGCCCAGGGCCGTGGACGACAGGGGCCTGGGTCCCGCGCTGTACAGAAAGCCAACCAGTAGCGACGCTCCCCCGGCCACGAGCACCGCAAAACCGGCCCGGAAGGCCAGGGCGGTCCCCAGCGCCATGGCCAGGGCAAAGCAGGCGGCGCTCACTCCCAGGGCTGCTCCCGGGCTGACTCCCTCGTGGACAAGTACCTTGCCCTCTTCGCGGTTGAAGCGCGCGTCGTCCACGTTGCGGTACCAATCAAAGTAGCTGTTAAAGCCCGTGGTGCCCATGTCCACCGCCAGGGCCGCCGCAAGGAGCATGGCTGCGTCTAGCAGGTTGATGGACGACCGCGTCCACAGGACGTACAGCGCGGCAAGGGTATAGGTACCCAGGCTGACTATCTTGGTCCTGAGTTCCACAATGCCCGCGAACTGCCTGAATGTCATGCCCGCCACCATACGACTCATGAGCCGCCGGGCGCAAGAGAGTACCCATGCTTGGCGGGATTTTGGGCAAGGCGACTCCCGCGTGTCCGGGCTCTCTACTGACCTTCCCTTGCTGGCTCGGGTGCGTAGGTCGTGATAGAGGCTTCTTGACAACTAAACCGGTTTAATATACGGTTGCTCGTATGGCGTCTGCGCTGGCAGACGGTCAAGAATGTTTGCATGAAGCGGCATATAGTCCTATCGTTATGCCGTGCGCACGCTTCCGTAGCGGAGCGTCATCCTCCTGCCTCCAGGCGGTGACCCATGAAAATACTTACGCATACCGTAAAACCCAAGATTCCGGAAGCGCTGGCTCCGCTTGAGGAAATGGCGCACAATCTGTGGATTTCGTGGAATTTCGACGCGATCATGCTTTTTATCCGGCTGGATTACGACGTGTGGGCCCAGTCCAGCCAGAACCCGGCCAAGATGCTCGGCATGGTTTCCCAGGAGCGCTACGACGCGGTGGCCGCGGACGATTCCTTCCTGGCGGCCCTGAAGGAAACCTACGCCAAATTCCTGGCGTACAAAAACCGGCCCACGTGGTACAAGGGCGACTACACGGACTCCGTTGCCTATTTTTCCATGGAGTACGGCATGGATCCCTCCCTGCCGACCTATTCCGGCGGGCTCGGCATTCTGTCCGGCGACCATCTGAAAACCAGCTCGGACCTGGGCCTTCCCCTGGTAGCCGTTGGCTTGCTGTACAGGCAGGGCTATTTCCGGCAGTATCTGAACGCCGACGGCTTCCAGCAGGAAGAGTATCCGGAGAATGACTGGTACAACATGCCGGTCCGCCGCTGCGAGAGTGTGAACGGCGAACCCACCAAGATAGCCGTGGAGATAGCCGGGGAGCACATCGTGGCCCAGGTGTGGGAAGTCAGCGTGGGGCGCACCGCGCTGTACCTTCTGGACACCAACATAGACGAGAACACGCCGGCCAACCGCCTGATTACCGCCACCCTGTACGGCGGCGACAAGGACATGCGCATACGGCAGGAAATCCTCCTGGGCATAGGCGGCATCCGCGCGCTCAGGGCCGTGGGCGTCAATCCGGCGGTCACGCACATGAACGAGGGGCACGCGGCCTTCCTGGCCCTGGAGCGCATCCGGGAACTGATGAGTTCCAAGGCCATGAGCTTTGCCGAGGCCGTGCAGGCCCTCTGGGCCACCAATATCTTCACCACCCACACGCCCGTGCCCGCCGGCAACGAGCGTTTCGGCGTCGACCTTCTGGAAAAATACTTCAAGGGCTGGGCCCACGAGCTCGGCATCGAGTGGAAGGCTTTCCTGGGACTCGGGCGCGAGAACCCCGCTGACGACGCCGAGCCGTTCTGCATGACGGTGCTCGCCCTGCGGATGTCCGCGTACGCCAACGGCGTGGCCGAGCTTCACGGCGTGGTGTCGCGCGACATGTGGCGGAAGCTATGGCCGGGGCTGGACGCCGCCGAGATACCCATAGGCCACGTCACCAACGGCGTCCACCCGCGCACCTGGATATCGTCGCCCATGCTAGAGCTCCTTGACCGGTATTTCGGGCCGCGCTTCGAGGAAGACCCGACCAACCTGGCCACCTGGGACCGCATAGACCGGGTAAGCGACGAGGAACTGTGGCGCACGCACGAGCGGCGCCGCGAGCGGCTGGTGGTGTTCGCCCGGGACCGCCTGCGCAGGCAGATGCGCCGCGTCGGCATCACCGAGAAGGGGCTCGTGCGGGCCGACGACGCCTTGTCGCCTTCCATACTCACCCTGAGTTTTGCCAGGCGCTTTGCCACCTACAAGCGCGGCAACCTGCTCCTCTCCGACCCGGACCGCCTCCTAAGGCTCCTCTCCGACAGGGACAGGCCCGTGCAGATCATCTTTGCAGGCAAGGCCCACCCGCACGACCTGCCGGGCAAGGAGATCATCAAGGAACTGGTGCATTTCTCCCGCAGGGACGACGTGTTCGGCCGTATCGTATTCCTGGAAGACTACGACATGACCATGGCGCGTTACATGACCAGCGGTTCCGACGTATGGCTCAATACGCCCCGCCGGCCCCTTGAGGCGTCCGGCACGTCGGGCATGAAGGCGGGCATGAACGGGGTCCTGAACTGCTCCATACTGGACGGCTGGTGGGCTGAGGGCTACGACCCCGAGCTCGGCTGGGCCATAGGCAAGGGTGAGGAGTACGGAGACACGGACATGCAGGACGAGGTGGAGTCCAAGGACCTGTACGACCTTCTGGAGCGCGAAATCGTCCCCACGTTCTATGACAGGGGCAGGGACGGCTTGCCGCGAGACTGGATACGCATGATGAAGAATTCCATCCGCGACACGGGCAAGCGCTTCTGCACCCACCGCATGCTGATGGAATACACGGACCAGTACTACCTCCCGGCCCTGGACAACGCGCGCCGGCTCAGGGAGGGCGACTATCAGGCCGCCAAGGACGTATCCGCCTACATGGACCGCGCCCGCAAAGACTGGCACAGCGTGGCCGTTGAGGATATCCGGACCACAGCCAAGCCGGTGATGGAACGGGGCGACACCGTGACGATAGAAGCCAGGGTCCGGACGGGCGGCCTGGAGCCAGAAGCGCTCCGCGTGGAATTGTTCCACGGACCCGTATCCAGCACCGGCGAGATCTACGATGCCACCAGGGTGGAGATGAAAGCCGGAAACGCCCAGGGCGGGGCCTACGAGTATGTGGTGACCGTGGAATGCCAGACTACGGGCAAGCACGGCTATGCGGTCAGGGTTTTGCCCAGGCACGCTGACCTGGTTCACCCCTTCATACCCGGCATGGTCAAATGGGCATGACGCGGGCATGAAGAACGCGTGATTGGCATCAGGGCGGCTCCGTTTGGGGCCGCCCTTTTTGTCATGGTGCCGTGGTGATGAGCCAATTTCAAAAGTCTGTTACTTCTGAAATTGGCTTTGCGATTGCTCGTGGCTGTCTGCATGTTTCGCAGCCGCTACGCAAATCACGTCTCAATGTGTAGCTCTTTCAAAACTCGTCCGACTTTTGAAAGAGCCTTTTATGTGAAAATTTTACACAATTTCCCGTTTCGCCGGTCCTGTGGCTTGGACTCATGGAGCCTGGCCAGTACTATGAATAGATACTGTTCGGGCATCCGGAGCGCACGCGCTTCCCGGCTTTCCCGAGCATCCCTACAACCGGAGGAGCCCATGTCATCATTCGCCGCAATAGCCAACCCGCAGAGGAAGCACGACGCTGAACGCATGCTTGCCAAACTTGCCCACAGGGGAGGTACAGATAAACGGGTTTTTGAAGGCGGCGGGGCGTATGTATGCGCGTCTGAGCACGTATGGCCGCGCTGGTCGCCCTCCCTGCCCGCGGCATCGGCCTGGGTGGATACGCCGCCGCCCGATCTGACCCCCGATACCCTGGCGTCCTGGCCGCTGCCCTTTGCCCTGGCAGCGGCAACCGAGGGCGGCTTGTTGCTGGCGCGTGACAGGATGGGAGCCCGTCCGCTGTATTTCGGCTATTCGGACGGGGACCTGTGCGCGGCGACCGAGGTTAAGGCTTTGGCCGAGATCACCACGGACGTGCGCGAATTCCCGCCCGGTCACTATTACACCAGCTCCGGAGGGTTTTGCCGTTTTGCCGAGGTCCGGGGCGTAGATATAGAAGAAAAAGACCCGGACTCCATTGCCAAGCGCTTGCGCTCGATTCTTGAGGAGGCCATAGGGCGCGTTACCCTGGCCGACGGCCTGGGCGTGTGGCTGTCGGGCGGCGTCGACTCGTCCGTCATCGCCTCCCTGGCCAGCTTGTCTGTGCCGTCGCTCCGGTCCTTTGTCATAGGTCTGCCCGGTTCCACGGACGTTGAATACGGCGGCATCATGGCCAGGCATCTGGGCATACGGCACCAGGCCGTAACCGTCAGCCCGCAGGAACTTATTGCCGCGTTGCCTGATGCCATAGCTGCCCTGGAGTCCTTTGACGCCCTCCTGGTACGGTCCAGCGTGACCAACTGGCTGGTGTCGCGCATAGTGGCCGACCATGTGCCCGCGGTGCTGTCCGGGGAGGGCGGCGACGAGCTGTTCGCGGGCTACGAGTACATGAAGGCCATACCGGAGGAGAACCTGGCGGCCGAGCTCGGGTCCGCGGTTGCCAGCCTGTCCAACACGGCGTTCCAGCGGGTGGACCGCAGCGCCCACGCGCATGGCCTTGTGCCCCTGCTGCCCTTTGCCGACGCCGCCGTTACGGAGTACGCCCTGGGCATTCCCGTGTCTCTGAAACTCAAGGAGTGGAACGGCCGCCGGGTGGAAAAATGGATACTCCGCAAGGCCGTGGAAGGCCTGGTCCCGGAGAACGTGCTGTGGAGGCCAAAAACCAAATTCTGGCAGGGCACCGGAGTGCAGGACATTTTGTCGGAACACGCCGAACGGAACGTGAGCGACGCGGATTTCCGGCGCGAGCGCGTGCTGCCCAACGGCTGGAGCCTGAACACCAAGGAAGAGCTCTGGTATTACCGCCTGTTTGCCGAGCGGCTTGGCGGGCTGGCTTCCTTGGACTGGATGGGCAGGACCAAGGGCGCGCCGGTTTCCAGCTGAGCGCTGGCGGTGGGCGGGAAGCGTTGTGTCTACAGCGCGGCGACGCGGTCCAGGAACTCGACGACGCCGACCTCCATGAAGCCCCTGGTCAGGGCTTTTCCCCGGCTATTCGGGGTGACGACGAATCGTTGCTGCACCCCCAGCGCGTCCGCGGCGTTGCCGGCTCCCCGGGGCGTCGCGTAAGCCGGCCGTAGGCGCCCTATGGCGCCTAGTACCGGCCGGCCGCTGTCGGCCACCAGGATGTCCAGGCCGGCTCCGTCCGCGCTGGCAAAGCAGTACGGCGACAGGCCGGTTCGGAGAACCCTGGCCGCCTGCTCAACGACATAGGCCTGCCAACTTTGTTGGGTCGACCATTCACCCGCGTCAGGCAGGGCGCTTAAGGCAGCGGCCGCCAGGCCTTGGTCCCTCCACAGCCACGCGGCCGACGTCCTGTACCTGCCGCCAGGAAACTGCGGCCGGTACGCGGGCAGGGCCCTGAGCAAGCCCAGGTCCGACAGCCTGGTCATAAGCCGGCATACGGTCGGGCGGGCAACGCCGGAACGGGCGGCCAGGCACAGTTCGTTAACCGCCTGCCCTTGGCTCGCGGCTATCATGGCCATGATGGTTGGCGTGGCTTCCACCGACGGAGAACGCCCTCCCTGTCCGCGCACGGCCCGAGCAACGGATACCAGCCGTTCCCGGCACGCGGAGAGGGCCTGCCTGGCATCCCGGGCGCGCCACGCCTCCGGGAGGCCTCCCCGCTGCCAGTGTTCCCTCCAGGCTGCGTGGCCGACTTCAAACAGAGAAAAATACGGTAGCTCAAGCAACGGCCAGCCTTGGCTGGCAGGGAAGGGGCCGCCCACCAGGGCATACCTGGTCGTCCTCCCGCGGTTCTCCTCCAAGGCGGTCCGGGCTAACGCATCCAGCGCGAACTCCACGGTTTGCCCGCCCGCTCCGTCAATAATGCACACGCCACCGGCGGGAGCGGGGGATACAGCCAGCGCTTGAACCAAGCATGGATATTTGCCGTCCACCAGCGTCGCCCTGGACCCAAAACGGTCCGCAAGCTGGCGGCAAAAGGTCGTGGCTCCGCTCCCGGGCGCCGCCCGAATCAGGACGCAGGCATGGTTTCTGAGGGCAAACAGGGTGTCCGATAGGATGGAGCGTTGTATCAGCACGACATGAGCATAGTATAAAATTCAAAATACGGGGTTAAAATCTCAAAACCGGGAGTTTCAGCCTTACAGTGGAGCATCTGGGAAGCTACACTTGTGGTGTTCCGGGAGGCCAAACAATGAAAACTGGATCGGGCCGCTATGATGTGTGCATCGTGGGGGCAGGGGTGTGCGGGGCCAACATAGCCCGGCGCCTGTCGGCTTACGAGCTGGATGTGGTGCTTGTGGACAAGTACGCGGACGTGTCGTTCGGGGTGTCCAAGGGCAACTCAGGCATCATTCACGGCGGTTTCCACCACGGCAGGCAGCATCTCAAGGCCCGGCTGGAGATTCAGGGCGCCATGATGTTCGACCGGCTCAGGCAGGAACTGGATTTTCCCTTCAAGCGCTGCGGGATCGTGGTGGCCGCTTTCCATGAGGACGAGATGCGCGCCATAGAGCAATTGTACATGCAGGGCGTGGACAACGGCGTGATAGGCATAGAAATGTGCTCGCGGGAACGCATGCTGGAGCTGGAGCCCAAACTGAACCCGGACGTGCTCGGCGGCCTGTGGGTGCCCGGGGGCGGCATCGTGGAGCCGTACCGCTTCGTGTTCTCGCTGGTTGAGAGCGCGCGTAAAAACGGGGTGGAGCTGCTCACCGATTTCAAGGTGTCGGCGGCGGCTCGCTCGGGCGACGAGTGGACCGTGCGAGCCGAGGACGGCCGGTCCATCAAGGCCCGCTACGTGGTCAACGCGGCCGGCCTGTTCGCGGACGAGGTTTCAGCCGTGTTCGGCGCCGAGGAGTTTGCCATCAAGGCGCGGAAAGGCGAGTACTACCTCCTGGACCGCCTGTCCAAGGCCCGGACCGAACGCGTGGTTTTCCCCGTGCCCACCAGCGTGTCCAAGGGCATGCTGGTCATTCCCACGGTTGAGGGCACCGTGCTGATAGGACCCACGGCGGACATGGTCGACGACAAGGGCGACGCGGCCACCACGCGCGAGCATCTGGAGAAAATCCTGTCCTCGGCGCGCGCCATGATCCCCGCTATATCCGAAAACGACGTGATCACCAGCTTTGCCGGGCTCCGTCCTACCCTGGGCGACGATTTCTACATCGAGATGAGCAAGAAAGTTCCGGCCTTTGCGCAGGTGGCGGGCATACAGTCGCCGGGCCTGACGGCCAGCCCCGCCATCGGGGAATACGTCAAGGACCTACTCAAGAAAGCCGGCCTCAAGCTTAAAGAAAAGGTCGACTACGACCCGTTCGTAGGCAAGAGGCCGCACGTCAAGGACCTGTCGCCCTACGAGGTAGACCAGCTGGCCGCGGCGGACCCGGCGTACGCCAACATGGTGTGCCGCTGCGAGAAGGTGTCAGAGGCGGAGATCGTGGAAGCCGTGCGGGCGGGGCACACCACCCTGGACGGCATCAAGTATTTCACGCGTGCCCAGATGGGACGCTGCCAGGGCGGCTTCTGCACGTACAAGATCATGAAGATCATCATGCGCGAGACTGGGCTGTCCTACAGTGACATCACCAAGAACGGCGGCGAGAGCCGCATGCTCAAGGACGAACTATGAAGGAACTGACGTACGACGCGGTAGTGATCGGCGGCGGGGCGGCCGGCATGGCTGCGGCCAGGGAGCTGGACGCGGCCGGCTGTTCCTGCGCCATAGTCGAGCGCGAGGAGCGCCTTGGCGGCATCCTGGGACAGTGCATACACAACGGTTTTGGCCTCATAGAGTTCAACGAGGAGCTGACAGGGCCCGAGTTTGCCGAGCGCATGGAGGAACGCGTGCGCGGCACCGGGGTGGCCGTATACACGGGAGCCACGGTCATGGAGGTGGACGCGGCGCCGGAGATCAAGTCGCTGTTCTGCTATTCGGCGTCCTTTGGCGTCATCCGCCTGAACGCCCGCGCCATAGTGCTGGCCATGGGCTGCAGGGAACGCAACCGGGGCAACATACGGATACCCGGCGACCGCCCAGCGGGCGTGTACACGGCCGGCCTGGCCCAGCGGCTGGTCAACATAGAGGGTTTTGTGCCGGGCAGGAACGTGGTGGTCATAGGCTCCGGCGACATTGGCCTGATCATGGCCAGGCGCATGAGCTGGATAGGCTGCAAGGTGCACGCGGTGGTTGAGATCCTGCCGTATCCGTCCGGCCTGACGCGCAACATAGTCCAGTGCCTGCACGATTTCGGCATTCCGCTGTACCTGTCGCACCTGACCACGCGCATCATCGGGCGGGAGCGGGTGGAGGGCGTGGAAATAACGCCTATAGAGAACGGCGCGCTCATGCACGAAAAATCCTTCGTTATTCCCTGCGACACGGTCCTGTTGTCGGTGGGCTTGGTACCGGAAAACGAGCTGTCCAAGGACGCGGGGGTGGAGCTGAATCCCATGACCAACGGCCCCGTGGTGGACTCCATGCTGATGACCAGCGTGCCCGGCGTGTTCGCCTGCGGGAACGTCCTGCATGTCCATGACCTGGTCGACTATGTGGTGGAGGAGGCCAAACGGGCAGGCGCCAATGTGGCCCGCTGGCTGAAGGGAGAGCGGCCCCAGGCGGAGGCCAGGATCAAGGCAGGGCCGAACGTGCGCTACGTCGCGCCGTCCAGGGCGGACCCATCCAGGGACAACAAGATTTACCTGCGCTCACTGGTGGTGAAGAACGAGGCCAGCCTGGAAATCCGGGTCAACAACCGGGTGGTCAGAACCGTCAAAAAGGCACACATTCAGCCATCCGAAATGCTGTCAGTGGATTTGTCCAGGGCGGACCTGGCTACCTGCTCGGGGTCGCCTGATCCCACGGTCGAGATCGCGCTTGCGTGAGGGGGAAGGCATGAGCGAGGAACTGATTTGCATAACCTGCCCCATGGGGTGCAGGCTGAAGGTGGACAGGCGCGACGACGGTACCCTTTCCGTAACCGGCAACCGTTGCGCGCGCGGCATTAAGTACGCGGAAGAGGAGCTTCTGGACCCCAAACGCATGGTCAGCGCCACGGCCAAGGTGTCAAAACCGGGGGCCGGGCTGGATGCCGTCAGCCGCGTCCCTGTCCGGACCAGCGTGCCCTGCCGCAAGGAAGCCATCGGGGACCTGCTTGCTGACATATACGCGCTGACCGTGGACCTGCCCGTGGCCCGCGGCCAGACACTCATACAGAACTGGAAGGGAAGCGGGGTGGACGTACTGGCCACCCGGACCTTACCATAGCGGGGCTGGCCGTTCCGCGTACCGGAACGGCGTGCTTGCCCGCCGAGCCGCCACAGGACGCTTTCCCGGTTTCTGGTGAAACGCTGCCGGAGCGCGCAACCAATCCCGGGTGGCGTTGTCTGTACTAGGGAGAGCCCGCGTGGGCGACAATTTTTTTTTGCTGGAGCCGACATGCGCGAGTTGTCAGTAGCGTCCCAGGTCATCGTGTCCGTCATACCCATTGTTGGCATCGTGATGGGCAGCGTCGTCATCTTTTTCTACATCCTGTGGGGTCATCGCGAACGCACGCTGATGATCAACCGCGACCTCTACCACCCCACGCCGCTGGATCTGGACACCTTCAGCCTTCTGGCGGGCATCCTGCTGTCCGCCGTGGGCCTGACCCTGAGTGTCGTCTTTGTGGCCATTGGCGGCTTCAGTTACAGTCTGCTCGGGGGGCTGATCCCGCTGTCCATAGGCATCGGGCTCCTGTCGTTCTTTGGCATCCGGTCGCGTAGCCGTGGAGCATGAGCGGGTCACTCGATGAGGCGACCGACGAGGAAGTGATATCCCGGGTCCTGGAAGGGGACCGGGACGCGTTTGGCATCCTGGTTGGCCGCTACCAGCGCAGGCTCTTGAGACTGGGCTACGGCTTCTTCAAGGATGCCGACGCGGCGGAGGATTTTGCCCAGGACGTGCTGGTAAAGGCGTACGTGGGCTTGTCCGGCTTCAGGGGAAAGTCCCGATTTTCCACCTGGCTGACCCGCATAGCCTATAACGCCGGCATAAACGCAAAGCGTCGGTCGGGGCGCTACGAGCCCCTGGAATCGGAGCCCGAGGACCTGAAAAACCTGTCTCCTGAGGACGAGCACCTGCGCAACGAGACGGCCGCCGCCCTGAAGACGGCCATGGCGGCGTTGCCTGAAAAATACGCCGTGTGTCTGGATCTGTACTTCAAGGAGGGCATGAAGTACCAGGATATTAGCGAAGCGACGGGCTTTCCCGTGAACACGATCAAATCCCACGTGTTCAGGGCCAAGCGCGACCTGCGTAGGGCCATAGGCCTGGAGGACGAAGCATGACCTGCGACAGATTCAAGCGTTTGCTGGACGCGCTCGAGGGAGCCGAACTCTCCGGGGACATGGCCGAGCACGCAGACGTGTGTCCCGAGTGCGCCCGGGCAGCCGCCGCTCTCAAGGCAGCCCTGTTGCTGTACCGCCTGCCCGAGCTTGCGTCGTCCGTGGACCTGACCCCGCGTGTATTGGCCCTTATCCCCTTTATCCCTGCGCCCCGGCGCATCGTGTCGCTGCGCGACTGGATTGTGTCCGGCTTTGTGATACTCGGAGGCATGGTGCTCCTGCCGCTCATGGCCACGTTCGGCGCCCTGCGCGACGCGTATGGAACCCGTTTCACCCTGCCGCTGGCCATCGTGCTCGGCCTGGTGATCACCACCTACGCAGGCGTGTTCGTATCCAGCCACCAGGACGAGCTTGCGCGGCTCGTGAAGAGCAGGCCGGGGCACGCCTGACGCGCTCGCTTGTCAGAGATAAAAAGAGCGGGACCGCATAGGCCCCGCTCTTTCATTGCTTGTTTGAGACAGGGAGGTCCAAAACCTTAGGTTTTGTAACTCACCCGGTCTCCGGAAAAATCTAGTCGCCTTCCTTGACAATCTCGATTTTGACGCCTTCAGGCGCGTCCTGTTCGGCCTTGGGCGGGATGGTCACGCGCAGAATGCCGTTCTTGAAGGACGCTTTGACCTCGGACTGGCTGAACTTGTCGGCAGGCACGTAATACTTCTGGCGCTCGATATCCTTCAGCTTGAGCCTGCGCTTGAAGTACCGCACGCCTTCTTCCGACACGTTTTCAAAGTCTATCCGGGCCGCGAACACCATGTAATCGCCCTGGAAGGTCAGGCTGATATCCTTTTCGTCGAATCCCGCCAGGGCGAACTCGAACACCATGGACCGATCCGCCGTCATGAAGATGTTCATGGGAGGGTAGGAATAGGTCGGGTACCAGTCGGCGTTGTCGTCCTGCTCCGGGTGGAACCAGGGGCCGTGCGGCCGCCCAGGCCCAAAGCTGTCCCTGACCTGGTCGCCAATTTCCTTGGCCGCGTCGAAAATCTCGTCCAGCATGGATCCTATGTCCACGTACATGCGGTTGCCTTTCATGGTTTCCCCCTTGAAAAGGCGTTTTGTTGTCCCTCCATACGGAGCGGACGCCGGCGGATCGATATGGCATCCGCCTTTTTTCGGCTTCCAATATCGGAAACCGTTAATATTATAGTACGCACATTCAGCTACAAAAGCAAGGACAGTCCGGGTCCATTGATGAGTCTGCGCCCCAGCCTGACATGGTCTCTACGATAAAAAAAGCCGCCCCGTTCGGGGCGGCAAAACTGCGGGAAGCCAGGTTTACTTGGACACCCCGTAGATCATGGGGTAGTCCTTGACGCGGCCCTTAGCGGCCCAGTCCTCGGGAACCACCTTCCAGTTGTCGTCGCGGACCGGCGTAATGACGCCGGTCTGCTTCTCGAACCACTTGAGCATGTAATAGCGGAGGTCCTTGGTGGTGCTGGACGTGACCAGCTCCAGGTTCTTCAGGGCATCGGCATCCAGGCCCACGCCGCGGGTCAGGTGATAGCCGCCGCCGGAGCCGCGGTACGAGTTGATGGCCACCGAGTACGTCTTGGCCATGTCAAAGGGCGTGCCGTCGGCCATGGACAGGATGGTCACGCGGGAACCGGCGGGCTTGGACACGTCCACGATGTACTTGATGCCGGCCACACTGTCGTAGTTGTAGGGGCGCACGGTGGTGTCGTAGCTGTTGTAGCGGGCGTTGAATACCGGCTTGCCGTCTTTGTCCTTGGCGAAGGATATCAGGTTGTCGTCCGGCCCCTTCATCTGGTTGAACTGGTTGCCGTAGTTGTATTCCATGAATTTCTTGATCTGCTCGCCGGTCAGGTCCATGGTGTACAGGAAGTTTTCGTACTTGTACAGGCTGAACATGTCGCGGACCTTGATGGTGCCGTCCGTGGTGGTGGGCAGGTACGCGTTCTGGTCCAGGGGCGCGGCAAAGGATATCTGGGCGGGTTTCAGGCCCATGGCCGGATCGTTGGTGATCTCCAGCTGTATCCTGTGGATTAGGTCGACAAAGGCGCTGTCGCCGAACAACGCGTCGTCCGAATGCATCTTGCCTTCCATCTTGCCAAGGGGTCGTTCCACCCAGGCCAGGAGTTCGGCTTTGTACGGCTCGAATTTCGCCATGAAGGTGGGATCTTCAGGGACGCCCTTCATGGGGACGAGCTCGCCGCTTATGTCCTTGTCCCAGGACTTGGTTTCCGTGTTCCAGCGCAGGGTCACGTCAACCACGGCTATGTTCTGGGCCCCGGCGTTGGCGCCGTATATCGGAACGATCTTGCCGTTCGGGTCCTTGACGTCCACGGTCTTGGTCTTGGCCACTGCGTCCCAGCCCGGACCGGACCAGCCCTGGTGGTCATGACCCACAAAGATCATGTCAAAGCCGGCCACGCGCTCGGCCACCAGCTGGCTGGCGCTCTCGTTGCCGGGTGTGTCGGCGGTGGCGCCGCCGTAGGTCCAGTCCACGCCGGCGTGGAAGAGGCCTACCAGGAGATCGGGCTTCTCTTTGCTCTGGATGATCGGCACCCACTTTTTGGCTGTCTCGATCATGTCCAGCACGTCCATGCCGGACCAGAACGCGTAGGGCAGCTGGTGGGTTATGCCGGGTTCGGTCAGGCCCAGGATGGCGATCTTGACACCCTGGCGGGTGATGATGGCGTAGGGCGGGAAGTAGGGCTCGCCCGTGTCCTCACGCACCACGTTGGCGCAGATGAAGGGCATGTTCAGCTCTTTGACCAGCTTGTCGTACACGGGATGGCCGGCCTCTATGTCGTGGTTGCCCACGGTGGCCACGTCGTAGTCCAGGAAGTTCAGCACCTCGGACCAGATGTGCGGAACATCGGTCTTCTCAAAGTTGTAGTAGTAGACGGTCGGCTGGCCCTGGAGGACGTCGCCGTCATCCATCAGTATGACCTCGCCCTCGGCCCGCTTCTGGGCCACAACGGTGGCAACCTGGGCCATGGATGTTGTCAACGGTTTCCCGGTAATGAAATCATACGGGAAAATGGCGCCGTGGATGTCCGTGGTCTCTATGAAGGTGAGCTTGAGCGGCGTTTCCGCGAATTTTTCAAATGGATGGGCGCAGGAGGCGAAGGCGACAATAATGAGCGCCGACGCCAGGATGGCATACGCCCCGCGAATAAACTTTCGCATGGGATCCTCCAGATACGTGATGTGGATCGGCCAAGGCCGGCCCTTCCGTGGTAGCGGAAGGGAACTAAGTATATATCATCCGTGGGCCGGGGGGAAGGAAAAAAAGCGTAAAAGGAGCCCGAACTCAGGTTTGTCGGGAGGCTCCTACCCAAGCGTTGATGGCGTCGGCCACGGCCTGCCGCTCGCGCGTGGACAGGGATCGGCCAAAGGTGACGGGCGACGATCCAAGGTCCACGGATAGCACTGAGTCAGTTTGCGGCTGCCTGCCCGCCCTGCCCGACGCCAGGTGGCAGGTCCCCAGGTCGGATAGTTCGCCCGAGCGGACTTTGACGACCACGTTGAACAGGTGTTCCTTGTACATATACCCGTTGGAGCGGTCCAGGACGAGTTCCACGGACCCGAGCTGGTCCTTGAGGGATTTCATGATTGTGGTTACGCCGGTTACCCAGAAGGGTATGGAAAACAGCGGGAAGAAGAACGGGGCCCTCATGCGCAGGGCCATGAAGGTCCAAAACGCGGTGAATGCCGTGAAGAAGAGCCCGAATCCCAGCCCTGCCAGGAGCTGGGGATTGAGCGGCGAGCCGGGCGGTATCCTCAGCGAAAACGAGTCTCTGTCGCTCAGCATGGCCACGCGACTGGAGGACGGAAGGGTGGTTTTTGGTCTAGGCTCCCAGGCTACCTGCTGGTCCCGGCCTGACGCGGCGGCCGCCGGTATGCCATGGTCTGTCCGGGGTACCGGTAGGCCATGCCTCAGTATGGCTGCGGCCTCCTCCGGTGGCAGGGTGCGCAGGTCTTCATCCGGCTCCAGGTAGATACCAAGTACATGGGCAAGCCGCGGGGACAGCTCGACCAGGGCTCCTGGATCGGGTTTGAGGCCCTTCCGTGGCAGGTCGGAGGGGTGTACGCGGGTGAGGAGCTGGGCTGCCGTGGCCGCGGCGGCGTACAGGTCCGAGCGGACGCTGGCCCGTCCCGAAACCTGCTCCAGGGGCGCGTAGCCGGCCGAGCCGACCATGGTGGTCGTGTCGCGGTAGGCCAGCCGAACCGCGTCCTGGACGCCTGAAAAGTCCACCAGGGCTATGGAGCCGTCCGGCCTCAGGATGATGTTCTTGGGATTTATGTCCCGGTGGATCAGGGGCGGACGCAGGGAGTGAAGGTAGGCCAGGATGTCCAGGAGTTCGGCCAGCATGCGCTCTATGTCCGCTTCAGTCCAGCGCCGGCCAGCTTCCAGTTCCCTGGCCAGGCTGGTGCCAGGCACGCGTTCCATGACCAGGACCAGATACTGGCGCCTGTCGTCCTGCCAGCGGAACGAGTCGACATAGCGCGGTATGGCCGGGTGTCTGACGGCCTTGAGGGCGGCAACCTCGCGCTCGAACAGGTCAAAGCTTTTCCAGTCGGGAAGGTCCCCGAGCGAAAGGGCCTTGACCACCAGCTCTGCTTGCCCGGTCGCCTGCGCGGACCCGTCCCTGGCAGTCCAGGTTTCCGCCCAGGGGCCCTGGCCCAGGCGTTCCAGCAGCTCATATCGACCGTTGAGAACCAGGGCGGCTTCCATTCAGTGTCCTTTACCGGGTCCTAGCTTGTGTGCACGTTCCGCGGCCCGGTCCCTGGACGCCAGGGTACCGGCATCCGTGTCTCCTACGGCCATCAGCTCTTCGTACGTGTCACGGAGATTGAACCACGCGTCATAGTAGTCGTCTTTTGCCGAGACGGCAGCCTCGAACAGTTCCCTGGCGCGGGCATAGCGCGCGGCCTGGAACATGAGCACGCCCAGGTTGTTCAGCGCCTCGGCGTGGGCGGGGTCTAGCTCAAGCGCCCGTTCGTATGAGCGGCGGGCCTGGTCGCTCTTGCCCAGCTCGAACCAGGCCAGGCCCAGGTTGCACAGCAGGTCTGGGGCCTCGGTTCCCAGCCGTAGGGCTTCCAGGAACAGGTTCTTGGCGTCCAGCGGCCTGCCGTCTTTCAGGCAGGCCAGGCCCTGGTTGAAAGCCAGGTCGGGCGACGCGGGATCCAGCTGGCGGGCGTTCTTGAAGTTTTCCTCCGCCTCATCCCACCGGCCTTCCGCCGCCAAGGCCTCACCCCGGCGCGCGTACTCCTCCGCGGTGGGCATTTCTCAGCTTAGGCCAAGAAGGCCGGGCAGATAGGTACCCGCCAAAATCAGGGCAACGGCGGGCAAAAGCACCAGGACCAGCACGTCCACCGGCCACCTGGCTTTTTTGGCACCTGACAGGGCATTGGCCAGGAAAATGACCACAACGCCTGTCACAAAGCTGATGACGGGATAGGACAGGAAGCTGACGCTCATGGCCGGCTCCCTGAGCCAGGCCATGAAGCCTATGTCGAGAGACAGCGAAAAATACACAAAACTCACCAGGTAGCCCAAGAGGATGGGCGTGTAGCGCTGGTCGCTGCCGAAAAACACCCGCAGGAACAGCAAGGCGTAAAAATACACCACCAAGGCCACGGGCGACCCGAACGAACCCAGCGACTGGCTCAGAAAGTCCTGCAGCTGGGGCAGGCCGAGCATTTTGAGGACGGGCGGCGCCAGCAGAATGAAGGCCAGCCAGCCTATAACGTTGAAAATTTTCTGACGGATCCCGCCGGCCTGGCGCGCCGCCGGGAGGTCCCGCCCCTGGATTTGGTCGCTCATCAACTTCTCCTCATGGGAACACGTGAATGCGCGTAGGGATAGCCTGGCTAGGACCCTACGAATTTCCTTGTATCATATGCGGCCGGTTTGAAATAACCCCGTCGCAGCCAAGCGCCAGAACCCTGCCGGCTTCGTCCGCGTCGTCCACGGTCCAGGTCAGGACGGGACGCCCGCCAAACGCGCGCTTGAGGGACATGCCAGCCCGGCGTACCATGACATGCTCCGGTTTGAGAAAGTCCGACGACGACAGCCAGCGGCCCTCTCCCTTGCGCAGATACCAGGGCAGTTCCGGCGACGAGCAGTACAAGGTGCCCGTTGGTATGGCCGGCGCCAGGCTTTTGAGGCGCTTAAGCGCTATGGGGTTGAACGACGATACCGCCACGCAGTCGGCGCCCAGGCCCATGCTGGCAAGCAATGTGGCCAGGGCGGCCTCCAGTCCTATGTCGGCTGCCTTTGGAGCCTTTATTTCTATATCAACATACATGGCCGGGGTAAATTCCTCCAGCACGTCTGACAAAAGAGGCGGGCGTTCCCCCGCGTAGCGCTTGTCCTTCCAGGAGCCCACGTCCACGGCGGCAATGTCTTTCCATTGACTGGCCTCTATATGGACGTTGGTACCCGGCGCTACCCGGGCCGTGTTCCCGTCGTGGATGACGACGATCTTGCCGTCCGCGCTCAGGTGGATGTCCAGCTCTATGCCCGGTATGCCGTGGTCGCGCGCCAGGCGGAAGGCAGCCATGGTGTTCTCGGGAGCCTCTGACGACAGGCCCCGGTGGGCAAACCACAGGGGCCGCGGCCGGTCCGGATAGAGAGGCAGTCGCTTTGCCACGGTCAGGCCTCCGGGTTGCCGCCGCCCAGCTTGCGCTTGAGGGCGGCCAGTTCGTCGTCGGCTCCAAGAGACGCCAGGCCCTGGTTGACCGAGGCCGACGTGTCGCCAAGCGCCTCGCCCGTGGCTACCTGGAGCTCGGCCAGGAGGAGGTCCACGTCGACCGAGCGCTCCTGGGCTCTCAGGATGGGCAATTGCTCCTTCATGCGGGCGATTTTGGCGATCAGGCTGTCCTTTTCTCCCGACAGTGCTGTCCTTCGCGCGGCCAGTTCGGCCACCTTGGCGCGGGCGCCTGCTTCCAGGTCGCTTGCTCCCTTGCTGGCGGCCAGCTCGACGCGCTTGTTCCACAGGGCCAGTTCCTCGTCCAGCGCGGCCAGGTCACGCTCGGTGGTCTTGAGCGTGGTCAGGAATTCCAGCACGTAGGCGCGCGCGTCGGATACGGATAGTCCCCGGAGGTCGGTATCGTCGCTCATGGCCGTCACATCTTAAAGGTAACGCCGGCGCCCAGCTGCCAGCCGCCATAGCTGGGGAACAGCCCGGTCCAGCCAAAGAGGTAGTCTGCCTGGACTTCCGCGAACAGCTTCATGTCCCGCGTGACCAGGTAGGACACAAAGGCCCCGGCGGAAACGCCGATATGGGTGAACCAGGGATCGTCGTCCGTGGAGAAGGACTCCTCCAGAATGCGCACCAGGGCGTTGGAGCCCATGGCTATGCCGCCGCGCACGCCTATCTCCAGCCTGCGCATGTACGTGACGTACTCGGCTCCGATCACGGCGTTGAGCGGGAGGTAAAGGTCCAAGTCCGTGAGCATCTGGGCGGCCAGGTAGGGCTTGACGTTGTAGAATCCGCGGGTGGCCTCAAAGCGGGCGCCAATAACAAAGCTGGAACCCATGGATGATTCAAAATACTGGTAGCTATGGCCGTACAGGGCCAGGTCGGCGCCGGCGCGGGGCAGTTCCCGTAGCTGGGTGTCCTTGGCCGGCTGTATGCCGCTGTACAGGATGATGGCCGTGGACACCTCTGTGCCTACTTCCTTGATGAGGAGCAGGCCGACTTCCTTCTCGTCCTTGTAGCCTTCATACTCTGATTTTTCTATGACCAGGTATTCGTCGCCCTTCTGGATGCCCATGTTCGAGCCCAGCTCGATCTTGACCTCTCCGCCGGTCATGCCGAGCACGCGCGTGTGGAGCGTGAACGCGGGAATGCTGCGGATTTCGTACTGCAGCTGCATGGGTATGGAGTCTATGGCAGACTGTATGGCCTTGAAGTCCGTCTCCCTGCTGGAACCGAAGGTCTCCACGTCAGCTATGCCGATGAGGGTGCCGTCGGCCACGTCTATGAAGCTGACGGTGGTCTTTATGTCCGCCTGCCACTCCTTGCCGTCCACGAAGGCCAGGTTGTACGAGGTGACCACGGGCACGGCCACGATGAACGCCCCGATCAGCCGGTTGAAGTCCGCCTCGGTAAGGAGCGCCTCGCCGAACTGGTATTCTTCCGGCAGTACGAAGTTTTCCTCGTTCATCTGGCGCAGGATGCTGATGAACTGGTCCACGCTGGAACTGGAGAAGCGCTGCTGCATACCGATGATGTTGAAGCGTCCCAGATCCAGGAAAACTTTCTGGATCTCTATGTCGATGGTGCCCAGGGTTTCAAGCGGGATGTCCCAGCCGTAATACCCGAGGGAGAAAATGGCCACGTCCTTGCGCTCGCTGACCGTTGGCTGGCCAAAGGCGGCGACTGAAGCGACAAGTACGAGGGCGACGAGGGCAAAAGCCTTCCTGGATTTCATGGGTCCTCCCTGTGGGCGCTAGAAACCTCAGCGGGTTTTCTGCGCGCTACTCGTTCCGGTCAAAAATCATCTCAGGCGCGCACGTTTTTAGCTACGTGATGATGCCTGGTGACAGGCAAGCCCAGCTAAATCTTGTCCGAATCATAGCACGCTGTCAATGAATATGCAGGGGGTGGGCGGCTCTTTGCCATAGGAGAGCCGGGCCTTGCGCGGTTCGTGCCGGGCGGTCTATCGTTCGGTCATGGGAACGGGCTATCTGGACAGCGACGACGACATAGCGGCTCTGGCGACGCCTCAGGGAACGGGCGCCCTGGCCGTGACGCGGATTGCGGGACCGGGCTGCGTGGAGCGGCTGGCCCGGGTTTTTTCCCGGCCGGACGTGCTCCGCTCGGCCGCCGGCTATGCCGCCGTGTACGGCAAGGTCCTGGACTCCGCCTTAGTACCCGTGGACGAGGTCGTGGCCGTTGTGTTCCGCTCGCCCCGCAGCTACACGGGCCAGGACGGGGTGGACATCATGGGCCACGGCGGCATGGCAAGTCCTGCCCGCGTCATGGACGCTCTTATGGCCGCGGGTTTCAGGCTGGCCCTGCCCGGGGAATTCACCTTCAGGGCTTTTGCCTCCGGCCGGATAGACCTGGCCCGGGCAGAGGCCGTAGACGAACTGGTGCGGGCCCGCACGGCGGAAGCCCAGGCGGACGCCCTGGAGCGCCTGGGTGGAGGCCTGTCCAGGCAGCTGGACGAACTCATAGGGGAGCTGGTCCGCCTGGCCGCGGCCTGCGAGCTGCGCTTGGATTACGGCGAGGACGAGCATCCCGAGGATTTTGCGGAGGCGCTCCCGGCTCTCGGAGCCGTGCGGGAGCGCTGCGCCGAACTGGCTGACAGTTACGCCGTCGGGCGCCTGCGCGACCGAGGCGCAAGGGTCGCCTTGGCAGGCAAGACCAACGCGGGCAAGTCGTCGCTCTTTAACCGGCTCTTAAAAGAAGAACGGGCCCTGGTGTCCGCTCACCCGGGCACCACCCGCGACTATCTGGAGGCGGAGCTGGACCTGGGCGGCGTGCCCGTGGTGCTGGTGGATACCGCCGGCCTCAGGGTCACCAGCGATCCGGTGGAAGAGGAAGGGGTCAGGCGCACCAGGCTCATGGCCGAAGGCGCGGATTTGGTCGTGTACGTGGCCGACGGCAGGCACGCGCTCGATGAAGACGACTATGCGGTACTGGCCGCCCACCCGGGCGCCGTACTTGTGTGGAACAAGATTGACGATCCGGAGGCGCTCTCGGCTCCCGCGGACTGGCTTCCGGTATCAGCGCGGGACGGCACGGGCGAGCGTCAGCTGGGAGCCGCGATCGCCCGGGCGCTGGGAGCGTCGGCCGGAGAGGCGCGGCTCCGCGTGGCCAGCAAGCGGCAGCACGACGCCCTGGCCCGGGCCCGGGACGCCCTGACCGACGCCGAGCGGGCCTTCCTGGACGGCGAGCCTTTGGACGCCGTGGCCGTTGATCTGGCAGTGGCCCTGGACGCTTTGCGCGGAATCGGGGGCAAAACCGGCTCCGAGGACGTGTTGGAAGCCTTGTTCAGCAATTTTTGCGTGGGAAAGTGATATGTCTGACTTTGACGTGGTGGTAGTTGGCGGAGGGCATGCCGGCATTGAGGCCGCCCTGGCCCCGGCCAGGCTTGGCAAGAGCGTGCTTCTCATCACCCAGAACCCGGACGCCATAGGCAGGATGTCCTGCAACCCGTCCATAGGCGGCCTGTCCAAGGGCAACCTGGTGCGCGAGGTGGATGCCCTGGGCGGCCAGATGGGCCTTTTGATAGACCGGACCTCGATACAGTGGCGGCTGCTCAACCGGTCCCGTGGGCCCGCCGTGCAGGCTCCCCGCGCCCAGGCCGACAAAGCCGCCTATTCGGAGGCCGCGCGTCGGGCCCTGGAGGGCCAGAGCGGCCTCCGCATATTCATGGACACGGTGACCGATATCATGGTGTCGGCTGACGGGTCGCGGGTCCAGGGCGTGGTCACCGAGCGCGGGCACCATATTAGCGCCCGGGCCGTTATCGTCGCCGCGGGCACTTTTATGGAAGGAACCATCTTTATCGGCGAATGGAGGTCCAGGTCCGGCCGCCTGGGCGAACAGGCAGCGCTTGGCCTTGGCACGGCCCTCAGGAAGCGCGGTTTTCCCCTGGGGCGCATGAAAACTGGCACGCCGGCGCGCGTCAAGGCGTCCACCGTGGATTTTGACGCTCTGGAAATCCAGCATGGCGACGCGGACAGTTTTCCCTTCAGCTTCATGAACGACGCCATCCAGGTGAAGGACAGGACCTGCGCCATCGCATACACCAATGAGCGCACCAACGCGATCATACGGGCCAACATCCACCGTTCACCCCTGTTCTCCGGCGACATCGTGGGCAAGGGTCCCCGCTACTGTCCAAGCATAGAGGACAAGGTGGTGAAGTTCCCCGACCGCGAGCGTCACCAGATTTTCATAGAGCCCGAGGGCGACTATACCGACGAGCTGTATCTCAACGGACTGTCGTCGTCCTTGCCGGAGGATGTCCAACTCCAGCTGGTCCGTACCCTGGACGGCTGCTCAAAAGCCGAGATCGTACGGCCCGGATACGCCGTGGAGTACGACTATGTGGATCCCCGCGACCTTTTTCCCACGCTGGAGTCTAAGCGCCTTGCCGGCCTGTATTTTGCCGGGCAGACCAACGGCACCTCGGGCTACGAGGAGGCGGCGGCCCAGGGCATACTGGCCGGCATCAACGCGTCGCTTGGCCTGGACGGCCGCCCCGGGCTTGTGCTGTCTCGCTCGGAATCGTATGTAGGCGTCATGGTCGACGACCTGGTAACCCTGGGCGCCAAAGAACCGTATCGCATGTTCACGAGCCGCGCGGAAAGGCGGCTGGCCCTCAGGCACGACACGGCCGACCGCAGGCTGACCCCGATAGCAGAGCGGGTTGGCCTGGCGTCCGCCGAGAGGCTGGAGCGCCTGCGCGCCAAGCTGTCAGGCATGGACGAGATACTGGAGCTGTTGAGGAAGCGCCGCCTGCAGAAAACCGACGCGGACACGCCAGCCCTTGCCGGCCATGTTGGAGAAAGCCTTGCTGATGCGCTCAGGGACCACAAGGTCGCCGAGTTGGACCTTGCGGGCATAGAGCCCTCCCTGTGCGCCTATCCCCGCCTCTGGGTGGACGGCGTCGTTCTGGACCTGCGCTACGAAGGGTATATTGAAAAGGAAGCCAGGCTGTCCGCCAGGCTGGGCCGGCTGGACGCCGCCAGGATACCGCCGGACTTTGACTACGCGAGCGTGGACGGCCTGTCGGCGGAAGCCAGGGAGAAGCTCGCGGAAGCCAGGCCGCTGACCCTGGGGCAGGCGTCACGGGTGCCGGGCGTCAGGCAGTCCGACGCAGCCCTGTTGGCCATCCGTCTATCGGCCAGAAGCTAAAAGCCCGCGTCAGTCGGCCTTGGGCTTGATGCCGCACAGCGATTGCAGGTCATGTTTGGCCCGGTCCAGGGCGTCCTGGTACTGGGCTTTCATCTGTCCTACGTTCTGTTTGTAAAAGGCGGCGAATTCCGGATCGGACATGGGATCCACGCGGACGGCCCTGCCCATGCGCGCGGACATTTCCTGCTCCTTGGCCTTGAGCCGGGGGGCGTATTGTTTCCGTATGGCTTCGTCGACCTTTTTGGCGTCGTCCAGATACTGGGACAGAAAGCCGTTCAGCTGGCCAAAGAGCTCGCCCACGGACGTGGCTGCGCCTGGCGCCTGGCACAAGGCCTTGAGACCCGCTTCCACGGGGCCCATGTCTGCTTCCGGGTCAGCTACCGCCGACAGGGGGAGCTGGAGCCTGGATGTGAAGATTTCAAAGCAGCCTTCCCGGAACGCGTCGGCCCTGTCCCGCGGCACCGCTTTGAGCTTGGCCGGAAAATCTATGTCCGAGGGCGAGGCCAGGAATTCGCCGGCAAGGCGCTTGCCGTCCTGCCTGGCTTCTGTTTCCGCAAGGGCGCGCGGGTCAACCTTGAGGTCCTTGGTCCGTTCCATAGCGAGTTCGAGGGCGCTTTTTATGGGCATGTCGTTCTCCCTTGAGGTTTCCCCAGACGGGATGCCGAAAGCAATCGGGCCTTCAACATCCCGGTTCAACCAGCCGGGTTTCAGGGCTGGCCTTGTCGTCAAGAATTGGCTATGCGGCCGCCCGAGCCATCCGGGGCCGCGGGTTCCCTGAGATCGCGGGCCATCATGACCACCTTGTCAATGATGGACACGACGACGATGGAGCCGACGACCGCCTCCATGGCCGTGAAGACCCAATACGGTATGTTGGCCACGAAGCGCAAAAGCTCGGCCGCGTACAGAACCATGGTCGCCGCCACGGTGATCTTCCCGAGCAGGGTGGTGCGCGGCGTTATCTTCTTTTTAACGCCGATCACCACCAGCACCATGATGGTCTGACCGGCGAGCCTGGCCACCAGAAGCCCCAAAAACCATACGGGTATGAGATGAAAATAGTAATAGACGAGCGATATGACAAACAGAAGGCTGTAGTCGCTCGCCGAATCCATCATCCTGCCGACCCGCGTCACCTCGTTGCCTCGGCGGGACACGTAGCCGTCCAGGAAGTCGGTCAGGAACACGATGACCACCAGGGCTATGAGGGGATAGCGCATGGGGTAGTCTTTGCTGGCCAGGATGACAAAAAGCACGGTTGGCAGGGTGCTGACCCTGAACAGGGTTATCCTGTTTGCCAGGTTGACGCGTTCCAGCTTCTGGCCATCAGGTTCTTTGACAAAATCGTTCTTGAATAGCAGGAGCATGAACAGAAGCAGCCCGTGGAAGGCTATTGCGCTGAGGGCAAAGGGCAGGATGTAGCGCCCCGTGAACCCGAAGGGCAGCGCGTAGCCAAGGAATATGGCAAACTGTCCGGCCAGGTAAACCGCCACCGTGGTGACGATGCTGGATGTCAGCCTATCGCGCATGTATCAGTCTTTCTCCGCCAGCCGGCGATAGGCTAGGGCGTAATCGATCATGGTCCACACGGCCGTGGCCGCGCACGCGTAGAACGTGATCTGGGCAAGCGTTTCGGCTATTGACTGGAAATTCAAAGGCAGGAAACCCCGAGCCAGCACCACCGCTATGCCGGCCCCGCCCGCCACCGCGTATACCCAGGCCTTGATCTTGCCGGACAGCTGGGCTGCCATGGCCACGCCCTTGCGCATGGCAAGAATGCGGACAAAAGACACGCCCAGGTCTCGGTAGAGCACCAGGATGAACACCCAGCCGGGCATGAGGCCGCTCATCACAAAGCTGAAGAAATACGTCAGGCGGGCCAGGGAGTCCGCAAAGGGATCAAAGAGCTTGCCGAAATCGGACACGGTCCCCGTTTTTCTGGCAACCGCCCCGTCCAGCGCGTCCGTGATTTCCATGATGAGGAAGAGGACGACGATGCAGACTGCGGGCACTATCCCGATTGTTGAAGAAGCGGCCGTTGTGGTAAAAAGCAGGTAGAAAGCCGGCGCCAAGGCTATTCGTAGCCCGGTTACGATTGTTGCTGGAGTCATGAGGCGACTATAGCGACCGTATGGCGCTTGGTCAATCTTTACTATTATGAGGCGGATCCCGAGCGCTTCCGCGGTCCTCCCAGCGCGACTCTCGGGCGCGGGGCGGCAACCTGCTCGGTTTGGAGGAAACATGCTTCCTATACGCGACCTCTGTGCCGCTTCCGCGAGCAGGGTCCGCTTTGTCCTATTCGACATAGACGACACGATTACCAAGGACGGCTACCTTTTACGTGAGTCGTATGAAGCTATCTGGGCGCTCAGGGAGGCCGGCCTTCAGGCAGTGCCCGTGACGGGACGTCCCGCGGGTTGGTGCGACCTCATAGCGCGGCAGTGGCCCGTGGCCGGTGTGGTGGGAGAGAACGGCGCCTTTGCCATGTTCCAGAAAAACGGGTCGCTGGAGCGTATGTACCATCCCCTGGCGCCAGAACCTAGGGCAAACGCGGAGCGCTTGGCCGCCCTGGGTGGCAGGGCAATGTCTGCTTTCCCGGGACTCCGTGTGGCAAAAGACCAGCCCTTCCGCCTGTTTGACCTTGCTCTGGATTTTGCGGAAGAGGAACCGAACCTGGGGCTAGACACGGCGCGGCGGGTCAGGGAATTCTGCGTGAACGATGGCGCCGTTGCCAAGGTCAGTTCCATCCACGTGAACGCGTGGTACGGAGCCTACGATAAATTGTCCATGGCCGAACGTTTTCTGGAGCTTGAATTCGGCTACGATCCAGCCCGAGATGAGGATTCCGTCGTCTATTTTGGCGACTCTCCCAACGATGAGCCTATGTTCAGGCGCTACTCCCTGTCCTGTGGCGTAGGAAATGTGCAGAGTTTTGCTGAATTTATGGAGCATCCTCCGAAGTACGTGACTTCTCTTTCCTATGGATACGGTTTTGCCGAAGGCGTCGGGCTGATTTTGAAAATGATTGAAAAACGATGAATTTGGCATCGAATTTTGCAAAAAAGCAATTGACACTGGAGAGGCAGGTGGGATAGCTTAAGCGTCGCGCCACGCGATGGCGGCGCCGAGTGGTTTTCAGTCGTGTCGGACGAGCGTTTTAACAAATCCGCTTGACAGAACTTTGAACCTGCGCTATAA
>JAFGJV010000025.1 GCA_016928955.1 Spirochaetales bacterium
ATGCGGACACGCCGACCGGCCGCGCGTGGCAGCCATCAGCGGACGTGAATCAGCGCTCCAGTTTCCTGTACACGTAGCGATGCGGCCGGTCGGCGTCGCCGCCGAGCTTCTCGCGGCGGTATTCGGCGTACTCTGACCAGTTGCCGTCGTACCACAGCACCTCGCCGTCCTCAAAGGCCAAGAGGTGCGTGCACACGCGGTCCAGGAACCAGCGGTCGTGGCTGACCACCAGGGCGCAGCCGGCAAACTCGTCCAGGGCCTCTTCCAGGGCGCGGAGCGTGTTGACGTCAAGGTCGTTGGTCGGCTCGTCCAGGAGGAGGACGTTGGCACCGTCCTTGAGCATCAGGGCCAGGTTCAGCCGGTTGCGCTCGCCTCCCGACAGGACGCCCACCTTCTTCTGCTGGTCGGCGCCCGAGAAGTTGAACCACGAGCAGTAGGCCCGGCTGTTCACTTCCTTTGACCCGCCCAGCTTGATGATGTCCAGGCCGTCCGACAGCTGTTCCCACACGGTCTTGTCGGGGTCCAGGCCGGCGCGCAGCTGGTCGGCGTAGGCCAGCTTGACCGTGTCGCCCAGGCGTACCTCGCCGGAGTCGGCGCTTTCCAGGCCGGATATGAGCTTAAAGAGGGTGGTCTTGCCGGCGCCGTTCGGCCCGACAATGCCGACCACGGCTCCCGGCGGCACGGTAAAGTCCAGGTCCTTGAACAGGAGCTTGTCGCCATACGCCTTGGTCAGCTTGGCGGAGCTTATGACCACGGAGCCAAGCCTGGGTCCGGGCGGTATGACCAGCTTGGTTTCCCGTACTTTCTCCCGCTCGCCGTCTGCCAGGAGTTTCTCGTACTGGGTTATACGCGCCTTGCTCTTGGCGTGCCTGCCCTTGGGGCTCATGCGCACCCACTCAAGCTCGCGCTCCAGGGTCTTGGCGCGGGACGAGTCGGCCTTGTCCTCCATGGCTAGGCGGTCGCGCTTCTGCTCGAGCCAGCTGGAATAGTTGCCCTTCCACGGGATGCCTTCCCCGCGGTCCAGTTCCAGGATCCAGCCGGCCACGTTGTCCAGGAAGTAGCGGTCGTGGGTAACGGCTATGACCGTGCCCTCGTACTGCTGGAGGTGGCGTTCGAGCCAGGCCACCGTCTCTGCGTCCAGGTGGTTGGTTGGCTCGTCCAGGAGGAGTATGTCCGGCTTGCGGAGGAGCAGGCGGCACAGGGCCACGCGCCTGCGCTCGCCCCCGGACAGCACGTCTACCACCTGGTCGGCCGGCGGGCAGCGCAGGGCTTCCATGGCCAGGTCCAGGCGGGCGTCAAGGTTCCAGCCGTCCGCCGCCTCTATGCGTTCCTGGAGCGACGCCTGTCGTTCGGCCAGCTTGTCAAAGTCCGCGTCCGGGTCCCCAAAGGCCTCGCTGACGTCCTCGAACTCCTTGAGGAGATCGACGACTTCCTGTACGCCTTCCGACACGATGTCACGCACGGTCTTGCCGGCCTCAAGGTGCGGTTCCTGCTCCAAAAAGCCTATGCTGTAGCCTGGGGAACAGCTGGTGTCGCCGGCAAACTCGGTGTCAACGCCGGCCAGGATGCGCAGCAGGCTGGATTTTCCCGAGCCGTTGAGCCCTATCACGCCTATCTTGGCGCCGTAATAGTAGCTGATGGATATGTCCTTGAGGACCTGCTTGACGCCGTGTTTCTTGGAAACGCGGTACATCGTATAGATGATTTTCTTGTCGTCTACTGTGGCCATGGCCGGAGTGTAGCAAATTCCCGAGCTTTAGGGAAATGCCCCTTGCCAATCCGCCGCCGGCAGGCATACTTGATGCCATGGCTTCAGGCGTTCCGGGTGCGCGCTTTGCGCCGGCCCTCAAGCATTTTTTCTTCTCATCGCAGCGTGAGCCTGACGTCCGGGCCGGGCAGGCCTGGAGCAGCCTTGCGGGCCTGTACCTAGTTGCCCTTCTGGCGCTGTTCGCCGGGCCTTTCAATATCGTCCATGACCTGCGGGCCGGCCACGCGTTCCTGGCCCTCATGACCCTGACCTTCTGCCTGATGGCCCTGGCCGCGGTGATCGTGTTCTGGTCGACGCGCTCACTGCAGGCAGCCCAGGGCATGCTGGCGGGGGCCATAGCCGTTCTCCTGATAGCGGTCATCGTTGACGGTGGGGGTGTACGGGGTTTCGGTTTCATCTACTTCATAGCGGCCTTCCCGATCCTGCAGACGGCCCTGGGCATCAAGGGAGCAATAGCCCTGACCGGTCTCATGGTGGTGGGGTCCATAGCGCGCCTGGTCTTCGGGGTGGTGGAGCCGGGCTCCATCTATCACGACGCGGACACGGTCAGGCGCTATATCGTCCTGGTGCTCACGGCTGCGGGCTTCGGGATACCGTCCATGCTGATACAGCACCGCCTCATGCAGCGCCTGGCCCGGGCGGCGTATGTGGACCCAACCACGGGCCTGGCCAACCGGACCCGCCTTATGGAAGCCGCCCGCGCCATGCTATCCGAGGCCCAGCGCTCGGACCGGAGCCTCGGCTTCATTGCCCTCAAGCTCAAGCGCTTCACGCAGTTCAATTCCCGGAACGGCATGGCCATGGGCGACGCTGTCCTGGGCGAGGTAGCCAGGCGCATCGTGTCAATGGCGCCGGAAGGCGCGCTGATTTGCCGGTACTCGGGCACGGTGTTCATGGTGGTGGGCGAGCTTGGCGCCCCCGGCGAGATCGAGCGACTGGCAGGCCGGCTGACCGCGGAGGCGTCGCGGCCCTTCGAGCAGGGCATCATGCGCGTGGCCCTGCAGATGGAAGCCGTGGTCACGCGCTATCCCGAGGACGGGCACAACCTGGAAAAGATCCTGTCCAACATCCTGTCCACCCTGGCCAAACCCCACCGCGGCCCCGAGTTGGTGCGCTATTTCAACGAGGCGTCCTACCGAGAGGACCAGCGTCGCTACGCCCTGGTGGACAGGCTCAGGCGCGCCCTGGAGAACAACGAGTTCAGGCTGGTGTACCATCCCAAATACTGGCTCAAGGACGAGCGTTGCGCCGGCGCAGAGGTCCTCTTGCGCTGGGAAACCGAGGATTTCGGAGCGGTGGCTCCGGCTGATTTCATACCGCTGGCCGAGGAAACAGGGGTCATACGGGAAATCAGCCGCTGGGTGCTCATACAGGCCCACCGGGAAGTGGCCCTGATCAAGGAAAAATTCCCGGACCTGTTCAAGAGCCTGGTGTTCGCCATCAACTTGTCGCCTTTGGACATTGCCGACAAACGTATACTGGATTACCTGTCCGAGCTGGAGCGGGGCAGCGGCATAGACCGGGCGAATATAGAGTTCGAGATTACCGAAGGCACGCTCATGGAAGACGAGCCCGCCGCGGTCGAGGTGCTTGAGAGCTTGCGCGAGCACGGGTATCGCCTGGCCATAGACGATTTCGGCACGGGCTATTCCAGCCTGTCCTACCTGCACAGGCTCAGGGTGAACACCATCAAGATAGACCGCAGCTTTGTCATGCAGATAGACGGCTCGGACAACGAACTGCCCATCGTGCAGGCCATCATATCCATGGCCTCGTCTTTGGGCCTGGAACTGGTGGCCGAGGGCGTGGAAACAAAGGCCCAGTCGGATTATCTGGCCGAACATAACTGCCAGTTTGCCCAGGGCTGGCTGTATTCCAAGCCCCTGCCGCTTGAGGACTACCTGCAGCTTCTGTCCTCGCGCTGCGGCTGAGCGCTCCAGCGCTTTGCTGGCCGGCACGGTCGGCAGGAGGGCTCCGCGGGCGACGCTATCCGCTCAGTCGCCGTTCGCGTGAGGCAGCCGGAGAACCTCCCGTTCGTCGCCCCTGCGTTTCAACAGCCCCCGGTCCTCCATGCGGTTGAGGAGGGGCAGAATGTACTTCCTGGACAGGCCTGTTCTCTCCTTGGCCAGGCCCACGCCAAAGAGCTGGCCGGGCGACATGCCGGCCAGTATGGCGGCCGAAAGGCGCGCGTACTCGCGTGAAGCCAGGAAGATGCCCCCGTCCAGGGGCACGGCCAGCCCGAGTGAGCACAATTGTTTGAGGGCCGGCGCGTCGGTTTTTGGGGCGCTTGCGCCGGGCTCAAGACCCGCGGCCCCCGCCTTCCCCAGGCGTTTCAGAAGTTCGGCCAGGGCTGGGCTCAGGGTCGGCGCCTGCCCGGGAATCCGCCATGTCGCTTCTGAGCGCGTAAGTGCGCCCTGAGCCACCAGGGTAGACAAGACAGCGTCGGCGGCCGTATCGCTTAGGGAACATGCAGACAGTGCCGCCACCCTGCCCAGGCCCTCCGGTTTTGACGCCAGGTGGGCAAGGGTGGCTGACAGGGCGTTCCAGGCGCTTTGGGTAAAGGCAACGCGTCCGGCCGCGAGCAGGTTCAGTCCGGCCACGGCCGTGGGGGGCAGGTCGGCCGGCAGGAAGGCGTGGCCGCGTCCGGTCAGCTCAAGGGCAAAGTCCCATGCCTGGGACGGGGCCAGAGCCGGAGCCGAGCTGGCCAGGGCTGCTACCAATGCTTCCGCCTGTCCGGCCGATGCCGACAGGGACTTTCTGCCTGCCTGGCCGGGCGGCGCCGTACCTATAACCAGTCCCCTCCCTATGAGGTCTGAGCCGCCCTTGCGTATCAGGATGAAGGGCTGGCCGGCAGGACAGGCCAGGGCCTGGGCGCAGGCCACCCGGACCAGCCGGCTGTCCTTCAGCGGCCACAGGACCACCTCGCCGTGCGCGCTGCCCAAGGCAAGCTCTGCCTCCACTCCCGGCCTGATCAGGGCCCGCCCCCTTTTGTCCAGGGGACACAGCGTGTCGGTGCCCGGAAGAGGCTGGAGGACGGCAAGCAGGTCCGTGCCGGATATGGTCCTGACGCCGTCTTTGACAAGAAGTTGGCCGCGCCTGTATCCGTCCTTCCTGGAAGACAGGGAAAGGGCCACCCTGGCGGCGGGCCGTACCAGCTCCTGCCCGCGCCTGTGGGTCTGAATGGCCTTGATTTTTGCCTGATCGCCTTCCGGCAGGAGCACCAGGCGCTCGCCTTCTGCCAGGGGGCCGCCCCGGAGCGTCCCCGTGACCACGCTGCCGCCGCCCCTCGGAGTGAAGTGGCGGTCCACATAGCAATAGGCCGAATCCTCTAACGGGGGCGGCAAGGATGCCAGCTCGCAGGCTATGGCCTGTTTCAGCTCTGAAAGACCGGTGCCCGCCTTGACGGACACGGATACGGCGTGCGGACGGTATCCAAGGATTTTTGCGGCTCGTTCGGTCACGTCGGCAATCACGCTGTCCGTTCGCTCCCGCTGGGCAAGGTCTGTTTTGGAGACGACGATCAGCACCCGGGACACGCCCATGCACGCCAGGATGGACGCGTGCACCTGGCTCTGGGGCATCCAGCCGTCGTCCGCCGCCACCACAAGGAGGGCCATATCCAGGCCCCAGGCTCCCGCGGCCATGTTGCGCAGGTAGCGTTCGTGTCCCGGCACGTCCACCACGCCCACGTCCTGGCCGTCGGAACCCTGGTACCAGGCAAAGCCCAGGTCGGTGGTCATGCCGCGCGCCTTTTCCTCGGGCAAGCGGTCAGGATCCATGTTGGTCAGGGCCAGGATCAGGGCGGTCTTGCCGTGGTCCACGTGACCAGCCGTGCCTATGACCCTCATCCTTGCGCGTCCCCGATGGCGCCGGCCGCGCTCGGGAGGGAACAGCGGTCAAAGGCCCAGCGTATGGTCGACGCTATCTGGTCAGCGGGCTCGTCGGCCAGGGCGGCAAAATCCAGGCGTACGCGGTCGTCCTGTATCCTGCCCAGCAGGGGTAGGGGCGCTTGGCGCAGGGCGGCGGACAGGGTATCGGCCTTGTACCGGCCGCCCAGCTCCAGGGCCACGGACGGAAAGGTCTCGTCCGGGCCGCTCCCGCCACCCGACGCGGCTAAGGAGGGGACCAGGGTCGCTGAGTCGTCCGGAAGGAGGGCTAGTACGTCATGGGCGAGCGACTGTAGCTCCCCAAGCTCCCTGGACCGGGCGCGACCGGCAGGACCGGGCTCGCCGTTGAGCCGTGCCACCAGAACCCGTTCCAGGAGCGAATAGATGGTTTTGCCGGGCCGGAACGCCCTGTACAAGGGATGGTTCCTGAGCTTGGCCAAAAGGTCGGCCCTGCCGGCTATGATGCCAGCCTGGGGGCCGCCCAGGAGCTTGTCCGCTGAGAAGCTGACCAGGGCGCAACCGGCCTTGATGTAGCTAGACAGAGGGGTTTCGCCGGGTATGTTCTCGTCCAGGCAGCCCGAGCCCTGGTCCGCGTAGACGGGCAGGCCCGGGGGCAAAGCCTGTACCACCTCTGCCGGCCGCGGCCTGCTCGCAAAACCTCGGATGGCAAAATTGGAGCTGTGTACCAGGAGGGCGCAGGCGCTGTCCGGTCCCACGGCGCGGGCATAGTCCGACGCGTGGACGATATTGGTCGTGCCCACTTCTTTGAATTTCGCTCCCGCCAGGGCCATGATGTCCGGCACCCTGAAGCCGCCGCCTATCTGTACCTGTTCGCCCCTGGCTACTATCACATACCGCCCTGCTGCCAATGCGCTCAGGGTCAGGAGCACGGCCGCCGCGTTGTTGTTCACAACCAGGGCGTCTTCCGTGCCGGCCAGGGCGGCAGCAAGTTCGGGAACCAGGCCCCCGCGCGCTCCCCGTTGGCCGTTGTCCAGGTCCAGTTCCACCGGGCTGTAGCCGAGATTGGCCGCCCGGGCCCCGTCCCAGGCAAGCGCCGGCAGGGGAGACCTCCCCAGGTTGGTATGGAGTATGATTCCCGTGCCGTTAAGGACCGGCTTGAAGCGCTTGCGGTCCAGGCGTCCGAGGGCGTCCAGGGCCAGCATAATGCAACGCTCGGGTTCCGGCAGGTACGACTCGTCGCCCAAAGCCCGCTCGCGCTCCGCGGCCAGGACGCCGCTTACGGTTTTGGCTACCAGCGCCCGAGACAGCAGGGCGTGGTAGAAGGCTATCCGGGCGTCGGACAGGAGGCGCTCGGTGTGCGGCAGGCGCGACAGTCGTTCGTTCGTTTTCATAGGTAGCGGAAGAGGCAGGAATCGAACCTGCCACCGCGCGGCGCGCGGCCAGCGGTTTTGAAGACCGCGGGAGCCACCAGACCCCATCTGCTTCCCTGGCACACCGTGGCGCCATGAGCGTGCTCAATACTACGGGCGGGCCGCGGGCTGGTCAAGCTGGACTGCCGAGCTTGCCAAGCGCGCGGCGCGCTGGTACTATCCATCGGCGGCGCACCGCGCCGGAAACGAGGGCCCATGGACATCCGGAAGACCATACGTCTGACCAGTATGTGCTCGGCCGCTGGGTGAGCGGCAAAAATGGGCCCTGAAGCCCTGGCGCAGGTTCTGCGCCCTTTGGCCGCCTTGGTGCCGCCCGAGCGGGCCCCCGATTTGCTGGCGGGTTTTGCCGAGGGTGACGACGCGGCCGTATACCGGCTGAACGACGAGCAATGCCTCATTTTCACGGCTGATTTTTTCACGCCCGTGGTGGACGACCCCTACGACTTTGGGGCCATAGCGGCGGCCAATGCCCTGTCGGACGTGTATGCCACGGGCGGCGTGCCCATACTTGCCCTGAACCTGGCGGCTTTCCCGCCGGAACTGGACCAGGACGTGGTGAGGCACATCATACGTGGCGGAGCGGAAACGGCGTCGGCCGCCGGGTGCGCGGTTGCCGGCGGGCACACCATAACGGACGCTGAGCCTAAATTCGGCATGGCCGTGGTCGGTTTGGCCCATCCCGACCAGGTGCTCCTCAAGTCGGGGGCCGTGCCGGGCGATGCCCTGATCCTGACCAAGGTGCTTGGAACGGGGGCCGTCACCACGGCCGCAAAGAACGGGCGATGCACGCCGGAACAGCTGGCCGCCGCCGTGGATTCGATGAAGCTGCTCAACCGCGACGCTTTGATGGTCCTGCGGAGGCACGGCGTGAGGGCGTGCACGGACATAACGGGTTTCTCCTTCGCCGGCCATGCCCTGGAACTGGCCGGAAAGGGCAGTGTCGGTCTGCGGGTAAACGCTGACAACCTCCGGTACCTGGACGGGGCACGGGAACTGACGGCCGCCGGGCAGGTACCCGGAGGAGCCATACGCAACCGTCGCTGTTACGAGCCCATGGTCGGCTTTGACGGGAACTTTGACGAAGCATGGAGGGCGCTCTTCTTTATGCCGGAAACCTCAGGTGGGCTCCTGGCGGCCATACCGGCCGAGCGTGCATCTGCCTGCGTGGACGAGCTCAGGCAAGCCGGCATCGTGGCCGACCGGGTCGGAGACGTGGTTGCGCCAGACGGCGGGCCGCCCCTGCGCGTGAGCTCCGGCTGAGCCAGACGCCAGCCGACTTTAAAAAAAGGCTGCCCTGTGCGGGCAGCCTTTTTGTTGCAGGAAACGTTTCCGCCGACTTTTAGCCGGCGGAGCCGTCCGCTTGCGCTTACTTCCAGGTGAGCTTGACGAACTTGACGGCAGGGTCCTTGGATATATCCTGGGCGGAACCGTCATAGGAACGGACCTTGGTCCAGCCCAGCTGCTGGGTCAGGATCCACCACCAGGTGGTGGCCAAAACGCCTGAATCGCAGTGGATGATCGTTTCCTTGCTGGCGCTCAGCTTGAGGGCCTTGACCATGGCTTCAAGCTCGGCCTTGGGCTTGACCATGCCGTCGGCGGTAATCCAGGCGGCGGGCAGGCTCGTGGCGCCGGGGATGTGGCCGAACTGGGCCACAAAAGCCGCTTTGGCAAGGCCAAAGTAGGTGTCGTAGGCGCGGACGTCCAGGATCTGGGCTTTCTTGAGGTTTTTGAGCACGTATGCCTTGTCGGCAAAGTAGGCGGCGTTGAAGCTCACCTGGAACTCTGTCTCGTCCTTGCTCTCAAAACCGGTGGCCACGCCCTTGCCGGCCTTGGTCCAGGCGGCGTACCCGCCGTCCAGCACGGCCACGTTGGGCACGCCGGCGTATACCAGGGTCCAGGCCACGCGGGTCGCCCAGGTGAAACGGGCACCGTCGGTCTCAACCACCACGACGATGGAGTTGGCGTCAATGCCGGACTCGGCCAGGATGTCCGACAGGTCCTCGGCGTCCGGAACCTCGTTGGACAGGTCGTTCTTGGCCATGTACAGGCCCATGGCGTTGACGGCGCCGGGGACATGGCCGGCCTTGTAGTCGTCCATCTTGCGGACGTCCAGGACGACCAGGCGCTCGTTGCCAAGGTTGGCCTCGAGCCAGTCGGCTGAAACGATGGCGTCAACGTCGCGAGCAAAGGCGGGCGCGACGAGGGCGGCCAGTACCAGGAGAAGGGCTAGCTTCTTCATGATGGGGTGCTCCTTCAAAGGCAAGGCGGTTTCTCGGCATGGCCGGTCCCGCCAAAAAAGGTCCCCGCCCGGCCAGGGGGCGGGGGCTATGAACTAGGGAACAAGCTCCAGGTTTTTCAATGAGAGCCCCTCGGGCAGGTCGCTGGTCTGCAGGTAATGGGCGCCTTCCACGTGGCAGGCGTTGCAGTCGCGGGTGCGGTCTGTGCGCTTGGCCAGGTTGTGGGGCACGGCGTCCCAGTAGTTCGGCAGGCTGTCGTAGTTGGACATGGTCACCCCGGCGTGCTTGAACGTGTCGCGCACGGTGGGGATCAACCTGAGCGTGGTCAGCTCCTTGGGATTGCGTGGACTCTTGCCCAGTACCAGGCCAGGCTTGGCCGTGGCGCCGGAGCCCTCATGGCAGTTTGAGCACTGGCGGTATTCAGACGTGACATGGCAGGCGGAACACGACACGTGCTCTAGATGCGTTGCGTGGGTCTCCTGCGTGGAATCCTTGCCCATGGTGGCTATGTCGTGGCAGTCGGTGCATGACGGCCTGTTGGCCACGTCCTTGCGTCCGCTTGCTGCTCCGGACGTGCCGTGGAACTGGTCTCCGCTGTGACAGTCCGTGCAAGTCATGCCCTTGCGGTAGTGCACGTCGGGCACTCCCGTGTAGTCGCCCGTGAATTCCGGCCACACGCGGCCTCCGTGGCACAGGGCGCAGGTTTTAGACTCGTCGGCTTTGACAAAGCGGTGCCCGTCCAGGAGGCCCGAGTTGATTCCGGATACCACGGGGCTCTGCACGTGGCAGTCGCCGCAGGACGCGTGGCATGAGCGGCAGGATTGCTCGAACACCTTCTGGTCAAAGAGCTTCTTTTCAGCGGCGTTGAAACGCGGCGCAACGCCGTTTTTCATGCCGGCCGCCGTGTAGTGCAGGGCCAGGGTATAGGTTTTGGAAATGGCCTCATGGCATTGTCCGCAGCTGGTTTCCGGCTGGTCCGAAGGGCGCTTGATCATGCCCTTGTGCGCAGCCGCCTTGTCCGCCGCGTTCTGATTGCCCTGGTGGCAACTTATGCAATCGAGGTAGAAATGGGGGTCTTCCGCCAGCGCGTCAGGGCTGACGACAAAGCCCATGTAATAATCCGCCCGAACCGGGGGAGGAGCTCCCGCTCACCCCTCGCCTTCGGCCGACGCACCCGAGGGCGGCGTGACGAGCTTCTGCATCGTGGCCGGCGTGCTGTGGCAGTCAACGCAGCTACCGCCCGTTGCGTGGGCGGCTAGGGCGGCGGCGCCAAAGAACGCGACCATGAGCATGGCCCGCTTGCTTGCGGCCATATTCATAGGAACCTCCTTGCCGGGATGGATAAGGCCAACGGCCCTCGCGGATCCAGTAAAGAACCCGCTACTCAGCTAATTTCAAAACTCGTCCGACTTTTGAAAGAGCCTCGTATCAGACTATAACCAATGTTGGGCACGGTGTAAATAGATAAAAATAAATATATATATGATTAACGACATCAAGAATGCCCGTCTCGATTGACAAAAACGGTTTGTGCCCCTAGTCTTGGCTGGTTTACGTCCTCAGGCCTGAGGTACGAATTCCCTTCGGGAGTAGCCCGTGAACAAACTGCTGGATAAGCTGTCCTCGATAAAGCTGGCCATCGGACTGATCGTGTATCTGGCCGTGACAGGTATTTTGGCGACCCTGGTGCCGCAGGGTCTTGCCTTTGAAGAATACCAGGCCCTGTACCCCCGCCTGCTTGCCGACCTGGTATTCCAGACCGGGTTCTCGCATTTTTTCAATTCAATCCTGTTCATACTTCCGGCCTTGCTGTTTTTTGCCAATCTGTCGGTGTGCACCGTCAAGCGTTTTGTCCGGGAAATCCGCAGGAAGGGTCCCAAGCGCTTTGGTCCGGACATACTCCACCTCGGGCTGATGCTTCTGGTGCTGGGCTCAATCTGGTCGTATTCCGGACATCAGCAGGGCGCGGTTACCTTGAGCCCGGGCGAGGGCGTGGAGCTGCCCGACGGATCGACCCTGGTGCTCAGGGACTTCCGCTTTGAGCAGTACGACGATGGGCGCCCTAAGGATTGGATATCCACGGTGGACCTGAGCAAAAACGGCCAAATCATCAAGGAAGGCTATCAGCTCAAGGTCAACGCGCCGTTGCGGCACGCAGGCTTGACCCTGTACCAGGCATCCTACTCCCAGCGCTCGTCGCTCATCCTCAGGGACGCTGAAGGCCACGAATTCCGACTAGGGCAGGGCGAGAGCCTGGAACTCGGCGGCCTATCCGTGTTTTTCATGGCGCCCGAGGGCACGGACCCGGCGGGAGACGGCGTACTTGCGGCAGACCAGCAGCCGGATAACGCGCGGGCGGTGGTACAGCTGTCCGACGCCGACGGACAACGAGTGGAAAGGCTGGCGCCGGGCTCTGTGCTCGGCGACGTCACCGTGATCGGCTTCAGGAACGAGCTGGCGACGGGCATAGAGGCTGTGGACGACCCGGGCTATCCCCTGGTGCTCGTGGCCCTGATTCTCATAGCCTTTGGCACCGCGCTCACCTTCATACAGAAACTCAAGGAGCTTGCATGACCCTGTCCCAGATACTGGCCACCGCGGCCTTCTCCCTCCTTGGCCTTTCGGCCCTGGTCCTTATCGTGCGCCTGTTCTCCCGCTCGGGCAAACCCGAATGGCTGTCGGCGGCTGCCCAGGCCCTCGCGGCGGTGCTGTTGGCCGCCGAGCTGGTCATGCGGAGCTTTCAGGTGGGCTTTGTGGCCCTCACCAGCACGTACGAGTCGCTCCTGTTCTACGCCGCGGTGATAGCCGCCCTCTTGGTGTGGTACCGTTTCCAGAAAAAACTGCGGTACAGCGCCGGGCTGGCCTTTGGAGCCGTGATGGTAGCCATCATCATGATGGCCGTGGCCAGTTCACCGCTGATAGCCAAAGAGGCCCTGCCGCCCATACCGGCCCTGCGTTCGGGGTGGCTCGTGTTGCATGTGAGCTTCTCGTTCATCGGGGAGGCGTTCTTTGTGGTCAGCTTCGTCGCGTCCATACTGTTCCTGGCGACCAAGAACGACGAGCGTCGCCTGGATCTGGACCGCGTCACCTACACGTCCGTGGCCATAGGCTATGTATTCTTCACGGCAGGCGCCCTGGCCTTTGGAGCCATCTGGGCAGAGCAGGCATGGGGACGCTGGTGGAGCTGGGATCCAAAGGAAACCTGGGCCCTGGTCACCTGGCTGGTGTATACGGCGTACCTGCACGTGCGCCTGGTGATGAAGCGCAAGGACTCGTGGCCGTCGATCATATCGGTTGCCGGGTTCCTGTGCACGGTGTTCACGTTCTTTGGAGTGAACTACCTGTTGCCCGGGCTCCACAGCTACGGTTGATAAACGCCCTACCCGGAAGCCAGGCTCCCGTCAGGGGGCCGGCCCTTGCCCGGTGCATCCGCCGCCGATGCATCGGGGCGGGGCGGTATGTACACGGTCACCGATGACCCGCCGCCGGCCCGCCCGCCCACGGTGAGCGACGCGCCGAGTTGCTGGGCCAGGGCCCGTACGATGGTGTAGCCCATGCCCCCTGACTGCTCGGGTTCAAAGCCGTCCGGAAAACCGCGCCCGTCGTCCTCCACCGATACCGCGAGCCATCCGTCATCCTGACGGCGCGCCCGCAGGTAGACGGTGCCGTGGCCGCGGTCCAAGAAGGCATATTTCAGGGAATTGGTGACCAGCTCGTTGGCGATGAGGCCTATGGGCACGGCGTCCTCAAGGGCAAGCTGGCTATCGTCCGCGTCCACCTTCCATTCGATCTCTGTGCATCCGCCCAGATACACGTCGCACAGGTCCGTAAAAAGATCCCGCAGGTAGTCGCCGGCGCTTATGGACGACAGGTCCACCGAGCGGTACAGCTGCTCGTGCACGTGGGCCATGGCGCGGACGCGGTCCTGGCTCTCCTGAAACAAGCCTCGGTCGTATTCGTTGTGGAAGCGGTCCGACTGTATGGACAGGAGGCTGGACACGATCTGAAGGTTGTTTTTGACGCGGTGATGGATTTCCTTGAGCAGGGCCTCCTTTTCCCGCAGCGAATCCGACAATTTCCGAAGGGTCAGTTCCCTGCTGGTTACATCACGGGACAGGCAGAGGGCGCGCTTGTCGTCCAAACGGGCTATGCGAGCATCAAAGGTCAGGCCGCCGTCCGGGCCCGGAAGGGTGTACTGGAGCAGCTGAACCTCATTGGTCTTGATGGCCTTATCTATAGCTACACAGGCGCGCTCGTGCAGGGCGCTGTCGCCCAGGACCTCGTACACGCTTTTGCCCAGGAAGTCGTCAACCGGTGCCGCGACCACGGCCGAGCTCTGGTAATGGGCCTCCAGGTAGCGGCCCTCCCGGTCAAACACAAACAGGTAGTCGGGCAGGGCGTTGACCATGGCTTCCAGGCGGGCGCGTGCGCCGGCCAGCTCGGCCAGTCTGGCCGCCAATTCGGCCGTGCGCACGGCTACCGTGCGCTTGAGAACGGCCGCGGCCAGGGCAAGGATAACGATAAAGAGGGCTAATACAGCCGAGCCCGCCGCCAGCCACGTTACCGTTTTTGGGTCCAGACTCCGGAACAGCGTTGACCCGAACCAGCGCCTGTCTATGGCGTCCGTCACGGACGGCGGCAGGGCATTGAAGCCGCGCTCGACCAGTTCCAGCACGGCCGCGTCGCCCTTGGCCACGGCGCGGTGGAAACTGCCGGTGTACAGGTTCATGGCCTTGCGGTAATCGCGTGCCGCCCCCGCTTTCTGGAGCAGGTAGAGGGCGGGAGGTTCGTCCAGGCAGAAAATGCGCTCGGTACCGTCGAGGGCGGCGTCTACGAGCGCGTCGTAGCTCGGGTAGAGGCTGATGTCCTCAACACCGGCGGCGCGGAGCACGTCCACGCATGCGTCGCCCCGCTTGGCAGCCACGCGGAAACCTCTGAGGTCTTCAGGTTCGGCCAGGCCCGATATGTCGCTGTGGAAAAAGACAGGCACGGGCAATTCGGCGTAGGGCGGGGTGAAATCCAGCCAGGCGTCCCGCTCGTCGTTCCGGAAAATGGTGTCTATGACGTCCGCCTGGCCGGCACGCATGGCCTCCAGGGCGGCCGACCATTCCATGCCCCGGAGCTCGACCCTGACGCCCGTGGCATCCTGCCAGGCCTTCCACAGGTCCGGAAGTATGCCCTTGAGCCTGCCGTCGTCGTCCTGAAACGAGTAGGGCGGGTAGTCGTTGTCGCATACCACGACTATCGAGTGTATGGACGGCGTGGCCTGGGCAAACGCCAGCTTGGTTGCCAGGCACAAGAGCAGGGCGGGGGCGAACTTCACCGGTACTCCTTGGTACGGGATTGGGTGCCGGAGTGGCCGGCGCGCTCATGCCTACGGACTACAGCATAGGCCCTACGCGCCGACGTTTCCAGGGCGGTCTGGCCCCTATCGTTCTTCCTCCGCGGACGTTCAGCGCAGGTGATATCCGCCGGCCGCCGTTTCCGCGGCCAGGTAGGCTGTATAGGCAGCCTGGTCATAGGGGTAATCCCAGGCGCCCTGCCTGTGCAGGAGCCGCCCGCCAAAACCGCTTTTGAACGCGTACAGGCCGTACAAAGGATGCTCGGGATCCGGCCTCGGAGCCACGCCGAAGAGGTCGTAGCTCAAGCAGTTCCGCCCGAGCGCCGCGAGCATGGCTTCCCACTGGAGGGCATAGGGCGCCATGGCTCCCCGCTCGGTGCCGCTGGACGCCCCGTACAGGTAGGTTGCCCTGTCCGCCGACACGGACAGGAACATGGCGGCCAGCGCCTTGCCGTTCAGCTCTGCTATCAGAAGCTGTATGCCGCCAGAGCCGGCATCGGGCCCGAACAGGGCTCTGAAATGTTTCTCGGCGTGGGGGACAAAGTTGTTGCGGGCAGCCGTTTCCCCATAAAGGCGTTGCCAGAGCGGGAGATCCTCCGGTCCGCCCGTCCGCACCCGGACACCCTTGCGGCGGGACAGCCTGATGTTGTAACGCGTTTTAGGCTTCATGCGGCGGAGCAGGGCGTCCTCGCCGCCCCTGAGGTCCACGATCATGGTGTCGGGGGGGAGTATGTCGCTCGGGGCCTTGCGTACTCCCACGGACGGAACGCCCCAGTTCATGCGGAGTTCCCGGAGGCGTGGCTCGGGAGGGCCGAGCCAGCGGCCATCTCCGTCGTAGCGCCCGTCGTCGTCTGCGTAGGGGGATGTCCACGGTAGATCCCAGCGCACAAAGGCGCAGTCGGCCCCCAGGAGGGGCCTGAGCGTCTCGGACAGGGCGTGGAGGAATTCGCCGCGCCTGTCCGCATGGGGCAGGGTCTCCGGGCCAAAGGGCGCGTAGGCCAGGGTCCTGGCTCCTGAGCGCCTTGTCAGGATGAGCACGTCGCCGGCGGCCTGGCCGTCGACGCTGATGTCAAAGCTGAGGGGCCGCCAGCCAAGGCGCCGCTTGACCGAGCTCCAGAAGCTGGTCTGGTGTACCAGGGGTGTGTCCGTGAGGCGGGCGGACGGTTTTGCCGTCACGCTGACCTTCATACGCTCCTCCACGGCCGCGGATAGTCACCGTCCGCAGCACTGTTTGTATTTTTTCCCCGAGCCGCAGGGGCAGGGGTCGTTGCGTCCCACCTTGGGCGCGGTGCGGGTGACCGTTGCGGTTTTCACCTCGCCTGATTCGTACAGCCAGCCGCCGTCCTGGCGGACAAAGCGAGCCGTTTCATGGTGCTCCTCGGCCAGGCCGTTCTGCTCGTAGGTGGCCACGAACTCCACCAGCCCGTCCTGGTCGTTCGGGCCGCCCCGCTCCACCCTGAGTATCCGCAAACCCTTCCAGGTGGATTGCTCGCTCCAGCGCCTGGTGGCTTCCTCGTCGATGTTGTCGTCATGGACGCAGCTGGCCATCACATGGTCGATCTTGTGCAGGGCGTAGGCGCTATAGCGGCTGCGCATCAGGGCCTCCGCGCTGGGGGCCGGCTTGTCGCCGGAAATGATGGGCCCGCAACAGGCGGTATAGGCGCGGCCGGAGCCGCAGGGGCAAAGATCGCTCATGAACATCCTCCGTGAACACGTTGTAACCCGGATAGGCTCCCGGGGGCAAGAAGGACCCGGCGCGGTCGTGACACGGCCTGCCTTGCCGCGCTACACTGGCTGCCGTCGAATGGACCCCGTAACCGGGCCATTAGCACATATTTTGCGCGGGATAGCGTCGCGGACAGGAACCATACATGAGACGTTTCAGCATCATCATCACCGCCCTGGCTCTGGCCGTGTCGTCGTGCGGCACCAGGAGTGTCCGAGCCGGGACCTTGTCCATAGGGCTCATGCCGGCGGTGGACATAGCGCCCGTGCTGGTTGCCGCGGACAAAGGATATTTTGCGGACGAAGGCCTAGAACTGAGCTACCAGGTATTCACCAGCGCCCAAGACAGACAGAGTGCTCTCCAGGTGGGAGCCATAGACGGGGCGCTGACCGACCTGGTGGCTCTGAGCGTGAACGCGGCTTCGGGTTTCGGGCTCAAGGCGACCATGATGACCGACGGCATGTTCGCCGTGATGGCCCGGGCCAACGCTCCAGAGTCCGGCCGCGCGAGCATAGGCCTCATGGAGGTCAGCGTGACCAACTACCTGGCCGAACGCTGGCTGGCTTCCGGCCTGGATCTGGACAAGGTGTACATCAACGATATCGGGGCCAGGCTGGAAGCCCTTGCGTCCGGCCAGCTGGACTTGGCCGTCCTGCCGGAACCGCTGGCGTCGGTAGCCAGGGCGCGCGGGCTTATGGCCAGGGCCTCATCCAGGTCCGTTGACGACTCCCCGCAGGTGATGGCGTTCACGGAAGCGGCGCTCAGGGACAAGACGGACGCCATCAGGGCCTTCCATACAGCCTATGCCAGGGCGGTGCGCGACATAGCAGCCAATCCTGACCTTGCCCGGGATGCCCTGGCGTCGGCCATTCCCAATGTCACGCCGGAACTCGCGGCAGCCATGGGCTTGCCCGAGTACCGCGAACCGGCCCTCCCTTCGGACGCCTTTCTGGCCGACATCCTGGACTGGACAGAGAGCGTTGTGGGCAAGCCGCTGGACCTGGAGCCGGCCGACCTGGTGGACGGACGCTTTGTCCGTTAAGCAGCTCCGCGTCCGGGGCCTGTGCGTGCGTTACGGGCACGAGGCGGCCATAGACGGTCTGGATCTGGACCTTGAGCCGGGCCGCTCCTACGCCCTGGTGGGTCCCTCGGGCTGTGGAAAAACGACGCTCCTGTACACGCTGGCTGGCATCCTGAAACCTGACGAGGGCACGGTAGAGGTCGGAGGACAAGCCCTTGAGGGCATACGCCCCGGTACGGGGCTGGTGACCCAGCGCAACACCCTGTTGCCGTGGAAGACCGTCAGGCAGAACGTGGCCCTGGGCCTGTCTGCGCGTGGTGTGGACAAAGCCCAGGCGTACGCCCGCACCCTGGACATCCTGTCCGAGCTCGGCCTTGCCGCCCACGCGGACAAGTATCCCGCCCAGCTGTCAGGCGGCCAGGCCCAGAGGGTCAGCCTGGCCCGCACCCTCATAACGTCGCCGGACATACTCCTCATGGACGAGCCGACCAGCCAGCTGGACCAGATGACCAAGGAAGACGTCCAGGACCTGATCCTCAGGCTGTACAAGCGCAGGCCCGTCCTCTCGGTGCTGGTCACGCATAGCATAGAAGAAGCGGCATTTTTGGGCTCGCGCGTGTTCATCATGCGCGCGGGCGCCATCGTCGCAGCGTTTGACAATCCCCATTTTGGCGACGAGAGCGCCCGGATGAGCGAGGAGTTTTACCGCCTGGTGATGGAACTCAGGCGTTCCCTGGCTGAGGACGCCGCGTGATATCCGGGATGGGCGGACGGGGCGGTATCGTGCGCCGGATGCTGCGCGCCGCGTACGCGCCGATGGCCGTACTGGCGCTCTGGCAGGCGGCCGCCTGGCTGTTCGACCATCCTGTGGTGCCGGGACCCGTGCCGGCCCTGGCCGAGCTCGGAATGCAGGTGGCCAGGGGGCGCATACTCTTGGACACGCTTGCCAGTTCCGGAAGGGCTCTTGCCGGCATGGCCCTGGCCGTGGCCGTGGGCCTGCCCCTGGGCCTGGTCATGGGCAAGAGCAGGCGCTTTGGACCCGTGCTCCGTCCCTTGGCCTACCTTCTGTTCCCCGTGCCGAAAATCGCCTTCCTGCCCGTTTTCATCGTGCTTCTGGGCCTGGGCAACGCGTCCAAGATAGGCCTTCTGTTCGTGATCGTCGTGTTCCACATCGTGCTGGCCGTGGCCGACGGGGTGGGCGAGATTGCCCCCGACTACTACAGCGCCCTCCGCGTTCTGGGCCTTAGGCGGCCGGGCATATACCGCCACCTGGTCCTGCCCGCGTCCCTGCCGCGACTACTATCGTCCATGCGCCTGAGCGCAGGCACGGCCCTGTCCGTGCTTTTCTTCGCGGAAAACTACTCGACACGGCACGGCCTGGGCGCCTTCGTTATGAACGCGTGGATCATGGCCGACTATCCCACCATGTATGCCGGCATCGTCGCTTTGGCCCTGCTGGGCGTCGGCATGTTCCAGGCCATAGACCTGGTCCAAAGGCGCCTGTGCCCCTGGCTGGGCTCGTGATACAGGCTTGCGCGATCCTGCGAACCAAGGTACCATAAAGCCATGATGCTGGTTCATTCCACGTTGGCGTACTATTACCGCGACTGTCCGGGCTGCCATCGGGGATAGACCGTCTTGTCACGCACGACGCGGCTCCCGATCAACGGGAGCCGTTTTTTTTAAGGAGGAACCCAATGGGGTATGGAACGACGATCCAGTAAAACAGACGCCGCAGGTACAGGGCAGGGAAGCGTCCGGCCCTGAGACCGAAGCCGACACGCCCGACATCCCTCACGGGAAGCCGGGCGAGCCGTGGACAGCCGACGGTGTGGGACCCTGTGGCTGGGGCTGCTAGCGCTTGGCGTCGGCCAGGTACGCGTCCACCCTGCGCTCAAGAATGTCCAGGGGCATGGAGCCGTTGGCCAGCACCACGGTGTGGAAGGCCCGGATATCGAAGCGCTCGCCCAGGCCGGCGCGGGCCTTGTCGCGTAGCTCGACCATTTTCATCATGCCCACCTTGTACGCGCAGGCCTGGCCGGGCATGACGATATAGCGCTCGATTTCGCTTACGATGCTGGCCTCAGCCTGGGCAGAGTGCTGGCCCATGTAGTCGATGGCTTCTTGCCTGGTCCACTTCTTGGCGTGGATGCCCGTATCCACGACCAGGCGTACCGCCCGGAACAGCTCTGAGTCCAGGGAGCCCAGGAGTCCGTAGGGATCGCCCTCGTAGCGGCCCATTTCCCTGGCAAGCAGTTCAGAGTACATGGCCCAGCCTTCGGCGTAGGCCGTGAAGGGCAGGAAGCGCCTGAACAGGGGCAGGCCCTTCTGTTCCTGGGCCAGGGCAAGCTGGAAGTGGTGGCCCGGTATGCCCTCGTGGTAGGCCAGGGTTTTCATGCCAAAGCGCGGCACCTCAGCCATGTTGCGCAGGTTGGCGTAGAAGACGCCAGGACGCCCGCCGCCAAGGTCGGGCATCTGGTAGTACGCGCCGGGAGCCGTTGCCTCCTTGAACTCGGGGATGCGCCTGACCTCCAGCCTGGCCTTGGGCTTGATGGCGAACCATGCGTCAAGGTCGGCCGACATCTCAGCCAGGATGCGGGTGTATTCGTCCAGGCAGGCCTTCCTGCCTTCGTCGCTGTCAGGGAAGAGAAAGCGGGGATCCGAGCCCAGCGCCTTGAGTTCCCTCGTGGGATTGCCCACGGAGCTGTTCCCCAGCGTCTTGAAGATGGCTTTCATGTCGGATTCTATGCGGGCCACTTCGGCCAGGCCCGTTTCGTGCACGGCCTCTGGCGTTTTGTCCACGGTGGTGTTCGAGCGCAGGCAGTACGCGTAGTATGAGTCGCCATTCGGCAGTTTCCATACGCCGTCGTCGTCCGTCGCCCGTGACTCCAGCCGCGCGAAGTACTCAATGAGCCGCCGGTACGCCGGATACACCGTGTCGCGTACCCTCTCCCTGGCCATGTCGACCAGCTTGGCCCTGGCGGCCGCGGATACCCGCGGCAGGGCTGCCAGCTTGGTGTCCAGCACAACACAAAGGGCATGGGCGCCCGGCGCCGGCCGGATGAACGCCCGCATCTCGTCCAGCACGCGCCGTATCACAAAGCGGGGCGGGATGACTCCCTTGTCAGCGCGGATCCGTACGCCCTCCAGTACCTGGTCCAGCTTGACGCCGAAGCGCGACAAACGGCGGACGTAGTTGCGGCCCTCGAGCGCCGACACCACAGGATGGAGGTTCATCATGAAGTCGGGCAGGCTTGACTGGGCCCCGAACATCTGGTTCACCGGATAGTCGTGGTACCTGAAGCGTTCCCCGTATACCGCGTCGTCCAGGAACCAGTCCATTATGTCCGCGGACAGCAGGGCGGCGGGCGGCAGGCGCTTGCGGGAATAGCTCCTGAGGATGCGCAAGTCCTTGGCGAGAGAGCGATGCTGCTTGGTGGCCGCGGCCTCCGACGCGTTCGACAGTCTGGCGTTGTGGCCGTGCAGCCCGAATTTCTCCAGGATGCCGAGCATGGTCAGGAGTTCTGGCCCCGTGAGCGCGAACTTGAGAAAGGTGCGGGTCTGCAGCTGGCGCAGGGTCCACGGGCGGCCCGAGAAAAACGAGTACAGCCAGCTGAGCGCGATGACGGCCAGCACCAGGAGGGCGATAGCGACAAGCGACATGGAAGCTCCTTGTGCGGCTATCATCGCACGGCCGCCACTCCGGCGCAAGGCGCGTCGCGGCTGGGCGCCGGCAAAAAAGAGGCCCCAGGCTCTCTCGAGCGCCGGGGCCTGCCTCATATAGCGGGGAGTGCTACTCGGTGATCTTTGCCTTGAGCGCGGTTTCCTTGAAGGCTTTGCTGAAGGTAAAGCGGGGAACCTTGGACGCCTTCTTGGCGGCGATCTTGACCGGCTCGCCGGTCATGGGATTGCGGCCCATGCGCGCCTTTGTGGCCGGCTTGATTTTGACGTGCATCTTGCCCATTGCACCGAGCGGCACGCGCTGACCGGCCATGACGCCGGATTCCACCAGGCCGAACACCTGGTCCAGGAGCTCCCGGGCGTCCTTGCGGCTGATGTCCCTGAGCTCGGACAGATAGGCGGCCATGCTGTTCACGGTGAATTTGCTGGGCAGGCTGAGCTTCTTGGCGCTGGGCTTTGCTACGGCCTTGACGGTCTTGGCGGCCGGCTTTTTGGCTGCCGTGGTTGTCTTCTTGCTTGCGGGTTTTGCTGATGTGGCCTTTTTTGCCGACGTGGGGGCGGCGGTTTTGGCGGTTCGTGCCATCTCGTGTGTCCTTATGGATGCCGCGCGGCCTTAAAGCCGCGGCAGGTATCCGCGGAAGATGCGCGTTTTCCGCTGAAAACGCGGGGCTTTTGAACGGTACGGTCCAGAAAGCCCGTGCTTGCGCAATACGGAATAATACTACGAATTGCGCAATGTGAACAAGAGAAGCTATGGAAGTCGTGTTTTTTAGCGTGGATGATGTTCTGGAAAACGTCCACCAAAGGCGGTAGTTCCCGCTCATGCCAACGGCCTTGCTTTAGGAGCCCTATGGAACAATACTGGTAGCAAAAGGTTGTGGCTGGCGGTCACAGTCATACCATACTAAGAAGCACGCAAGAAAAGCTGACATCAGGATCGCACCGTGTGGCCGTTCGTCCGATCGGAACCGGAGGTGTGTCATGAAGAAAAACGCGCGTCGGGGCCGCTCCTGGTCGTCACCGTGGCCTTGGCGGCAATGGTTGTGATCTCGCAGGCAACGGCCCAGAGCACAACGATGGTTCTCCAGTACCCGGAGAACAGCACGGACCAGCTGGCCGCGGGCAAAATCCTGGTGCAGGCATATGCCAAAATAGGCATCACCGTGAGCCTGGTACCCGTACCGTCCGAACGGGCCCTGCAGAACGCGAACAATGGCAGCTGTGACGGCATAGTATGCAACGCGGCGGATCTGGCCATCTTTGCAAAAAATTACCCGAATCTGGTGATGGTGGACAAACCAATTTACTCCATAAACGCTGCTGTCTTTGTCAAAGACAAGGTGTTTGAGGTCAAAGGCTGGGACTGCCTCAAACCCTATACGATAGGCTATCCCCTGGGAAACAAATGGGTGCAGGTCAATACCCAGGGCATGAAAACGTTTCAGGGCGAGAACGCAAAATCGTTATTCCAGATGTTGGACGCAGGGCGCCTGGACGTGGTGGTGGTACCGAGGGCTTCAGGGGAGAAAGTCATAAAGGATTACGGCTTTGCATCCATCAAGGCGCTGAGTCCGGACATAGCGGTCATTCCCATGTACCATTTTGTCAATAAAAAGCACGCGGACAAAATCCCGGCCCTCTTGAAGGTCCTGCCGTAACGGCTGGCGGGACGGGCGCCCTGACGGCGCCCGTCCTATGCCCCAGCCCGAGCCTTCCGCATCCGGAGCAAAAGCATCACGAGGATTCCCAGGCCGGCTATGCTGGTCACGGCCGACGTGAGCATGCCCACGCGGTAGGCCAGCACCGGGTGTCCGCCCGTCCGCAGGACCGCGTCTATGACCGGGCCGGTGACAAGCGTAGCCGACGTGCCCCAGCTGAGCATGAACGTGGCGTTGTACGCGGCGAAATACCGTCCGCGTTTTTCCGGCGGTATGAGCACGGACGCAAAGGCGTAGGAGGAGGCGGCCAAAAAGCCGTCGGACAGGCCGCGCATGAGCGATGCGGGGTATATCATCCACAGGCCCGGCGCCACGGTGTACGCAAGCAGGTACAGGACTCCGAACGCGGCGCCGAGCACCATCAGCGCTTGTACGCCTATCCGTTTTCCCAGGGCCCCGATGGACAGGCCTACCAGGATGAGGGCCAGCGACTCGATGTTCGATATGAGGCTGATTTGCGTAGCAGAGGCGGCAAAGCCTTCCCTGAGGTCCAAAAACTGCCCGCGTATGGCCGCGAGTGAGTTGACGCCTGAGTTTATGAGCACCATGGCCACCAGGAACACGGCAAACACCCGCGTGTGGCCAGAGGTTCCCGAGGCACCAGCGTCGCTGCCTTTACCGGACTGGTCTTGCCCGGACTTTTGTATGCCGCCCTCCGGCAGGAAAAACATGGGAATGACGGACACGACCATGACGGCCGCCGCCAGGAGGAATATGCCGCCTTCCCTGTAGCCCCAGCCCGGGTAGGCACGCCCCAGTCCGTCGTACAAGGCTCCCCCTGCAAGGGCGCCAACAATCCTGCCGAGGCCGCCTATGCTTGCCAGCTTGCCCTGTATGGCGTTGCGCTCCACCGGGTTGTACACATCCGATATGAAGGCGCTCCAGCCTATATTGGACATGGACCAGAACACCTCGATGATGGTGAGGCCGCATATTACGACCCAGCCCGCGGCGCGTGGATCAACTTGACCGGTGTGCAGGATGAACATCACAACATGACCAAGGCCGGCCGCCAATTCCCCGGCTATGATAAAACTGCGCCTGAGCTGGAAGCGGTCGGTGAGATGGCCCCACACAAAGGTCTGGAACAGGATATTGCCGACCATGGGTATGGTCTCGACGAGCGTCGTTTCCGTGACCGAAAGGCCAAGGTACGAACGGAGGTATATGCCCAGGAAGGTGTAGAAAATGCCGCGGCGGAACATGGCCAGGGCCTGGAAGGTGGACAGGCCAAAGAAGATCACCCGCGGTCTGCCTTGAGTACTCACGGCGGCATCATGGCTGAAACACGGACGCCTGGTCAAAGGGGTTCGGTAAAACCGGCCGCCGACTACGTAAAAAAAGCCGCCCCCTAAGGGGGGGGGCCACTGAAAAAGCCGACTTAAGGGAGGCAGGGGGGCCAACGAGGCACCCCTGCCTTTTTTAGTGTAGAATTCTCTTGGTCCG
>JAFGJV010000026.1 GCA_016928955.1 Spirochaetales bacterium
AAACAACCCCGCCTTGCGGCGGGGCTGTGTACAGTAACGTGTTTTTTTCTTAGTAATCCATTCCCATTCCACCCATACCGCCCATGCCGCCGGGGGCGGGGGCCGCGGTTTTGGGCTCGGGGAGGTCGGTGATGGCGCACTCGGTGGTCAGAAGGAGGCTGGCTACCGACGCGGCGTTCTGGAGCGCGGAGCGGGTGACCTTGGCCGGGTCGATGATGCCGGCCTTGACCATGTCAACCCATTCCATCTTGGCGGCGTCAAAGCCGATGCCCTTCTTCTCCGAGCGGGCGCGGTCGGCGACCACGGCTCCGTCAACGCCGGCGTTCTCGGCGATCTGGCGGATGGGCTCCTCCAGGGCGCGGCGGACGATGCGGAAACCGACCTTTTCGTCGTCAAGCAGGGTAACGGCATCGGCCTTGTCCAGGGCTAGGCTGGCCTGGATCAGGGCCAAGCCGCCGCCGGGGACGATGCCTTCCTCTATGGCTGCGCGGGTGGCGGAGAGGGCGTCTTCGACGCGGTGCTTCTTCTCCTTCATTTCCACCTCGGTGGCGGCGCCCACGTTGATGACGGCCACGCCGCCGGCCAGCTTGGCCAGACGCTCCTGGAGCTTCTCGCGGTCGTAGTCGCTGGTGGTTTCCTCTATCTGGGCCTTGATCTGGGCCTTGCGCTCGTCGATGGACTTCTGCTTGCCGGCGCCGTTGATGATCGTGGTGTTGTCCTTGTCGATCTTGACGGTCTTGGCGGTGCCCAGCTGGTTCATCTCGGTGCTCTCGAGCTTCATGCCAAGCTCCTCGGACACCACTTCGCCGCCGGTCAGGATGGCTATGTCCTCGAGCATGGCCTTGCGGCGGTCGCCGAAGCCGGGGGCCTTGACGGCGCACACGTTGATGATGCCGCGCAGGTGGTTGACCACCAGGGTGGCAAGGGCCTCGCCGTCCACGTCCTCGGCTACGATCACCAGGGGCTTGCCGGTCTGGGCGATCTTCTCCAGCACGGGCAGAAGGTCCTTCATGGAGGAGATCTTCTTGTCGTGGATCAGGATGTAGGGGTTCTCGAACACGCTGGTCATGGTGTCGCGGTTGGTCACGAAGTAGGGCGACAGGTAGCCGCGGTCAAACTGCATGCCTTCCACAAAGTCGATGGTGGTGTCCATGGTCTTGGACTCCTCCACCGTGATGACGCCGTCCTTGCCGACCTTCTCCATGGCGTTGGCGATCTCGTTGCCGATTTCCATGTCGTTGTTGGCGGACACGCTGGCCACGTGGGCGATCTCGTCCTTCTCCTTGATGTCCTTGGAGTTTTTCCTGATCTCGTCGATGGACAGGGTGACGGCCTTGTCCATGCCGCGCTTGATGGCCATCGGGTCGATGCCGGCGGCAACGGCCTTGAGGCCTTCCTTGACCATGCTGTAGGCCAGGACGGTGGCGGTGGTGGTACCGTCACCGGCTATGTCGTTGGTCTTGGTGGCCACCTCCTTGAGGAGCTGGGCGCCCATGTTCTCGTAGGCGTCCTCGAGCTCGACTTCCTTGGCCACGGACACGCCGTCCTTGGTCACGGTGGGGGCGCCGAACTTCTTGTCCAGAAGCACGTTCCGGCCCTTGGGCCCGAGGGTGACTTTCACGGCGCGGGAAATCTGCTCGACGCCGGACAGGAGCCGCCTGCGGGCATCCTCGCTGAAAAGCAATTGCTTGGCCATACTGGTATCTCCCTTTTCCTTGCGGGTGTGTCGCCCTGCCATGTCCGTAACACGGTGACCGGAACCGGGAAGTCCCGGACGCGGGCGTTTTATAGTGTGCGCTTGACCGAGCCCGCCAGGGCTCGCCGAACCGGAACGGCTCGCGGAAGCAAAATACTGAAAAAAGGCCCCAAACGGCAAGGGGGAGGGGCAATATGGCCAAAATCCGTCCTCTTAGGCTATACTTTGGCAGGCATGAACAAGGAAATAGAAGTCATATACCACGACCAGGACATCCTGGCCGTCAACAAGCCCGCTGGCATGCTGTCCGCTCCGGACCGTTATGATCCGGACGCGCCGGTCCTGTCACGTCAGCTGGAGGGCGACTATGGCCGCCTGTGGCCAGTCCACCGGCTGGACCTGGACACCTCCGGCATCGTCGTCCTGGCCCGCAGCGAGGAAGCCCACCGCGCCCTGTCGGTGGCGTTCGAGCTGGGGCAGGTGCATAAGGCGTACCGGGCGGTGGTCAAGGGGCGACCCTCGTGGACGGAAACCGTGTGCGAATTGCCCCTGACCCCGGACGGCGACCGCAAGCACCGAACCATAGTGGACGGCAACGGAAAGCCGTGCATCACGGATTTCAGCGTGATCGGCACGCACGGTCCCCTGGCCATTGTGGAGGCCCGGCCGCAAACGGGCCGTACGCACCAGATACGCGTGCACCTGGCGGCCATCGGATACCCCATTGTGTGCGATCCGCTGTACGGCGACGGGGAGCCAGTGTACCTGTCCAAGATCAAGCGACGATGGAAGGGCGACGAGTACGCGGAGCGGCCGCTGATCATACGGACTGCCCTGCATGCCCTGACCATAGACCTTGCCCATCCGTCCACCCATGAGCCGCTCCATTTTGAGGCGGCCTACCCCAAGGACTTCCGGGCTTTGGTTACCCAGCTGGAGAAACTGTAGCGGAGTAGAAGACTGCTGGCAAAGCAAGCGGCTTTGTCAGCAAGCTATTGGTCCGGGGCGCCGGACGGGAGGAACGTATGGGCCAACCTGACCGCCATGGTGCCTACTCGGACAGGAACGAGCTCAATTACGTGCTCAGGCGCTGGGGCAAGCCCGCCACGGCAGCCAACCGGCGCGTTCTTGCGAGGGCTCTGGACGCCTTCAACGCCGACGCAGCCTGGGAGCCGCATACGCGGGCCCAGTTCATCCGCTACGCCAAGGAATCGGGGCTTCTGTCCGGTACGGGCGGCGACCGGGCCGTGCTCCGCGGAGACCGAGCGGGCAACGATGCCACGCGGCTTGATAACGAGCGTTCCCGGACGCCGGCCGCGAGCCTGTACCCGGCGGGGCGGGCAGCGCGAGCCCCGGTCCGCCCGGACGGGCAACGCCGCGAGGCATACAGGGCACCGGCCGCCGTTCCTACAGCCAGGCCAACGGTCACGGCACGAACGCCCCCACGGGCCAAGCTTGTTGCCCACGATGCATACCGACCCAGGCCCACCGGCGCTTACGGACAGCGGCCACCGCGCCCGGAGGCCGGCTCGAGCCGGACTGCCCTGTGGGTGGCGCTCGGCATAGGTGCGGCGGCCGTGGTGGTCCTTGCCCTCGTGTTCGCCCTGCCGCCGCTCATGGGCTCGGGCCGGACGGCCGTGCGCGACAAGGACCAGGCGACGCCGGCGCTCGTCGGCCGGACACAGCAGGGTTCGGTCGCCGAGCCGCCTCCTGTCCAAGCTCCGTTGGCGGCCAGCCAGGCGCCAGAAGCACCAGCGTCGTTACCAACAGCAACGCAGAGCGCACCGGCGCCTGAACCTGCCCCGGCTGTACGCGCACTCAAAGCCGCCGACATACCGGAGTCGGCCAGGATCCTGCGTTTCCTGGCAGACTCGCCAGACGCCCTGGCACCCGGGGGAGAGACCGCCCTGGCCGCCCTTATCCAGGCCTTGTCCGGCGTGGATGAGGGCAATCTGGTCCTGGTGGGACACGCCGCTGACATAGGCTATCCGGAGGGGCAGGAGCGCCTGAGCGCCGCCCGCGCGGAATGGGTGGCGGCGCGCCTGCGGGCGTCTGGCTTGCCATCCGGCGTGGTCATACGCACGGAAGGGCGGGGAGCAGCGGACATGATAGCCGACCCCGATCCCGAGCGGGCCATGGAGTTGTCCCGGCGGGTGGAAGTCCGGGTAGAGTAGGGCCGCCCGTATCCAACGGACCACTATAAAAAGGGAGCCTCTAAAAACTGCAGTTTTAGAGGCTCCCATCATTAAAAAACGAAGCCGTGCATGGCTGGCGCACCAAAAGGAATTTTTAAAACTTCGGTCTTAGGAGGCTCTTTCAAAAATCGGACGAGTTTTGAAAGAGCTACATAGTAAGACGTGATTTGCGTAGCGGTTGCGGAATATGCAAACAACC
>JAFGJV010000027.1 GCA_016928955.1 Spirochaetales bacterium
ACTGAGTGACCATTATCCAGTATGGGCAGAGTTTTATGTGGACAGGGATGAGGAATGAATCAGCAACATGGAGAATTAAATGTTGATTACTCTGGAAATCAGAATCAACATCCGATTCGGAAGTGAACTCAATGGAAATTGAGTATATCCAACAGCTTCAAGCTAACAATCCCCAAATTGGCTATAATCGCTTCCCCAAATACATTGCAAATGAGGAGTGAAGAATGTCCATTCCTGACTATCAGACCTGCATGCTCCCACTACTTAAATTCGCTTCTGATGGTAAAGCTCATAAACTGACTGATGCTATCGAATCTTTATCATCATTTTTTAATCTCACAACAGATGAGCGAGAAGCTGTTCTCCCTTCTGGTACACAGTTTATCATGGCAAACCGTGTTGGTTGGGCAAGAACTTATCTAAAGAAGGCAGGGCTTATCTGTGACCCCAAGCGCGGACTTTTCCAGATCACCGAACGTGGACAGGCGTTGCTTCGGTCAAATCCTCTGGAAATTAATACTAAATCTCTACAGCAATATGAAGAGTTCAATGACTTCAGAAACAAGACCCGTGCAAAGAGTACCCAAGAAGAGCAAGAGACTGAACACCCCACTTATTCTACACCACAAGAAGCTCTTGAATTTGGCTACCTAAAACTTACAGAAAATCTTTCAGACGAACTGCTTGAAAAAATAATGACATGTTCACCAAACTTCTTTGAGCGTCTCGTAGTCGAGTTGCTCGTGAAAATGGGATATGGTGGATCACTAAAAGAAGCCGCCAGTATCGTAGGAAAATCTGGCGATGCTGGTATCGATGGCATCATCAAAGAGGACAAACTCGGTCTCGATGCGATCTATATCCAAGCAAAACGTTGGGATTCTGTTGTGGGACGCCCTGAGATTCAGAAATTTGTTGGAGCCTTGGATGGGCAGAAGGCAAGGAAAGGTATCTTCATTACAACCAGTAGTTTTACAAAAGAGGCTGTTGAGTATGCAAAAAATACAACCGTCAAGGTTGTACTGGTTGATGGAGATCGTCTTGCCAATCTAATGATCGAAAATTGCCTTGGGGTTAGCACCACCCAAACCTATGAGATAAAGAAAGTTGATACAGACTATTTTGAGGAAGATTAACATTTTCAACAAATCACTAAGGTTCGAATGATATTATGAACTACCTCGAAGCATGGGACGGCTTAAAAACAGCTATTGAACAAGCGCACTCCGTCATAGACCTTCGCAAGATTCGCGATCAAGCAGAAGCCTATCGCTACGCCCTCAAAGTTGCGGGAGAATCTCGCGAAGTGGTCAGGAAGGCTGAAGAGATCAAACTGAGAGCCGAACGCCGGGCTGGTGAGATACTGCTCAAATCACCTAAACAACGTCCCGGCTCATACCAGCAAAAGCAACGATCAATGGCAGATACCGTTGATATTCCGCCATCCTACAAAGAGCTTGGACTGTCCAAGGTAGATGCATCGAAGTGGCAGAGGATCGCATCCATACCAGCTAAAGACTTTGAAAGATGGCTCAAGACCTCTGATGAAGTTTCCTCCGCAGGAGCACTCCGTCTTGAGGCAACCTTGCGATTTGCAGAGCGAGAAACACCACCACTGCCTTCTGGCAAGTATGGTGTGATCCTTGCCGATCCGCCGTGGGCCTACGAATATAGCCACAAGAGTTTCAAGCGTGTAGATGACCACTACCCCACGATGTCAATTGAGGAAATATGTGACATGGGTGCGGACATCAAGAAGCTCTCGGGAAAAGACTGTACGCTTTTTATGTGGATTCCTTCTCCCCACCTCGACAAGTTTCCAGCCGTACTTGAAGCATGGGGGTTTCGCTATGCGACCACTTGGGTTTGGTCAAAGGCCGGTTACAGCTATGGTCACTATGGCAACATCTCGCACGAACTCATTATTATTGGAGCCAAAGGTCAGGGAACTCCAACCTGCGATCCCAAGATTACCGCGCGGATCAGTTCAGTCCAGAGCATTCCCAAGACACTCCACTCTGCCAAGCCGCCTGAATACTATGAGATCATCGAAAGTCTGTATCCAGATCGACGATACCTCGAACTCTTCGCACGGAATACGGAGCCCCGGAAGAGATGGACGTTCTGGGGAGATGAGGCAAGTGTGGAAAGATAAGACTGATGATTATGCGGTCATCACATGGATGAAGAATAGCATTGCATCTTCCACAGTAGAACCTCTGCCATATTCGCCATTTTCAACCTCATAGACGCCTCGCCCCTCTCAAAACACATACCAAACACCCCGAGAATCGCTTACAGGAAGCCATGGTGAGACGAGGAAGGGTTCGGACAGGGAATCATACCAAAGAGCGACAGGATGCGTCTGTGAGCTACTATTCGCGATATTGGCGACCTCAGAAATTCATGCCATCAAGCATATGTATGTGCATTTTCTCCCTCTAAATGCTAAACTAAACGAAGGAGGATCGCATGAAAAATGTGGACATGAAGCTTGAAGGCAATATCCTGACCATCAAGGTGGATATCTCCAAAGAGTATGGAAAATCAACTTCTGGTAAGAGCCTCATCATTGCTTCGACAGAAGGCAACGTCTCGGTTGAGGGCAAAGAAGAAGTGAAGGTGGGTTTGAATATCTACCGGAAGCCCTGACATGAAAGTTAATCTTGAAGGAACACCGCTCCTTGAAAATGAGATTGTACTCGATGAGATTTATATCCAGTTCGTAGGCCAGAAGGGAGTAGAGTATCCGCCGAGCGATAAGCTGATCAGAGACATGATCAACTTGTTTAACCAAATGATGGTCTCACAAAACTAAACCTTTATAGCTATTAGGGCCGAATTCTCATAGGGTTTTTGAAGACTGATAGGCATTCTGATTGCAGGATGCTTTGGATGTACAGGGTTATAGCAAATCGCACTTGGCACTGAGCCATTTACCAAGCGAGGACTTCATGATCCGTTATTACAATTCACTGGAACACATTGACTGTTTTAAGATCGAAGGATTTTTCGTTGGATGGAAAAAACCACTCTCTGACGAGCAACTCAAGAATTTACTAATTAATAGTACATACAAGGTACTCGCTGTTGATGATCTTAATGAAATGGTTGTCGGAATAATTACTGCCTTATCAGACAATACCAACTGGGCTTTCATTCCCTATTTGGAGGTTTTGCCTGATTACCAGAAACAAGGTATTGGGAAACAGTTGATGTCTATGATGCTGGCCAACTTGAGCCATATCAACTGCATTGATTTGACTTGCGATCACGAGATGCAACCATTCTATGAACAGTTTGGAATGCTACGGTCTGAAGGCATGGTCATACGCAGGTATTTATTTGAATAACTTTCAATCTTGGATATAACGAAAGGCAAAAGGAAAGAAATATATATTTTTCTTCGTACTTTGCCTGAGATGAATAGAATAATCATTTCCGATTAGCTGATCAGATTAGCGATCAGAGATAGAGACATTAAAAGGCAGGTAGTCATGGCCCCGAAAGCTCCCATATTTCCTCTCAAGCTGATCCTCTCCCAGATCAAAGACATGCAGGTTTTCCTCTTCCGAAAGACGGACCTGACTGCCTTCTTCAATCAACAAGCTGAGGCGAAAACCGAAGCCGAGCTCTCAATCCTCTTTGACGACCTCTTCGCTTTCAATGCCTATCTCGGACGCCTTGAAGGGTATCCATCCTTCGAGGCGATTCCGTTTTGGGAATACAGCACTTGCCTCGAATGGGTCGAGTCGCATTTCTTGGGTGGGGACTCTTTTGATCTCAACCTCAAGAATGCTCGCCGCTTCCTCGGGAATGTGCACACCTACTATGAACACCTCATCAGCTTAAGCAAGATGAAGGATATTGCCAATCTGGACAAGGCCATCAAGGAGATTTGCGGTGGCAAAAAGCTCAAGCTCGTGACCGACATTCCGTTCACTGGAACCGAGACCTACACGGCCATCTATCAGGGTGGCAAGGAAGTCAGGTTTGATGTAGCCGACTACTGGGTATTGATCCTGCATTCCACTCTGTTTGATGACAATTGGACCAAGTTGCTGGAAGCCGCCTTTGGGGTCTCCGGGGAACGAATTCAAAAGGTCAAAGAGCTACAGTCGAAGATGGAAGGTCTCGGCAAATCAAAGCTCTGGGACATTGCCTACCATGATGTCACAAAAGCCGAAGCAGACAGAGCAGAAGCGTGGTTCTTTGATAAAGACAAATAAGAACAAGTTCAGCCATCACATCACGCAGAAACCTGCCTCAACTTATCAAGGAACTGGCAGACCTGCATCTCTTGTTGTGCTCGGAGAGGCCGCCAGATTCTCGTATCCTTCCACAGCGTGTATTGAAAATGATGGCAGTCGCCACAAGCGAGAAAATGATCCTCGGGGTGAAGGTGGTTGACGCCGAGATTGTTGTATGACGGCCCGTAGATCATCAATTGTTTCTGCTTATGGCAGATCGGACACTCGCCTTCTTTTCGGAAATGCTTGTCGATGATGAGCCAGTAGGGAGACCGCCTGAATACATTGTTGAAGAACTGGCCTCGAAGATAGCCTATAGTCCCGCGCAGTTCCTTGACCTTGAAGATGGAAAGGTCGTCGCACATCTCGTCATAGAGGTCGGTCGCAGGGTAAGATCGAGGCAGGATGTAGAGTGCGAGGACTCGCATCTGCTCGTTTGATAGTTTGGTGATGTCGTACATGTTGACTCCTTTTCCGATAGTGGTGCAAGTGGGTGTTCGTGGACAGAAAAGACAGAAATTTCTGTCTTTTCAAAACCTTTTTTATTTTGAAAATCATATAGAATACTTTATCTAGGACAGAAATTTCTGTCTTTTCTGTCCATGACCATATATTGATCCATACACCCAGCTATGCTACCTGCCGGGCAATATGCCATCCCCTTTTCCCGAAATCCTTGTTGTAATCGATTCGGAAGTTCTTTAGACTTTTCCGCATATTCTTCATACGCCTTGTCAGCGATGAGGCGGTCGTATTGTAAGATTTATTTTTTTCTCGCCACCTCTCAACCAGATCGGAGATGGCAAAGAATCTGTCATTCATATCACCAAGTACATCGTCGAGAAACTCCTCGAACATCATTCGGTCATCGGCATACTCTTCGTCTTCAGCAGACAATGAAAAATCAAACTCTTCAATCTCGGGATAGAAGGGTCGGAGCATTTTAGCCATCGCAACGGACCAACGTGAAAACTTCGCATGCTTCTTCACAGGGACGTCTCTACTAAAATCCACCTCCGCAAGACAAGCCAGAACATCTGCAACTATGTCTTTCCACTTCGCCTCAAGTTCTATGAATGCTTCGGATATTTCAGCCTTTCTTTCGAGAGAGACATCTCGGCCATCAGTCATCATGATGGTAACTGTCCGATTCAGAACATCAGTATTGATTGATTCCCCAGTGTTGAATGTGCATGCATACGTTTTATTGTTCACTACTCTTGAATGCGAGACATACATGATATGCGACGGTATAGTGATGTCGGTCACTCTGAGCGTGATATTGAGAAGCTGATCGTTTGTAGCATTCTGTATATTGTCTATCAGGACAAACGGATTCTCGAAGGCAACAAGACCAGACATCTGCTTTTCATCACTATCGTTCGCCCTGAACTCAAGAGGATCGCGGCCTGTAATACATCGGCATCCCTTCCTTGTGCTGTAGCTCTTTCCCGAGTTGACTGACGGTGCGATAATCGCAAAAAGAGGCTTCTCTCCGTCGAAAGTCGAATTCATGAAAGAACTGAGTAGCATACTCGCATAACGATACTGATCTTTTACCGACTCAAGTGTTGCTGTGTTCACGAGCTTCATGAAGAGCCCGTTTTTTTTAGGCTCGATCTGCGAACCTCTATAAAGCGTATCTCTTTGCATAGTAGGCTCGGGCAAACAGGTTATCCTTCGGTACGCCTCGCAATGTTCCCTCAGAAATACAAGATACTTTGCTTCGGTTATTTCCTTCCCATAAGTAAAGTCAAGTACAAAGCCGTTCTTTGCGAGGATGAAGTGAAGGTCTTTGGGGTCTGTTATGAAGTAATCTGCCCCTTCCCGGAGAAACATATATTTCCGGCCTGAAGCGTCTATGAACGAATAGAAAAGGCTCGAAGGTTCTGCCATCTCTTTGGTGTATTCAAGTTCATGTTCTATTGAGACCTGCGTTCTCGTGTTTCCATCTTTATCAGGAATCTGACGCTTTATCTTCCGGTAGTTGCGTATTATTTTCTTAGCATCTTCTGGCTTGTATCGCTTCACTGATCGAAGTATGCTGTCTACTTCTTTCAAAGAAAGTGGTTCTTCCAAAAGATCGTTTGCCTGATAGAGCATTGGGCCGACATCTTCAAGAGGGTATATTTCAATCCACTTGCATGCGAGGCGGAATAGTTCCGCGTTCCGACCTCCTCTCGTTATTGACTCTATGCCTTGTCTCGATGAATCAACAGGCATCTTTAGCGATACAACTGGCTCGGCTAATAAATCTGAGATCGACTTACCTTTATTCTCAACAATCACAGCATCTTTATTACCAAAAAATAAGCGAGCAATATCGACCACTTTCGGGTCAAAGAAATTAAATGTAGATTGGAGCTTCCTGAGAAGGTCGCCAAGCTCAACACCACCGACCTCTCTTCCAAGCGGAAAATAGACATGGAAGCGAGGCCGTGCAGATACTGTTTTTCTCTCATCTACTTTGTCCTTCATGTGATTACGCGAAGTTACGAGATAGTAGTCATATTCATGGAACAAAGCATTGAACCTGTCTTCAGTAATCCATTCCTCCTCATTCTCTGTTTCACCGTTGTCGATGTCGCCATATAAGCAGTCGCACGATATGAAGTTCTCAATGGACCTATTGTTGTTGCGGAAGCGGGCCATCACATGATCATGTTTCACAGCCTCAGCAAGATCGTGAGTCTCGAAGGGATAAGTCTTGTTTTTTGGCTGATTGATGCTGTTACTATAGTGCAGGGTCATTTTTACCTCCTTATAGAAAAGTCCTTCCTGCCGGACATGGTTGAACCTATTGTGGATGAGAACTCGGAATCATCCACGAATATCCATATCCGGCAGGAAGGACTTTCCTCACCGATCCGAGTTCATGTAGCACAAAGAATGGGGTTCAACCACTACAATCAAATATGCTTATTTAGTTGATTGTTCTCGCTCCATTCTCATCTTTATTTTCGATTTCCTGTACCAGCAGTTCAGCTATCAGTTGATATAGAAATTTATTTTTCAATGCGGCCTGAATGCGAAGCTGACGAAGCAATGATCTTGGAATCTTCATGGTTGTGTATGGATCGGATGTTTTTCTTGTATTCATATTCTTATCTTTACAACTTTTCCTTAATAATGCGATTTTACCATGAAAAAGTTTTCGCCTTGTTGTTGTCATCTCTTTTAAATTCTATCTGTTAATGTTGTAATCTATGTATCAGTTCAATGGTTGAACACCAGAAGCCATATTCATTGATTTGCTGTTCAATGGTTGAACGAGGTGTTCAATGGTTGTAATGCAAAAAATTTGAACACGAAAAAAGCATACTTAATGATATGAGAATGCAAACCATAATCACAATCGTATGCGCCATGCTCGGCCTTGATTACCTCTTCGGCCTCCCGCGCACGGAGGCAGATCGCGCGGAGGGCATCATCGCGATAGTCGTGACGCAGGGCAGTCTCCTCCTCCATGGCGCGGTATTGGATAAGCCAATCGGGCATCCAGTTGTCGAGAGCGAGGTTGATTCTATCTACTGCGAGTTCAATGGAAGTCACTGGCCCACCAGTTGCATTGATTGCATGTATTCACCAACCTCATCGCCCGCGCTTCCATGTAGTGGAAGATGGATTGATACATCAGTCCTCTCCGCCAATATGCCCGTGAAGCAAGTTGCAGATCGTCGCCTCACTTAACGAGAGGAGTTTAGCGATTGCCTTTTGGCTATGCCCGCAACGCTTCAGTCTCCTGATTTCGGGTAGGAGATGATACAGCTTTGAGAAGAATCTCTTCCCCAAGGGCTGGATATGAAATTTGTGACAGTAATTCAAAACGCAGGTCGAACCAACTCCGAGATCAGTTGCGATCTCTGCGTAACTTTTACCCTCCTTCCGCCAGTTTTCTATCGCTACGCGATGCTGGTCGAGAATAGAAGGTTTCTTTTCACTGCTTCGCCATTTTAGCTTGGCAAGCTCGCGCGATACATTATTTCGCCCCAAGCGTAGAAAAAGCGAGATTTCGGTTATAGTTTTCCCGCTTCTTAACCAATACAAGACTTTTTGCTTATTGGCCAAAAGAACTTCGCGGGTTTGGTTTTTTCGCGGATTAGGCGGTGTATTTGATTCCAACAAGCGAAGTCGCACGGTGCTCGGCGAGCAACCAACTTTATCAGCGATGGTGTAAATTGATTTCCCGCGTTCATAGAGATTGATAATCCTCTCGCAAGTCTTCATCTCGTTCCTCCCCCAATTGGCTCAAGTATCTCTAAGCCGCCTTCGTGAAACTAATCTTGCTCATAGCCGAAGCGTGAGATAGGAGTGATTTGGCCATACCGCCCAGAACATATGATCTTCGCCATCCGCTACCTCCCCGGTGCCAACGCCTCATGGCGTAACAACGCACCTCATGTGAAGAAGGATAGCAGATCGAGAGACTATGTACATGTTCTATTTTCTTCCTGTTGTAGTATTTATATGTTTTTTATTACCCAGTTACATACAGCTTTCAACAAACGACCTTTTCCTCTTAGCTTTCCTCCAATCAATGGCTGTGCTAATCTTTCAAGCGTCAGACTGACTCATGTAGGGCCTCAATCCCAATCACGAAACAAAGGGAATGTATTCATGGTGGTACCCAAAAAGCCTCATGCTCTATTCGGTTATGCACACTACGACGTAGATGGCAAGATAATCACCGAAATAATCGAAGAACAAGCAAGGGTCATTTCCTCGATCTTTCGTTACTTCATCGATGAGCGCCTGACATTGAATGCTATCGCGACCAAGCTCAATGCTGATCCTGTCTCTTTAACAGCAATGAGTAGCGAGAAAAATGAACATCGCTTCCATGCCACGACTATAGAAAAAATACTTAGACGCCCTGAGTATGGCGGGTATCAGAGAGATACAGATGACGACCTCGTTCCTTCGACGATATTCGAAGGTATCATTTCAGTAGAAGATTGGTACCATGCCCAATACCTTCTCAACAAAAAATCAAGCAAAAACAAGGGAAGCAAGCGACAAGTTGATCATCCATTGACCGGTATCATTAAATGCGCTGAGTATAAAAAGAAATACTATATAAAACCAAAGGCCAACATATATTTACATTCACAGCAAGAGATATGTAAATGCAACAGTCAGAAATCAATACCAGCAAAGCACAGCGACGAACTACTGTTTTCGATCATTCTGGATTATCTAACACGCCCAGAGTTGCTGAAATACAGACTGCGGCATCATCAGATGTCATGGTACTTCGCCCATCGTGTGGCAAAAATGACTTACACTGAGCCGCTTACCTTCCCTCTTTCGAGCAAAGCAATCAGCCGTGCAGAAAAGTCGCTCTTGGCATGGGATTCTACAATAGAAAAGTCTTCTATTGCATTTTCACGCATTGAAAGCAACTTGGTATTCGAGGCAAGAGGAATGCAATCCATACACGAAGCCATATTGCCAGAGATTAGTAGCTATACCAAGAATGCGATTCAGAAATGGTTCACTCGAATACCGAAATCAGCAAGGCTCGAACTTCTGGACGATTCGATTGAATCAATCGAGCTTCAGGGCCGACGACTAATCATGTCCTTCTTTCAAGACTTGAAGATAACCGTAGCCATCGACTACTTCAAGAATCGATCATCACATTGGGCAAAAAGAAGAGTAGAAAACTCAAAACTCGGAAGTACCAAGTGGAATATCTTTGAAATGCCAAGTTTCATTTCTCAACACGTTAACAAACTTATCAAGCGCCTCTGTCATGATGAAGAATCTGCTGGATTGATGGCATCTAATGCTATCTGTACAAATTTCTTGAGTCGTGGGCTTATACCCGCAAACAGAAAGTTTTATTTTTCGATTAGCGACTATGTGTACATGCAAGATACCAGCATTAAAAAGGATAACATATGGTCATTCAGGTACGGCAACCAAGGCACAGTTTTTATTGAAGCAGATGGATCACAAGAGACCGAATCACCAATCCATCGCAATGGGGAACTGATCTCGTTCCGTTTAGGCAATCAAGCCTATTTCAATGCCAAGTTCTTGCACAGCCTTCCTGAATGGTTCTACGGCCACAACTATGAATACTTTCTTGCTGACAAGCAACGAATCTGCTTCATTGAAGATGACAACAAAATTCTCGCCAAGATTCTTGGAAGAGGGGGGAAGAAGATTGAAATCGAAACGGCAAGGGCTTTCGAGATTATCATGAATAGCGAAAAGCTGAGATACATTGAGATCGATTAGGGCTTTGTAGCAGGGAGACTGTCATGTCCCTCATAACGAACCGCAAAGGGTGATGATTGTGGTACCAAGATCATCCTTATTGTGGAAGCAGATTCTTACTTTCCAGCTTCAGTTGCTTCTTTGCCTTACGATAAATTTCAAGTGTTACTATTGGAGTAAGATTCTTCACTCCGACCAGCTTCCCGCGTTGCTCGATATACCCAGCATAGATTGGCCGAATGAGGGCTGTGATCCGAGCGAAAGAATAGCGATTGTTGCTTGAGTCACGGGCCTTCATCTCGTCGAGCGCGGCCTTAGTCTCGAGAAGGGTCTTTCCCGCCGCAAGCATCTCGTTGATTGTCTTGATCGCGGGCGCGAAACGCTCGTCCGGTTCGTAATGTCCTCGTACAAGGCGGTAGCCAAAGAGACGTGACATGAATACGGTCCCGCTGGAATAGTAAGCGCGGACACCGGCCTTACGTTTTTGTTTAGTGATAACATTTTTAAGGGCTTTGATAAATTCCATGTACTTATTCCTCCATGGGTTTATCTTGCGTGAAGGAAGGTAAAAGTTAAAAAAGGCACCCTTCAGAGTGCCGAATGAAGTTATTCAACTCCTATCAACTCTATTTTTTCTTCTGGTCTATAATCAGGATCAGGAGTTGACTTGACCGGATCAGAAGGGCTTTCTTGTCCCAGCTTCTCTTGCCAGATAGCGGCTACTTGAGAGTCATACTTCATTTTCATGGTTTTGAGAGTAGAAGCATAGTTTGGATGGGAGTATCGGGCTATCATTGAAGCACTCTTATGCCCAGTAAAGGCCATCACATCTTCGATTGGCATCTTTTCAGCCAAAGCAGTTGTGAAGGTGTGCCGAAAGCTATGGACTACTAAATTCCTTTTTGGATCGAATCCCTGTTGCTTTAGAACACGCTTGAAGAAATGCAGGACAGAATCACCTCGGACGTGATCGTCTCCCTTTCTATTGTAGAATAAGTAGTTGTCATCTCCCTTTTTGGGAGTGGCATCGTACCAGCACTTCAGATGAGCAAGTGTTTGCTTCGGAAGGATAAGAACTCTTGGCGTATCTGTCTTGGTAGCGCCACTTTTTCCAGAATACTTGATTGCCTTATCAACTATGATTCCACCATCTTCGAAGCTGATCTTGTGCCATCGGAGTGCTTGAATTTCTCCCGAGCGAAGTCCAGAGGTAAGGAAAAGACTATATAGAGCAACTCTCTCATCGCTTTTCCAGATTTTTAGAAGCTCTGCCTTATCTTCGGGAAACAAACGCTTTATATCTTCAGGCTCAAGCGTATCACGAGGCTTGTAGGTTGATTGCGACATCGGGTCTGTATCTCGAATGACATTGGTTTGGACAATGCCATGCCTCTTTGCAATATCGAGAATTTGGATAAGGGTCCGTCTAATCCTATTCACCGTGCCATCAGCGACTTTATGCGGATGGAGACCTTTGGTTAGAACCTTTCCAGATTCGATGTCTTCCAGCCAATGATCCCAATGAACTGGGGATAAGTCTTTCAGCTTGATGTCACCAAATGCTGGAAGGATGTAGTTTTCCAGTCTGGATCGCTCATCTCCCAGAGTCCTCTCATCGACTGGCTTTCCTGTCCTGCGGCGGCTGGCGGCATATGGGCACTTATCGATGATATAAAAGTCTTTAGTGTACTCCTTCAGGGACGGGTCACTTTTGCCCTTGTTTTTAAGCATATCCTCACAATAGAGGATAGCCTCTCGCCTTGTTGTCTTTCCCGTTGACCGTGCCGCTGGTCTTTTCGTGTCGTAGCCCATTCTATAGAGATAAGGGCCACCTTTTATCTCTGGTTTGATCAGCGTGTACGGTTGCTTCGTTCTTCCCATGGTCTCTCCTTTGCCCAGCCTTTTACTCGGGCGGCATTCCCTTCGGGTGCCTCACAAGGAACTATGCTTTTTTGAGCAGTAGTTCGGAGATTTGGGTTGGAAAACGGAGAAATCGCTGAAATGGTCGGTTTAGTGGTCGCATTTGGAACGGAAAACGAAAATGCCGAAGCCATCTTGTTACGATGACTTCGGCATTTCGTTGTAAGAAAAAGAAATACACTAATCAGCTTCGAGCCGAGACCGGGAATCGAACCCGGTACCTGCGCATTACGAGTGCGCCGCTCTGCCAAGTGAGCTATCTCGGCGATCGGGCGCAACTATAGCAAAAAATCCGGATACAAGGCAAGGGGATGCTTCCTGCCTTAGCAGGCTGTTAAATGCCGGCAAGGAAGTCCAGAAGCTCCTTCCTGAAGCGCTCAGCATTCTCGACCATGGGCGAGTGGCCCGCGTCGTCCCAGATGGATAGCTTTGCGTTTTTGTATGCGGCCGCCGTTTCCCTGGCCATGGCTTCCGTGACGATCACGTCCTTGCGCCCCCACAGTACCAGCACGGGGCCCGTAAACGCTCCGGCGCGGCCGGCATAATCAAAGCGCTCCAGGGCCCGGGCGTTCCCGGCGTACGCGTGCGGGGCCATCAGCATGGCGTCGTCCGCCAGATTATCCAGCAGGCGCTCGTCCTTGAGCGTGGGCGCAACGCCGGAGAGGGCCTTGCGCATGAGGTCGCGGCTGGTGCGGTACAGCTCTATCACGGGATAGTGCTCCTCCGGGGTCTTGAGTCCGGATGGCGACGCGGAGTCCACAAGGACTATGCCTGCCGCCAGCTCGGGCTTTCTAGCCGCCAGCGACATGACCACGGCCCCGCCCAGGCTGTGCCCTACCACCACTGGCCGCTTGAGGCCGAGGACATCGATGAAGGCCGCCAGACTGTCCGCGTACGCGTCGATATCGGCCACATCCAGGGCGTCGGAGCGGCCAAAGTTCGGCAGGTCGGGGGCCACGGTCCTCCAGCCTGGCAGGTCCATCGCGTCACGCCACCACAGGCAGGAGCCGGTGTTGCCGTGCACCAGCACCACGGGTCGCCCCTCGCCGGCTTCCCGGTAAAACATGTTTTTCCCGGACACCACTACGCTCGAACCGTCCATGCTTGTCCTCCGGCGGCGGATTTTTCTCAGGAGCCATAGGTAGGGTACCTGCAGGCGCTTGTGCCAATTCAGGGTCGCGCCCCAGGCTATGCCCCTGGGGAAAAATAGGGTAAAGGCCACAAGGAGCCCGCCTATGATGACGGACAGCCAGGGTCCGAATCCCCTGCTGAAGAAGAAGCGCAGTCCGACAATGATGACGGCGCCCGCAAGACCGCCTTGGTACGAGCCCAGGCCGCCTATCATGATCATGGCCAGGAGGTCCAGCGAGCGTCCCAGGCCAAAGTCGGCCGAGCGGATATACCCCACCGTATGCGCGTAGAGAGAACCGGCCACGCCGCCGTAAAACGCGCTCAGGGTAAACGCCGACAGCTTGGCCCTGGCCGTGTCCACGCCGAAGGATCGTGCCGGTGTTTCGCCGTCCCTCACCATGCGCCAGCGGAGGCCCACGGGGCTTTCTGCCACGCGACGCGCGGCCCACAGCAACACCAGGTAGAAGGCCAGGTTGAACAGGTAGGTCCACAGCTCGCCCGGCAGGAAACTCGGTATGTTGCGTATGCCGTCATGCGCGCCCAGCGCGGGGATCACCGCTATCAATTGCTCCACCACCACGCCAAACGCCATGGTCGCTATGGCCAGGTAGAAGCCCTTCATGCGCAAGGCCGGGAGCCCTATCAAAAAGCCAAAGACGGCGGCGGCCAAGCCCCCCAGAACGGCGGCCAGGGGCACGGGCACGCCCAGCCTGGTCGCCAGCACCACGCTGGCGTACGCGCCTATGGACATGAACGCGGCGTTTCCTATGGACACCTGCCCGGCCATGCCCGTAAGCAGGTTCAGTCCCAGGGCCGCGATGGAGAACACGACAATCTGGGACAGGATGACCAGGATAAAGCTCTGCCCGGAAAACACGGCCCCGGCCAGGATGCCGACAGCGGCCGTAACGGCCATGTATCGCAGCGTTCCGCGCATGGTCACACCTTGCCCTTGAATTTGCTGGCAAAGAGGCCCGTGGGCCTCGCCGCCAGGGTTACGATGATGATGATGAGCACCACGGACAGCTGGAAGTCCACTGCGTTGACCCCGGCGACGCCGCCTGCCATGAAAGCCTCGTCCAGGCCAAGCACCACCAGCTTCTCGATCACGCCCAGGGCCAGGCCGCCTATCACGGCGCCCATCATGCTGGAAAAGCCTCCGAACACGGCCGCGGTAAAGCCGTACAGCTGGAGGTTGACCAGCATGGTCGGCGCCACCGTGGTCTTGGGGGCGATCAGGAAGCCGGCCAGCACGGCGGACGCCACGCCCACGGACCAGGCCAGGGTGTCGCTCGCGGCCACGTTTATGCCCACGGCCTTGGCGCCCACTTCGTCCTGGGCACGCGCCCTGGCCGCCAGCCCGGGCTTGGACCAGCGGAAGAACGCCGCCAGGAGCAAGGCCGAACCCAGGGCCGCAAGGAAGGTGCGGAGGTCGTTGCCGGGTATGATCAGGGGCATGCCCGAAGGATTGAGCGCGGGCGGCAGGGTCCACAGTATGGGCAGGCCTGAGAACAGGTCCGGAAACAGAAGCGGCTCGGTGCCCCACACGATCAAAGCCAGCCCGTCCAGGATCATGAGCACGCCCAGGGTGATGATCAGCATGGATCCGTGTGACAGGCCGCGGACGCGCTTCATGAGCACCCGGTCCATGAAAGCTCCCAAAACTGCGCCGGCGGCCAGCCCCGCCACTATGCCGGCGGGCAGGCTCTTGGTCAGGACCAGCACGGTCCAGCCCACGAACACGCCCACCATGCCCGCGTTGCCGTGCGCAAAGTTCATCACGCCGGCCGTGCCGAACACCAGGGACAGGCCAAAGCCCATGAGCCCGTACAGGGCCCCCTGGGGCAGGCCGAAGATTATAGACTGCAGTAGCTTAACCAGCATGCCCCGCTCCTAAATTCCCAGATAGGCCGAGCGAACGCGCCCGTCGTTCAAAAGCTCGCGCGCCCTGCCTTCCATGACCACGCGTCCCGTTTCCAGGATGTAGGCGCGGTCTGCAAAGCCCAGGGCCTTAACCGCGTTCTGCTCCACCAGGAGCATGGCCATGCCCGTTGCCCTCAGCCTGCCCAGGGCCTCGAACACCTGGTCCACCAGCACGGGCGCCAGTCCCAAAGACGGCTCGTCCAGCATCAAAAGCTCGGGTTCGGCCATCAGGGCGCGGCCTATGGCCAGCATCTGCTGCTCGCCTCCGGACAGGTAGCCGGCCGCCTGGCGCCTGCGCTCGGCCAGGCGCGGGAAGAGTTCATAGGCTTTTTCCAGGCCCTGCCTGGCCCTGCCCCGTCGGTACGCGCCCAGCCTGAGGTTCTCCTCCACAGGGAGCTCGGGGAACACGTGCCTGCCCTCGGGGCACAGCACCAGTCCATCTTTGACGCGACCATGGGACGGCAGGACGCCAAGATCCCGCCCGCGGTACACAGCCGCTCCTCGGGACTCAACGATGCCGGCCAGGCCCAGGAGCAGGGAACTTTTACCGGCTCCGTTTGCGCCTATCACGGCCACCGCTTCCTTGTCGCCCACCGCTATGGACACGCCCTTCAAGGCCTCGATCTTGCCGTAGGACACGGCAAAGGCCGTGGTCTCAAGCACCATGGTCGTCCCCCAGGTACACCTTGATGACATCCGGATTGGCGGCCACCTCGGCGGGCCGGCCGCCGGCTATCAGGCGGCCGAAATCCATCACCGTGACGCTGTCCGATATGCGCATCACCAGGCTCATGTCGTGCTCGACCAGCAGGATGGTCAGACCCCGCGCCTTGAGCAGGGACAGGGTCTCGTCCAGCTCTGCCGTCTCGTCGTTGTTAAGGCCAGCCGCCGGTTCGTCCAGCAGGAGGATAGACGGTTCGGCTGCCAGGGCCCGGGCCAGCTCGACTTTCTTGAGGATGCCGTAGGGCAGGCCGCCGGCCAGGGAACCCAGCCTGTTCTGTATGCCAAAGAGCTCGGCCGCGGCTCGCGCCTTGTCCTCGGCCTCCTTCTGGAACGTCCGGTGCGCGCCGGCCATGGCCGCAAATATCCCGCCCTTCCAAAGATGCGTAAGCCCGGCCATGATGTTGTCCCGGACCGTCTGGAAAGGCGACAACTGCAGGTTCTGGAAGGTCCTCACCACCCCGCGCCTGATGACGGCGTCAGCGCGCTCGCCGGCCAGGGAGCGGCCGTCCAGGACTATGTCGCCTTCCTGAATGTCCACAAGGCGCGTGATGGCGTTGAACAGGGTCGTCTTGCCGGCGCCGTTCGGGCCTATCAGCGAATGGATGGTGCCGCGCTCCACGCGCAGGCTCATGTCCTTGACGGCCGTGAGGCCCCCGAAGCGTACCGTGACGCCCCTGCATTCCAGCATCGTCATCCCCCGAGTGTAACGCCCCTAAGAGCTGGGCGCGAACGATTCAAAACGGCCCGACGGGCTTACACCGCCGGGCCTGTCCTCAACACGGAGAACTCAGAGCTTGATCCAGCCAAAGGCGCGTTCCATGGTTCCGTCCGCCAGGAAGCGGAGCACGTACATGGTCTTGACGCCCAGCCTGGCCTGGTCGCCCTTGCGGGCTATGGGGCCGTAGCTGATGGCCGGGCCGATCTTGCCGGTCCAGTTGTCCATGGTCTCAAGGGCCGCCACCAGGCGCTCGCGGGTCAGGTTCTTGCCCGTGCGCCTGAGGGCTTCAGTAAAGGTCTCGGCCGCTATCATGCCGGCCACGGCGTACGCGTTGGGGATTTCCCCCGGGAAGGTGGCCTGGTACACCTGGATGAAATGCGCCTTGGGGTCGGTAAAGTCAACGTCCACCCAGGCCAGGCTCTCCACGCCGGCCGCTATGGCCGGGCCGGCCAGGGCCGCAAAGGTGGGGTCGGCGTTTGAGTAGGTCAGTATGTAATTCTGGCCGGTCATGCCCAGCTGCTTGGCCTGCTTCACAAAGTTGGACGACTGCGGCACGAACAGCATGACGATGACCGAGTCGACGCCCGCCTGCATGAGCTTGACCACGTTGGCGGAAAAGTCGGTTGCAGTGGCCTCCACGGGCACCTCGGCGGCCAGTGTCATGCCCTTGGACGCCAGGTACTTCTTGACGGACGCGTACTCTTCCTTGCCGTCGTCCAGGTTGCGGTACACGATGCCTATCTTCTTGGCCTTCTTCTGCTCCACCAGGTACTTGGCCGCTATGGCGCCCTCGGTGGTGTAGTTGGGCTGGACGCCGAACACGTAGCGCCTGGGCGGTATGGTCAGGGAGCCAGCTCCCGCCGCCTGGTACACGTACGGCACCTTCTGCGCCTCCAGGTAATCGACCACGGCCAGGTTGCCCGGCGCCCCAAGGCCTGCTATCATGGCAAACACCTTGTCGGACTCGACCAGGCGCTTGACCTCAACCACGGTGTTGGACGGGTTAAAGGCGTCGTCGGCCACGGTCAGGCTGATCTTCCTGCCGTTGACGCCGCCCTGGGCGTTCACCCAGTTGAAGTAGGCGTCCATGCCCTTCTTGACCGGCACGCCTATGGCAGCCACCGGCCCGGACAGGGCCTGGAACGAGCCCAGCTTGACCTCGCTTGCGCTGACGCCGTTCTGGTCGCCGGGATTGGCCTGGGCGAACGCCGCGGCAACTGCCGCCAGCATGGCCACGGCCAGCATGATCTTCTTCATCGTATGCCTCCTTACAGGACACTGCGGGACGCTTCCCGCCAAGCGATTATTCCGGTAACGGGCCTCCGGGCCCGGAACCGGACACGCGGCCGCGCCGCGCTTAAGGCCGGATTCAGAGCACCAGGCCGCCGTCCACCCTGAGCGTCTGCCCGGTGATGAACGCCGCCTCGTCGCTGCACAGAAACAACACGGCGTTGGCTATGTCACGGATTTCCGCCAGGCGCCCCAGGGGCGTCCGCGCGATGATGGGCTCCAGCACCTTGTCGGGCACGGATTCTATCATCGGGGTGCGGGTATAGCCGGGCGACACCGCGTTGACGCGTACCTTGGCTCCTTTACGCGCGAATTCCTTGGCCCAGCCCTTGGTCATGGACACCACGCCACCCTTGGTGGCCGCGTAGTTGGACTGGCCTATGTTGCCGTCCAGGCCGACCACGCTGGATATGGACACGATGGCGCCCGAGCCGTTTTCCATCATCAGGGGCGCCACGAACTTGGTCATCAGGAACACGCCCTTAAGGTTGACGTTGATGACTGCGTCCCAGTCGTCCTCGCCCATTTTCTGGATCAGGGCGTCGCGGGTGATGCCGGCGTTGTTCACAAGGACATCCACGCGTCCCGACTCGGAGCGCGCCCTGGCCACAAAAGCCTCCACGGCGGCCGCGTCCGTGACGTTCACCACGGCCCCCCTGACCGCCGGAAATTCCTTTTCCAGGGCGGGGAACTCAGCGTCGTTCATGTCCAGGGCCCACACCCGCTCGGCGCCTTCGCGCGCCAGCGTTTCCACAATGCCCCTGCCTATGCCACGCGCGCCGCCGGTCACCACGCACACGCGTCCCTTCATTCTGTCCATACCGTCTCCTTGCATGCGGGGCGCCCGTACCGTCCGCGGCTTATCCGGGCGCACACTGATCGCCTTATTCCGTATACGGACCCCAGCGCACAACGCTGGCCGCCCACACAAAGCCCAGGCCGGCTCCTACCATCACCACGTTCATGCCGTCACGCAGGCGGCCGGCGGCCAAGCCCAGTTCCAGGGACAGCACCTGGTCGTTCTGGCCCAGGTGGCCGTATTGGTCCAGGTAGGTGGTCTGCCCTTCCGAAAGCCCGAGCTCGGCCAGCACTGCGTCATGCGCGCTCCGTTTGAAATGCAGTATGGCCAGGTAGCCTATATCGCGCCGGGTCAAGCCGCCGGACAAGGCAAGGGCCCGGTCTATCACCGCGTAAAAATTGGGCAGGGTCTTGTCGTTCAGCTTGGCCTTGAAGGCTGGTTCGTCAGGAACGACGAAATGGGCCTTCCCGAGGTCCGAAGGCTCCGGCGGCCATGCCTTGGAACCCAGCACGGGCACCACGCAATCCATGCTCAGGGAGCCGTCGCCCCGGAAGGCCGAACCGAGCACCGCGTTCCTGCCCAGGTTCTTGCGCAAAACCACGGCCGATCCACCCGAACCTATGTCCATCATGAAACGGGTGCTCGGCTCCGCCAGGTCAATGAGGTCGTTGTTCCGGTAGCCCGACACCAAAAGCACGGTCGCCAGGTCGTCGCGCGCCAGCATGAGGCTCTTGGCCACGTCCAGCGCGGCCATCATGGAGCCGCACATGGCCTCCATGTCAAAGCTCCACGCGTCCGCCGCACCCAGTTCGTTGGCCACGTACAGGCCGGCTAGCCAGCAGGGGTGGTCCTTGTGCTGGGCACCGCACCACAGCACCAGGTCCAGCTCGGACGCCTGTATGCCTGCCCTGCCAAGAGCCTCCCTGGCCGCTTTGACCCCCATGGCCGCCGTGGTGTCCTCCGGACCGGCCACGGGCTTGCGCCTGACGCCAAACTTGACGGCCACCACGTCCGGAGGCACGCCGGTGGCCTTGGCCAGGTCAGCCGCGCTCATGGTAGTGGCCGGGATATAGACTCCTGTGCCCGCGATCCCGATATGCATGCTCAATCCTTTACAATGTGAATCAGCTCTCACCGTAGATATCCGCCACTTTTTCCATTCCGTCAAGAGCAAAAAAGTAAATACTGGGTTTTTCATGCGTATTATAATAGTTTCAAACATTTTTTCTTGCCATAAACGGTTTCCAGTTCTATACTGGCGCCTATAAGTGTGAATCATCTCTCATTGATACACATTCAGGGGGACCCGTGGGCACCGTAGCGACAAGCGCTCGCGACAGCATAGAGGCCAGCGCCATACGACTGTTTTCCGAACGCTGGTATTCATCCGTGTCCGTGGCCGAGATATGCAGGGACGCGGGCGTGTCCAACGGAATCTTCTATAAGTACTACGACAACAAGGAAAACCTGATCCGGACCATCCTGGATGACGTCATAGCCGCCATAGCGCTTGCCTTGGAGGGCGTGGACGGCCCGGACCCTGCCGCCCGGCTGTCCAGCATGGCTTCCATCCTGGTGGGCTTCGCGGCCGAGCACCGGGACCTGATCATCGTGTTCCGCGAGGGTCAGTACCGGTACTTCGAGTACGAGCGTCGCCTGGTGGACCTGTACCGCGCCGTCCTGGGCAAGGCTTTGGGCCGGCCGGTAACCATGGCCGACTACCTGTTTGCCCTTGGCGGCATACGCTTTGCCGGCGTGCGCTCTGCTCTCCACGGCACGCCCTTGTCCCTGCCCGCCCTTGGTCACATGCTGGCCCAGGGCATCTTTCCGGGCTTGGCCTGGGATTCCAAAGCGGTGTTTGGCATAGCGGCCACGCCGTCGCCCGTGGCCCTGGCGGAAAGCGCCCGGGAACGCATGATCCACGCAGGCAAGCGCCTTTTTGGAGAGAACGACTACCACGCCGTGAACATATACCAGATCACTGAAGCCGCCGGCCTGGCCGTGGGCTCGTTCTACAGACATTTCAAGAGCAAGGACGAGTTCTTCCGCGCCTTGATAGACGAGGCCGGCCACGAGATTCGTCGCTTCATCAGCACCAACCTGCGGCCGGGCCTCAACCGGCTGGAACGGGAGCTTCAGGGCATGTACCTGTTTGCCGCGTTCCTGTCCATGGACCGCTGGTGCTACAACATTGTGCGCGAGGGCGAATTCGTGGCCCCGGACCGTGTGCGAGCCTATTACGGGGCCTTTGAGAACGGTTACCGCAAGCAGGGCACGGACGGCATGGACGCGCGCCGGGCGGAAAGCGACCCCCTGTGGGAGGACACAGCCATCCAGTTCATGCTGGGCATATCCCATTACTTTGGCATAGAGCTCCTGTTCGAGGGCCTGGGCAGGGGAGCGCGCGGCGTCATAGAGGGCGTGGCAAAGCTCCTGTCCCGCGGCCTTGCCGGTGCGGACGGGAAAGCGGACTGAGGAGGAACCATGGCGGGCATACGGATACGCGGCACCGGGGTATACGCCCCCGGCGAGCCCATAGACAACCAGGAACTGATGCGACTGGCCGGCGTGGAGTTCGACGCCGAGCGCCTTGAGGCCAAGGTGGGCATCAAAGCCCGGCACATCGCGCGGCTCCGCGGCATAGACGAAAGCTCGGCCGACTTTGCCGAGAAGGCCGTCCGGGCTGCCCTGGCCGACGCGGACGCCGACCCGGACAGCCTGGACCTGGTCATTGTGGGCACGGACACGCCGGAGTACGTGAGCCCGGCCACCGCCATCCTGGTCCAGGGCAGGCTACAAGGCGGCCAGCGGGACTGTGCCGCATTTGACGTGAGCTCGTCCTGCGCCAGTTTTGTCACGGCCCTGGACGCGGCCGCCCGCATGCTGGCCGGCGACAGCACGCGCAAACTGGCCGCCGTGGTGGGCGTGTACAACATGCCTGCCCATGTCAGGGCGGGCGACGCTTTTGGCTGGTCGATCTTTGCCGACGGGGCGGGGGCCGTCATCCTGGAGCGCGCCGACCCGGATTCCGGTTCCGACTATCTGGCCGGCTCCTTTGTGGCCGACGGAACCCAGTGGGACTACATAGGCGTGTACGCGGGCGGCACCAGGAAGCCGGTCACGCGCGAGCTCCTGGACGCGGGCACCTATGGCCTGGAACTGCTTCAGCGCCTACCCGGCGACCGCAACGTCAAGCTGTGGCCAAAGGTGGTGCGCGGGCTCTGCGGCAAGGCCGGCGTCAGCCTTGCGGACGTGGCCGCCTTTGTGTTCACCCAGATCAACCGCAGCGTCATAGAGCAGGTCATGGACGAGCTTGGACGCCCGCGCGCCCTGGCTCCCATGACCATGGACCGCTACGGGTACACGGGTTCGGCCTGCGTGCCCATGGCCTTCCACCACGCCGTCAAGGAAGGCCGCATAAGGCGCGGCGACCTGGTGGCGTTCTGCGCGAGCGGCGCCGGCCTGGCCGTGGGCGCCAACCTGTTCCGGTATTGAGCGGAGGAACCCATAGAAACCCGATGGTTCTTAGAGGTTCCCGAAAGGAAGACGACATGTCCAAATGGGACGACGAATACAAATCAAGGGTGCGCCCGATAGACGAGGCCATCCAGTGCATAGAAAGCGGCTTTGACGTGGTGGTCGGCCAGTGCGCCAGCGAGCCCCAGGGAACCATGGCCCGCCTCCACACCCTGGCGCCCCGGGTCAGGGACGTGCGCGTGTTCAGCGTGCTCACGCTCAAGCCCTACGACTTTTACATGAAACCGGAGATGCGCCAGCATTTCGAGCTGGCCAGCTGGTTCCACGCGCCCGGCTCGCGCGAGGCGCTGAAGGAAGGCACCGGCACGGTGACCTACGTGCCCAACATGCTCCACCGGGCGGCCACCGACCGCATACACGCCAGGCCCCCCGAGGTGTTCATAGGCACCTGCACCCCACCAGACCGCAACGGCTTTGTGAGCCTGTCGCTGGGCATCACCTACGAGAAGGACATCCTGGAGCACGCCCGCATCGTCATCCTTGAGGTGAATCCCCGCCTGCCCCGTACCTTTGGCGACACGCACCTCCACGTGAGCCGCGTCACCTACTTTGTCGAGCACGACCAGGAGGTTCCCAGCCTGCCTGCGCCCCAGCCCACGCCAACCGACCTGCTCATAGGCGAGCACATAGCGTCGCTGGTGGACGACGGTTCCACCCTCCAGCTCGGCATAGGCGGCATACCCAACGCGGCAGCCCTGGCGTTACGCGGCAAGAAGGACCTGGGCGTGCACACGGAGATGTTCGTGGACTCCATGATGGAGCTGTACGAGGCCGGCGTGATAACCAACGCGCGCAAAGCCCTGAAGAAGGACAAATTCATATGCACCTTTGCCATGGGCAGCCACGCTTTGTACGACTGGCTGGACGACAACGTGGCCGTGGAATTCCAGCGCGGCCGCTGGGTCAACGACCCGGCCGTAGTCGCCCAGAACTCGCGCATGGTGTCCGTCAACACCTGCCTGATGGTCGACCTGACCGGGCAGGTGGCCAGCGAGTCCATAGGCACGCGCCAGTATTCCGGCACGGGCGGCCAGTCCGACACGGCCCAGGGCGCGGTGGCTGGTTTTGACGGCCTGGGGAAATCCATCATAGCCTGCTACGCCACGGCCAAGGGCGGGTCGGTCAGCACCATAGTCCCCACCCTGCCGGAAGGCAGCGCCGTTACCCTGCACCGGTCCTTTGTGGACCACGTGGTCACGGAGCACGGCGTGGCCCGCCTCCGCGGCCGCACCGTCAGGGAGCGCGTGGAAGAGCTGATAGGCGTGGCTGCGCCGGAATTCCGCCAGGAACTCAAGAGCCAGGCCCGGGCCATGGGCTACATCTGACAGAACCGGTCCGGAAAGGTCACGGAACCAGTTTTTTTGAAAAAAGGAGAAGACATGTCAAAGGTTGCGATCATCGGCGCGTACAACGGCAAGTTCGGGAACTTGGTCAAGCGCGACAAGGAAACGGGCCAGCTTACAGACCTGGCCAGCATATACGACCTCATGCTGGAAGCGGGCCGGGGAGCCCTGGCAGACGCCGGGCTGGAAGCCGCCCAGGTGGGCGGCGTGTGGCTCGGCTCCTGCGCCCCTGGCATCTTTGCCGAGCAGGAACACCTGGCCGCCTTTGCCACCGAGATAGACCCGGAAGGCCTGCGTTTCAAGCGCATGACCCGCTGTGAGGACGCATGCGCGTCTGGCACGGTGGCCCTGTACGACGCCCTGTACGCGGTGGAGGCCGGCCGCGTGGATGTGGCCCTGGTCCTGGGCGTGGAAAAAATGAACCTCTTGGACACCAAGGGCGTCACCCACGCCCTGGCCACCTGCTCCTACTGGCCCGAGGAGGGAGCGTCGGGCATGACCTTCCCGGGCCTGTTCGCCGAATACGCCAAGGGCTACCGCGACCATTACGACATCAAGCCCGACGAGTTTGCCAGGATGCTGGCCAGCGCCGCCGCCCTCTGCTACCGCAACGGCATACAAAATCCTCTGGCCCATTTTGGCCCGGGCGGCCCGTCCGACAGGCTGGGGCTCACCAGTGCCGACGCCATCCTGGCCTTGCCGCCTGAAAAGAACCCCGTGATAGCCGATCCCCTGCGCCTCCACGACTGCTCCCTTGTCACTGACGGGGCGGCCGCCCTGGTCATCGCGCGCGCCGACCATCCGGCGGCCAAGCGCGGGCGCCCGGTATCCATAGCGGGCATCGGGCACGCCAACGAGCGCATGGCCCTTTCCCGCAGGCGCAACCTGCACGAGCTCCAGGCCGCCAAGGAAGCCGCCCGGCAGGCATACGCCGAGGCCGGCGTGTCCGCGTCCGACCTTGACCTTGCCGAGGTGCACGACTGCTTTACCATCAACCAGCTCTTGTGCACCGAGGCTTTGGGCCTGGCCTCGGACGGGCGGGCCGGCCACGAATACATGGCAGGCCGCTTTGGCCCGGATGACCGCGTGGCCATCAACCTGTCCGGCGGCCTAAAAGCCAAGGGCCACCCGGTCGGGGCCACGGGCGTGTCCATGCACGCCCTGGTGTACAAACAGCTGGTCGGCCAGCCCATAGGCCAGGCGCCCGGCAGGCAGCCGAGCGTGGGCGCCGTACTCAACGTGGGCGGCAGTTCGGTGACCAACTGCGTCACCGTGCTCCGCCGCGACTGAAAAATCGCCCGGCCCTCCCCCGCGCGGCCTTTTGGTGTACAATGTGCCTGGTGGCGCGGAGTGCGCCGCACGCCGGGGAGGGTGCATGGGGCAGAGCGTCAGCTTTGGAGAACGAGCGGGTCCTATGGGCCTCCCGGCATTGTGCGACCCGTCCAGGACCTTTTTTCTGGCCGACGAATTCACGCGACGCTTTATCCCAGAAGCTTTCAGCGCCTGCCCGGCGGCCATAGTGCCCCGCGGCGAGGCATGCAAGACCCTGGCCGTCCTCGATGGCGTGTACGCCGCCCTCCTGGACGCGGGCGCGGGGCGGGACTGGACCCTGGTTGCCGTGGGAGGCGGGTCGGTCAGCGACCTTGGAGGCTTTGCTGCGGCCACCTGGAACCGTGGCATGGACCTGGGCCTGGCGCCCACCACCCTGCTGTCCATGGTCGACGCGTCGCTGGGCGGCAAAAACGGCGTGGACTACCGGGGCTTCAAGAACCTGGTCGGCACCGTCCACCTGCCCCGCTTTACCCTGATGGACATGGCCACCCTGGAAAGCCTGGACGCCCGCGAGCTGGCATCTGGCCTGGCAGAGATCATCAAGCACGCGGTCATAGACGGCCCTGTACACATGGAGCTGGTGGAGTCAGCCCTGGGCCCAAACGGGCGACTCTCGCCGGCCGTGCTCAAACAGCTGGTCCAGGCGTCCGTGGAACTGAAACTCAGGATTACTGAAGCCGATCCTCTGGACCATGGCGAGCGGCTCAAGCTCAACCTGGGGCACAGCTTTGGCCACGCCCTGGAGGCCGCTACCGGCCTGCCCCACGGCTTGTGCGTTGCCGCCGGCATCATGACGGCGTTCCGTTTCGCTCTGGCGCGCCCGGCCCAGGACCGCCTGTCCCATACCCAGCGCGACGCCGACCGGACGGCGGCCCTGCTCAAGTCCGCCGGCCTGCCGCTCGGCATAACCGAGCTGTGCTCGCTCGCCGGACCCGAGCGCGGAGGCCAGGCCGCCGTCCGCTCCGCGGCAGCCCGTGCCATGCTGTCCGACAAAAAGCGCCGCGGCGACCAGCTACGTGCCGTCCTTCCCCTGGGCATAGGCAGCGTGAGCGTGGAGCCGGTGCCGGTCGGTGCCCTGGCCAGCTTCATAGAGGAGGCCCCATGAACGACTTTGGCCGCCTGTTCCGCGTGACCCTGTACGGAGAGAGCCACGGGCCCGCCGTTGGCGTTATCCTGGACGGCGTCCCGCCCGGACTGTCCCTGGCGGAAGATGATTTCAGCGCCGACCTGGCAAGGCGCAGGGGCGGCCCGGCCGGCACCACGGCGCGCTCAGAGCCCGACCATCCGCGCATACGTTCCGGCCTGTACCACGGGCACAGCACGGGCACGCCCCTGGCCATCGAGTTTGAAAACACGGACACCCGGCCAGGCGACTATGCCCAATTCGAGCGCTATCCCCGGCCAGGCCACGCGGACCTGGCATCCCGCGCCCGCTACCGCGGCTGGGCCGACCCCCGTGGCTCGGGTCACTTTTCAGGCCGCCTGACGGTAGGCGTGGTGGCCGCCGGCGTGGTGGCCAAGAAACTCCTGCCAGGCGTATCGTTCCGGACCCTGGTCTTGGAAGCCGGCGGCCGTGCCGACGTGGCCGCGGCCATGCAGGAGGCGCAGGCGGCCGGCGACTCGGTGGGCTCTCTGGTGGAAATCCACGTGGACGGCCTGTCGTCCGGCCTGGGCGAACCCTACTGGGACGGCCTTGAAAGCCGCCTGGCCGCCGCCCTGTTCGCGGTGCCCGGCGTGCGTGGCGTGGAATTCGGAGACGGCTTCCGGGTGGCCGCCATGCGCGGCAGCGAGCACAATGATCCCATCCTAGACGCCGAGGGGCGTACGGAACGGAACGGCGCTGGAGGAATCAACGGGGGCGTCGGCAACGGCAACCAGGTGGTGGTTCGGGTCGCCTTCAAGCCGCCATCGTCCATAGCCCTGCCGCAGGACACGGTGGACATGGATACCGGCCAGAGGGCGCGTGTTAGCGCCGCCGGACGGCACGACGCCTGCCTTGGCCCGCGGGGAGCCGTGGTCCTTGAGGCCGCATGCGCCATAGTCCTGGCCGACCTGGCCCTGGCAGCCCGCTGCCACGCCGCGCCCGAGAGCACGCCGTGAACCTGGACAGCCTGCGCGCCCGCATAGACGAACTGGACAGCCGCCTCGTCGCCACCCTGGCAGAACGCCAGGCCCTTGCCCTGCTCACCGGCCGTTTCAAAAACGCCGTGCGGGATCCGGCGCGCGAGCGGGCCGTTTTGGACAGGCTTACAACCTTGGCGGAGGAACCCCTGGACGCCGGTTTCATTGAGGCCCTCTACGCGCTGATCATGGGGCACAGCAGGAGCCTGCAGGAAACGGGCCGGGTCTGCGTCGGGTACGTGGGCCCGAGGGACCGGGCGCGCGCCGTCATGGCCGATCTGAGGCCGGAGGCGGTCCTTATCCCCGTGGCTGACGCGGACGAGGCCCTGGCCGAGCTGGATGAGGGCAAGCTGGACGGCGTCCTTGTGGTGAGTACGGAAGCGACCCTATCCGCCCCGGGGACGACACGCGTCCTCCGCGGCCCAGCGGGCGCCTGGTCATTCTACCAGCGCTCGTCTTACGCTCCGGCCTGACAGCCGTCCGCCACGGATTGGCGTATCAAAGACAGAAGCTCGGCCGAGCGCCAGGGTTTCCGGACGCAGGCCAGGACGCCGGCTTCCTTCACGACCCGGTCTATGGCTTCGTCGTCTGCCTGGCCGGTCACCATGATGAGGCCGACCTTGGGGTAGCGCCTGCGGAGGGCGATGAGGAATTCGTCGCCCCGCATGCCCGGCATGAGCCAGTCCGACACGGCCACCCTGAGGAACAGACCCTCTCGCTCCAAATCCTCGATGATGGAGAACGCCTCAGCCGCGTTCAGGGCGGTTTCCACACGGACGCCGGGACCAAGGGCCAGGCGCAATTCCCGGGACAGGGCCAGGAGTATGATGGCTTCGTCGTCCACAAGCAGCACGGCTTCCTTCACGCTGGCGTTCCGTCCTTTTCCCGGCCCGAGGGAGCTTCGACAGCGGGCAGGCTGACTATGAAACTGGTCCTGCCGGCAGCGCTGGCGCACTGGATATCGCCACCCAACTCGGATACCAGGTTTCTGATCAAGGCCAGGGGCACGCTGCCCCGCTCGTATGCCTGAGCCCTGCCCATGGAATCATCCCACAGATTCTGCATTTTGTCGCTGGGCACCGGTGGCCCTGAGTCCTCTATCCTGACCACCACCCGCTCGCCGGAGCGCCTTGCCGCCAGGCTCAGGCTCCCCCGGTAGGTCATGACCTCAAGGGCGTTGGAAAGGAGGCTCATCCACACCCTCTGCAAGGCCTCGGGCCTGGCCCTGATCCACAGGTCGCCGGCCACCTTCAGGTCAAAGCTCACGCCTTTCTTGGTCCGTATGTACAGAAGCGACACCGCCTCTTCCAGCGACACTGCCAGCTTGAGCGGCTTTTTTGACGACGGGTCCTCCGACAGGGTTTTTATCGACACCACCACAGCGTTGGCCTTGGCCATGGCCGCCCTGGCAACCTTGCACGACGCCACAATCTCGGCGGCCGACAGGCACGACAGAGCCGCGTCCGCGCCCTCCCCGCTCAAGGCGGCGCGTATGGTCCGGATAACGGGTTTGTCCGCGCGGCTGTACCCTATGTCGGCCAGCCTTGACGCGATATCGACGGCGGACAGGTCGGGCCTGATTCCCGACAGCTCGCGCTCCAGAGCTGCGGTCACGGCCCTGCGTTCGGGTCCGGTGGCGGCCGATTCTGGCTCGTAAGCGTCCACAAGCCCCCGCAAGGCTGCCGCCGAGCCTGAAGCGTCCTTTGACCAGGGCCAGCCGCGTTCCACAAAGGACAGTATGTCCACGGCCGCCATGGACGCGGCTCCGGCGGCAGAATCGGCGGCGGCTATGGGGCTGTTGAGCTCGTGGGCCATGACCGACGCCATGGTGCCGCGGACAGCCCTGCGCTCGGATTCTACCAGGGCTTCCTGGGCGCGCTCCAGTTCCTCCAGGGTGGTGGCCAGCCGGACGTTCAGGGCCTCCAGGCGCTTGTTGTCAGCTTCTTTGGCGCGTATCCGGTTGGCGGCCGCCCGGGCCGCGTTCCGTATGGCGGCCGTTTCCTTGAAGTGCATGCGCTGGCCCGGCTCACCGGACCGTTCTATGTCCAGCCCGGCGGCCTTGATATCCAGAAGGAGGAGCCTGCTTGAACGCACGGCAAGGGTAAGCGACAGGGCTATGGTCAACGCCGCCACAAGGGACACGGGAGGGAAACTGCGTGCGATGCTGCGTTTCAACAGAGAGGCCGGCCGTTCCACAATGGCGTACCAGCCGGTCTCGGGTATGCGCACCGCCGTGACCACCACGGCGCCGGGATCCCGCGTAAAGCTGTAGGACGGAGCCTGGGGGTCTTCCAGACGCCTGGCCAGCAAGCCCTGGTCGGTCACGCGCCTGTCCACCATGTCGCTGTCCCGATGGACTATGTACGCCCCGCCCGAATCCGTCAGGGCTATGGTCGAGCGGCCGTCTTCCCAGAATTCGCCAAAGGTCTGGCCCACCCTGGCCGCCAGGCGCTCAAAGTCCAGCACGGCAACCACGTACCCATCTCTGGCGGGCAGGGCCATGGCCAGTTCCCGCCGTCCCTCGTCCAGACCGGCGTACACCGACGACCAGCGCGGCTCGCCGGCCGCCCGCACCTGCCGTATCAGCTCCAAGTTGGACAGGTCCGTGCCAACAATGGAGCGCGACTCTGGCCGGGCGTATATCACCACGGCGTCGCGGTTCAGGTACCACAGCGATTCCAGGTAGGTTGAGCTGTCCAGCGCCTGTCCCAGGATGGTCTCAGGCGGCGTGGGGTCGCGCCCCAGCGCGCGGGCCACCGATTCCAGCATGGGCACCGGTTCCCGTAGCACGGCCCTGATGGTGGACGCGGCGACGGTGGACAGGGTCTCCGTCTCCTTGAGGGATTCGTCCCGGTCCACGCCGGCCAGGACGCCAAGCGACACCGCGTATATGACAAAGCCGCTGGCCACCACGGTGGCCACAAGGGCTGCCATCATGCCGGATAGCGAACGCCGTCGTTTCATGGTCAGCGCGCCGCTGAAAAGGAGCCGTCTTGTATGGTGATTACAAGCGACGACACGGTTGCGTCGCCTTCGGCGTCCAGGGTCACCGTTTCCTGGAGGCCCTTGAAGGAACCCAGGTCCAGGAGGGCCTTTTTGACGTCCGCGGGACTGTCCGAACGGGAGTGGGCCACGCCCTCGAACAGGAACCTGGCGCATTCGTAGCCGAAACAGCCGTACACGGCCGGAAGCCGCCCGTACACGGCTTCATAGTCGTACACAAACTTCCGGTACGTGGGCGCCTGGCTGTCGCGGTCAAAGAAGGTGGTCAGGTAAATTCGGTCGGAAAATGCGCCGGCGTAGGTGAGCAGGTTCTGGTCCTCCGACCAGGGCGACAGCAAGAGCCAGCCGCCGTAGCCCGCGCGTTCCAGGGCCTGCGCCAGCTTGGCCGCGTCCAGGCCATTGAGTACGGCAAAGCACGCGTCCGCGCCGGATGACGCGACCCACGCCGCCAGTCCGGCATGATCCATGCCCACGTCCACCACGCGCCTGTCCAAAAAACGTATGGACGGGGCCGCGCCCAAGAAGCCGGCGGCCATTGAGGACGCGTAGGCGGCGTTGCGCCTGTCCTCTATCACGGCAACCGAGCGCACGCCCAGAGTTTCGGCAAAGAGGCCCAAGGGGGCGCTGAAACGGTCCGACGACGACACAAAACGTATGAACGCGTCGTCACGGTCTTCCCACAGGGGAGAGCTGACCGTCTGGGACACGACCAAGGCGTTTTCGAGGGTGATCCAGTCCAGCACGCCCTCCGAGGCGCCGCTTGTGGTATTGAGGACGATAATACGTATGCCACGGGCCAGCAGTTCCTCCACCGCCCGGCGGCTTTCTTCCGGCGTGGCTGCGTCGTCTGCCACCACCGTCTCTATCAGCCTGCCGCCCACGCCCCCTGCCCGGTTGATTTCCGCCACCGCAAGGCCAAAGCCCTGGTGGCACTCTATGCCAACGGCTGCGGACGGGCCGGTCATGGGCCCAACAAAGCCCACCACCAGGGGCGGCTTGGCGCATGACACGAGGGCGCAGGCCGCCATCGCGGCAAGAACCCCGAGAAAAACCTGCGCGGCGGAACGTTTATCCATACCTTCAGTACAGTCCCCGTCCCGCCGGAAGCAAGGAAACGGCGTCAGCCCTTGACGGCCCTGGTTATGATGTCGTCACGCACCGTGTACGGCAAGGTGATGTGGCCAAGATCGGCATGGTCTTGGTTGTACTCGACGCCGGTGTCCACGGCATGCTCGTTGCGCGCCCACGCGCGCCTGGCCACGCCGCCCATCACGTCCCAGGGCATGGCCATGCGCAATATGGCGTCCACGCGCTCGGATCCGTCCAGCACCATGCCGAAGCCGCCGTTGACGGCCTTGCCTATGCCCACGCCGCCTCCGTTGTGCAGGGCCACCAGGCTCATGCCCCGAGCCGCGTCGCCCGCGAAATTCTGCACGGCCATGTCGGCCATCACGTTTGAGCCGTCCTTGATGTTGCTGGTTTCCCGGAAGGGGCTGTCCGTGCCTCCGGTGTCATGGTGGTCGCGCCCCAGCATGATGGGGCCCACATCGCCCTTCCTGACCATGTCGTTGAACTTCAGTGCTATGGCCAGGCGGCCCAGGGCGTCCTGGTATAGGATCCGCGCCTTGGTGCCCACCACCAGGCGGTTTTTCTCGGCGTCCCGGATCCACGCCCAGTTGTCCCGGTCCTGGCCCCGGCGCGTGGGATCTATGCAGTCCATGGCGGCCTTGTCCGTCTTGCGCAGGTCATCGTCCTTGCCGGACAGGCACACCCAGCGGAAGGGACCGTAGCCGTAGTCAAAAAGCTCGGGTCCCAGGATGTCCTCAACGTAGCTGGGGAAGACAAAGCCGTCTTTCTCGTCCACGCCGTTCTTGGATACTTCCCGGACGCCGGCGTCGAACACGGCCTTGAGGAAGCTGTTGCCGTAATCAAAGAAGTAGGTGCCAGCCGCAGACAGTTTCTGTATGCCCCGGAAGTGGCGCTCCAGGCCCGCGTCCACGCGGCGGCGGAACTCGGCCGGGTCGTCGCGCAGGAGCCTTGTGCGTTCATCAAAACTGGTGCCGACTGGGCAGTACCCGCCCTCGTAGGCGGCGTGGCAGCTGGTCTGGTCGGACAAAAGATCGACGCTGGTGCCCGTGGCCAGGGCGCGCTCCAGAAGGTCCACTATGTTGCCCTGGAAGGCCACGGCCAGAGCCTGCCCCTTCTTCCTGGCTTCCTCGGCCCGCGCCAGGGCCGCGTCCGCGTCGGTTTCCACGCAACTGACCCAGCCCTGCTCGTGGCGGGTTTTCACGCGGCTGGGATCCACCTCGGCTATGATCGCGGCCGCACCGGCTATGACGGCCGCCTTGCCCTGGGCCCCGGACATGCCGCCCAGGCCGGACGACACAAAGAGCTTGCCGGCAAGGTCGCCGTCCTTGGGTACGCCCAGCTTCAGCCGGCCGGCGTTCAGGAGGGTGTTGAAGGTGCCATGGACGATGCCCTGCGGCCCTATGTACATCCAGCCGCCCGCGGTCATCTGGCCGTAATTGGCCACGCCCAGGGCGGCCGCGTGGTTGAAGTCCTTCAGGTTGTCGAACATGCCTATCATGAGGCCGTTGGTTATGACGACGCGCGGCGCCAGACTGTGGCTTTTGAACAGGCCCAGAGGATGGCCGCTCTCCACCACCAGGGTGCTCTCATGGTCCAGCTTTTCCAGGTAGCGCTTGATGAGGAGGTACTGCATCCAGTTCTGGCACACCTGGCCGGTTTCGCCGTAGGTAACCAGCTCGTAGGGGTACAGGGCAATGTCAAAGTCCAGGTTGTTGTCTATCATCACCTGGAAGGCCTTGCCCTCAAGGCAGGCGCCGGCGTAGCTGTCTATGGGTTTGCCCTGTATGGGCCCGGCCGGGCGGAAACGGTAGCCGTATATCCTCCCGCGCGTGCGCAGCTCGGCCAGGAATTCAGGCACAAGCTCCTCATGGAAGCGCTCAGGAAGGTAGCGCAGGGCGTTGCGGAGCGCCAGGGCCTCCTGCTCGGCGGATAGCTGGGCCTCGCGGCGGGGCGCCCGGCGGTAGGCCGGATCAAAGGCGGCCGGCGGGGGCAGGGTGTTAAAATCCAGGCGTATGCGCATGGCCTTCTCAACGTTCGCGTTCATCATGGCTGGAAGCTCCTCCTTTTTGCTTCTTCCGGGGATACGAGCAGGTCCATATCGCGGCGTATATCAGTCGGCTGCTAGCACAGCAGCCTGCATTGCCAGCGGCCTGTTAGTCATTCGAGCCCTGGTCCATGGCTTCTTCTGCGGCCCGTAGCACGGCCCCATCGGCCATGAGGGCGCTCACCGCTTCCAGGTCAGGATGCAGGATCCTGTCGGCGCTCAGCATGGGCACCACAGACCTGACCACCCGGTACGCCGCCAGGGTGGGCGGCGACAGGGCCTGGCTGGCGTCCTGCAGGTCTATGGCCTGACAGGCGGCCAGAAGCTCCATGGCAAGCACGGAGCGCGCGTTTCCGACTATCTGCCTGGCCTTGCGCGCCGCGATGGTGCCCATGGACACGTGGTCCTCCTGGTTAGCGCTGGACGGAATGGAGTCGACGCTGGCAGGGTGGGCAAGCACCTTGTTTTCCGACACCAGGGACGCGGCGCTGTACTGCACGATCATGAAGCCCGAGTTGACGCCGCCGTCCTTGACCAAAAAAGCCGGAAGCCCGTTGGACAGGGCGGGATTGACCATGCGCTCAAGGCGCCGCTCGGACACGTTGGCAAGCTCCGCCGCGGCTATGCCCAGAAAATCCATGGCCAGGGCCACGGGTTGGCCGTGGAAATTGCCGCCGGATATGATATCGCCGCCTGAAGGATCGTCCGGGTTGAGGAAAATCAGGGGATTGTCCGTGACCGCGTTGACCTCGCGGCCGAGCACCTCGTACACGTAACCGAGGGCGTCGCGGGACGCCCCGTGTATCTGGGGCACGCAGCGGAGCGCGTAGGCGTCCTGCACGCGGCGCTCGCCCTGCCTGGTGGTCAGTCCGGAGCCTTCCAGCAGGGAGCGCAGGTTTGCCGCGCACTCGATCTGGCCCATCTGGCCGCGCGCGTCGTGGACGCGCTCGTCATAGGCGTCGGTGATGCCGCCAAGGGCCTGCATGGTCAAGGCGGCGACCACGTCGGCCGCGCGGGTCAGCTTCCAGGCGTCAAAGGCGGCCAGAACGCCCACGGCGCTCATGGCCTGGGTGCCGTTGATCAGGGCCAGGCCTTCCTTGGCGGACAGCTCCACGGGTTTCAGCCCGGCCGCGGCCAGCGCGTCCTGGCTTGGAAGCGTCTTTCCTTTGTACCTGCACGATCCCATACCGCACAGACCGAGCGCCACGTGCGCCAGCGGGGCAAGGTCGCCGGACGCTCCGAGGGATCCTTTTTCCGGCACCAGGGGGCACACCCCGGCGTTCAGCATGTCCACCAGGGCCTGGACCGTGGACGGGCGGGCTCCCGAGTAGCCAACGGCCAGGGCATTGGCCCGGAGGAACATCATGGCGCGGACCACCTCGTCCGGGAAATAGTCGCCCACGCCCACCGCATGGCTCATGATCAGGTTTTTCTGCAGGGTAGCGTTGTCCTTCCTGCTGATAACCACGTCGCAGAATTTGCCAAAGCCGGTGGTTATGCCGTAGCGGACCAGTTCGTCCTCCACGCAGCGCTCGACCACCTCGCGCGACTGGGCCATGCGGTCCAGGGCGTTTTCCGTCAGTTCGGCCTGAGCGCCATACCTGGCCACCAGGGTCACATCCTTGATGGTCGCGTCCTGACCGCTAATGTATACGGTTTCCATGTGACAAGCCTTTCAGGGGCCGCCAAAGGGCCCTCCCTTTTTCAGACGGCAAAAGTATACCATGACGGCGAGCGTGGGGTACAAGGCCGTGCCGCGTTACGCCCGATAGCTGCGAGGGTGCGGCCCCGGGCCCTACAGGCCGAGCAGGCTGAGGGCGGCCGTCCAGAACTCGTCGTCGCCCATGCGGCCTTCCAGCCTGGCTTTGATGAAAGCCCTGAGGGCCGGCGGAAAGCTCTCCCAATAGCGCTCCTGCCAGGACGGCAGGGAATCCCACAGTTCCTTCTGCGCGGAGGGGACCATGCGCCCAAGACTATAATCGACGAATTCCTCGGCCATTTTGGCCAGGGCTTCGGGAGGAAGGCCGCTGTCCGGCGTGCCCTGGTCCTCCTCCCCGGCAGACCTGTCGGGTAAATAATGGTCTACCAGGGCGGCCACGTCCCGATCCGTCGCCTCGGGCGCGTTCTCCCGGATCAGGTCCTCCACGAACTGCCGCACCGTGTCCCGTATGCGGTCCATACTGTCCGCAACGCCCTGGTTGAGCGATTCGGCCATGCGTCCAGCCAGGGCCCCGGGGTTGATGCCCCCAAGACCGGCAAAGCGGCCAAGATCGGCGCGCCTGCGCTCGCAGGCCTTGACGATCACCTCAAACTCGGCCTGGCTGGAGCGGTTGAGGATGTAATCCAGGACTTCGGACAGTTCAGGCACGGCCATGCGCCCATCATACACCCGATCTGCGCGTTGACATAGGCTCGGGCAGGCGTCGCGTACAGGCACCGCGACATGACGCAGGTAATCGCTCAGGTAACACGCGGCAGGGGACGGAACGCGCTGGAACAAATCCCTGGTTTTTACTACCATGCAAACGTGTTTTGCCATGCGAGGAGGCTCTATGGCCGTCAAACGGGATTTTGGGATTGGGGTCGACCGCCACAAGGCTGACGAACGGGGTCGATTGATCGCCTATATCAACCTGAAGCTGGCGTCCCTCGGACTGCCGGTGTATTCCAAGGAAGGTGTGGCCTTCCTGGACCTGGCCAGGGACATGCTGGCCAATTACCGAGAAAAATCCAGGCTGCTGGCCGGCTACCTTCCGCCGGCCGACGCCCGTATCCAGGCTTTCCTGGACGACTATCTGGCCGACCTCCCGCCGGCCGAGCGTCCCCGCCTGCCGGACCGCACCGTGGTCCTGGACCGCTACGGCATGGCCCGCGAACTGTCCCTGCCCCCGGACGCCCATGAATACAGCTCGCCCACGCTGGCCAGTTACCGGGTGCGGAACGGCATACTCCACAACCCGGCCAATGACCGCCGCACCACGGAGGGCGTGTTCCATGTGGCCGACGGCGGCCTGCCCGTGCCCCCGGACAAGAAAGAAGTGCCAAGGCTGGCCTTTGCGCGCCTCTTGGCCGCCGCCCTGAACCCGCCGGACGAACTTTTGACCATACCCTTCACCGCCGGCGAGACAGAGCCGGCGCGGGCCATCCTGTCCCTGCTCCAGAGGCCCCTGGTCCGGCCCGGGGTGCCCGGCGTCCTTCCCGAACTCTATATGGAGACCCGCTTTTTTGCCCCGGGGACCCTGGCAGCCAACTGCGACTTTGCGGAGAGCATCTTTGGCAACTCAGGCGACCCCTACGTGGCCGAGAACGACGCTGCCCTGGATCCCCTGCACTGGACCGGGCACACCGGCTGCATCATCCTGGCCACGCACCTGGTGGGCATGCCCAAAAAGAACCTGGGCCTGCCCGCCTGGGCCGACGCCACAGAGCGCCAGCGCAAGGACGGCATGGCGTGGAAGGAGCCAGACGAGCCGTACAACGGCGGCAAGCCCTTCAAGATATGCGCGCGCGACGAGCGCGGCGTCATCGTCACCATTATCGCGGACAACTACTTTGGCTACACCAAGAAGGAAATCAAGACGCAGATTTCCTACTCGTCCAACCTGCTCGGCCTGTCCGAGGAGGAGCACTCGGGCGGGGCCCTGGTGACGCCAAGCTACAACCTGGGCACGCGCTTCCTGCCCGACACCAACCTGCACTCGCGCGGCCAGACCTTTGACGACGTGGTGCGCGTGCTCGGCAACCACATAGAGATACGGCCGGAGGGCTACGCAATAGACCGAGTGTTCCCCAAGGTGATCTACCTGCCGGAGGACGCCATCATCAGCCTGGAGGACCAGAAGGCCCACTGGACACAGGACGGCCTGGCCCAGGAACTGCGCGTCCTGCCCGACGAAGTATACGTCCACCCCACCGGCTACCGCGTCACCATGTACCAGCATCCCAAGACGGGTTCATGGCGCCTGGTCGGCACCGCGGCCGACGGTCTCCTCTGCCACAAACCGTGCACGGTGTCCGGCGGCGGCAAGTCGGAAATATCCAAGTCCATACGCGACGCCATGAGCGACGCTCCCATCGTGGTGGGCGACTTTGCTGCGGATATGGCTGCCGCCAGGGAACTCATCGAGAAATCCTACGGACAGCGCTTCAAGGACCCGGCTGAGAACCACGGCGACGCCAGCCGCTCCATCCTGTCCGCCAAGCGCTCCCTGGGCTCGGTCATCAAGCTCCTGTCGCCGTCTCCCCTGTACAGCGACGAGTACAACGCCTGGCTCCTGTCCATACCCGAGCGCGTCAAAGCCCTGGTGTTCCTGGTCAAGCGCTTCTACCGGCCCGAGTGGGGCGACAATTGGGCGTCGCACTTTGACGCGGACGTGGTCAACGGCGCGCGCGGCAACGTGGTCAACTACGACGGCCGGCCGGTCATGGGTTCCTACCTGCGCGTTGGCTTCACGCCGGACGGCGCGCGCTCCATGCACAAGCTCAGGCAGGACTTCATGCCGGCGGCCAAGGTACAGTGGGAAGACGACATCACGGCGTCCGTGGTGGTGCCAACGCGCGGCCTTACGGGCCTTCCCACCTGGTTTACCGCCAAGGGCGCAAAATTCGCCAAAAACTGCGAGGCCCGCTTCTTCCAGCGGCCGGACGACGCCGTCCACCGCGGTTACGACAAGCAGGCCGAGGAGGACATGGCCCGGCCGGACAACTTCATATCCAATTTCGAGCCCCTGAGCCGCTCCAAGGCCAGGGACATGGCCGAGCACACGGTCCAGCTGACCGAGTACACCGAGCCCATGCGCCGCATGATAGAGGAGGCCGAGCGCGACGACGACTTCCGGTGGTTCGTGGTGTCGTCCATGCCCCGCCTGGTCAACGGCAAGCCGTCCAAGAACCCGCGCTACCTCCAGCCCGACCAGAGCTACGTGCGGCCCCTGGAACGCTACCTGGCCGAAGTGGGAGCCCGCTTGTACCGCGGCATAGCGGCGGACCAGCCCGTGCTCCAGCCCGTGGGAGCCGTCCTGCCCGGCAGGCGCAACAATCCCGCCGATCCGGAAGCCGGCATACGTCCCCTGGCCGTGTACGGTCCCATCCATTACCAGGAACTGCCCGAACTGTTCATGGACTTTGCCTGCTCCCTGACGGGCAAGAGCCCGTCCACCACGGGAGCCGGTTCCGAGGGCGCCCTGACCAAGGGACCCTTCAACGCCCTGTCGCCCACGGCCGACCTCAACGCGGCCCTCCTGGGCTTCATCCTGGGCGGCTACTCGGGCTACAGCACGGCCGCCGGGCACATAGGCCACACGTACCGTGTAGAGCACGACATATCGCTTCTGGTGCCTGAGCTGTGGTCGCGCATGGAGGCGGACGAGCGAGAGCCGGCCTACCTGATCAAGCACGGCTACCTGGAACGCGTGTCGGACTTTGAGCACGGCGGGTCAACCGTGCCCGCCAGCCGCCTGGGCTGGCGCATCACGCCGCTGTTCGTGTCGCACTTCCTGGGCCGCATCTTTGACGCGCCGTCCGCGGTGTTCCCTGAGGAAATGCTCAGGCCGGAACTGCAGAGCCTAGACCACTTCGCGGACGGCGTTCGCAACATTGCGGATGCCCAGCAGAAGGTGGCGCGCGACTATTTCGAGTCGGGCGCCATAGAACACGCCATACCGCCCCTGGCCGCCATCCTGTCCGTCATGGCCTACGGCAGCTGGGAAGGCAAGGGCCTGGACCATCCGGAGCTCAGAAGGCTGTTCGACCGCGACTACGTGTCGGCGTCCGACTGGTACCGCGAGCGACTTGAACGCGCCGCGTTCGTGGAGCGCAAGCGCCTGGAGGATGGCGTCGCCAGCCTGGAGTCCTTCCTGGCCAAGACGGCCGGACGGGAACCCGGCATGGTGGCCGCGGCGCGCCGCGAGCTTGCCGGCGTGAAAGAGCGCCTGGCCTTGTGCTCGGCCCCGGGCTACGCGGAAACCCTGCGCTGCACCATAGGCGCCGACACGCAGTTTGCTCCAAGGCCAGCGCGGAAAGGTGCAACGTCATGAAAGCGACGCTCGTCGTCAGGAACATAGGCCAACTGGCCACGCCGCTGGGGTCCCGGGCGGTCAGGGGCAAAAAAATGGACCACGTGTCGGTCACGCAGAACGCGGCCGTGGCCGTGAACGTGGACACCATCGTGTGGGCCGGCCCCGAAACCGGCCTGCCGGCCTTTGACGGCCCCCAGCCGGAGATCCTGGACGCCAGGGGCCGGGCCGTGGTGCCCGGCTTTGTCGATTCCCACACCCACGTGGTGTTTGCCGGCTTTCGCGACGAGGAGTTCCTCTGGCGCGCTTCCGGCGTGCCCTACATGGAGATCCACAAGCGCGGCGGCGGCATAGCCACCAGCGTGCGCGCAACCAGGCAGGCCGGCACGGCGGAGCTCATGAGCCAGGCCAGCCCCCGGCTGGAGCGCATGCTTGAGCTGGGCGTTACCACGGTTGAGGGCAAGTCCGGCTACGGCCTTGACCTGGACACCGAGCTTAGGCAGCTGGACGCCATGAAGCGCCTGGACGTGCTCCAGCCGGTGGACATCGTCCCCACCTACATGGGCGCACACTCGGTGCCCGAAGAGTGGAAGGGCCAGCCTTCCGCCTACGTGGACTGGATGATACAAAACGCCCTGCCGGCGGTACGGGACCAGGGCGTGGCCCGCTTTTGCGACGTGTTCTGCGAGCGGGGCGTGTTCGAGCTGGACGATTCCCGACGCTACCTGGAGGCTGCCCGGGCGGCCGGTTTCGGGCTCAAGCTGCACGCCGACGAGATCGTGCGGCTCGGAGGAGCCGGCCTGGCCGCCGAGCTTGGAGCGACCAGCGCCGACCACCTCCTGAAGGCCGATCCCGCCGACCTGGGCAGGATGGCCGAGGCCGGCGTTGTGGCCACCTGCCTGCCCCTGACCGCCTTTGTGCTCAGGGAGCCGTACGCGGACGCCCGCGCCATGATGGAGGCGGGTTGCGCCGTGGCCCTGGCCAGCGACCTCAATCCCGGTTCGTGCTACAGCCAGTCCATACCCCTGGTCATAGCCCTGGCCGTTCTGTACATGGGCATGTCCCTGGAGGCCGCGCTGACCGCGCTGACCCTGAATGGGGCCGCCGCGTTGGGACTGTCGGCCGACCGGGGCTCAATAGAAGCGGGCAAGCTGGCGGATTTCCTGATCCTGGACGCGCCGTCGTACCGGCACCTGGCCTACCACACGGCCATGAACATCGTGGACACGGTGGTCAAGCGCGGTAAAATAGTCTGCGTTCGATCCTGAAACCGTTAGCGCGTTTGGGGCTCGATGGGCGGCCAGGGGCCGTTCCACCGGCCTGATAAGGGAGGCGCGGCATGAGCTTCCGGCCACCCATGTTTGCGGCCGCCGTCGCGCTGTGCGCCATCGTGGTTTCGTGCGCGTCCTATGATCCGCGCGCCGACTACCTGGGCGTACTCCGAGACGGCAGCGTTTACGTCACCCACGACCCGGCATACTTCTGGAGCGCGTCCTAAAACCCCGGGAGCCAAAAACGGCCGGCCCCTCCGGGCCGGCCGCGTGATTCCTAAATTATTTTCCCGTCGCTCAGTACACGCTGAACGCGGTCGTGGCCGTGCTTCCTGTAAAGCCGGTCATGCTGGTGGTAGCCCTGACCGAGTACGTGCCCACGGGGGTGTAGTAGCTGGTGCTCAGCGTCCAGGTGACCACGCCGCTCGAGTTGGTTGTCTTGGTGGTGCTCATGGTGGTGCCGTTGGGCTTGGTCAGCGTGATGTTGACCGTGGCGCCGTACAGCAGGGCGTTGGTGTCGGTGCGGCGTACCGTCGCGGTGATGTACACGTAGGATCCGCGGGAGTAGGACGTCCGGTTGGTGGTAACCACGGTGCTGGTGCCCACGGTGCCGGTGGCCTGGATCTTGAAGCTGGTGCTGGCGGTGGAACCGTCGTAGCCGCTCATGGTTGTGGACGCTGTCAGGCCGTAGGTGCCCACCGCCGTGCTCGTGGTGGTGGTATAGGTCAGCGTGGCCACGCCGGATGTGTTGGTGGTTGCGCTGCCTGAGGCCGTGCTGCCCGAGGGCGTGGTCAGGGTGACCGCTACCGTGGCGCCGGACAGGGCGTAGCCGTCCTGGTCCTTGACCGTGGCCGTGATGGTCACTACCTCGCCGGGCGCGTAGATGGCCTTGTTGGTGTTGAGCGTGGTGGTGGTGTAGTAGTCATCGGGCGGGGGCTCGGTGCCGCCGCCAAGGGCCGCCTGGACGGCTGCGTACGCGTTGACAATGCCGGAACCGTAATACGTGGCGCTGCCCGCGTAGGTGGCGGTGTCCATGAGTATGCTGGTCACCTCGGCCACGCTGATGGACGGGTTGGCCGAGCGTATCAGGCCCACGACGCCTGCCACGTGCGGGGTGGCCATGGACGTGCCGGACATGGTGGTGTACGAGTCGCCGGGCTTGCAGCTGTAGATGTTGGAACCGGGCGCCATGACGTCAAGGCCGGTGCCGTAGTTGGAGTAGTAGGCCCTGGCTCCGGTGGAGTCCACCGCGCCGACCGCGATGACGCCCGGGTAGGCCGCGGGGTAGGAAATGGTGCTGGCGTTGTCGTTGCCGGACGCAGCCACCACCACGGTGCCCTCGGATACCGCGAAGGAGCACGCGTCGGCCATGGCGCTGTTGTAGCCGCCGCCGCCGAGGGACATGTTGATCACGTCAGCGCCGATTTCCGCGGCGTAGATGATGGCCGCGGTGATGTCGTCGGTTGAGCCGGAACCTTCGTCGGTCAGTACCTTGACTGGGACCAGCTTGCCTATCTGCATGACGCCGGAAACCACACCGTAGCTGGCTATGGTGCCCGCCACGTGGGTGCCGTGGCCATGGCCGTCCATGAAGGTGGTGCCGGTGTAGCTCTTGCCCAGGCCGGTGTCCACATAGTTCTGCAGGGCGTCATGGGTGTAGTCGATGCCGGTATCCAGCACGGCCACGATGGTGGATGACGAGCCGCCTTCCACGGTCCAGGCCTCGGGGGCATGGATCATCTCGTAGTGCCATTCCTGGCTGGGGTGCATGGTGGTGGCGTACAGGGTATCGTTGGGCTCCACGTAGCGCACCGCGAGTCCTTCGGCTTCCAGCACGGCCTTCAAGGCCCGTACGGCCTCGGCCTGGTCCGGGAAGTCCTTCTTGGAATACTCGTAGGTGTACACGTGTCCCATTCTGGCGACGACGCGGGCGGTGAAATCAGGATCCGCAGACACTGCCGAGCGGCTGAGCGCGCCGTCGGTCAGGGCGTTAACGATCCTGAACTGGCCGCCAGACTCCGTTGAGCGGGCACGGGCGGTGACAGAGGCTTCCGGCGCCTCGGCTATGTCGTTCTCGAGGGACACGATCAGCTGGCCAGCGTCAGCGGCGGGTACGCCGGAGACAGGGGCATTGGCGACGGTTCCGAAGGGGTCGCCGCATCCGGCCAGAAGCACGGCCAGACAGGCAACACACATGAACAAACGTTTCATGAGAACTCCTAACTTTGTCAAAGAATCTGCCGCCGGCGGGCCCGCGCTGTCGGACAAGGGGCATCGTCAACCCAAATTAGTAACATGTCAAGTTATTTTTGAATCGCTATTCTTCTAGAAAAATTCGGAGATGACGATTTTGTTCGCCGGTCGCCGCCAGGAGAGCCCATAAAAAAACGTCCGGCCGCAGTGGCCGGACGCATGCAAGCGGAACCACAAACCCGCGTTTTTCAGTACGCCGAACTGCCCGCCTGGCCGCTCACAATGGCCACTCCCGAGCTGGTGCCCAGTCGGTTGGCCCCCGCGCGTATCATGGCAACGGCGTCCTCAAAACTGCGTACGCCTCCGGAAGCCTTGACGCCCATGTTCGGCCCCACGGTCCTTCTCATCAGGGTGATATCGGCAACGGTCGCCCCGCCCTTGGAAAAGCCGGTGGATGTTTTCACAAAATCCGCGCCTATGTCCTTGGCCAGCTGGCAGGAAAGCACCTTCTCCTCCTCGGACAAAAGGCAGGTTTCCAGGATCACCTTGAGCACAACGCCGGGCCTGCACGCGCGTCGCACGGCCAGCATGTCCTCCCGCACGGCCTTGATGTTCTTGGCCTTCATGGCGCCTATGTTCATCACCATGTCTATCTCGTTGGCGCCGTTGGCTATGGCGTTGCGCGCCTCCAGGCCCTTGGTCCGGCTATCCATGGCTCCCAGCGGGAAACCGACCACGGCGCACACCTTGACGCCGCTGCCGCCCAGGCGCCTCGCGCAGTGTTCCACCCATTGAGAATTGACGCACACGGAATAGAAGTGGTGCTTGGCCGCCTCGTCGCACAGGGTATCTATCTGCTCCACGGTGGCCTCGGGCTTGAGGAGGGTGTGGTCTATGTATTTGGGCAGGTCGGACGGGAGTATGGCGTCTGCCGACGACTGCTGGGCCACTGACGCGTTGGGTGCGGCGGCCGGAGCCTGGGTCGTCATCCGGCTCATCACTTCCTCTACGATTTTCTGTATGATCTGGTTCTGGTCCATCAGTCGCTCGCGCCTCCACGCTCCAAAGCCATTATCTTGTTGATGCGGACGATGTGCCTGCCGCCCTCAAAGCGGGTGGCCAGCCACACGCGCGCCAGCTCGGCCAGCACGTCCGGACTGTGTAGGGGGCCGCCCAGGGTCAGCACGTTGGCGTTGTTGTGCTCCCGGCTGTTGACCACGGTCTTGAGGTCGTAGCACAGGGCCGCCCTGATGCCGCGCATCTTGTTGGCCGCCATGCACGAGCCTATTCCCGCGCCGTCCAGGATGATGCCGCGCTCGCAGTCGCCGCTCTTCACCTTGCGGCACACGGCCGCCGCTATGTCCGGGTAATCCACCTTGTCCGTGCCAAAGGTGCCCACGTCAACCACGCGGTAGCCCAGGATCTCTAGATACCTGGCCAACATGTCCTTCTGCCCAACGGCGCCATGGTCGGCGCCTATGGCCACGCTCCGAACCGTGTCCTCGGGCGCGCCCGCGGCCGTGTCGCTCATTCCTTCACCTCGATGTCTATGCGGTCTATGATGCCGCAGATGGCGGTGCGCACGGTCACGGCGCCTTCGTCGCCGATCACGGCGCGCGCGGAGCCGCCTTCGTCCACCACCAGCACCAGGTCGCCTACGCCGGCCTGGACCCCGTCCACGGCCAGCACGGGCTTGCCCCTGGGCGAGCCGGCGGCGTCCACGGGCTGGACCATGAGGAGTTTGCGACCCAGGTAGTGCGGATGCTTCTCCGTTGCCACCACGCTGGCCGTCACGCGTCCGGCCGTCATTCCCGGCCTCCCGCGTTCACCGCGTCAACCACGCCCAGGATGGCGGCGTCACCGGGGTTGAACCAGCCGTTTGGATTGGCCTGCGCCGCTTCCTTGCCCGACTCGTATATCACCGTGTCGCCTTCCCCTGCCCGGGCCGTATCCCAGGCAACCAGAGCGGGGCCACAGTCCTTGCCCGCCTCGTCCACCGGCTGGACAAGCAAAAGCTTGAGTCCGTCAAAGCAGGCCAGTTTGTGCGTGCTGACCACGCGGCCTATCACCTTGCCCAGTTTCATGCCGCCGCCCTCACACGATCCGGAACGCGTCCACTAGGGTACAACGGCGCTCGCGCGTAAACGTGCGCGGACGCGTGATGCCGTCACCGGTGGGGCTGGCTATGGTGAAGGACGTGTGCCCGGCGCCGCCGTAGCCCAGGCCCGCCACGCAGGGTCCGTTCTTGACGAACAGCGAGCAGTCCATGGCTCTGGCCATGCGCGACAATTTCTCAACGTCGTGGGAGTGCATCATGGCCGTGTGGCGGTAGCCGTGCTCGACAACCACCGCAAAGTCTATGGCCTCGTCCACGTTCTTCATGCGGACCAAGGGCAGGACGGGCATCAGCTGCTCGGTCCACACCAGGGGATGGTCCCTGCCAACTTCCATAAGGAGTATTTTGGCGCCGTCCGGCACCTGCACGCCCGCGGCCCTGGCTATATCGGCGGGCGCCTTGCCCACCCAGGCCTTGTTGGGCGCCCCGTCCTTGCCCGGTCCGCCCGGCTCGGCTATGACCAGCCGGGTCACGGCGTCAATCTGGGCGCCCGTGAGCTCGAAGGCGCCATTTTTCTTCATTTCATCCTTGAGCCGGTCGGCTATGCTTTCCACGGCCAGGACTTCCTTCTCGCATATGCACACAATGCCATGGTCAAAGCCGGCGCCGGCAACAATGTCCCTGCCGGCCTTCACGAGGTCGGCCGTCTGGTCGACCACGCAGGGCGGATTGCCCGGACCTGCGCATATGGACTTGCGCCCGCTGCCCATGGCAGCCCTGACCACGGCCGGGCCGCCGGTGACCACCAGGAGCTGTATGCCGGGATGCTTCATCAGTTGGCCGGCCGTTTCCAGCGTGGGCTCGGCCACGGCGCACAGGAGGTCGCGCGGGCCACCCTCTGCCATGATGGCCTCGTTGAGCATGCCGATCAGCCGGTTGGATATGCCCTTGGCGTTGGGATGCACGTTGAACACCACAGTGTTGCCCGCGGCTATCATGCCTATGGCGTTGGACACGATGGTTGCTATGGGATTGGTCATGGGCGTTATGGTGCCTATGACGCCCCAGGGCGCAAGCTCTGTGAGCGTGAGCCCGTGCTCGTCCGTGCGCACCCAGGGTTCCACGTCCTCCACGCCCGGCGTCTTTTCAGCCGCCAGCGTGTTTTTGGCCATTTTGTCCGTCACGTTCCCCAGGCCCGTCTCGGCCACGGCCTGGGTGGACAGGTCGCGGTTGTTCCACGCTATGACGCGGCGCATGGCGTCCAGGCAGGCCTTGCGCTTGCCAAGGGGCAGGGCCACAAGCTCGCGCTGGGCCACCGCCGCCGCCGCCACGGCCGCGTCAACGCTCCCGTATATGCCGGGCCGCGAGCCGGCCGGGGCGGCCTGAACCGCGGGAGCCAGCGCAGGGGCTGGCTGGGCCGGGGCGGCCTGCGTCTGGGCGGCCGGAGCCGCCTCTGATCCGGACTGCGCCAACAGCGCACGGATATCCGGACTCTGGAGAACCTGCTCGGCTATCTTTCGTATCTCGTCAGCCAAATCAGCCATGCTTGCTCCCGTCACACCTGTTTCCACACGTAGCGGCCGCCCTGGTCTATGGCGTCAACGATGGCTACCACCAGCGTGTCCATGGGCCGGTCTGCGGTGCCGTCCGTCCAGCGGCAGGAACTGCCTTGGGTAAGCAGGACCAGCTGGTCCCGCGCCGCGCCGACCAGGTCCAGGGCCACGAGGAATTCCCCGCGGCCCTTGCCCGCCTGGTCGCAGTCCTCCACTAGGAGGTAGCGCGCGTCCTTTAGGCCGTCCGCCCGGACGGTGCCCACCACGGTGCCGCTCACCCGCGCCAGGGTCATGCTTCCTGGCCTTTCGAGTAGGTCAGCGTGCCGTCCTTCTCTATCTGGTCGACTATGGCGATGATCGTGGCGTCGGACGGCTTGCCCTTGGTGGCCTCGGTCATGCGCGCGCTTGAGCCGGTCACGTAGAACACGATCTCGCCCGAGTTGGCGCCCACGGCGTCCACGGCCACCACAAAGTCTCCCTTGCCCGCAAGCCCGGCCGGCTCGATCCTCTCCAGGAGGAGGAGGCGCTGGCCTTCCATGGACGGGCTTTTGTGCGTGGACACCACCGTGCCCTTGACGCGCGCCAGTTGCATGCTCGGTATCCCTTATTTCTTGGCCGGAGCCGGCTTCCTGCCCAGGGGCAGGGCCGCGTCCACGGCCTCGTGCGGCCTGGGTATCACGTGGGTGGACACCACCTCGCCCACCTTCTCGGCGGCGCGGGCGCCAGCGTCCACGGCAGCCCTGCAGGCCGCCACGTCGCCGCGCACGATGGCGGTCACGTAACCGCCGCCGGTGCGCTCGTGGCCCACCAGGTCCACCTTGGCGGCCTTGACCATAGCGTCGGCCGCCTCGACCATGGCGGCAAAGCCGCGGGTTTCTATCATCCCAAGAGCGTCGTTCATCTCTGCCATATTCCTGTCTCCCCTGTTTTATGCCGGCGGATCCGATGCGCCCCGCCGGGCCGCCTCAGATGCGGCCGCCCTTGGCCTCTACCACGCGGCCGGATATGTCGCCGAGCCGCGCCTCTACCACCTTGCGGGCCTCTATGACCTCGGCCTCGTCGCCCGCTATGTACACCCGCCCAAAGGCGCCGAAACCGACCACCTCGATGATGTTCACGTCCGACGTCTTTTCAGCCTCGTTGGCCGCGTAGTACGCGTAACCGGCCGGCTCAACCTCGAGCACGTACAGCGTGTCGCCGCGGAGCACCATGTTGCCGTGGCGCACCTTGTTGATCAGCTGGGCGTGATGGTCGGACACGTTCTTGATCAGCTGGCTGGTCAGGATGCGCGGCTTAAGCCGGTTGTCCTCGGTCATGCCCAGCTCGCGCAGGACGGCCTCGCCCGCCATCCGGGCGTCGCCCTGGTTGTCCGAGTGGACCTCCAGGAGCCCGTACGCGCGCTCCACGATCTGGAGGCCGGGCGTCACGTTGGTGGCCTTGAGAGCCACGTCGGTCAGGCGGTTGATCTCGATGCCGGGCGCTATCTCGATGATGCAGCAGGCCTGCATGCCCACCGGGTAGTAGCCCTTGGAAATGGTGGCAATGAAGGACGCGTTCTGGAGCTGGAGGGAGTCCAGGAACACGTAGGTGCGAAGGTCTATGGCCATGGCTTACGCGTCCTTCCTGCCCAGCGGCAGGGCGGCGTCCACGGCGTTGTGCGGCCGCGGAATCACGTGCGTCGATACCACCTCGCCCACCTTCTCGGCCGAGCGTACGCCCGCGTCCACGGCGGCGCGGCAGGCTGCCACGTCTCCCCGGATGATGGCCGTTACGTAGCCGCCGCCGGTCTTCTCGTACCCCACCAGGTCCACCTTGGCGGCTTTGACCATGGCGTCAGCGGCTTCCACCATGGCGGCAAAACCCTTCGTCTCGATCATACCGAGAGCGTCCATACTCTCCGACATGTTTCCTCCTCATGGTACCCGCTGCCTGGGGCCGCGGCCATCTTTCAGCGTTATAGGGTATTGTAGGTACAGCGATGTTATATGTCAAGCATTTTGGCGCTTATTTGTTATTATTTTAACATCCATGCTTGTCAAAGCTGTGGTTCTCTTATACGATGTTTCCGTGAAAACCATAACGCCGGCGGCCGCCCTCTACAAGAGGGCGGTATGACCCGGACCGAGCGCCTGGCTCGCATACTTGCCATCCTCGAGGAACACAAGGCATCCACCGTGCCCGAGCTGGCCGGGGAACTGGACGTGTCGCACATGACCGTGCGCCGCGACCTGGTGAGCCTGGTGGACGACGAACGGGTCAAGATACTCCACGGCAGCGTCATCCTCCACCCCAAGAGCGACTCGCGGAGCGTGGACAGCTACTATTCGCTGATAGCGGCGGGATCCCTGCACCGCAAGCAGAAACGGGCCATAGGCGCCCTGGCGGCCAGCCTGGTCGAGCCTGACGACGCGCTGATCATAGACTCGGGGTCCACCACCGAGTACCTGGCCAAGGAACTGCCGTCGGACCGGCCCTACTCCGCCCTCAGCTACTCGCTGAACGTCCTGTCGGAAACCGTCAGGCGGAAAAACTGCCGGACCCTGTTCGCCGGCGGCGTGTTCCACGACAACACCCTGATGTTCGAAGGCCCGGAAGCCCTGGACATGATCAGGCGCTACCGGGCCAGCAAGGCCTTCATATCGTCGGCCGGCCTGTCAGCGCAGTTCGGCGTCACCTGCATGAACCCCTACGAGCGCGAGACCAAGCTGGCCGTCATGCAGTCTTCGTTAAGGAAAATACTCCTGGTCGACTCGTCCAAATTCGGCGTGGTGCGTTCCGAGTGGTTCGCAAACCTGTCCGACTTTGACGAGCTGGTCACCGATTCCAGCCTGGGTGACGATGACGAGACCATCATCCGGGGCATGGGCATCCGCCTGCACATAGCCCGGGTGTAGCGCCGGGCGACGCTAGCGCGCGGAGCCGCCTTGCAGCGCGTCCTCGGCCCTGCGGGCCAGGGCTATCAGGTGGGCGGCCACGTCGGGTGGCCAGCCGGCTGCCTGCTGGCGGAAACGGTCAAACTGGCCGGCGTACAAGGCGCGCGACGCTTCCTCGCAGCCGGCCTGGTTCCCGGCCAGCACCCACAGTTCACGGTCCGCTGCCTCAACCATGCCGCGGGCCACGGCCTCCGCGGGCTCGGCCTTTATGGCCTGGTTAATCAGGCGCCTGAGCGCCGCGGACGCGCTGTTCGGCTGGCGGGCAAGCCAGTCCCAGTGCCGGGGCAACAGCGACACCTCGGCGCTCGTCACGCCCAGGCTCGGCCGGCCGCGCCCTGGTCGTTTGCGCTCCGGGATATTCCGTTCCAAAACCTCGTCCAGCGAGCCTCGAAGGTCAAAGTCCAGCTGGCGGCCGCTGGAGTCGTCAAAAACCAGGACTCCATGGCCGCCCGAGCTGTCCATGTCGGCCTTCAGCGCTTTCAGAACCGCTTCAAGGCCGCCGTGTGCCAGAAGCCGCTGGGCCTTGAAGGCCGTGTAGCTTGTGTTATCCATGCCGGTATTTTTACCCTGGTATTAATCCTGTGTCAATAGTACCCGGGTATTAATACTCAGCGGATGCTTGCCGCAAAGCGCTTTCCGTACTCGTAGGCCGCTTCCAGGGCCGCCGGGTCCGGGTTCCATAAAGCCTTGAAGCCATCATCCACCAGTTCAAAACCGGCGTCCTTAAGACGGGTACCCAGCACGGCCACCGATTCCCCAGACCAGCCATAGGTTCCAAAGGCCGCCGCCTTCTTGCCGGTGAACTTGAGGCCCTTCATTTCCTCCATGACCATGGCCACCGCGCTTAGGATGCCTTTGTTCACCGTGGGCGAACCCATAAGCACGGCCTTGGAGCGGAACACGTCGGTCAGGGCGTCGTTCTTGTCGAACTTGGACAGGGAATGGGCGACTACGGTGGTTGATGGCGACGCGTCGCTTATGCCGCGGGCCAGGGCCTCGGCCAGGGTCCGGGTGCCGTTCCACATGCTGTCGTACAGGATGGCCACGCGGTCTTCCTGGTACGACTGGCTCCAGTCCAGGTACTTCTTGACGATCTGCGTGGGGTCGTCTCTCCAAATGACTCCGTGGCTGGTGGCTATCATGGATACCGGCAGGCCCAGGGCAAGCACCTGGTCTATTTTGGCCTTCACCAACGGGGAGAAGGGCGTCAGGATGTTGGCGTAGTATTTGATGCACTCTTCCTCAAGCTCGGCCTGGTCCACCTGGTCGTTGAACAGGCGCTCGGTGGCCAGATGCTGTCCAAAGGCGTCATTGGAGAACAGGATGGCGTCGCCGGTCATGTAGCTGAACATGCTGTCCGGCCAGTGGAGCATGGGCGCTTCCACGAACACCAGCTTCTTGCCGTTGCCCAGGTCAAACTCGTCGCCGGTCTTGACCGGGTGGAAATCCCAGTCCTGGTGGTAATGGCCCTTGAGCGACTTGATGCCGTTTGCAGAGCAGTACACGGGCAGATCAGGCCTTCTCCTCATGAGCTCTGGCATGGCGCCCGAATGGTCCACCTCCGCGTGCTGGGCTATCACGGCGTCCAGCTTGGAAAGAAGCCCCTCCGCTTCCAGGTTGTCCACGAATTCCTTGGCAAAAGGGGCCCATACCGTGTCTATGAGGACGGTTTTGCCCTCCTCTATCACGTAGCTGTTGTAGGTGGAACCCCTGTGCGTGGAAAACTCGTCGCCGTGAAAGGTTTCAAGTTCCCAGTCCACCTTGCCCACCCAGGACACGTTGCCCGCTACCAGCTTCTTCACCGTTCCCTCCTCGAGTGCGTCTGGCGCTACCCAGCGCACCCGGAAATAATACTAGTACATTCCTTTTTTGTCAATTTGGTACTCTTTTACCTTTTATAGTCGAACAAGATATTTACAAATGACCCAAAACCGTATGCTTCCGCGCGGACTGCCTTTTATGCGGCTCGAAGCTTTGATGCCCGGCCACCGCCGCTGCCGCCGGGCGCAAAAAAACCCGCGCGCCGCGCGGGTTTCTGTACGCTCATTGGCGGGGCGTCAAGCCTCGGCTATCAGCAGGGTCTTGGCATCCAGCTTGATCCGGAGGTCCTCAGGATTCATGCGCCCGTGATCCTTGACCACGGTAAAGTGTATGTATTCGGTCTTGGGTTCCAGGAGTATCAGCACCGATATGTCCTTGATGTACTCGCGCAGGAGGACCGGCACGTTGTGCTTATCCACCAGGGGCTCCTCGCCCACCATGGTGCACGAGTACCAGAACTCAAGGCCCATGGACGACGCGAACTCGCGGACAGCCGCAAAGTGGGCGGCGTCCGCCCGGCTGAAGTCAAAGCCGTCCGTGATGATGGCGTCGGCCTTGAAGCCGCCCTCCACGATCAGGGCCGACAGCGACTTGAGTATCTGCTCGGTAGTGACGCCTTCCTGGTTGAAATTCATGATGACGCGGTTCTTGACCAGCTCGTCGTGCACGTCGTGGAAGTTTTCCAGATTCTTGCGCTTGGCCACCTCGGTGAATATGTTCTCGTACCAGGAGATGACGTAGCTGGTGTGCGTGGTGAAGGACACATGGATGACCTTCTTGCCCTGCATGAGCTTGTCCAGGGCCAGCTGCACGAGGACGCTCGTCTTGCCTATGCCCTTGCGGCTGGCTATGACGCCAATGTTGCCCGCCTTGAGTCCGCCCTCGATACCTTTCTCGAGGATGCGGACCGGGCTTTTCTTGATAAGCTCCTCTTTCAGCATGGGAACTCCTTGTCGACGTGGTTTTGTTCGGGGAAGGGGCTACTGAGTCTAAAAACGCTGGCGCTTCTGGCCGTTCTTTCCATCGTCACCCCTTGAGTATACGTTCCGTCCGGCCGCTTGGCAAACGCCATGGCGTGCCGGACGGAAGCCCAGGCTACCGGCCCTGCTCGGCCTTCCTCTTGTCCAGGTACTCCTTGCGGAGCTGCTCGGACACGCTGGACGGCACCTTGCCGTATTTCATGAACTCCATGGTGAACTCCGCCTTGCCCTGGGTCAGGGAGCGCAGGACCGTGGAGAAGCCGAACATCTCCGACAGGGGCACCTCGGCCTCAACGCGGCTGAAGGCGCCTTCCTCCGTGCTGGACGTGATGACGCCCCGGCGCTGGTTGATGGTGGCAAACATGTTGCCCTGGAACTCTGTGGGACCCTCCAAGGCCACCTTCATGATGGGCTCAAGGATCACGGGCTTGGCCTTCTCGTACGCGTCGCGGAAGGCGCCGATGGCGGCCAGCTGGAAGGCTATGTCGGACGAGTCCACGGGGTGGCTCTGGCCGTCGTTGATGGCGCAGCGAATATTGACCACGGGGAAGCCGATCAGGCTGCCCTTCTTGATGGCCTCGCGGAAGCCCTTGTCGCAGGACGGAATGAACTCGTTGGGTATGGCGCCGCCCTTGATCTGGTCGGAGAACTCGTATACCTGCTCCTCAACGGGTTCCATGTAGCCGGCCACGCGGCCGTACTGGCCGGAGCCGCCGGTCTGCTTCTTGTGGGTGTAGTTGAAATCGGAGCGCTGGGTGATGGTCTCGCGGTAGGCCACCTGGGGCATGCCGGTTTCCACCTCGCACTTGTACTCGCGCTTCATGCGCTCTATGTACACGTCCAGGTGCAGTTCGCCCATGCCCTGGATGATGGTCTGATTGGACTCGGGATCCACATAGGTGCGGAAGGTGGGATCTTCCTTGGTAAAGCGGTTGAGCGCCTTGGACATCTGGTCGGCGCTCTTCTTGTCCTTGGGGTTGATGGCCAGGGATATGACCGGCTCGGGCACGAACATGCTGGTCATGGCGTAATTGATGGACGGATCGCAGAAAGTGTCGCCGGACGCGCACTCGATGCCGAACAGGGCCACGATGTCGCCCGGGTTGCCCTCGTTGATGTCTTCCATAGACGCCGAATGCATGCGCACCAGGCGGCCCACCTTGAAGCGCTTGCGGGCGCGGGTGTTAAGAAGCTCGGTGCCTTTCTTGATGGAGCCCTGGTATATGCGCACGTAGGTGAGCTGGCCGTACTGCCCGTCCTCCAGCTTGAAGGCCAAGGCCACGGTGGGCAGGCCGTCGCGGGACTGCACCTCCATGGGAGTCTCGTTCTTGTCCAGGTCCAGGGCCACGTTCTTGACCTCGTCGGGGGCCGGCAGGAAGCTGGCCACGCCGTCCAGGAGGAGCTGCACGCCCTTGTTCTTGTATGCCGAGCCCACAAAGATGGGCACGAACTGCAGGGCTATGGTGCCCTTGCGCACGGCCGCGCGGATCATGTCCGGCGTCTCGGTACCCTCAAGATAGGCCTCCGCCAGCTCGTCGGAGAACATGGACGCGCTGTCCAGGAGCTCCTCGCGGTGCTTGCGGGCGTCGTCCAGCATGTGGGCGGGTATCTCGGCGTAGCGCAGGTCCACGCCGCCCTCGCCGTCAAAGTAGACGGCCTTCATCTCGATCAGGTCTATGATGCCTTCCAGCTTGTCTTCCAGGCCTATGGGCAGGGTGACAAAGGCGGCGTTCAGGCCGAGTTTTTCCACGATCTGGTTGCGGACGCGGTAGGGGTTGGCGCCCGTGCGGTCGCACTTGTTGATGAAAACCAGGCGGGGCACGTTGTAGCGCTTGAGCTGGCGGTCCACCGTCAGGGTCTGGGACTGCACGCCGCCCACGGAGCAGAGCACCAGTACGGCCCCGTCCAGCACGCGGAGGGCGCGTTCCACCTCGATGGTAAAGTCCACGTGGCCGGGTGTGTCGATCAGGTTGACCGTGTAATCCTTCCACTGCACGTTGGTGGCCGCTGACTGTATGGTGATGCCGCGCTCGCGCTCAAGGTCCATGGAGTCCATGGTAGCGCCAACGCCGTCCTTGCCGCGCACCTCGTGGATGGCGTGGATCTTGCGGCAGTAGAACAGGATGCGCTCGGACAGGGTGGTCTTGCCCGAATCGATGTGGGCGCTGATGCCGATATTGCGCATCTTGGAAATGTCGAAAGCCATGCTCGTTCCTCTGTTCACAACTAAGGTAGGGTTCAAGGCGCGCTCATGGGGCGCCGCCCCCGAGGTACGTTGTTCTGTTGGTGATTGACTTTCCGTAAGCGCCAGGCTTGCCAAGCCAGACCATCCAGAAAGCGCTTTAGTATGAAAAAACGTACTCAGCGCGGAGTATAGTGAAAAACGCCAGTATATGCAATAGGTCCGGACACAAGCCGCAAAAGCGTCGTGCCCCGAATGCAGGGCCAGAACCCCGGCGCGGCCCACTTGACGGTGTCAAGAAAATTCGTACAATTGGCCGCAATCCAAAAAATAGCTAAATTATCTCCATTGGTGGCGACGCCTCTGGACCGGAACACTGGTAGCCGGCCCAGGCGAGCCTCCAAAACCGAACAGGGAGAATTCGCAGGATGCTGAAAGATACCGTACTCAGGGTTGCCAAGCCCGTATTTGCCACCGCGCTCCTTGCGGCCGCGTCGTTTTTGGGCGGCGCCTGCTCCAAGGACGACGAACTGTCCTACGTACCCAGCGGTTTTGCCGCCATGAGCGACATACCCAGTGAAGGGTACGCAGCGGCCATGAAGAGCCTCGAGAGGGCCGACCATATCAGCCAGCTGTATATGAAACCGACGGGCAGGGACCTAACCTTGGCCTTTTTCTCGGCGCTGACCGGTTCCCAGCAGGTGGCCAAGGCCATCCTGGACGCGGCCGTGGACCAGAACGTCCCGCCGGCCCTGGCCTTTGCCTTGGCGTACGAGGAGAGCCACTACAAAACAGCCGCCGTGGGCCACAACGCGGATTCCGTGGACCGGGGCCTGTTCCAGCTCAACTCGAAATCCTTCCCCAGCCTCAGCTCCAAGGACTTTTTCGATCCGGTCACCAACGCCGAGCACGGCGTCAGCCACCTGGCCTACTGCCTCAAGGCCGGCGGCAACGAAGTGGCGGCCCTGGCCATGTACAACGCCGGCCAGACCCGCGTGTCCAGGGGCGGCACGCCGCGCAAGACCCTGGACTATATCTTCCGCATAACCAATTACCGCGCCAACCTGGAAGCCCTCTTTGAGGCCCAGGTCGTGGCCAAGATGGAAGTGCCGGAGGGCATGCCCCTCCTGGCCTTGGCAGACCGCCCCGAGCGCGCCCCAAACAACGACGAGAATATACGGTTTTAAGTGCGTACGGGGGCTGGCTCGTCTGCCCTGATATCAGCGCTTGGCCGTCCAGGCCAGGGTACCGAATTTTTCCGCGGCCAGGCGTTCGGCACCGGCCTGCTCGGCTTCCGTGGGCTGGCCAGGCGCCAACTCGGCGCCAAAGGCGGACGCAAAGGCCGGGCGGAAGGTTGCCACCGCCTCGTCGTAGCCAAAGGGGCGCCCCAGCATGGCGCTCACCGAGCTGACCCTGGCTTTTACGTCCGCTATCAGCTTTCCCTTGAGCTTCTCGTTGGGCACCTTGAGCAGGGCGAACATCTGGTCCACGTCCACGTCCAGGAGCACGGTCCCGTGCTGCAGAAGACAGCCCTTCTTGCGCGTCTGCGCGTTGCCGGACAGCTTCTTGCCGCCCGCAACCACGTCGTTGAGGGGAGCGAACTCAGCGGGTATGCCCAGCGACGACAGCCCGAGGACCAGGCCGCCACAGATGGACCGGTAGCTGTCCAGGATGCTGCCGGCGGCCAGCGGATGCGACTCGGGCACCACGATGCTGTAGGTCAGCTCGGCCGCGTGGAACACGGCGCCGCCCCCCGTGACCCTGCGCACCACGTCCACGCCGCTGGCCGAGCAGGCTTCCCTGTCCACCTCGTCATTGAGGCCCTGAAAGTACCCGAGCGACACGGCCCAGGGTTTCCATGCGTACAGACGCAGGGTAGGCTGGCTGCGGCCTGCTGCCACCTCGTCCAGAACGGCCTCGTCCAGGCCCATGTTGAAGGCGGCCGGGCGGGCGCCCGTTTCCAGATATCGTAGCTGCATGCGCCTATCCTTGCTTGATGGCTGAGGACACGATCGACTCCACGGCGTCGTCCAGGTCCGAGGGCAACAGCCCAAAGAGGGTAACGCCCCTGGCTTCAAGCTGGCGGCCGAACACCTGGCCAAGTTCGGTCAGGGGCACACCGGCCAGGCCGTCCTCGGCTGCGTCAAAACCGTCCTCCGGATGCGCAAAAAAGTCGCCGCGGATGCTGACGCGCTCGGCCCTGCCGTCCTGCCAGTAGAGATCCACCCTAAGGAGCTTCCCGCCCCTGCCCTTGCCCACGTATGACCCGGTCACCGGCGTTCCTTTCCGGACAGGGCTTCATGGCCCTCGCGCGCGTGGTAGCTGGTACGGGCCAGTGGGCTGGACACCACGGACGAAAAGCCTTTGTCCCTGGCTAGCTCGGCGTAACGGTCAAACTGTTCTGGGCTCACATACTCGACCACGGGCACCTGCTTGTGCGTGGGCTGGAGATACTGCCCCAGTACCAGGATGTCGCAATCCACGGCCCGTAGTTCGTCCATGGCGGACAGGACCTCGGCCTCGGTCTCGCCCAGGCCCAGGAGCATGCTGGACTTGGTTGGCGTGCCTGATTTGCTCTTGGTCTCGGCCAGGGTTCGGATGGACAGGTCAAAGGTGGCACGAGCGTCGCGCACGCCCTGCAGGCGGCGGACGGTCTCTATGTTGTGGGCCACCACGTCAGGGCCGGCCGCAAGGAGCGTGTCCAGTTCGTCGCCGCGGAAATCCGGTATCAGGGTCTCTACCAGGACGCCCGGGTTGTCCCGCTTGATGGCGCTCACGCAGGCCGCAAAGTGGCCCGCGCCGCGGTCCGCAAGGTCGTCGCGGTCCACGCTGGTCAGCACCACGTAGCGGAGACCCAGCTCGGCGGTGGCCCCGGCAAGCTCCTCTGGCTCCCTTTGGTTCACCGGAGAGCCGACCCGGCCCGTGGCAACGGCGCAGAAGCGGCAGTTACGCGTGCACGTGTCGCCCAGCACCATGAAGGTGGCCGTGCCGCAGGCCCAGCACTCCGCCTTGTTCGGGCAGGCGGCCTCGTCGCACACGGTGTGGAGGCCCCTGCGCGCTATCATGTCGCTGAGAGAGCGCCAGCGCTGGCCGTGGGGTATGCCAACCTTGAGCCAGGAAGGCTTTCTGGTCGGCAGCGGGGAATTGTCGTTATCCATGATATCAAACCTTAAGTCGGCCTATGAACAGCCGCACTGACGTTTCCAGGTCCTCAAGAGATTCCTTGTCCAGCATGGTGACGCGGAACGCCGCCGACTCGGCCATGGCGTACAACAGGTCGGTAACCGGCCGTACCGGAACCCGGGCAAGCTCGCCCTGTTTCTGCCCGTTGATGATGATGCCGGCTATGATGTGACGCATGCGTATGGTCCTGCGCCGCACGCGCTCCGACGTGTCGCCCCCGGATCGCTTCATGTACGTGAGGTAGGCCATGATGACGGACAGCAGCCTGGCGTTCTGGGCGCAGGAGTCGATCACCATCACCATCACCCGCTCCAGCCGCTCCGCCGCTCCCAGCGCCTCGTCCGCGGCCACGCCTTTTATGGACTCTTCCAGCTTTTCCATGAAGCGCTTGATGCTGAACGAGAAAATCTCGCGCTTGTTCTTGAAGTACAGGTACAGGATGGTGCGGGTGATGCCGCAGCGGTCGGCTATTTTCTGGAAGGTGGTATCCGCGTAGCCCTCCTCAACGAACACGTCCAGGGCCTTTTCGAGGATTTCCTTTTTCCGTTTTTCATGTTCGACGATCGCGGACACGGCTGCCTCCGCGCGCGCTTTGAAGGTATACGCCCGGATGGCGGTACGCGGCGCGCTTGATTCTACCTTGACGAAATTCTCCTTTAACGTCAAGTATCTAGTATTGGAAGCGCCCTCAAGCCATCCAAGGTTTGGCGGAAGCTCCGAAACACAGCGGGCGCGGCGTGGAGGGGGCAGCATGACAGTGACCATCGATCCGGACGCCATGGAAACCGATTTCCTTCCGGCACCCCGCTACCATCAGGCTGATCTGGACAGGCAGCGCTCAGTGCTTGAGAGCGTCCCCTTTGTGGCCGCCGCCCGGTACCTGCCCATTTTGATTTTTGTCCTCAACGACAGGCGCCAGATCGTGTGGCTTAACGACCAGGCCCTGGCCCTGGTAGGCCAGGCGACCGGCGCCCGCCCCGGCGAGGCACTGGGCTGCATCCACTCGTGCGAGAAACCCGGCGGCTGCGGCACCACCTCGTTCTGCGCCTATTGCGCGGCCCCGTCGGCCATCATGAAGGCCCTGGAAGGCGCCGAGGACCGGGAGGAATGCGCCATACAGCTGGACCCCGGCCACTCGCCGGACGCCCTGGACCTGCTCCTGTGGAGCCGGCCCCTGGACGCGGGAGACCAGCGCTACGTGGTGTTCGTGGCGCGGGACATATCCAAGGAAAAGCGCAGGGAGGCCCTGGAGCGCATTTTCTACCATGATATAGGCAATACCGTGACCGGCATGCGCTCCATGCTGGAACTGGTGGAAGCCGCGCGCGACGCCTCAGGCACGGACTACCTGGATTATTTCAAGTCGGCCACCGACCAGCTGATCGAGGAAATAGAGGGACAGCGGGCCCTGCGCGACGCGGAGAGCGGTACCCTGGAGTCCGTCCGCGAACCCGTAGACCTTAGAGCCGTCCTGACCCAGGCCGTGACCCTGTACCGCTACGCGTCCATGAGCAGGGACGTGGGCGTGACCCTGGACCCGGACGGGCCCTCTCCCCTGGTCATGGGCGACCCGGTACTGGTGCGGCGCGTGGCCGTCAACATGCTCAAGAACGCCTTTGAGGCATCGGCCAGGGGCCAGACCGTCAGGGCGGGCTGTTTCCAGACCGGGGAGGACGCGGGCCTCTGGGTATGGAACGACGCCGTTATGGACTCAGAGACCAGACGGCGCGTGTTCCAGCGCTCGTTCTCCACCAAAGGCCGAGGCAGGGGCTTGGGCACCTACGGCATGAAGGTTCTGGCCGAGCGCTATCTGGGCGGCGTTGTGTCCTTCGAGTCTGCCGACGGAGCGGGAACCACCTTCAGGCTGACCCTGCCCCTGGAAGGGAAGCGCTGATGGCCGACCAAGCCCCTCCCGCGTCCGCCACAGAACCGCGCCGCCGCTCGCAGACCCTGGACATCATAAGAGGCGCCCTGGTCGTCCTCATGGTCGTGTTCCACGCGGCGTACATAGCGTCCATGTACGGACTTGCGACCGTAGACCTGGGCAGCGGCTTCTGGTGGATATTCCCCCGGGGCATAGCCGCCGGTTTTGTTGCCGTGTCGGGTTGGAGCCTGGCTTCCAAGCGCGAGCGGGGTGGCCGCCTTGGCGACTATGTCCGCCGGGCCGCCCGGCTGGCCATCCCTGCCCTGGCCGTCAGCCTGGTCAGTTTTGTGGCACTGGGCCGGAACTTTGTCTTCTTCGGCGTCCTTCACCTTCTGGCCGTGTCGTCCGTCCTGGCCTGGCCCCTCCTGGGCAGACCAGCCCTGGCCCTGGCCGCCGGCATCCTGGTATTCGCCGCCGGCCTGGTCCTGGGACCCGTACGCTTTGACTGGCCCTGGCTGGCCTGGCTGGGATTCAGGCCGAGCGGCCTCTACCCCGCCGACTACTTGCCGCTCCTGCCCTGGTTTGCCTGGGTGGCCTTTGGCTCGGCTGCAAGGGACCTGGCAAGCGCCTGGCTGTCCCGCCGGCCGCGCCCAGACCAGGCGCCCTGGTCTCCCCCACGGGCCCTGCGACCCCTGGCCTTCCTGGGCCGCCATTCGCTGTGGGCCTACCTCATCCACCTTCCCTTGCTGTACGGCCTTGGTTGGCTTGTCGCCATGGTGGTGAGCTGAAAGCCGCGTACTCTACTCGTGTGGGCGAGGCGATCACCATCCTCAAGACCGGCGAGATGGCAACCATGGGCGGCGTCACCGCGCCCTGGTACCGCATCAGGAAAGCTGACGGACTCATTGGCTGGGCGTTCGGGGGCTTCATCACGGTAGCGGACTAGCCTCACAAAACATACCTTGTATTGTCCCCCGGCGGATGTTCGGCTATCATCAGGGGAGCGCGCGCCGGGCGCGGCCGGGACGCATGGGGCGGCCGCCGGCCGGGGGCGTCCGCGGGATGGGGTAACGCCATGCACCGATACAGCCACACCGTCCTTGAAGTCATCTTCAGCTCCTTTCCGGCCCGGCCGGCCACACGCGCCATGCCCAGGCTAGAATTCCACGTGCGCGCGGACGCGCGTACGGCCTACGGGCTGGATCCGGGCGCCTTCTCGGTAAGCGGCAACCTGGTGTTCGCGGATTTCTACGCCGCCCGCGCTTTTGCCGCCCGCCTGAACGAGCGCGTCAACCCGGCAGCCCATCCCGAGCGCGTGGTCAAGGCGGGCAGCGTCAACGCCATGGCCCTGATCGACGAGTTCACGCACGCCGTGCTGGACCTGTACCGCCAGACCGTGCGCCCGGACGCGCTGACTGTCGGCCTGGCCGCGGCCCAGGCGGCCATCGGCTCGGAACAGACGGACACGGCGCTGCTTGCCTTCCTGCGCGCCTTCCCGCCGGCCGCCGTCCAGGCCGGCTCGGCCACAGCCGAATCATGGCTGGACGGGCGCTCGGAAGGCGTGCCCAACCGGGAACTGGCGCTGGAGGAGCTGGTCCTTCTCCGCCTGGCCAACGAGAACCCAGCCTTCAAACCCTACGGCTTTTTGTTCGACGACGCGGACCTGAAGGCCGCCGCCCCCGTGGAGCCCGTCCTGGACGCCGCCGAGGCCGCTTTCAAACTCCTCCCGCGCTTCGGTCCGGACGACCAGGACCTGCCCACCCTCCTCCGCGCGCCCATGAAGGCCAGCCCCGACTCGCTGGCCGGCCAACTGGACTTCATGCGCCGCCGCTGGGGTCTCCTTTTGGGCGAGCGCATGCGCAAATTGCTCGGCGGCGTGGACATGCTGGCCGAGGAGAGCAAACCTCATTTCCCGGGCCCTGGCCCCGCGCGCGTCCTGTCCTACGAGAGCCTGGAAAAGGAATACGAGCGCTTCAGCGAGGACCGCGACTGGATGCCGCGCGTCGTCATGATAGCCAAGAGCACCCTGGTATGGCTGGACCAGCTGTCGCGCTGGTACGGACGCGACATACGGACCCTGGACGCCATACCGGACGAGGAACTGGACGCCCTGGCGTCCAGGGGCTTCAACGCCCTGTGGCTGATAGGCCTGTGGGAACGCAGCCAGGCATCCAGGCTTATCAAGGAGCTGTGCGGCAACCCTGAGGCCGCGCCCAGCGCCTATTCTCTGTACGACTACGAGATAGCCGGCGAGCTGGGCGGTTGGCCGGCCCTGGACAACCTGCGCCGCCGCGCCGAGTGGCGGGGCATACGCCTGGCCGCCGACATGGTCCCCAACCACACGGGCATGGACTCGGCGTGGGTCAGGGAGCGCCCGGACCTGTTCATACAGAGCGACCGCCCGCCCTTTCCCGGCTACTCCTTCAACGGCCGCAACCTGTCCGGCGACCCGTCCATAGGCCTGTGGCTGGAAGACCACTATTACGACCGCACCGACGCGGCCGTGGTGTTCAAGCGCGTGGATTTCCGGACGGGCGACACGCGCTACATATACCACGGCAACGACGGCACCAGCATGCCCTGGAACGACACGGCCCAGCTGGACTTCCTCAAGCCCGACGCCCGCGAGGCGGTGACCGAGCGCATCCTCCACGTGGCCCGGGCCTTTCCCATCATCCGCTTTGACGCGGCCATGATCATGGCGCGCAAGCATTTCCGGCGCCTGTGGTACCCGGAGCCGGGCCACGGCGGCGACATAGCCAGCCGCGGCGAGTCGTCATTGCCGCCGGATGTCTTTGACCGCCATATGCCGGGCGAGTTCTGGCGCGACGTGGTGGACCGCTGCGCGGCGGAGGCCCCGGACACCCTCCTCCTGGCCGAGGCGTTCTGGATGATGGAAGGCTACTTTGTCCGCACCCTGGGCATGCACCGCGTGTACAACTCGGCCTTCATGAACATGCTCAAGAACCAGGAGAACAAAAAGTACCGCGACACCATCAAGAACACGCAGGAGTTCGACAAGGATATCCTCAAGCGCTTTGTCAACTTCATGAACAATCCCGACGAGGAGACGGCCGTGGCCCAGTTCGGCCGCGACGACCGCTACTTTGGCGTATGCACCCTGATGGCCACCCTGCCTGGCCTGCCCATGTTCGGGCACGGCCAGGTGGAAGGCTTCACCGAGAAATACGGCATGGAATACCGCCGCGCCTACCTGGACGAGCGCCCGGACCAGGGGCTCATAGCCAGGCACGAGCGAGAAATCTTCCCGCTCCTCAAGCGCCGCTACCTGTTCTCCGGCGTCGACCAGTTCCTCCTGTACGACCTGTACCGCCCGGACGGCTCGGTGGACGAGAACGTGTTCGCGTACTCAAACGGCGCGGGCGGCGAACGCGCCCTGGTGCTGTACAACAACGCCTACGAGCGCGCGGCAGGCACCCTGCACCGCAGCTGCCCCTTTGCGCGCAAGGAGCCGGACGGCCGGAAAACGCGCGTCGTCATGGACCTTGCTTCCGGCCTGGGCCTGTCCGGCCTGCCCGGCCGCTTCCTGGCCATGCGGGAACAGCGCTCGGGCCTGTGGTTCCTCCGCCGCTCCGCCGACGTTGCCGAGCGCGGCATGGTCGTCATGCTGGACGGTTTCCAGAGCCAGGCCTTCCTGGACATCCACGAGTTGGCCGACGACGAGCTGGGGGCGTGGGCCAAGCTGTGCGACCAGCTGGGCGGTTCCGGCGTGCCGGACCTTTCGGCCGCCCTGCAGGACGTGGTATTGGACAGGCTGTACGCCTCATGGAACGCGGCCTTTGGGCCCGCCTACCTGCGCACGGTCCTGGACGCCTTTGCCCCGCCGGACGCGGCGCCAAAAACCTCGGCCGCTGGCAAAGCCGGCAAGAAGGCCGTTACCCCGGACCTGGACGCCGTGAGCGCCTTTGCCCGCGACTCGGGGGCCTTTATGGCAGAGCTGGCCGGACGCTCGGCCACCGATGCCGGCCGCGCAGAGCGCGCGCTGGAGCTGGCCGCGGGCGCGTCGGCCACGCTGGCCGGACTCGCGTCGGCTGGCACAAGTAAGCCAGGCTCCTTGTTGGCCGCTCGCCTGCGTTCAGGCGCGGCCCCGGCCGCCGCCGCCCTGGGCGCCCTGTCCATACTGCCCGGCCTCCTGTCAGAGGACGCCGACTGGACGGACGCCCGCGCCCTGGCCGACGCCTGGGGCCTGGACCGCAAGCTCAGGGAAGCCATGCAGGCCGCCGGCGTGCCTGGCGACCACGCCTGGCTGTGCTCCGCCCTGGCCACAGCCGCCTTGGGCGCCTTGGGCTCGCTAGAAGGACTCAAAGCGACCGGCCTTGCCGGCCTTGCGGAAGCAGTCCTGTCCCAAGAGGAAGCGAGCCGCCTCCTTGGCGTCAATATCTGGGACGGCTCCCGGTGGTTCAACGCCGAGCGCTTTGCCCTGGCCGCTCCCGTTGCGCTGGCGGCGGCCATACTGGCCGGCAGGCTCAGCCCGAAACAGGCAGACAGCGCCCTGCGTGCCCTGGAGCGGGCGGCATCCGAGTCGGGCTGGAACCTGGACAGCTTCCTGTCCCTGCTCAAGGAAACGGACGCGCCGTGAGCCCCTCCGACCGTGAGCCCACTGACCAGCTCGGTTCCATAATCGCGTCAGCCCTGGGCGACGCTCGCGTGCGCTTTGTCTTTCCCAGCGAGGTGGCCGCCCGCGACCGGCTGGAACGCGCCCTGGACCAGTCGGGCAGGCAGGCCCTGCCCCTGGCCCGTTTCCTGTCCTGGGACGCGTTCAAATCCCTGGCCTTTCCCGGACCGCCTGAAGGCATACCGTCGTCGGCGGCCGTGCGCCTGGTTTTTGCCCGGGCCATGCTGGCCGACAACGCGCGCGCGCCTTTTTTATCCGCCCTGGTACCCCGGGAGCATGCGGCCAGATCCCCCGGCTTTGCCGGTTTGGTCGCACGTGCCCTGCCGGCTCTGGCGGCCCTGCCCGACGGCCAGAGCCCCATGCTGGCGGACTGGAAACAGATCCGGCACCGGTACGCCGAGTTCCTTGCGGCCAAGGGCCTCTTTGAGCCAGGGTGGTACCCGCGCGCGGCCGTGGACCCGCCGGGCTCCTTCATCGTCTTCTACCCCGAGCTGACCACGGACTGGCCCGAGTATGAAAGCGCCGTTCGCGGCATGGCCAGGGTACGCGTGGTGGATAGCGACCCGGGCGGCGGCGATCCAGTACCGGCCGCCCGCTTTCCAACCCTGGTGGACGAACTCAGATCCGTGCTGAGGACCATCATGGACGAGCTGTCGGCGGGAGCCGATCCGGCGTCCGTCATGATCAGCGTTGCCGGCCCGGACGGCGTGCTGCCCGTGCTCGAGCGCGAGGCGGCCGTGGCGGGGCTCAGGCTGGACGTCCGCGAAGCCAAGCCTTTGTCGGACAGCTCCGGCGGACGCCTCCTTGCCGACCTGGCGGCGCTGGCGTCCAACGGCTTTTCCTTCCACGCCGCCCGCCGCCTGCTCCTGGACGCGTCCAGGCCCTGGCAGGATCCGGCGGCCGCCCGCGCCCTGGTCGACCTGGGCATACGCAAGCACATCCTGGCGACCCTGCCGGGCACGGACGTATGGGAAGCGTCCATGGGCGCAAAGGACGCGCGCGAGCGCTCGTTCTACAGAAGCCTGCGCTCGGCCGCCGGGAAAGTAGCGTCGGCCAAGACCTTTGCCCAGCTCCGCTCGGCCTTTGACTCGTTCCGCACGGCCTTTCTGGATGAGGAGTCCTGGTCACCCGCCCAAAACGACGAAATAGCCCGTTGCGTGCGCGAGCTGGAAGGCCTGGATGAGGCCGCCCGCCTGGCTGGCCTGGATCCTGGACCCGGCGTGGTCGACGCCTTCCTGGACTACCTGGCCGACATCCGCTACCTGCCCGTGTCATCGGGCGGCGGCGTGGCCGTGTACCGCTATCCCGTGTGCGCTGGAGCCCTGCCAGACCTGCATTTTGCCGTCAACCTGTCGCAGGACGCCGCCGCGTCGTCATACCGGCCCCTGTCCTTTCTCCGTGACGACGAGCGAGAGCGCGCGGGCGCCCGGGACCGCGACCTGTCCGACGGATTGGTGCGCCTGCTGGCCCGTTCCGGAAAGCGCGTGTTCCTCAGCTGCTCTGAAGACGGCCCCGACGGCGTCCGGCCGGCCCACCAGGTCCTGCGCCCGCTTTCTCCGGGAGATCTGGGCTTCAAGACGGGCTTTGGCTCCTGGCCCCTGGACTCGGACGCGCTTCCCGGCCACACCGTGGAGCTGGCCCTGACCATACAGGCCACAAGCGCGGCGGCAGCCCTTGTCACCGTTTTCCCTGGGCCGGGCTCTGATTACGCCCAGGCCAGCGAGCACGAACCCGCGAGCCTGCCCCGCGATGCCGCCGCCCGCGTGATCGCGGCCCTGGCGGACGACCAGGGCCGCCCGCGCCTGTCGGACACCCTGATAGAGGAGCTGTCAGCCTGTCCCTTCCGCCGCCTGTTCAAACGCTGGCTCGGAGCCGAACCGGTGGCAACGGGCCTGTCCTTCATAGACGCCCTCATGACCGGCCAGCTCTATCACGACACCCTGGCTCGGCTCCTAGAGCCCCTGCGGGACCACAGCAGGACCATCGTTGCCGGCCAGGAAGCCGGCGAGACCGCCCGGCCTTCGGAAGCCGACCTGGCTGCCAGCCTTGAAACCGTGGTGCGCGACCTGGGACGTGATGCCGGCGTGGTGGCGGCCGCCCTGGTATCCGCCGTGGGCCCAGCCCTGCTCAGAGATCTGGTCCGCGCCCTGGACGATTTGCGGACGCTTCTGGACGGCATGGTGCCCGTCCTGGTGGAAGGCTCGCCGCCGGACGCTCCGCTGCCGGGGCTGGACGCCGTCCTGGCTGGGCGCCTGGACCTCATGGCTGGCCCGCCCGGCACCGACCCATTGGCGCCCGCCGGCCAACCCGTCGTCATCGTCGACTTCAAGAAAAACAAGCTGCCCACAGCCGCCGAACTGCATCCCGAGGACGGAGGGCCCGCAAAGCTCCAGATGCCCGCCTACGATTTTCTGGCCACGGAAGCGGGCTACGCGCCGGATTCCGGCTGGTATCTGTCCATAGAGGGCCGCGCGCGGAAAGACAGCGCCCTCTGCGCTTTTGGACCGGCCGCCAAGGCCCCTCCCGACCACCGCGACCAACGCAGGCAGGACCTGCTGGACGCCTGCTCGAGGGTCCTGGCTATCCTGTCCGGGGGTCTTGTCTACGTGCCTGACGCCCGGGACAGGGAAGCGCTATGTTCGGGCTGTACCCTGCGGCCGGTGTGCAGGGTACATTACACGGTGAGGTGAGCATGGGCGAATGGCAACGACTACTGGACGGCCTTGATCCCCAGCGGCAGCTGCCGGCCGTGCGCGAGACGCGCAACGCAGTGGTGGCGGCGGGAGCCGGGTCGGGCAAGACCCGGGTCCTGTCCGTCCGCTACCTGGCCCTGGTACGCGAGCGCGGTCTGGATCCCGAGCGCATCATATGCCTGACCTTTACCAACAAGGCGGCGGCGGAGATGCGGGAGCGCATCCACGCCATGCTGGCCGCCTGCGCCGAGGACGACCCGGCGTTCAGGCCGGCCCTGGCGTCCTTTCCGGCGTCCCGGGTGTCCACCCTGGACTCATTTTGCTCGGAAATAGCCCGGAACGGGGCGCCGCGCTGGGGCATAGCCCCGGACTTTGGCGTGGACGAGACGGCGGCGCGGGAAGCCACTGCGGAATTCACCGTCAACTGGCTGATGGCCTGCCGGAGCGACCCACTGGCGGCCGAATTCCTGGCGGCCAACGGCTTTGAGAACGCGGCCGAGGGTCTGGCCGCTCTGGCCTCCGCCCGGGGCGGCCTGTTCGGAGCCGTGGATTCAGGATTTGACGCCGATGCCCAGCTGGACGGCCTTTTGAACCTGGCGCGGGACCACCACGCCCTGCTCACGGACCTGCTCAAAGGCGGCCAGGACCTGGACCCCGGGACGGCTGCCGGAGGAAAGGCATGGATAGAGGCGGCGGCGCGCTTCCCTGACTGGCCAGACGACATCCAGGACCCGGCCGGCCTCAGGGCTTTGGGCGACGCCTGCGCGGCGGTAGCCGGGCTCAGGAAACCGTCGGGCAAGAGCCCCGCCGCCGGCTATTACAACGGCGTGACCGACCAGGTGCGCTCCTATGCCGACATTGTGCGCCTGGCCGCGGCCGTCCTGACCGGCGGCAGACAGGAACAGGCGCTGGCCTTTATACGCGGCTACATACGCGACGCTGCCGATGCCCGCGCCGCAAGCGGCATGCTCGGCTTTTCCGACGTGGCCTACCTTGCCCTGGCCACCCTGCGCGACGACCTGACCCTCAGGCACTGGTACGCGTCGCGCTTTGACGCCATCATGATAGACGAATTCCAGGACAACAACGTCCTCCAGAAGGACCTGTTGTACCTTTTGGCAGGCGATCCGCGCGCGAACCCGAGGGCCGGCGTCGTGCCCGGGCCGGAAGGGCTCCGCCCAGGCGTCCTCTTTTTTGTGGGCGACGAAAAGCAGAGCATATACGCCTTCAGGCAGGCAGACGTCAGGGTATTCCGCGGCCTTGAGGATGAGCTGTCCAGGGCCCCGGGCGGGCTCGGCCGCCACGACCTGAGCGTCAACTGGCGCTCGGAACCCGGCCTGATTGAGTTTTTCAACACGACCTTTGCGGCCGTGTTCCCGCCCTCGGGCGCCGATGCCAGGGACTATGAAGCCCGGTTTGAAGGTCTCCTTGCCGGTCCGCCCACCTCCGGAGTGGAAGCCGTGGCCAGGTACTTGGAAATCCAGCCAGCCGGTGGCAACGACGGGTACCTGGGTGCCGATGAGACCCAGGCCCGGCGCATAGCCGTCCTGATCGGAGAGCTGGTGGATGGTGGCGTCCCCGTGGCCGGAAAGGACGGCTCGGGCAAGAATGCCCTGCCCTGCCGCCATGAGGACATAGCCATCCTGTTCCGGTCCAGCGCCAGCCAGAACGTGGTGGAGCGTCATCTGCGCCTGGCGGGCATACCCTATACCGCCGTTTCCACGGCCGGTCTGTACGCGGAATCCATCCTTGGAGACCTGTACTCCGTACTGCGCCTGTCCGCCTACCCGCACGACCGCCACGCTCTGGCGTGCGCCCTCCGGGGTCCCTTTGCCCGCCTGTCCGACGAGGGCACGGTGGCCGTGTTGGAATCAGGGGGCCTTGAGGCCACGGGAGCCGCCCTGACCGCGGACGACGGCTCCAGGCTGGGCGCCCTGGGCGCCACCCTATCTGGCATAGCCGAGCGTGCTGACCGTGACAGCCTGGCCGGCATGGTGGCCTGGCTGTGGTACGAGCGCGGCTTGCGCTGGAACGTGCTTCGCGAGCCGGCAAACGCCGCCTTCCTGGACCACTTTAACTACGCGTGGGCCCTTGCCGCCGCCGCGGACCGCCGCGGGCTGCGCCTGGCCGACTTTGTGTCCGAGCTCGAGGAACGGATGGGCACCGTCGAGAAGCTGGTTGACGTGGCCGTGCCCCGGCCCGGAGCCCGGGGCGTGAACCTGATGACCGTGCACGCGTCCAAGGGGCTTGAGTTTCCGGTGGTAATCCTCCCGTCCCTGGAAAACTCAGGCAGGAATGACACCCAGGCGCCGGTCAACAGGGGCCGCCGCCTTGGCTGGTCCCTGCGCCTTGTGGACGACGCGGGATACAGCTCCAACCCGCTGGCGGATCTGGAGAAAAAGCTGGAGGCCCTGGAAAAAACCGGCGGGCAGAAGGTCATGACCGAACGTCTGGCTGAAACGGCCCGCCTCTTCTACGTGGCTTGCACACGGGCCACGTCCCGCCTGTACCTGTTCGGAAAGGCTCCCAGCCGGGAAGACAAGGACGGCAACAGTTTCCGCGGCCTCCTCCTGCGCGCCTGGCCAAACCTTGCGGCCGCCACGGACAAGGAGCCCATCCCCGCCTGGACAAGGCCGAAAGGCGGCATCCTGGACAGGGACCTTGTGCCGCCCCTGTCGCTCAAGGACTATGCGGCCATCAAGCCCGCCGCCCGGGACTCGGGAGTACGCAGGGCCCGAGCAGTGGCCGACGCCCCCGTTATCCAAATGCCCGAGCGGCGAGCCCGGCTGGCCGTCACTGAGGCTGCCGCCTTGGTCCACGCCGGCCTTCCCTGGCAAGACGGAGCCCCCCTGGCGGCCGAAACGGAAATCCCGGGCACGCCGTCCCTCACGGACGCCCAGTTTGGCACGCTCTGCCACCTCTGGGTCCAGGCGGCCATCCAGAGGTCCGGCGCGCGGCCCGTCCTGCCTCCGGACCTGGCGGCTGCCGTGGGTCGCCTACCCGCGGCCTCCCGCGCAGCGCTCGAAAAGGAAGCGGAAACCCTGGCCTCGAACTTCCTGGCAACGGATCTCGGGCAGGCTGCCCTGAGCGCCGCGCGTCACCCTGACGCAGGCGCCCTGGCATCGGCCCCGGTGGTGTTTGCCGTGGAATATCCCTTTGTGTACCGAGCCCCGGGCCCCGTGTACCTGTCCGGCTCCATGGACCTGGTGTTTGGCGACGCCTCGGGCGTCACGGTGGTGGATTTCAAGACCGACAGGCACGAGGATCCGGCCGCGCACCGTTTCCAGCTGTCCGTGTACCGGGAATCCGCCCAGGACATCTTTGGCCGCCCGGCCTCGGCTCTGGTATACTACCTGCGGAGCGGGACCGCGGTGCCGGTGGAGGGGCCGCCGGATATGGGCGCCCTCAGCTCGTCGCTCGCGCGGACGCGGACTCTGTGATAAGGTACCCCGCTACGATGCTCAAGGAGGCCCGATGAGCGATTTCCCCACGGACGCGGACACCCGCCGCGCCCCCGGATTCCTGTCCGTATTCTGGCTATTCTGCGCCATATCAGCCGTGACCATAGGCGGCGGTTACGTCATGGTACCTGTCATACAGCGCGCCGTGGAGCGCAAACGCTGGCTCAAGGAAGCCGATTTTTACGACCTCTTTGCCATGGCCCAGAGCATACCCGGGCCGCTGGCCCTCAATTCGGCCACGTTGACAGGCTGGAAAATAGCCGGCTTGCCCGGTTTTATCGCCGCCACGCTGGGCATCCTGCTTCCGCCCTTCGCGGCCATCATACTGCTGGCGTCCATCATTAGCGCCGCTGGCGACCATCCGGCCCTCCGCGGCTTCCTGGACGGCGCCTTTGCCGTGGTTCCCGGCCTGGTCGCCGCCCTTGCCTTCAACGTGATCCGCAAGCGCCAATGGACCGTCACGCGCGCCGTCATGACGCTGGCTGGCGCGGCCGCTTTGATCCTGGCCGGCACCTGGGCCGTGCCCGTGTTCTTTGGGGTGGTCGTTGTGGCCAGGCTCTTTGAGGGGGTCGGGCGATGATAGACCTCGTCTTGACCTTTCTGAAAATCGGGGCGGCCGCCTATGGCGGCGGCTGGACCATTGTGGGCATCATCCAGACCGACGTGGTCGGCCGCGGCTGGCTCAGCCCGGAGGCCTTCACCGACCTGGTGGCCGTTGCCCAGGTGACGCCCGGGCCCGTGGCCCTGAACGCGGCCACACTGGTGGGCTGGCGCCTGTACGGCTTGCCCGGCGCCATAGCGGCCACGCTGTCCGTGGTGGCCGTGCCCCTGGCCGCCGCCGTGGCCATATCGCTCCTGTCCAAAAAAGCCCTCAAATCCGGCGGAAAGCTGACGGAAGCCCTGAAAACCGGCACGCTTGGCCTCCTGGCCATGACCCTGTGGGCCTTCATGCCCCAGGCGGCCGCTTCCTGGAGGACGGCTGGCCTGTCCCTGTTGGCATTTGGGGTGTCCGCGTTCACCAAGGTGAATCCCCTGTGGGTAATCCTGGGTTCGGGCTTCCTGGGCATGATAGCCAGGCTGGTCTGGGGCTGATCTCATGCTCCCGGACTGCTTTAAATCCCCGCTGGGCCTATAGCAAAAAAAGCCGCCGCAAGACTCGCAAAAAACTCCGGCGGCATTATACTGATACGGTGCGACCAAACTTGACGTACGTGCGGAGTCCCCGGGATGTCGAATGACACGATACTCATCGTAGAAGACGAGAAGATCATAGCCATTGACCTCCAGAGGCGCCTGGAGCGTTTTGGCTACTCAGTGGTCGGCATGGCGGGAGAGAGCGACGCGGCCATTACCATGGCCCTTGAGCTCAACCCGTCCATCATCCTCATGGATATCATGCTGAACGGCAGCAAGCTGGACGGCATCGATACGGCCCTGGCCATCAAGGCCCAACGCGACATACCCTTTATCTTCCTCACGGCCTTCACGGACGAGCGCACCCTGGAGCGCGCCAAGGCGGTTCAGCCCTACGGCTACATCCTCAAGCCCTTCAAGGAACGGGAAGTCCACACCACCATCGACATTGCCCTGTACAAGCACTCCATAGAGGGCAAGCTGATGCGGCAGGAACGCCTGTTCAGCGCCATCCTCCACTCCATCAACGACGGCATCGTGGCCACGGACATAGACCTGAACATCCAGTTCATGAACCCGGTGGCCGAGGACATATCCGGTTTCAAGGAATCCGCGGCCCAGGGCAAGAACATCAGCCAGTTCCTGGTGCTCGCAGACCCCAAAACCCAGGTCAACCTGCTGACGCAGGCCAGCCAGCTTTCGGAACAGGCCCTGTTCTTCAGCGACGTGACCATTCGCAACGCCCTGGGGCAGAGCCTGGTGGTGGACGGCTCGATCACGCGCATCCACGAGCGCGACAACGCCACGGAAGGCTACGTGATCACCCTGCGCGACATAACCGAGCTCAAGCGCCTGTCCGACACCCTGAACTACCAGTCCAGCCACGACAACCTGACCGGCCTGTCCAACCGAGAGGAATTCAGCTACAAGCTCGGGGAGCTGATCAAAAACGCCAAGCTGACAGGCACGGCCCACGCCCTGATCGTCATGGACGTGGACAGGTTCAAGGCCGTGAACGACACCTGCGGGGCCATGGCTGGCGACGAGCTCCTGCGGCAGGTTGCCAGCCACATCCAGATGAACATCCAGCGCCAGGACATATCCGCGCGCATAGGCGGCGACGAGTTTGCCGTGATTCTGATGAACTGCACGCCGGAAGACAGCGCCAACGTTGCGTCCCGGCTGCAGGCTGCCGTCCAGCGCCAGCGCTTCATCTGGCAGAACCTGACCTTCCCCGTGTCGCTCAGCGTCGGCATCGTGCCCATCGACCGCGAGGCTGGGGACATACACAACATCCTGGCGGCCGCGGACGACGCCTGCCACCTTTCCAAGGAGGAAGGCGGTTCCCGCACCACCGTGTTCCACGCCCAGGACAGCAAATTCCGCCAGCGGCGCGGCGACATGGAATGGATAGGCCGCATCAACCGGGCCGTGGAGGAAAACCGCTTCATCCTGTACTACCAGCCCATCGTGCCGCTGGGCAAGGGTTCGGCCAAGCCCAAGATCGAAGTGCTCCTGCGCCTGGTCAACGAGGACGGGAGCATAGCCCGCCCGAACGACTTCATACCGGCGGCGGAGCGCTACAACCTGATGCCGCAGATAGACCGCTGGGTGGTGGAAAATTCCATGCGGGCCTTCCGCCTGCTCCAGGACCAGAAGTCGGCGCTCACGGACAACGTGTTCTCCGTCAACCTGTCGGGCCCGTCCCTTTTGGACGACGACCTGGTGGAAAGCATACGGTTGCTCGTGCGCAAGTACGCCCTGTCGCCGGCCGATTTCTGCTTTGAGATCACGGAGACGGCGGCCATACAGAACCTGTCCTACGCCACCCGTTTCATCAACCAGCTGAGGGAAGACGGCTTTACCTTTGCCCTGGACGATTTCGGCGCCGGCTTCTCGTCGTTCGGCTACCTGCGCAACCTGCCCGTGGATTACGTCAAGATAGACGGCTCTTTTGTGCAGAACATAGACGAAAGCCTGGTGAGCTACACCATGGTCGACTCCATCAACGCGATAGGCCATGTAATGGGCCTCAAGACCATAGCCGAGTTCGTCAAGAACGCGTCCATCGTGACCAAGCTGGAGGAGCTGGGCGTGGACTACGCGCAGGGTTACCACTTCTCCGAGCCAAAACCCATCTTTGGCTGAGCGGCCTTACTGCGTGTTCCGGCGACGCGGCGAGCTCCAGGCGCCGTGACCGACGGGCGCGCGCATCTATAGAAAGCCGGGCGTTTTTGGCCGAACGCATAGGGAACTTCTACTAGCCCTAGGGGTATTAGATAATTCCCTTATATCTCGAACAGAAGCCGCCGGTAGTCAGGCCACGGCCAGTGCTCGGGCGGCACCAGGCGCTCAAGGGCGTCCGCCGCGGCCCTCAGGTCGCCCATGGCCGGCACCAGGGCCGTCCTGCACACGGACGCCTCTTCCGCGGGGTCATCCAGGCCGGACACGCCCGCAAGGGCCCGCTCGAGCACGGTCGCCGCGCTGTCCACGGAGTCCAGGGCCGTTGACAGCGCCTTGGACAGACGCTCGGCCGCCCTGGACGGGCACCCTGCCCTGCCGGCCGCATCGGCGGCGGAAGCCGCGTGCCTGAGTTCCGAGCAGGCCGCCTGGATGGCTCCCCGCCTGACCATGTCCAGCATGGTGGCCGCCTCTATCCGCACCCGCTTGGCGTAACGCTCCAGCTTGATGTGGTGTATGGCCCGCGCCTCGTCCTTGGTGAGCACGGCAGTCGACTCAAGCATGGCAATGTTGTCGGCGTCCAGCCAGGCGGCCAGGGCCGAGGGCGAATCCGGCAGGTTGGGTAGGCCACGCTTGGCCGCCTCAGCCCGCCACTCCGCGGAATAGCCGTTGCCGTTGAACACCACCCTGCCGTGCTCGCGCCATATACCGCCGACAGCGGCAACCATGGCCGCCGAACGGTCCTCTGAGCGCTCCAGCTCGTCGGCCAGCTCGGACAGGCTTTCCGCCACGGCCGCGTTGAGCACGGCCACGGACGCGGATATGGATTCCCCCGAGGGTGCCATGCGGAACTCGAACTTGTCGCCGGTAAAGGCAAAGGGGCTGGTGCGGTTGCGGTCGGACAGGTCCTTGGGCAGGCGCGGCAGGGGCGTATGGCCCATCACGATGTGCTCGCTGGAGCCACCCCCGGGAGCGTCGCCCCGGGACAGGCGCGACAGGACGTCCGACAGCTGGTCGCCCAGAAACACCGACACGATGGCCGGGGGTGCCTCGTTGGCGCCCAGGCGAAGGTCGTTGCCTGCGCTGGCCACCGTGGCCCGGAGAATGGTCGCGTAGCGGTCAACCGCCCGCACCACGGCCGCCAGGAACACCAGAAAGCGCGCGTTGGTACGGGGATTGGGCCCTGGATCCAGCAGGTTGGTGCCGTCGTCGGCGGCCAGGGACCAGTTGATATGCTTGCCAGAGCCGTTGACCCCGGCAAAGGGTTTCTCGTGCAGGAGGGCCGCCAGGTTGTGGCGGTCCGCAACCTTGCCCAGGGTTTCCATGACCAGCTGGTTGTCGTCGGCCGCCAGGTTGGCCGTTGAGTATACTGTTGCCAGCTCAAACTGGTTGGGCGCCACCTCCTTGTGCTGGGTCTTGGCCGACACTCCCAGGCGCCACAGCTCGTAGTTCAATTCCCGCATGAAACCGGCAACCCGCTCGGGTATCTGGCCGTAGTAGTGCTCCTCCAGCTCCTGCCCCTTGGGCGGCGGCGCGCCTATCAGGGTGCGGCCAGCCAGGGCAAGGTCCGGCCTCCGCCCATACAGCTCCTTCTCTATGAGGAAGTACTCCTGTTCGGCCCCTACCGTGGGCCACACGCGGGTTGCCCCGTCCTGGCCTATGGCCTTGAGCACCCTGAGCGCCGCACCGCCAACCGCGTCCATGGACCGCAGGAGCGGGACCTTCTCGTCCAGGGCCTCGCCGTTGTATGACACAAAGGCCGTGGGAATATAGAGGGTCAGCCCGGCCATGTCGTCCTTAAGGAAGGCTGGACTGGTGGTGTCCCAGGCCGTGTAGCCCCTGGCCTCAAAGGTGGCCCGCAGGCCCCCGGAAGGAAAGCTGGATGCGTCGGACTCGCCCTTGACCAGGGCCTTGCCGGAAAACTCCATCAGCGTGCCGCCGTCCGGATTCGGCCGTATAAATGCGTCGTGCTTTTCCGCCGTACGGCCGGTGAGCGGCTGGAACCAGTGGGTGTAATGCGTGGCCCCATGCTCCAGGGCCCAGTCCTTCATGGCGTTGGCCACCACCTCTGCCGTGGCCGCGGACAGCTCGCGCTCGCCCAGCTGGACGCGCTTGAGCTCGTCGTACACGCTGCGCGGCAAACGCTCGCGCATGGCCCGGTCGTCAAAACGGTTTTCCCCGTAGGTGGCTGACAGGGACTTGGCACGGTAGTCGATTTCGCGGCGCTTCATGGAGCCCTCCCGGGCAAAATATTACTCTGGCTGTACGCGGTACTTCCTGACAAAGCCGACCGGGCGGTAGGTCATCTTGGCCTGCCTGAGGCCCTCGTCGCCAAGATCCTGCTCGCGGTTGACGTATTTGAAATACGGCGGCAGGGCTTGGGCAAAGGCCTGGTTGATGAACTGGTATATGCCCTTGTAGCCCCCGGCCGCCTTCTCGAAATGCACGGCGAACATGCGGGCCTTGGCCAGGGGCTCGCCCAGGGCGTAGCCGGCGGGTTTGCCGTCAACGTAATACACGGTCCCCCGCATGCCAAGCTCCCGGTACAGGTCCAGGGCCTCACGGGCGGCCTTGAAGTCGCCGTCCTCGCCTTTTTCGTCGCGCCAGCGCTCCAGCACCGTGATGGCGTCCGCCACGGTTGCCTGGTCCAGGCCTTTCTGCTCGTAGGAGTAGGAATTGATGAAGGCGTTCACCAGGTTGCGTTTTTTGTGGTAGGTCTTGCCGGACAGCTCTGCCAGGTCATGCCGGTTGTACAGGTAGTCAAAATTGTCGCGGTCCTCGTGCACGGCAAAGCCTGCCGCTTCCAGGTGGATGCGCTCTTTCAGGCACTGCGTCTCTGCCATGTTCTTGAGGTAGGCGTGGTCAAGGAGGAGTTCCTTCAGGGTGTTGAGGGGCGGCACGCAGCAGGGCGCCATGAAAAAGCGCTGGCCGTCCTTGGAGCCCGATATGAGGAAGGTGTGGCCACTGAGGTGGGACGCCGTGTAGCCGTAGACGTGGCGAAACAGGAAGAGATTCGAGAAGGTGAATTCCGACACGCCGTCCGCAAGGAGGTTGAGGGCCGGATACAGTTCGTCGCGCATGTCCAGGGTAAGGGGCGCGAACTCCGGATATTCGGGGATTTTCATGACGGAACTATAGCGGTAAGCCGGGGGAAGAATCAACAAAAACGACACTGGTTTCTCCAAAAAAGTACGGCGGCCCGGGTTGGGCCGCCGTTTGTGGTGAGCCTGGCGCCCCACTGGGCGCCCTGCCTTGCACGCTACTCCTTGAGCAGGATGAACTCCACGCGCCGGTTTTTCCAGCGGTTCTCGGCGTCCGTGAAGCTGACCACCGGCTCGCTGGATCCGAGGCCGCGCACGGACAGGCGCCGCGCGTCCACCCCGTACTCGATGAGCTTGTCCATGACCGCCTTGGCGCGGTTGAGCGACAAGTCCAGCACCTCTCGCTCCTCACGGTCTATGGCCGCCTGGCCGGCGCCGGTCATCTTGGCCACCGAGTTGGCGTGGCCTTCCACCCGGATCTTGTAGTCCTTGAAACGGTTGAGGATGGCGGCTATGCGCTTGAGCACTTCCTCGTTGCGGGCCACCACGTCGGCCGGCAGGTTCTTGAAGTCGAAAAAGTCCGGCCGGAACACGATGGACGGCACCTTGATCTTGAGACGGTCGCCGTCACGGATCACAAGGACGTCCACCGATATGACGCCTTCAGCCACGCTCTTGTTGCCCCACGCGTCCTGGATGCTGAAGCGGTACACGTAATCGGTGGCCGCCTCCACCAGCTCGCCGCGCTGTGAGCGTCCGTCCCAGGTCAGGCGCTCGGCCGGCCGGCCTCTGCCGTTCCAGCTGAAGAACAGGCGTTCCTTGCGGTCGCCCGAGCCTTCCTGCACGGCCACCTCGTAGATATCAAAGCGCCAGGTATCCAGGGCGCTCAGGTCGGCCACGCCCAGGCTCACCTTGAGTTCGTCGTCAACGCCGTCGTTGTCCGGGCTGAAGTATCGCGGTCCCACGGACAGCGACAGGCGCGGGCCTTCCGAATCCAGGGTAAAGGCTGCCGTCTTGGCTTCCGCCCGGTCGCCCTTGCGGTAGTCAACGGTCAGCACGGCCGTGTACTGGCCCTGCACCACGGCGCCGTCGTCGCCCTTGCCGTCCCAGGTGAGCTTGGCCGGCAAGGATGCTATGGCAGTGCCGGACAGGGTCTTGCGGGCAGCGCCGGACGCGTCCACAAAGGCCAGGCGCCAGGATGCCACGCCGTCCTTCTGGTTGACGATGGAGCTGACGCTCAGGGTGTCCGCCACGCCGTCGCCGTTGGGGCTGAAGCCCTCCGCCGCCGCGGTGACAAAGACCTGCACCTGCCGGTTGTCAACGCCTATGCCGCTGACCGTCTTCTCCGCCCGGTTGCCGGCTGCGTCTTCCGAGTGGACTACGTAGCGATAGGTACCGTCCGGCACCACGTTGCCGTTGGCGTCCTTGCCGTCCCATTCCAGGGCCGTTGCCTGGTCGCGCCACGACCACACGCGCACGGCCTTGCCGGCCGCGTTGTACACGGTACCCGTCCACGAGTCGCCGGCCGCTGAGCTCTGGCCTATGGTCAGGCTGTCCTTGCGGCCGTCGCCGTTCGGGCTGAACAGCGTGTCGTCGGCGCTTACCGTTATGGACGGGGCCACCGTGTCCAGGGTCAGCTCCACGGAACGGGCCGTCTCCACCTCGTCGGTGGTGTAGCGGACCTCGAGCACGGCCAGGTAGCTGCCGTCGGGCGCCTTCTGCCCGGCGTCGGTCTTGCCGTCCCACAGCACGCGGGCGCTCGGCGCGGCCGTGCCCTTGAACACGCGCACGGGGTTGCCGTCGGGTCCCGCTATGGACAGGGTCCAGTCCCGCACGCGGGACGCCGACTGGACGTCAGGCTGTATGGCCACCGTGTCGCTCGTGCCGTCGCCGTTGGGGCTGAAGGCCCGCCGGTCCAGGGCAAGTCGCACGGCCTTTTTCTCCGTGTCCACCAGGATTGCCGGAGTAGACACCTGGGTCTTGTTGCCCGCCTTGTCCACGGCGGACAGGCGGTATATGTACTGGCCGTCGGGCACCGTGGCGCCCGCGTCGTCGGAACCGTCCCAGGTGAGTTTCTGGTCGGGCTGGCCGATGAAATTCCAGGTCTTGACCGCCGTGCCCTCCGCGTTGAGCACCTGGCCCTGCCAGGCCTCTTCTTCCGAGCCCGACTGGCTGATGGTGACCAGGGCGCGCACGTCGCCCAGGGGATTGAAGGCCTGTCGGTCGGAACTGGCCTTGGCTGTGGGCGGGCTCAGGTCTATGACAAAGTCCGGCGACCATACCGTGGGCGTGTGGCCGTTCACGTACTTGGCCACCAGCTGGGTGCGGTAGGTGCCTTCGGGCAGGGCGGCCCCGGAGGCGTCCTTGCCGTCAAACCGGTAGTCGGTCTCCAGGCTGTTCTCTCCGGTGCCGGTCACGGTCCAGCGTTCCTTGCCTGCGGCGTCTACCACCGCCAAGGACCAGGATGCAAGGCCCGTCCTGACCGGCACGCTGGGGCTCAGGGTCAGGGCGTCCTTGACGCCGTCCGCGTTGGGGCTGAAGGCGCCCAGGTCTATGGTCACGGACACGGGGGGCTGCTGGGTGTTGACGATGATGTTGTCCACCTTGGCCGAACCGGCGTTGCCGGCGCGGTCCACCGCCGCCACGCGATATCCGTATACGCCGTCAGGCACGATCTGGCCGGCTTCGTTCTTGCCGTCCCAGGCCAGGGCGCCCACGTCCGCGCTCTTGATTTCCCAGGTCCTGATGACGGTGCCGGTAGCGTCCACCACTTCGGCCGTCCACAGGTCCTCGGAGCTGGACACGTGGTTGATGCCCAGGCTGTCCTTGTTGCCGTCGCCGTCCGGGCTGAAGATAGGCGTATCAGCCCCTGCCGACGGGGTGGCGGCCACCGTTGGCGGGGTGTTGTCCACCACCACGGTGTAGCGCTCGGTCACGGCTTGGTTGCCGTTGTCGTCTTCCGCTTCTATCACAAAGGTGTACGTACCGTCCGGCACGGTCTGGCCGGAGTCGGCAAGGCCGTTCCACACCAGCTCCTCGGGCACGGGCACGCCCTTCTTGACATACACAAGCCGCTTCCAGAAACCAGAGAAGCTCTCGCTCTCAGGGCGGCTTTCCTTGTTGGCTATGGAGCGCACGAGCTCGCCCTTGTCGTCGTAGATTTTCAGGGCAAAACCCTGCACAAAGCGCTGGTCTTCTATCTTGACGGGCAGCACCAGACCGTCCTTGGCTCCGTCAGCGTTGGGGCTGATGTACGCCGTTTCCGGGTAGCCCGGGTTCACTTTGGGCGGCGAGCGGTCTATCACGCCCAGCGGCATGTTGATGCCCGCGGCAAAGCCCCAGATGTCGTTGTACAGCTGGTGGGCCGCCAAGGACGGCCGGATTTCGGAGCGGTCCCAGGGCTGGGCTTCCCCGCCCTCGGGTGTGGTGCGGTCCACCGAGAAGCTGGCGCCAAGGCCAAAGCTGGGCAAGAGGCCCTGGTCGGCGCCCGCGATTGCTTCGCGCAGGTTGAAATCCCAGCCAAAGCGGAGGAAGACCGTATCTTTCCAGTCTATCTGCATGCCCGTGGAGAACACCAGGTTCTGGAAGGTGGGAAACCAGAAATCCACGTTGGCAGCCAGGGTCAGGCCCGCCTTGTCCGAGCGCAGGAGGTCCGCGGACACCCCTATGGCAGGCGTATAGGCTGAATCGTAGCCGTTGGCGCCCACGGTTCCGGACATGCCGGGCACGGACGGCGTTTCAAAGGGCATGCCCAGGTTTCGTATGGCAAGGCCCCAGCGCAGGTCCTTGAGAAAGCCCACGTCGCCGGCCAGGCCCTGTATGCCCAGGTCGGCGGCCAGGCCCCAGCCCAATCCGTCATTGGAGCCCACGGCAAAGTCCACGGCCATGCCCAGGTACAGGTTGGGGTACACGTCCTTGGCCAGGCCCACGCGGGCGGTCAGGACCGAGCCTATGGGTATGGAGGAGAAGGGCGACGATATGAAGCCCACGTAGCCCGACCACACCCCGTAGTTCTGGGGCACGGCTATGCCCGCGTTGATGGCGCTGCCCCAGCCTTGTTCCGCGCCAAGGCCCAGAAGGGCCGTGTAGCTGGCGTCCAGCGTGGTGCGCTGGAGACCGCCGGAGGCTGCCGGGTTGAGGAGCTCGGCCATGGGAGCGTCTCCCGACGATACGGACATCCAGCCCGACAGGAACACCGGCGAATAGAGGAAGGCCAACGCGTCCCCGCCAACAGGCGGATCAAACGCGAACGCCGGGGAAAGGGCGGACAATGCCATGGCAAGGGCCGCTAATCGGGGAAGAATCTTCCATTTTGAGGTCATGAACACGCCTCCGGTACAAGGGGTCATTGTATTACTGCTAGAAGTATACCGCGAATTCTTCAAAAAGGTTAGCCAGCGGCCAAAATAGTCGCCCGCTTTTTCCAGGAAGCGCGGTCTACTGGTACATAATGAGGAGGGGCAGAGGGTCCAGGGCCAGCACGTCCTCGGGTTTCATCAAGGGCACGTCCGAGCCCGCCCCGGGCACCTTGGACTGGAAGAACAGCTTGAAACCCTTGACCGGCATGTTGGTGGCAAGGGCGTTGAAGGCGTACGACTGGCGCTTGAGCGCCGGAGAGCCAAAACCGTCCGCGTTGTGGACAAGCACCACCCGGTCAAAATCCGCCCGCACGCTCTCCCGCCCGCTGATCATCTTGGCCGTGAACTGGTGCACCACCAGCAGCCTGATGCCGGGAAGGCCGTTGTCGCGCAGGTAATCGTCTATCATTTTCTGGGCCGTGTTGATCTCGTCGCCGGATATGGTTCCTATCTCCTTCATGGGCCTGGGCGTGCGCCACTCCGGATCCAAGGCCAGGTGCACGTTGGGATAGCGGAGGAAGGGCAAAAGGGCGCGGACCGCCTCCTCCACGCTGTATTTTCCTATTTGGTGGTCCAGGATGACGGCCCAGCCTCGCTCAGCCGCGAATTTGACGTACTCCTCGACCACCGAACTTTTCAACAGCCCTATCTCGCCCTCGGGCCACACCGTGCCGTATACGATATGGAAGGCCGGTACCACGCCAAGCGGGCCGTTGTTCTGGTCGTACAGCCTGGCATAGCCCTCCAGGAGAGGAGCCAGGCTTTCCTTGCTGTACTCGCCCAGTATGCCCATGGACACGGAACCTGGCTTGCCGTAAAACGCTATCACCTGCTTGCCCGCTATGATGGGCAGGCGCGCGAATTTCCGCTCGCTCTCATCGGCCGTTTCGCCGTCTCCGGTTGAGCTTTCACCGTGGACGGGCAGGCCGGGACCGTACGCGGGCCTGTCAAGCTGGGCTTCCGGCGCGTCCGACGCGTGGAAGTACAGCCACGGGAACAGGCGGTACGGCTGGAGGTTCCCCCCGCTGGCCGTTGCCGGGGCAAGGGTTAGGAGCGCGACGATGGCGACCATGGACAGTCGGGCGGCCTTGGACGAGTGACAAGCGATCATGCGACGACCTCGGGCTGGGCGATATCCCTTCCTGTATCGGCGCAAGTTCCGGCCTCCTTGAACCCGCCCGATACGCCGATACTAAACCTATGGAGAACACAGCGCCTCGGCTCCCTGCCTCCCGCGGCCTTCTGCTCGCCCTTGCCCTGCTGGCCCTGACCAGCCTGGCCGCCGCCCAGGGCGTGTACCAGACGGGCGCCCTGCCGGGCGACCTGCCGCTCAGCCGCCTGCCCGAAAACAAGGACCTGCGGGAAGCCGTCATGGACAGCCTTCTTATGGCGCCCACAAACGCGGCACTGGCCTTCAGGAGCCGGGACGCCGTCAATGCCTGGGGAGCGTGGAACATATCCGTGCGCCGCGAGCGGGACGCCTTGTACGCCGTCTTTGCGCCCCTCCGGGGAACCGTGCGGCACGACTACGCCCAGGGTTCCTGGATACTGAAACGCTCCCTGGCCGACGGGTCACCCCTGCAGGTAAAAATCTTCCTCCGGAGCGACCGCAACACCTTTATCAGGGTATATCCCTTTGGCGACCGCTGCCTCATGGACGTGGTTGCCTACGGAGGCGTCCTGTACCACAAAGTGATCTTGCCCCTGCCCTTTGACGCGCTCTTAAATTCGCCTTTTTCCAGGATCATGGACCTCAGCTCCGCCGTGGTGGACTGGGACCTGTTCTCCCCGGACCCCGCCCTGTACTCGGGACTCAGGGACCTGATAGCGGGTATCAGGCTGAGGCTGCCGGGGCTCCGGTTCGCCGACGACGGCGCCACGGACGCCGATGGCGCGCCGGTACGCATAGCCGACCTGTCACCGCAGCCTGAGCCTGCCGGCCTCAACTGCTCGGGCTTTGCCAAGTGGATCGTGGACGGCCTGGCCAAACCCGTCAGCGGCCGGTGGCTGGCCGTGGCCCCGCTCAAGGAACGCATGCTGGATTACCGGGGCTCGTCGTTCACGGAAAAATACGAGGAGAGCATGGATCCGTTCTTTGGCCTGGACTGGGCGCGCGCCCTGGCCCTGCGCCTGTGGGGCATCATGTACCCGTCGCGCACGGAACCGAGCCCGTTGGCCTACGACGTCAACGAGTCGCCGTTCTCGCTCATCGTGCGGGCGGCTGACGCGCTGAACGGGGATTCCCTGTACGAGCCCTTCAGCGCGAATTTTGACGACGCAGGCATAGAAACCCGTGGCCTGTCCGGCATGCTGTACCTTCTGGCCGTGCGCGAGCCCGGCCGCTGGTACCTGGCCGAGTTCAGCGCCCGCTCCAGGGTGGAACCCCGGCTCAGGCGCTACTTCCATCTGGCCGCCCTGTTTCCGTACGTGGACTCAGACGGCGTCTTCCGCGTGGCCGTGTTCGAGAGCGCCGCTGAAACGTCGCTGCAGCGTATCCTGGCCGACCCGGACTACGAATTCGTCAAGCTGGTACGCATGCCGTCGTCGCCCCGCTTTGACCCGCCGGTCCTCCCGTCCCCCGCTACCGACGCTGGACAGGCGGGCACGCCGTGAGGGTCCGCTTCCTGGGCACGGGTACCAGCCACGGCGTTCCCGTGCTTGGCTGTACCTGCGCCGTGTGCACATCCAGGGACAGTCGGGACTCCCGTTTCAGGTCCAGCGTGCTGGTACGCGGCCGCGGGGGCGAGCGCGTGCTCATAGACGCCGGCCCGGAATTCCGGCTCCAGGCCCTTGCGGCCGGACTGGACAGGCTGGACGCCGTCCTGATCACCCATGCCCACGCCGACCACGTGCACGGCCTGGACGACGTGCGGCCGCTGTGCAAACACGCGCCCCTTCCGGTGTACGCGTCCGGACCCGACCGCGACGAGCTGGCAGAGCGCTTTTCCTACGCTTTCAGGTCCGGCCAGGAGGGAGGCGGAAAACCGCGCCTGGACCTCCGCGTCATCCCCGACGAGGGCATACGGATTGGCAAGCTGGATATCCTGCCCGTGCCCCTGCTCCACGGCGAGCGCCTTACCTTTGGCTACCGGGTAGGCTGTATGTCCTACCTGACGGATTGCTCGGCCATACCGCCGGCGTCCATGCCCTTGCTGGCAGGTACCCACACCCTGGTGCTGGACGCCCTGCGCAGGCGCCCCCATCCCACGCACTTTTCCCTGGACCAGGCCTTTGAGGCCGCCCGCGCCATACAGCCAACACGCCTGTACCTTACCCACATCTGCCATGACCTGGCCCATGAGGAAATCCAAGAAGCGTGCGACCAGGCCTGCCTGCCCTTTCCGGCCGCTCCCGCCTACGACGGGCTGGAATTCGAATGCCCGTAAGGCGCCAGGCAAGCCGTTAAGGACCTCGGGGTTTTCAGCGTCACGCCACGCTTGCGCCGCGGCCCGTCCTGTCGTATCGTTTTACCAGCGTCGCGCACAAAACCCCGGGGAGGATCTGATGAACGATCAGGACATAACGGCCGTGGTCAAGAAACTGGTGGATGCGGGCATACAGCTCAACGCCGTCTATGAGCCCATAGGCTGTAGCTTCTGCATGAGGCCGGCCGACGTGGCGCCCTATCTCAGGGACAGGGACGCGTTCTTTGCCGCGGAATGCGGACTGGACAAGGCCGACTACGTGGAATGGAAGCGCTTCATGGAAGGGGGCAGGCTGTGCGGAGCCATTGGTCCCCACGGCCAGTGCAAGCGGCCCGTAAAGGAAAGCGCGGGCCTATCCCCCCAGGAGTTCACCCGCCGCAAGGCCGAGGGCACCCTGCTCTGCTCCGTCCATCTTAAGGCCCACGAGCCAACCCGCCGGTAAAAACCCTTCCCTAATGAAGAAAGGCGGCCCGCCGGGCCGCCTTGTTGCGTATCCGTTAAGCGCGGATCAGCTTCCGCTGTCAATGCGTGCCAGGAGCTCGTCCACCTTGGCCGTGTAGCGCTCGGGGTCGCCGGTCTTGGCCTTTTCCAGGAAGGCCTTGGCCTCGGCATAGCGGTTGGAGGCAAAGGCATTGATCCCCAGGGCGTAGTTGGTGATGGCCTGGTCGGCTCCAAGCCCGAGGGCGGCCACGTAGTAGTTCTCAGCCTTGGCATAGTCGTTGTTGGCGTAGGCTATGAGGCCCAGGTAGTAGTGCGGGATGTAATTGGAGGAATTCTTGACCAAAGCCTGCTCAAAAAGCTCGCCGGCCGTGTCCATGTCCTTGTCGCCATAGGCCTTGACGCCTTCAGTCACCAGCTCGGCAAAGGTCTTCTGCGAGTCCAGGAAGGCGACAAAGTCTGTTTCGGCCTGGGTGGCCGAATGCCAGCGCAGGAAGAAGTCGCGCACGGCCGTCTGGTTGCCGTCCAGCGTGGCGTCCGGATCCAGTATGGACAGGGAATCCCACAGGAAGCGGTTGTAGCGCTTGTCCGGGCTGTTCATGAAGAAGCTCACCACGGCCCAGGACTGGGGATAGAACACGTCCAAGCCCGTCCGCGCCTCCTCCTCGGTCATCACCATCAGCTTGTCCAGGGTGTACAGGGTTCCCTGGCTCTTGAGCAGCTTGATGGTTTCCAGCCAGGTTGAGTTCTCTGCATAGGCCACGGCACCGGACGCGTCGGCCCCGCTCTTCTCAAAGAAGACGGCAAAGCCCTCCCTGAGCCACAGGGGCGGCTCGTGGACAAAGGCCTTGATATACTGCACAAAGGCCTGGTGCGCCAGCGACGAGGCGAAATCGGTGGCGTCTTCCTTGGCAAAGATCACCAGCTCCGAGCGCTCGGCCGTGGGATAGTGCAGGTAGACAAAGTCGTCCTTGGTCTCGCCTATGATTTTGGACAGGTAAGCGTCAAAATCCGCCTTCTGCGTGAAGCTACGCACGGTAAGCGGCGCTTTGAGGGTCGTTTCGTCAAAGCGGAAATACTCGTTGTATACGTCGAAGAGCCCTTCCAGCGTTGCCGCAAGGGCGGCGGCGCTTTCCTGCCCGGCGTCCGACCACACGGTGTACAGTTCCGTGCTGGCGCTTTGGAACGAGGCCGTCTGGCCCCAGGCTAACGCCGCGGCCGCCAACACGATCGCGACAACGGCTATGGCTTTCTTCATGCTACCCTCCGTGGACCTATCCAGAGTAATCCGGGTCCGGCGCCATGTCAAACAGGCGCCGGCCGCCTTCAGTTAGAGAACCGGTCTATGACCAGGTTCACCTCTTCTATCAAAATGCCCGTAAACCGCTCTATGTTGTCTATGATGTACTGCTGCAGGTTGTGGATGTTGCCCGACAGCTGCTTGCCGAAGGGCACCTCTATGGTGACCGTCAGCCTGTATCCCTGCGAATCCGAACGCACGGAAATTTTCTGTATGCGTATGGAGTCGTCGAACTCGTCCACGCAATGTATGACCATCTGCGACAGCGCCGATTCCGATATGGCAACGCGGCCGCGCTTGGCGAACTCCGGCCGCACCACGGACTTCTCGTACAGCTTGGGCGCGCTGATGGCCGCCGGCCCGAAATTCTTCTGGAGAAAGACGCGCACGCTGTCGTAGAAAATCCTTGGATAGCTCCGCTTGATCTCTATGGCCGGAACCGGGATCACGTGCTTGCCCTCCACCTTGCGGGACTGTATGGCCTTGTCGATTTCCTCCCGGCTGGCTATGTCCTCGATCTTGATCACCTTGTGCGGATGCGGTATCTGGAGCCGCTCCGCTATCTTGTTGACCATTTTCTCGGACGTGCCGATCAGGAGTATCCTCTTCCAGCGCAGCTTCTGCAGGGCCTTGGCTATCTCGTCGCGGTGCGACTTCTCGTGGAAGAGCGCCGTCTTGACGGCCGCCATGTACAGCTTCTCGCGCTTGGCCGACTTCCCCCCTATGATGGCGTCCCCCTTGATCAGGAGTCCGTCGTCTATGATGAGGTCGATGCCGAATTTCTGCGCCACCAGCTTGGCGCGGAAGCTCTTGCCGGTGCCGCTTTCGCCCACCAGCGCGAACACCCGGACGCCCCGAGCCAGCCAGAACACGTCGTTGATCAGCTTGAGCATGGCCTTCCCGTCGCGGCCGCCGCCGGCGGCTCCCTCATCGGATCGGTCGCTCGGCCCGTACCGGGTACCTAAGGCCCGCGTCCCATCCTCCATCATTATCGGCGTAAACTCCGCGTACTTCATACCGATAATTGAGGATGAAACGCCGCGCCGGTTTTTTTACGGCGCACGAGGAGCAAGCGATGCGCACGCAGAGCATACAGCGCTTTCTGGACACAGCCGCAAGCCTGGCCCAGGCCCTGGACACCTTTGTGGACCGCCAACGGGCGGTGACCCAGGCCGTGCGGGACAAGGACTGGCCCGCCCTTGAGGCGGCCTTGCGCGAGGCGAACCGGGCCTCGGAGGCGGTGGGCATGCTGGAAGCCGAACGGGCGAGCGCCTGGTCGCACCTCCTTGCGGACCTGGGCCTTCCCACGGAAACCACCGTGTTCAGGGCGTCGCTGGCCCTGCCCCTGGACCAGAGGTCACCGCTTACGGACGCGTACCGCGCCCTGCGCCTGTCGGCCCTGCGCGCGCGGATCGAGAACCAGGCCCTGAACGACTTTGTGGGCAGCGCCGCAAGCGCCCTGGCCACGGCCATAGAGGAAATTTTCCCCGGCCGCAAGGGCCGCGTATACGGCAAAAGCGGCAGGCCCAAGGCTGGAGCCCAGGGCGCTTTGGTATTGAACGCCGCATTCTAAGCGGCACGGATATGGAGGGTTTTGCATGAACTCAACGTTCATGGGGATAGAGATAGGCAAGCGCGGCCTCATGGCCCACAACCAGGGCCTCAACACCGTTGGCCACAACCTGACCAACGCGTCCACGGAAGGCTATTCGCGCCAGCGCGTCGAGTTTGTCACCATGGAACCCCTGTACGCGCCGCACCTCAACCGCGAGGAAACGCCCGGCCAGATAGGCCAGGGCCTGTTGGTTGGACGCATAGAGCGCGTGCGCGACGAGCTCCTTGAAGGCCAGATCGTCGCCCAGCAAGGCGGCGTGGGCTACTGGGACACGCGCGACAAGTACGTCAAGATCCTGGAGCAGATATACACCGAGCCGGCGGACGTGTCTGTGCGGGCCCAAATGGACAAATTCTGGGAATCCTGGCAGGAACTGTCGCTCCACCCATCAGAGACAGCGCCGCGCGAGGCCGTGGTCCAGAGGGCGCGCACCCTGATCGATTCCATCCACGAACGCTACCGCCGCCTGTCCGACACCCGCGACATGCTGGACGAGGACATCATGGTGGTCACCGCCCAGGTCAACGACCTGGCCCGGCAGATAGCCGCCCTGAACGAGGAGATCGTCAAGGTGGAGGCTATGGGCGACAGGCCCAACGACCTGTACGACCGCCGAGACCTCCTGGTCGAGAAACTCGGCAAGCTGGTGCCCGTAACGGTTGACCGGCGCGACCCCGACGAGTTCATGGTCCACGCCGACGGCCAGATTCTGGTCCAGGGCAAAAAATACAGGACCTTTGGCCTCACCAGCGGCGCCGAGAACGACGGCCACCCCAACCTGGTATGGAAGGACACCGACGATCCTGCCATGGTCAGGGGCGGCGTGCTTGGAGCCCTGTTCGAGCTGCGGGACGTGGACGTGCGCGACGAGATAGCAAGCCTGGATACCATGACCCTGACCTTCACGGACCTGGTCAACGAGGTGCACCGCTCGGCCTACGGGCTCAACGGCCGCACCGGCGTGGACTTCTTCACCGAGCATCCCGGCGTCAACAACGTGGCCGGCAACTACGACCGCGACGGCGACGGCACCTACGACGCCAGCTACGTTCACCGCCTGACCGGCGCCAACGCCCTGTCGGCCCAGGAACAGATAGGCCTTGAGGGCACCATCAGCCTGTCCGCGCCCGGCGGCAGGGTGACCGTGGACTACCGGCCCACGGACACCGTGGCCGACCTCGTGCGCAGGATCAACGTGTCCGGCGCCGAGGTGACGGCCCGGCTGACCGCGGACGGCCGCCTCCAATTGCGCGCCACCACGGCAGCCGCCGGCGACGGCCCGGACTTTGTCATCCGCCACGTGGAGGACTCCGGCGAATTCCTGGCCGGCTATTCAGGGCTCCTGGCCGCTTCCGGCGCGGACGGCGCCTATGACTGGGAGCAGGCGGATGCCGTCCTGGCACTGCGCGCCGGCGGCACGGACTTTGCGGTGGCTCCAATAGCCCATCCGTCCGGCTGGATAGAAGTGGCGGGGGAGATCACGCGCGACATAACCAGCGTGGCAACCGGCTTTGGGCTTAATGGCCGCCCGGCGGAAGCCGGAGACGGCTCTGCCGCCCTGGCCATAGCCAACCTGCGCACATCGTCCGTCATGGTGGGGTCGGAAGCAACGTTCGACGACTACTTTGCCGACGCCGTTGCCCGCGTTGGCCTGTCCGGCGAGCGCGCAGGCCGCATGGCCGAGACCAACGCGCGCATCAGCAAGAACCTCACGGACATGCGCGAGTCCCTGTCCGGCGTGAACATAGACGAGGAACTGGCCAACATGATCAAGTTCCAGCACGGTTACGCCGCGTCGGCCAAATTCATCGCGCATTTCGACGAGATGCTAGACACCATCATCAACCGCATGGGCGTGTAACGGGAGGCCCGCATGAGACGAGTCAGCTCTGACATGATGAACAACGACATGCAGTTCTGGTTGAGGCGCAGGGAGGATGCCATGGCGTCCATATCCAACCGCATGAACCGCCAGGAGCGCCTTGAGAACCTGCGCGACGATCCCCTGGCCGCCGCCCGCTCCGTGCGCTACGAGTCCTTTGTGGGCCGCCTGGAGCGCTACGAGGAAAACACGCGCTACACCCTGGACCGCGCCCGCGTGGCAGAAGGCTACATGCGCCAGACCCAGGACCTGATGCAGCGCCTGCGCGAGCTGGCCGTGACCGGGGCCACCGGCACCTTTACCAAGGAAGACAGCGCGGCCATGGCCGTTGAGGTGGACCAGCTCCTGTCAGAAATCATCACCCTGGCCAACGCCCGCGGGCCCGACGGCGACTTTCTCTTTGCCGGCGACAAGTCGCGCACCGAGCCCTGGAGGGCCGTGAGCGGCTACGTTGAAGGCTCCGGCGGCGCCACCACCGTGGGCGTTGAGTATCTGGGAGGCCTGGGCACGCCCATGGCCGAGATCACCGAGGAATCGTACCTGCCCATGAACCTGCCGGGCGACGAGGTGTTCTGGGCCGAGCGCCAGCGCGTGGCCGGCGGATCGGACGCTTCCGAATTCCGCGTCACCGCCGACACGTCGATCTTCATAGACGGCCACCAGATCGAGCTCAGGCCCGGCGACACCGTCCACGCCATCATAGCGCGCATCAACGACTCGGGAGCCGCCGTCAAGGCGTCGCTCGACCCAGCGCGCAACTCCCTGGTGCTGGAAGCCACGCAGGCCCACCGCCTGCGCGTTGAGGACGGATCCGGCGGCGACACCCTGGTGCGCCTGGGCATCCTTTCGGGCTCGGGCGTGCCCTCTGATTACGCCCCGGCCGCCCGCGTGTCCGGCGGCTCGCTCTTTGACACCGCCATGGCCCTGCGCGACGCCCTGTACAAGGGCGACCACCTGGAAGTCGGCGGCCGCGTTCTGGCGTCGCTTGACGCGGCGATGGACAACATGGGCAGGCGCCTGGCCCAGGCCGGCGCCATGATGGAGCGCCTGGAAGCGGCGGCCCTGCGCCTCAACCGCGAGATACCCGACGTTACCAGCCTCCTGGCGGCCGAGAAGGACCTGGACTTTACCCAGGCGGCCACCGAATATAAGATGATGGAGTTCGCCCACCAGGCGGCCCTATCCATGGCGGGCAGGACCCTGCCCCAGACCCTCCTCGACTTCCTGAGGTGAACGGACAGACGGCATGACGACTATACGCAGCAAGGCATTCGGCGACGTGGAAGTGGACGAGCGCCAGATCATCGACTTCCCGGACGGCCTCATAGGCTTCCAGAAATTCACCCGCTGGGCCATCCTGGACGCCCAGCAGAAACCCTACTTCTACCTGCAGTCGCTCGACCTGCCGGAGTTGGCCTTCATCATGGTGGATCCCTTCCTGTTCAGGCCGGACTACTCCGTGGACGTGAGCGACGAGCTGTCCGCGGCCCTGGGCCTGACCTCGCCGAACGACGCCCTGATCATGGCCCTGGTCACCGTGCCCGCAGGCGGGTCGCCGATCACGGCCAACCTCATGGGTCCCGTGGTTATATGCAAGGCCAAACGCCTGGGCGCCCAAGTGCCCCAGGCCGACGCCCGCTGGAAAACCAAGCACGACATCATGGCCGAGCTGGCCGCGTCCAAGGCCTAGCGTATGCTAATATTAACCAGGCGCCTGAACGAGAAAGTGGTCATAGGCGACGGCATCGTGGTGTCCGTGGTGGAAATCCGCGGCGACCAGATCAAGCTGGGCATAGAAGCGCCCCGCAGCGTCAAGGTGTTCCGCCAGGAAGTGTTCGAGGCCATCCAGGAAGAGAACCGCCAGGCCGCAGAGTCCGGCATGACCCTGCCGCCCCTGGACTGAGCTTGTGCGGGGAGGCAACCCTTTCTTTTAGGCCGAAAGGTTTTCCTCCCCGCACCCCTCCTTGCCAAAGGCTGACTAAAGGCTCCGCAAAAAAACCGCCGCGGACCTGAGGCCAGCGGCGGCTCTTTAACGTACTGTTACGACCCCTATTTATTCAGCCTCAAGCATGACCGTGGTGGTTGCAACCGTAACGTCGGCGTCAACCACCGATACCCCAACTGGCCCGCTAAACAGGTCATTTTCATAGATTGGGGTACTGGATGGGTCTGCGTCAGTGGTAACCCGGGCGCTGATGATATAGTCTCCGGGCGGTATTCCTTCAACGGTCGTTGTGTAGGGGAAGGAAGCCGAGTCAACCACGCTGCCGGTGACGATGCCTCCGACACCTGAGTAATCTGTTTTAATAAGCGTAACCGACAAGTATCCTTCGCAGGCCGCCATGCCGTCATAGTCTACAGTCACAGTGACGCTGTAACCGGTGATGCCCGCGGTGTAGGTGATGGTGACTGTATCCATGGCGACCATATCGGGTCCATCGGACGCTATCGCCATGAGGGTTTTCGTTCCGTTCGTCACGCCGCTAGCGTCCACGTTGGCCGTGAACCCGCCAGCCCCGTCGAGCACGGCGGTGCCGACAGGGGTCATTCCATCAAAGGTAATGATCAGCGAATCTATTTCACCGTTGGGGTCCGAGTAGGTGCCAAGAGCCTGGAAGGTCGTTGTGTCGATCGTTGCCCCTTCAGCGGGCGATGTTATCGCGACGCTCGGCGGAGAGGCACGGGTGATGGTGACGGAATAGGTTTCCAAAGTGATGCCGTCAGGCGCTGTCACCACAATGTCCATCACATTGGGTCCCACCACAAGGTCAAAGGGCGTAGGATCGGACACCGAGGCGGCAAGGTCGGTCGGCTCGTAGTTTATATACGATATCTCGTCGACCGTGCTTCCGACGTTGGCCTCGTACTCAAAAGTGCCCGACGAGAATACAGGATCAAACACTACCTGGATGCCCTCCCAATCGTACAACTCCAGAGAGTTGAGGGTGGCCACTGTTGAAGCCCCAGCCTCCGCAACGGTCACGTCGATATAGTATATTTTTTGCGTGGCACTGAACTCTGAGGTGACCCTGACGGCTATAGCGGTGGTCGTGCCATCTGGTCCGATATTGATGGTAACCGTACCGGTGTACGTATCGTAGGCCGTGCCGCCGTCATCAGAATATTCAACGGTCGAACCTGCATACTCGGGAGTGGCTGAGAGACTGACCGTTGTGGTACCGCTCGGGACATTAAGCTCGTACATTGTTTCTGAAGGATCAAATCCGAACCCGTATCCACTCAATTCGAGCGATGCCAGATCTGCGCTTTCGGCGTTGAGGCGGGTGGCAGAAATCTCATACGACTTCTTAGTCACACCATCGGCGGCAGTCACCGTGATCGTCTTGGTGTTCGGACCTACCGCAAGGTTCCAAGTTCCCGCTCCGGACACCGTCGCGCCAGAGTCCAGCGCAGTCGCAGCCACCGTGAAATTCTGGTACTCAAACGGCACGTCGTCGCCAATCGAATATGCGACCGTATCCGAATCGAAGCCAGGATCTAGTGCCACAGGCACGGTAAAGTAGGTGACCTGAAGCGATTCAAGCCTCGCCTCGCTTGACAGCGGAACCTGGTCTCCGGAGCCTGCTCCGAGGATGTCGCAGGACGCGACAAGCAGGAGTGCGATAATGGCTAAGGTGCCCGACGCTATCCGCGTTTTTCGATTACTCATGATTTGCTCCTATTATTCAGTCCAAATAGAGTCGGCCCACACTACCCTTGAAACTATATGCAGTCAAGAAAAATAACATGGCATAAATCTGATTCTAAGGATGTTGTAAAAGATCTGTTTTCCAAAATTACATCTGAGTCCATAGCCAAAAAGATTACTGCGTTCTTTTGGGTTGATGAAAATATACGCATCACCTGCATGCAGGCTCGTAACACAGCCGCGATTACTAAACGGTCTAATCCGATACCTTGGAATGCTCTGATAGACCATGAAATGCGAAATGAGCCGCCAGTCGGGCATCGCGGACTCGCCCTCCGTTTCTCGACTTCCTGTCTTTAAAACTCCGGGCCGCCTCACTCGCTTACGCGTGCATCCCTGCACGCTTTTCGCACCTTTGCGGTGCGCGCTCGTTCGGTACGAGTCCGCGGCGCCCCTAATAGAAAAAGGCGAGACGGCCTTTGGCCATCTCGCCTTTTTCGGGCATCGCGGATGACGCGGAGCGGCAACCGCCTTGAAAAAAAACACGGCTCATTTCGCGTCTGCGAAATGAGCCGCCAGTCGGGCATCGCGGACTCGAACCGCGGACCCCAAGTCCCCCAGACTTGTACGCTAACCACCTGCGCTAATGCCCGATGCGCCTGTTCGACGCGGGTCGCATAGTAGCATACAGGCCGGAAACGTGTCAATGAAAGCGGCCTAGGGTCGGCTTCAGCTTTCAAAACAGCTGTCAGGATCCAGGTCGTCTCGTATGCCCGGCCGGGTCATGCAGAAATCGTAGCGCAGGGGATCGTCCGGGGAGTAGGCCCGCAGCGACGCGGTGGCCTCCCTGGCCGCCGCAAGGTCAACGCTGGACCGGCGGAGAAAGCCAAGCCGCCTGCACGCCGCGGCCATGTGGGTGTCCAGAGGCACGAGCAGGCGCCCAGGATCGGCGCGGGTCCACACGCCGGGGTCAACGGCGTCCTTCCTGACCATCCACCTGAGGAAGAGGAAGGTCCGTTTGGACGCCGAGCCCCGGCCCGGGTCCGGGAGAAGGTTGCTGGGCCAGGCCCTCGGGGAGCGCTCCGCTAGTTCCCGCACCAAGCCTGAGGCCGCCGCGGCGTAATCGGGTTGGGCGGGGTCGTCATGGGCCAGAAAGGCGTCCTCAATGGAAGGGTGGTCAGTCAGGATGCCGCGTATGCCACCCAGGAACGCGGCCAGGTGCCCGCCGTCAAAGAAGCGGTACGTAAAGCCGGCAAGGTGCCTGCGCAGGGTCGCGTCGCCCATACCCGCAAGGGTCTTCGCCGGACGGGTGCCCAGGGGCTCAAGCGCCTGCCGCGCCGCCTTCATGATCAGGCGCGCGTTGCCCAGGGCCAGGGCCGCCGACAAAAGGCCCGCCACTTCCATGTCCGCCGCGCTTTCGTAGCCCAGCACGACCAGGAGGGGGTCGGGGTCCAGCCAGGAGCGATCGTTGTAGGTGGCGTAAAGTCTGGACAGGGTGCCGGCCGGGTCGGGACAGGATGGCATCAGGGAAGGGCGACCCCGAGCTGGGTAAGGACGTTCTGCCGCTCCACCACGTCCGCGCGGGCCGGCGCCAGGGCCATGGCCTGCTTGAGGTAGAAGCGGGCGCGCTGGTAGTCGCCCTTGGATGTATAAATCTCCGTCATGGCCACCAGGGCGTCCACGTTGAGGCCGTTCTCTATCAGGGCCGAGCGCAGCATGGCCAGGGCGGCGTCCGCGTTTGCCTGCAGTTTGGCCTGCAGATAGTAGAGCGTCGACCGGAACGACGACGACCCCTTGCCGGCGAGCAAGCCGTTTATGAAGGCGGCCGCCTCGGTCTTGGAGCCTTCCTCTATCAGGATGCCCGCCCACGCCAGGGCGGCCGCCTCTGACGTCGGCTCGCGCTGCCTCCAGGCTTGGGCAACGGTTTTGGCGTCGTCGCTCCTCCCGGCCAGGCGGTAGGCCCGGTAGAGGGCGTCCAGGTTGGCGTAGGTTTTGTCCAGCGACCAGATTCTGTCTGCCCGTTCGGCCGCGGAGGCGGCGTTGCCCGCCCTGAGGTCGGCGTCCAGGAGCACGGCCAGGGCCTTCAGGTTGTCCGTATCACGCTCTAGCACCGAGCCGGCCAGCTGTATGGCCTCCGAGCGCTCGGCGTCGTCGCCGGCAGCAAGGAGTTCCGCCGCGTATATGCCAAGCTCGGGGTCGCCCGGATAGCGCTCAAGGCCCTTGCGCAGGGCTGTCAGCGCGCCAGCCCTGTCCTTGGCGTTTTCAAAAGCCACGCGGGCTCGGAGGAGGAGGTACAGGCGGTTGTTCGGGTCCACGCCAGCGTACGCGTCTAGGAGGGGCGAGGCCAGCTTGTAGTCGCCTTGTTCCACCAGGATATGGGCGCGCATGAGCAGGAACGACGAGTCCATGGGGTCGTCAAGAAGCACCGCCGTTATCAGGGTCAGGGCATCTTCCCACTTGCCCAGGCCGTACTGCGTATGCGCCCAGGCCTTGCGGTAGGTCAGGCTGGCCTTGACCGCCGGCTGGACGCCCTCCAGCAGGCCTTGGCCCTCTGCCGCCTGGCCGCTTGATGCCAACAGCCTGGACGCGTTCAGGGCCGCGGGGTAGCAGTCCGGGCCATAGGCCAGGGAACGCCGGTACGACTCCAGGGCGCCCTGGGTATCGCCGGTGCGTTCCAGGGACAGGCCGCGCATGTACTCAGCCAGGGCGGACTCCACGCCCAACCGCGAGAAGCGCTCGAACGCGGCCAGGGCCTGCGTTGCCACGGTGGATGTTTTGACCCGGAACACGGACAGCATGGGCATGAAATCGGTCAGTATGCCTCCGGCCACGGACTCGGACTGCCGGCCGTTGCGGGCGTCCACAAAGGCCTTGACCGCGGGCGCGTCCGGCGGAGCGTCCGACCCGCCGGTGAGGGGCGGCATGAGTTCGGGATAGGCCAGGCGGGCCAGCTCGTAGGCCAGCCATGCGTACACGTGGGCGTCGGCCTTGGACAGGTCCTCGCCTGCCTCGGCCAGGTCCATTGCGGCCTCCAGCGACGCCGGCGTGCCGTTGACCAGGTGCAGTTCTATGGCCGCCCGCTCGGACCCCGCCTGGGCCGCGGCCCTGTCCCCGCCCAGGGCGCTCCCGGGCCGCGCCGCCGGATCGCTTACGCAGGCGCCCAAGAAGAGGCTCAGCGCCAGGCCGGCCAGGATAGAGCGCCCGCTCATGGGTGGCCTCCGCCGGTTTTCCTGGCCGGAGCCCTTCCGCCGAGCGCCCACAGGGCCAGCAAGGTCAGGCCCGCGGCAATCAGCAGGGCCGGCCACCAGAGGGCCAGGAAGGCCTTAAAGCCCAAACGGCTGATCCTGAAGGAGAATATAGAAAAGAACGAACCCAGGAAGACGAACGCCAGGGCAGGGACCAGGTAGCCGGCCAGCAGTTTCCGGTAGCGCACCAGGCCGGCGGCGAACACGCCAACGCCGGCGCTGATGACCAAAAGTGGCCAGAACGACGACAGGGCCAGGCCGGACGCGTGGCAGACGGCGTACACGGCCGACGACAGGGCCACAAATACGCCGATAAAGGCCGCCGATACGCTCCGGCGCAAGGACAGGCCCAGGTACGCGTACACCACCGCCGCCCCGAACAGGGCCAAGGGCCATGCCGACAGGATATCAGGAAGGAGGCCCGTGGTGATGAGAAGCGCGGCGGCCCCGGTCACGACCAGCGCGACCGCGAGTATGAAGAGTGGTGTGTGTCTGTCACGAGCCTGGTCGCGCATGCATACTCCCCAAAAACCGTTCCCGGGAACCTTGTCCGCACCGGAAAAAGCCCCACTCTTATTCTATCGAGGCCGGCCGTCCTTGCCAACGGTTTTTGGCGCGTGGTATAGTAAAAAGCGATGCGTATCACGCCCGTCGCCGCCGTCCTGGCCTGCGCGCTCGCCGTTTCCTGCTCGTCGCCCCGCGACTATTACCTGGAAGCGCCGGAACCCGAACACTCACGGCTTGCCGACCTGTTCAGCCTTTTGGATACGGAAGGCCTAGGGGTCGAGGAACGTTACGCCGTCATCCAGAAAATCGGCGCGTCCATGCTCGAGCGTGAGGAATATGGCCGCCTGGCCAGCTTCCTGTCCGAGGAAATAGGGCGCGACCCGGACAACCCGTACAACGCCATGCACATGCTCACGCTGGCCTGGGCGTATTCCCTGCAGGGGGCCGAGGACGTGGCCGCCCTGTACTATGACCGCATCCTGAAGAACTATCCCGACCTGTCCGTGGGCGGGGAGTCCGTGCACTTTGCCTGCCTGCGCCGCCTGATAGAACTGGTGCCCGAGCCCGAGCGTCGCATAGAATTCAGGCGCGAGCTTCTGGCCAGGTTTCCCGATAGTATAGACATGGGTACCGAGCTGTTTCTCATGGGCTCCGAGTACGAGGAGCTTGGCGACTGGGATTCCGCCCTGGACGCCTACCAGCGCTTCCTCCCCTATTACGAGTCGGAAATACCCGGCCACCCCAACGCCGTGCGCTACGCCCGAACCTTTGTGGACCTGGCCACCATACCCAAGACCTGGACCTTTGAGACCCTGGACCAGCTGGTAGCCACCATCAAGCAGGCCCTGGCCGCGGGCAACACCCGAGCCCTGCCCCGCCTGCGCGCCGGGGTTGGCTTCTTTGCCATGGACTGGTACCAGGACATAGACGCGGGCAACAGCCTGGTCCTGTTCGATTTCGGCGCCTTCATGGCGGGCGGCCGCATTTACTACTCCGACGACCTGGACCCGGCGTCCAACGCCACGGAAGCCTTCCTCAAGACCTGGGGCTGGACCGAGCGTATATCCACCTGGTACCTGTACTTCCGCAAGGTGGACTTTCCCGCGGACCCTGAGGTGCACGGCCGCTGGGAATGGGCTGGCATCTATTTTGGGGAAAAGATGCAATGAGGCAGGCCGTGGCCCTGGCCCTGGCCGTGCTGGCGGCGCTGCCGGGGTGGACGCAGGTGCACAGCTCGGCGTCGGCTCAGTCGCCGGCCGAGCTTGACGCTGCCGCCGGCGAGCTTGCCCAGACTGCCGGCCTCTTGGCCGCCGAACCCGTACAAAGGCCCCTGCGCTCGTCCGAGAGTCCCATGGTTTCCTGGCCCCATCACGCCGGCCCCGAACGCTACAGCCTGCCCATGCCCTTTGGCGAGCCGCAATTCGAGCACTACCGCTCAGCCTACCAGAGCCAGGGAGGCCAGGCATGGATAGCGGCCATAAGCCGACGCTCCCAGCCCTACGCCGCCTACGTGCGGGAACGCCTGCGCTTTTACGGCATGCCGGAGGAGCTGTTCTACCTTCCCTTCATCGAGTCTGAGTACTCGCCCAGGGCCGTGTCCAAATCCGGGGCCGCCGGGCTGTGGCAGTTCATGAAAAACAGCGTGGCCGGCTACAACATGCGCATAGACGAGTGGCTGGACGAACGCCGCGACTTCATGAAGAGCACGGACGGCGCCCTGCGCAAGCTCCAGTGGAATTACGAGCGCTTTGGCGACTGGCTCCTGGCTATTGCGGCCTACAATTGCGGCGCGGGCGCCATGGACAGGGCCATAGCGGCGTCAGGCGGCTCGCGCGACTATTGGTCGCTCAGGGAACGTTCCCTCATCCCGCCGGAAACCCGGTCCTACATACCCAAATTCCTGGCCGTTGCCTGGGTGGCCATGCACGCGGGGCGCAACGGCATAGAGGCGGACTGGCCAGAGGCCTTCCGCTGGGCCACCGTGCCCGTCAGCCGCCCGGTGGACCTGGCCATGCTGGCAAAGGCGGCCGGCGTTCCCGAGGATGAGCTTAAAGCGGGCAACGCCGAGCTGCGTTACGGGGTCACCCCACCGACCGGCGGCTACCTCCTCAAGGTGCCGGAAGGAACCGAGGCGGCCATCCTGGAAGCCCTGGCGTCGCCGGATCGGCTCATGAGCGTGTACCTGCACCAGGTACGGTCTGGCGACACGGTATCCGCCCTCGCGCGCCACTACGACGTGCCCGTGTCCCTGATCGCGTCGCTGAACCCCGGCCTCAATCCAGACCGCATACGCATAGGCCAGACCATAGCCGTGCCCACCTTCAAGGAACGCGCCCCGTACTCGAGCGCTTCTGGCGACGACCAGCTGGTGTTCGGCGGCCGCTACACCGTGCGCCCCGGCGACACGCTGTGGAGCATATCCCTGGTGTACGGCGTCCAGCCGGAAACCCTGGCGGAGCGGAACGGCCTTACGCTCACCAGCGTCCTTCGTGAAGGAATCAGCCTCAACGTGCCGATACTGGAATGATGGACATCCGCAAATACGGGCGCGCCGTCCCGCAAGCGGCGCTCATGATCGTGTGCCTGGCCGTTGCCCTGTCGGCAGGGGCCCAGGACGCGGCAGCGCCCACCATCCAGGCCAGCGTGGACTGGACGGCGGGGATCATGCACGCCCGGGTGTCGGTGGATATCGTGGCCGCCGGCATTCGCCTGCCCTCGGGACGCGCCGAGGCCGAGCGTCTGCTGGAGCGCTCGGCGTCTGACCTGGTAGAGCCGACCGTCCTGGCCATAGCCGTGGACTCGTACCGCACGGTGGCCGACACCCTGGACGACGGCTCGCTCGATACCGCCGGGTTCCGTGCCTACCTGGACAGCGGCGTCAAGCGCCAGACGGCCATGAGCGCGGACGGGCGCAGCCTGAGCTCGGAGTTCGAGTGGAAGCTGGCAGACCTGGCCGGCCTGTACGTCAGGCACAGCGCGCCCCTGGACCTGCCGCCGGCAGGCGCTTACGTGCCCACCAAGTCCTACACGGGCATAGTCGTCTACCTGAAGGGCGACCTGCCGGTGCGCGGCGAGCACGACCACGCCCAGCTCCAGCCCTGCCTGTTTCCCAAGCTCTGGGACGAGAACATGAACGTGCTCATGGACCGCAACCGCATGTCGCCGGAACTCCTGTCAGCCTGGGGACCCGTGGCCTATGCCACGGACGCCGGCGACCCCTCCCTGTTCTGGCGCGTGGGCGACGATCCCCTGCGTGTCATGGCCCAGTCGATTTTCGGCTCGTTCAAGACCGACGCCGTGATCACCAGGGCAGACGCGCAGCGCATACTCGGCGACCCCGTCAATCGTTCCCTGATACGGGACGGACGGATTGTCTTCGTGGTCGACCAGCCTTAGGCGGACGGCAGCGCGGCGTAAAAAAAAGGCGGCCTCTTGGCCGCCTTTTTTAGTCCGTGCCCCGCGTCAGCGCTGGGCCAGTATCAGTCGCAGGAACACCTTTGCGTCGCCTACGATGTTCTCTATCTTGGCGTACTCGTTTGGCGCGTGCATGGTCTCGTCCTGGCGGCTCCACACCACGCAGGGAAAGCCCGCCTTGCGCAGGTACGCGCCCACGGTGCCGCCGCCTATGCCCACGGCCTTGGCCTTGACGCCGTAAGTGTCCTCCACGGCCTTGGACAGGAGGGTAACCACCGGCGCGTCCACCGGCGTGGCGGGGCTTTCATTGCGCTGCACCACCTCGTAGCTCATTTTGACGCCGTATTTGGCCGCCACCTTGTCCATGCGGGCCTGGCATTCCTTGAGCACGCGGTCCACGGAGTACTGGGGCAACACGCGCATGTCCACGTAAAAAACGTCATCCGCCGGCACCGTGTTGATGTTCGGCACGTTGGCGTCCTTTTTGGTGGGCGTTATGGTGGAGCGCTGGGGATCAAAAATGGGATCGCGGTCGGTGAACACCTCGGTCTCCATGCGGTTCAGCTCCAGGGCCAGCTCGCAGTTGGCCAGGAAGGCGTTTGCGCCGTCGTCCGGCCTTGAGGCATGGCACTGCTTGCCCTTGGTGGCCACCTTGAGCCAGCATATGTTCTTTTCCGCGGTCTCTATCTCCGAGCCGTCGGCCTTGCCGCCGTCAGGCACCACGATCAGGTCGTCGGCCTGAAACAGCTGGCGGTTGGCCAGGAGCCACTGAATGCCGTACACGGACCCGAACTCCTCGTCGGCCACCAGGAGGAGCTTGACGTCGTGCTCGGGCTGGATGCCGTTGTCCAGCAGGGCCAGGGCGGCGAACACGCCGGACACCAGACCCTGCTGGTTGTCCTCAACGCCGCGGCCGTACAGCTTGCCGTCCTTGAGCACGGCCTTAAAGGGCTCGGTGTCCCACAGGGAGCGGTCTCCCTCAGGCACCACGTCCGTGTGCGCCATGATCCAGACGCGCTTGCCGGGGTTTTTGCCCTTGATGGTCACCACCAGGTTTGGGCGCTTGCCCGCGCTCACCCGGGGATCGGGCGCGTCGTGGTGCTCTATGTCGGTAAGGCCCTTGCTCCTGAGCCAGGCTTCCAGGGCCTCGGCTTTCTTCCATTCGCCGTCGCCGCCGGATTCCGGGGCCAGGGCGGGTATGGCCGTGAGCAGGGTCTCCAGCTCCACTATTCCAGGCTCGGCCTTGTCCAGGTAGGCCAAAGCCGACTTGATATCTCCCATCTCGTCCTCCTTTTAACCGAACATGACGATGCGGCCGCCGCGTCCCGCGGTCCTCTCAGGCGCCGGATCGCTGATAGGCGCGCCAGGTGGTTTCCACGATGCTGTCCAGACCTGAGTGCCTTGCTTCCCAGCCCAGGATGTCCCTGGCTTTGGCCGAGCTGGCCACCAGCGTGGCCGGGTCGCCGGGCCGCCGCGGCAGGACCTTGGCCGGGATGGACGTGCCCGTGATGCGCCGGGCCGCTTCCAGTATCTCGTACACGGACAGGCCGTTCTCGGAGCCCAGGTTGACCGTGAGGCTGGCCGAGCCCGACGCCAGGGCGTCCAGGGCCTGGGCATGGGCCAAGGCCAGGTCGCTGACATGCACGTAGTCGCGCACGCCGGTGCCGTCCCGGGTTGGATAGTCGTCGCCAAAAACGCCCAGTTCGGGCCTTTTGCCCGCGGCAACCTCCATGACCACCGGTATGAGGTTGGCGGGGTTGCTTTCCAGGCCCCTGACCCTGCCCTGGGCATCGTACCCGGCGGCGTTGAAGTAGCGCAAGGCCGCGTAGCGCAGCCCCAGGAGCCTGTCGTACCAGGCCAGGACGCGTTCTATCTCCAGCTTGGTAAAGCCGTAAAAGTTGGCTGGCTCCGTGGGGTGGCCCTCGTCCACGGGCAGGTAGGCCGGCTCGCCGTACACGGCCGCCGAACTTGAGAACACCAGTATCCTGGTTCCGGCTTCGGCCATGGCGTTCAGTATGTTGATGGTTCCGGACAGGTTGTTGCGGGCGTATTTGCCCGGCTCAACCATGGATTCCCCGGCGGCCTTGAGGGCCGCCAGGTGGATAACCGCGTCAAAGCCCTTGGCCATGGCGGCGCTCAGGGCGAGCGGATCCATGATGTCTCCCCTTATCAGGGCGTTGCCCGGATGCAGGTTTTCCTCCCGGCCACTGGAAAGATTGTCGAACACCGTGATCGAGTGCCCGCGACCGGCCAGTTCCAGGGCCACGTGCGAGCCGATGTACCCCGCTCCGCCTATGACGAGTACGTTCATGAAGTGCTGTCTCCTTGGCAATCTGATCAAAGGTTCCCCGCAACGTGGCGGCGGACGCTATTCCAGCGCCACCTGCCCGCCCAGGCGGCCCCGTATTTCCAGAAAATCTGGCAGGGAGCTCATAAATATATCCACCAGGGCCGGATCGAACTGCGAACCCGCGTGCTCTCTGAAATACGCCACGGCCCTGTCCACCGTCCACGCCGGCCTGTACACCCTATCGTTGGTCAGGGCGTCAAACACGTCGGCTATGGCCGCTATGCGCGCGTAGGGATGGATATCGTCGCCCGCAAGCCCGACGGGGTACCCCGTCCCGTCCCAGCGCTCGTGGTGCTGGCTGGCCACCGTGGCCGCTGCTTGGAACAGGTCCCGGCGGCTGAAGGCAAGCATCCCGGCGCCCAGGGCGGAATGGCCCTTCATGATAGCATACTCCTTGTCGTCCAGGGGACCGGGTTTGTTGAGAATCACGTCCGGTATGGCCACCTTGCCTATGTCGTGCACGGCGCTGGCCACGGCCACCAGGTCAGACTCTTCCTCCGTGCGGCCGGACAGCAGGGCCAGAAGCCTGGCGTACTCGGACACGCGCTGGACATGATGGCCCGTTTCCTGCGAACGGCGCTCTATGATGTCGCCCAGGGTAAAGATCAGCGAGCGGTAGTCCTCTTCCACCTCGCGGTTCAGGTATATGTTGTCAAAGGCTATGCCAACGTTCATGCTGAAAATATTGACCAGCTCTGAGTCCAAGGCCCCCATTCCGGGGCAGTTTTCCAGGTACACGATGTTCTGGGAGCCGGTCTTGGTCTCTATATAGCCCACGTACACGGAATCCGCGTAACTGGACGACTTGCTGTCCATGGCCTGCCGTATCCTGTCCATGCCCCTGGCGGGCAGGAAGTCCTCAAGGCGCTTGCCTATGGCGTCCTGGAAACGGCCGGAGGCGGCAAGCACCACAAAGCCCTCTCCCTCCTTGGTGGCGGTAAAGCCGCCCATGCCCATGTAGAGGGCGTCCCGCTCCAGGGTAACCAGGCCGCTCAGCTGCTCCAGCACCCCGGAGGCGAATTTCTTGAGCGACTGCAGCTCGAATATGCGCGCGGACGCGTCAATGATCTTCTCAAGGCCGTGGCGGTTGCGCTCTATCAGCATGATGTCGCGGTACGAGCGGACGGCGGACACCATGGTGGTGTACAGCTTCTGGGCGGTCAGCTCGGTTTTTTCCCGGTAATCGTTGATGTCGTATTCCAGGATGACCTTGTTCTCCGGAGCCATGCCCGGCTGGCCCGTCCTGAGCACGATGCGGACAAAGGAATTTCCCAGGGTCTCCCTGATGTAGCGTACCAGCTTGAGGCCCGCGTCCTCGCCGTCCATCACCACGTCCAAAAGGATCACCGCCACGTCAGGATGCTCGGCCAGGACCTGCTTGGCCTCGGTGGACGAATACGCCGACAGGAAATCCAGGGAACGGCCGCCGAAGGAAAAGGTGGACAGCACAAGCCTGGTGATGTGGTGCACGTCGTCTTCGTCGTCGACTATGAGGACTTTCCACCCGTTCGGCTCAGCGCCGGCTACGGGTTCCAGGACATTGTCCGCCATCTCGTGGTCGCTCACGCGGCCCCCTCTCCGTCGCTTTCCGCGGGCATCCGCGGCAGGCTGATCGTGAATCGCGTCCCCTTGCCTTCCTGGCTTTCGCAGCTGACCGTACCGCCAAGCCCGGACACGATGGAATGCAATATGTACAAGCCCAAACCCGACCCGCCGCTCTCCGCTTTGGTTGTGAAGAAGGGTTCGAAAATCCTGGGTAGCACGCTGGAGCCTATGCCGGCCCCGTCATCAGAATACCTGAGCCGGAGCCACTCGCCATCCATCCCGGCTTCTATGCGCATGACGCCGCCCTGGTCTTCACGGTAGGCGTGGTTCAGGGAATTCACTATCAGGTTGGTCAGGATCTGCGACAGCTGTCCGGGGTCGCAGTTCCAGTGCAGGTCCTCCGGTATGTCCACGTCTATCCTGTGCCGCGTGCGCTTAAGCCGTGGCCGCAGGCTGAGAACCACGTCGCTCACGTAATCCCTGAGCCTGACCAGGCGGACGCGGCCCGCGCCCTGGTCCACCGCCAGGCGTTTGAAGCTGGCCAGGAAATCCAGGGCCTTGCGGATATTGGACAGAAGGATGGAGCCGGCGTCTTCCACGTCGGACAGGAACGCCCCCAGCTCGTCCGGTTCCAGGGAGCCCGAGTCCAGCGCCCGGCGCAGGTCCTTGACGCGTTCCTGCAGGTGGGATGCCGCCGTGACGCCGACGCCCAAGGGCGTGTTCACCTCATGGGCTACCCCGGCGCTCATGCTCCCGAGCAGGGCCAGGCGCTCAGATTCCACCAGCCTGGCGTTCCGCTCGGTGATGAGTTTCTCCAGGCTGGACGAGTAGTCAGCCAGCATATCCGCCATGCGGTCCAGCCCCCGGGCCAACTCGCCGAGCTCGTCCGTGCGCCTGGCCACAAGGCCCGTGCGAGCGCCAAGATCCATGCCGCCCAGGCGGGAGACCACCGCTCCCAGATTCCGTATGTCCCTGACCAGGGATCTCCTGGCGTATATAACCAGGGCTATGACGGCCACAAAAGAAGCGGCCAGCAAGAGCAACAGGATCCGCAGGAGGGTGCGCACAACGGTGACACGCACAACCTGGAAATCCAGGCCAGCGTCCACGCGTCCCAGGAGCACCCCGTCAGACTCGATCTCAACGGTCACCCGGTGGTCGGAAGGCCGCTCGCCCGGATACAGCTCGCCCGCGGTCATGGGAAGGACCTTGCCCATGCTGGTGCGCACAAAGCCGGCGAGCATACGTCCGTCGGCGGCATACGCGGCGGCCCGCACCAGGCGCTCGTCCTCCATCTCGACGCTCAGCATGGCCGCCGCCGCCCCGGCATCGCCTGACCGAAGCGCCGCGCCCAGGGTGACATTCAGGCGCTTACCCAGCATCCGGGTAAAGTCGTCCAGCTCGTCCTTCAGGCCTTGGCGAGCCCCCAGCGCCAGGGCGCCCGCTACCAGCAGGAACAGAGGGAGAAAAATTCCGGCGGCCACCAGGTTTATGCGCCTGGACAACCTCGCGGGCGCTTTCAATCCCGCCTCCCGCGCGGTATGGGTTGAGCTGTCATAGGCTCAATACTAGGCAACTTGAGCGCCTGAGGCAAGCCGCGCCTGGTGTCGCAAAACCTTGACGCGCGCCCGCCGGGCGGTATCAGGGCTGGAAGCCCAGGTCCAAGCCGCCAAAGTACTCGGGTTGATGGAAACTGGCAAACAGCACCACGGGCCCCTTCCACAGGCAGGCCTCCCGGGCGTTCCAGAAACCGGCTCCTTCCAGCGCCTTGGCAACCAGCTCGCCGCAGTACTGCGCGTCGTCCGTGAGCCACGAATAGCCGTTGTCAAAGGGAAGTCTCTGCGACAAGGCCGCTTCCACCAGGGCCACAAAGCGGGTCCGAACCTGGTCATCCGGCCACAGGGGGCGGAACGCCGCGGCCGAACCCGCCCTGGACAGCCGGACAAAGTCATCCAGCCGGTGAACCTGGACGCCGTCGTGGTCGCCCAGGCTGCCGTTTATGGTATGCACCACGACCAGGCCGCCGTCACGCTCGGTCACCACCCCGATATGCGAAAACGGCACGGACTCGGCCAGCGCTGCCACTATAAGGTCGGAGGAAAGGCCTGCGCCCCGCTGCAAGATGAGGTCACCGCTCCGGAGCACCATGGCCGCGTCCGGGCCCAGTTCCCCCCGGGGCAGACTGCGCCGCGGGAGCATGCCGGGCACCCTGACCAAAACGAGCGCCGCGCACAGCAGGAAGACGAGCAGGGCGTGGAAGAGTCCCAGGCAGCGCCGGATGAGCGGCCCTACATGGTTTTCTTGAAATCTACCTTCCACGCGCTGTTTATCCGTACCAGGTCCAGGGTCTGTTCGCCGTCGCTGTCGCCGCCCGTGTATGTCACCACGGCCGTGTCGCCGTCCACCCTTGAGGACACGATCCTGGGCTTGACGCCGGCCAGCTCGGCCTTCTGTTCTTCCATGCTCTCCTTGGCAGCGTCCAGCTCCATGAACCCGGCCATCATTTTCAGGGCGGCGGCCCCTTCGTCCGTGGCCAGCTTGGCCGCCCCGTCAAAGTCATACGCCACCAGCCGGTTGAGGAAATCCAGGGCCACCCCCTCGGGTCCCGCGGCCGAGCAGGCGGCGAGCGCCAAAACCAAAACGGCAACCGTAAGCACGCTGTATTTCATGTTTCCCTCCGGCCGACAGGCCACCACCTGAGCCTAAGCCCGGGCATCCCGCGGGTCAAGGCAGAGGACCAAAAAAAAGGCCACTCCCAAGGGAGCGGCCTCTGCCACCGGTCAGAATTGAACTGACGACACGTGGATTTTCAGTCCACTGCTCTACCAACTGAGCTACAGCGGCTTGTCGCGGAGACTTTTATACCGGATGAGCAAAAAAAGGTCAAGTGCGGACAAGCGTCGCCCAATGGCGCATCCGCCTCAGGCCTTGCTATACTCGTTGCATGAAAGCCGTATCCATACAGCCTCCCTTTACCCAGCTGAACGCTCCCTATCCCGCGGTGTGGTACCTGGACGCGTGGTTCAGGTCCAGGGGCCTCGATTCGGCGGCGCAGGACCATTCCATTGAGCTGACCCGCCGGCTGTATTCGCGCCAGGGCATCCAAACCGTGTTTGCCGCCGCCCGCGCAGCTTTGGCAGGCAGGCGTCACCCGGACAAGGAAAGCGCGGCGCGCGTTCAGGCCTATCTGGACCAGGAAGAAGGCTACTGTAGGTGGATAGACGGCGTGACCGGCTACCTGTCCGGACAGGATCCTGCCTTTGCCTACCGCCTGGCCGTGGGAGCAGGCCTGCCCATGGGCATGAGGACTGAAGCTGTCCTGGGCGACTCTGGCGGCATAGCACCGGAAGACGCACCTGCCCTGGCCACCGCAATGTTGGACGACCTGGCCGATTTCATTTCCTACGCCCTGGATCCCCACTACTCGTCGGTACGCTACGCCGAGCGGCTCGGTTCCGGCGCCCGGGACTTCAGGGAAATCCTGGAAGCCGCCGACTCTGGCTGGGTGCAGAGAACCTTGTACCTGCCCTACGCGCGCTCGGCGTTCGCGGCCGCGGATTCAGGCGGAACCACGGTCGTGTGCCTGTCCGCCCCCTTTCCGGGCTGTCTGGCCGGGGCCGTCACGGCGGCGCGGGCGGCCAGGGAGGTGTTCGGCCAGCGCGCGCTGATCCTTCTGGGCGGAGGCTACGTGTCCACGGAGCTCCGCTTCCTGGACGACCCGTCGGTGTTCGGCGTCTTTGACGCCCTCTGCTACGACGCCGGTTTTGGGTCCCTGGCCTCCATCATGGACGTGCTGGGCGACGACGAATGGCCGGACCCGGCCGCCGTTCTCCGAGCGTCTGCGGCCAGGCTGTACCGCACGCGTCTTCTGGACTCGGGCGGGCGCGTGGCAGCATGCGGTTTTGCCGCTCCCGAGCCCTGCCAGGCTGCCAGGCCGGCCGGGCCTGCGGGCGGGTCCCAGGACGCCGGCCCGGACCGGGAAGCGGCTGAGCGCGCCGAGCTGGCCACGATCCACCCCGACTACTCAGGCACGGATTTCTCCCGCTATCTCCGCATAGCCAGCTCGCCCAATCCCATGCACAGGCTGTGGAACGACACGCCCTGGCTGAAATACCGGCTGTCGTACGGCTGTTACTGGAGGCGCTGCGCTTTCTGCGACACCCAGCTGGACTACATCAAGCGCTACATCCCGTCGAACGTCACCGCCATCATGGCCGCCGCGGACGCCGCGTCGCTCAAAACCGGGCTCTACGGCATCCACTTCACCGACGAGGCCATGCCCGTGCGGCAGGTCCTGGAATTCGCGCGGCTCAACCGCGAACGCCCCCGGTCCTACACCTTCTGGGGCAACATACGCTTTGACCGCTCGTGGACCGGAGCCGCCTGCGCCGAGGCGGCTCTGGGCGGCCTGGTGGCCGTGTCCGGCGGCATAGAGATAGCCACGGCCGAGGGCCTGGAAATCGTGGACAAGGGCTTTGGACTCGGTGACCTTATCCGCTGCCTTGCGTCGTTCAAGCGGCACGGCGTACTGGTCCACGCCTACCTCATGTACGGCTTTCCGGGCCAGAGCGACCAGGACATAGCAGACTCCGCCGAGACGGTGCGGGTCCTCCTGTCGGAAGGCCTTATCGATTCGGCCTTCTGGCACAAATTCGTGCTGACGCGGCATTCCAGGCTGTACGCCGACTGGGAGGCGGGTTCCGTGCCCGGGCTCAAGCCCAGGCAGGGCGCGTCGCGCTTTGCGGTCAACGATCTGCGCTTCCAGGGTGAGGCGTCGTCCGAGCGCTGGACGGAAGTCCTGGACTCGTCCCTGGCCGCCTGGGCGGAGCAGGGCCAGCTGGAGCGCCCGCTGTCGGAATTCTTGGCCGCTGGTCTGCCGGAACCCCGCGTCGACGCAAAGATCATGGTGCAAAGGGAATTGGAGGAGTGAGCATGGAACAAGGCTATATTCAGCTGTACACGGGCAACGGCAAGGGCAAGACAACGGCCGCCTTGGGCCTGGCTGTCCGCGCCCTGGGAGCCGGGCTCAAGGTGTATCTGGGGCAGTTCATCAAAGGCATGCGCTACGCCGAAATAGAGCTGCTTGATACGCTGTCGGGCACGCTCGGCGATGGCAGGATAGCGGTCAGGCAGTACGGTCGCGGTTGCTTCATCTTCCGGGAGCCCGAAGCGGAGGACTTCCAGGCCGCCGAGCGCGGTGTGGCCGAAGCCAGGGAAACGCTGCTATCCTGCGCGTTTGACCTGGTGATACTGGACGAAATCCTCGTGGCCATGAAACTGGGGCTGGTCCATGAGCGTGACATCCTGGCCCTCATGGACGACAAGCCCAGGGGCGTGGAGCTTGTGCTTACCGGCAGGGGCGCCAGCGACGCTCTGATGGCCAGGGCCGACCTGGTCACCGAGATGCGGGAGATAAAGCACTACTACAACGCGGGGGTTCAGGCCCGCGACGGTATCGAGCGTTGATACGAGCGCAAAAAAAACCGCGCGGCTAATGCCGCGCGATCCTTCATGGGCAGTATTGGAGTTGAACCAACGACCCCCAGTGTGTCATACTGTTCGACGCCAAACAGCCAGCCCCTTTGCCACCATGGTCTAA
>JAFGJV010000028.1 GCA_016928955.1 Spirochaetales bacterium
AGCCGTTGGCTTCGAGTGAGAAATCAGCACCGAAAAGCGGAAAGTTGAAATCGGTGAAAAGCGGAAAATCTAAATCGGTGTTGACAGTAATGATTTGAGCGGCGGATAGTAATGATTTGACCAGCAGATAGTAATGATAATCTTCTTAAATAGTAATGATAGCCCTCGTACATAGTAAGGATAATCCTGGTAGATAGTAAGGAAAATCTATTTTATATAGTAAGGAAAATTCGTTTTATATAGTAATGATAATCAGATTTATATAGTAAGGATAATCATACATAGTCGCCCAGTAGAAAATCCCGAATGTTTTTATGAATAATACCATTCCGGCTTCTGTCTATCTCGTCCATGGACAATACGTACTTGGGGAAATTGTCCGGTATGCTTTCCAATACTGAAAACTCGCGTTTTACCGTTTCTTCGCTAGCCAAAAGATAGCACACCTGCACATAAACCAAAGCCGGCCCACGCATAGCGCAAAAATCAACTTCCGCGCTTTTGGTCTTTCCTACAGTTACCTCATAACCGCGGCGCAGCAATTCCATATACACGATATTTTCTAAAACCTGATTGATGTCCCGCTGATTGTTGCCATAGATAGCTTCGCGAATACCATGATCGGCCAGATAGATTTTTTCCTGGGTGGCCAGCAAGGCTTTCCCCATAAGGTCCTGACGTTGAACCATATGTAAAAGGCACGCGGCGCGGCAATACTCGATATAATTATAGATGGTTTCGGTGGAAGCGCCGCGGCCCTGGCTTTTCAGGTATTTAACAAGCGAGCTTGCGGAAAAGGTATTACCCACGTTGGCGATAAAATACAGCACGAGCTGGCGTAGCTGGGCAATATCCCGTACTCCATTTCGTTGGGCTATGTCCTTAAGAATGGTGGAGTTAAAAATATCGCCTATATATTGGTTGGCGTCGGCATCGGTAAAGGGATAATTGTATAAGAAAGGAAAACCGCCCCGACCCAGGTATAGTTTGAAGGCATCGTCGGTCTTGACCGGGCTATCGGCTTGAGAAAGCAGGGTGACGACCTCGGCGAAGGAAAAGGGATATATCCGTAGCTCCACGTAGCGCCCGGCCAGATAGGTGGCCAATTCGCTGGAGAGCATGCGGGCGTTCGAGCCGGTAATGTAGATATCGGCGTCGGTATCTATCAGCAGGGAATTGACCAGGGTTTCCCAACCGGTAAGTTCCTGGATTTCATCAAAAAAGAGGTATAAGCGTCCGGAGCTGTTCTGGCTTTTCTGTTTATGTACGGCTTCAATTACGGATTCCGCGCTTTGTACCCGTTTATCCGCGGCGGATTCAAAGTTTAGCGATAGTATGCGGGAATATTCCACCCCCTGTTGCCGCAATTCGGCCTGTACAAGCTCCATAAACACGGACTTACCGCAACGTCGAATACCGGTAAAAACCTTTACCACGGGGGTATTCATAAAGGGTCTTAGCTTCTTCATGTATAGTTCGCGCTGTATCATTCTTTGTATCATAATTCAACTATATCGAAAAAACAACAATAAAAAACTATAGGATTTCGTTATATCGAAAGAAGCCACGGCTCAGATATTCTCACTCTTCCGCCTTTTTCAGCGCCAATACGACGCAGACGGCCTTCATTCTGGAGCTTCTGAACCGCCCCGGGTTCACCGGAGTACTGTTTATGTGAGTCCGGCTCCTACGGCATCTCTGGTTCAGACATGATGATTTATAGTCACAACATTGATCACCTTGATGGTGCTACCGCCTAAATCTTCCGATCTTGCTACACCCTCGGCACTGACTTTTATATACTGTGCAAAGAAATCAATCGACAGTTAAATACAAATGCTTGTAGATGGTTTTTGACAGATATTTTTCTGTCTGCTATGCTATCTGGCATGGTTTCGAGCAATAAACCCGTTTTAACTGTTACAGAAGCCGCTGAATACCTCAGAATCCCAGTTTCCACGCTTTACAAACTCACCCGTGAGGGAACCGTACCAGCCCAAAAGCTTGGGAAGCAGTGGCGCTACCACAAGGATGTCATAGACGACTGGCTCAAGGGCAAAATGCTTGCAAAAACAACCAGCTAAAGGAATATCAGAATGGCTCGACCTAAAAAGGCAACGACTGCGGCCAACCTTGGCTTTGAAGCCACACTCTGGGCGGCGGCGGACAAGCTCCGCAACAACATGGATGCCGCCGAGTACAAGCATGTCGTCCTTGGACTCATCTTTCTCAAGTACATTTCCGACTCGTTCGAGGAGCTTCACGCTGAACTGAAGGCTGAAAAAGACGCCGATCCCGAAGACGAGGACGAGTACATCTCCCGAAACGTCTTCTGGGTTCCCAAGTCCGCCCGCTGGAGCTTCATCCAGTCCAAAGCCAAACAGCCGAATATAGGCAAACTTATCGACGACGCGATGGACGCTATCGAGAAGGAAAACAGGTCCCTCAAAGGCGTTCTGCCCAAGGACTACGCCCGCCCGGCCCTGGACAAGACAAAGCTCGGCGAGCTCATCGACCTCATCGGCACCATCGGGCTTGGCGACAAGGAGAACCGTTCCAAGGACATTCTGGGCCGGGTCTACGAGTATTTCCTCACCCAGTTTGCCTCAGCCGAAGGCAAGAACGGCGGTCAGTTCTTCACGCCCCAGTCAGTTGTCCGCCTCATCGTAGACATGCTCGCCCCGTTCAAGAATGCCCGAGTATTCGACCCTGCCTGCGGGTCAGGCGGCTTCTTTGTGCAGTCCGAGAAGTTTATAGAACATCACGCCGGCAAGGTCGGCGACATATCCGTCTTCGGGCAGGAGTCGAATCCGACGACATGGAAACTCGCCAAGATGAACTTGGCAATCCGCGGGATCGAGGCTGACCTCGGCGCGGAGCACTCGGACTCGTTCCTCCGCGACCTTCATGGTTCAGTGAAGGCTGACTTTGTTATGGCGAACCCGCCCTTTAACATGAAGGACTGGGGTCAGCCTCAGCTTCAGGGCGACAAGCGATGGAAGTATGGAACACCTCCGGCCAACAACGCAAACTTTGGTTGGGTTCAGCACTTTATCTCGCACCTTGCCCCGAACGGCATGGCGGGCTTTGTCCTCGCCAATGGCTCCATGTCGTCCAACACCTCAGGCGAAGGCGACATTCGCTCTGGGATGGTGGAAGACGATCTCGTTGACTGCATGGTTGCCCTGCCGGGCCAGCTTTTCTACTCAACCCAGATTCCCGTCTGCCTCTGGTTCTTGGCCCGTAACAAGTCAGATAAAAAATACAGGGATCGGCGGGGAGAGACACTTTTCATCGACGCGCGCAAGCTCGGCACCATGGTGGACCGAGTCCACAAGGAACTCACCGAAGCAGACATAGAAAAGATTGTTGATACCTACCACGCATGGCGTGGCGGCAAAGACAGCAAGAAAAAGTATGAGGACATTCAGGGTTTCTGCCATTCAGCAGAAAAAGATGAAATCAAGTCGCACGGGTACGTCCTTACCCCCGGCCGCTATGTCGGGGCCGAGGAAGTTGAGGATGACGGCGAGGACTTCGACGAAAAGATGCAGCACCTGACGGCCAAGCTCAAGGAGCAGGTTACCGAGTCGCAAAAGCTCTCGAAACAGATATTCAAGAACCTAAAGGTACTTGGCTATGGGGAATGATTCTTATAATAGATTTGATTTTCTTTTTACCTTCGTTGTTATACTATGTCATAATGGACTGTTCCAAAAGCGTACGTATGAGGGCGGCATGTGATGAAGTTGTCTATCAAGCCTGAGCTGCTACGCTGGGCTTGCGTACGATCCGGGTACGAAACGACCTCTTTAAGTAAAAACTTCCCAAAGCTAAATGCCTGGTTGGATGAAAGTCTTCAACCTACCTTTAAGCAGTTAGAACGATTCGCCAAAACTGTCCACGCTCCCGTTGGCTACTTTTTCCTGCCGGAACCTCCCGTTGAGACAGTCCCCATTCCGGATTTTCGGACAAAGAGGAATGTATCCGTTAACCGGCCATCCCCCGATTTGCTCGATACCATCTATCTTTGCCAGCAACGTCAGGAATGGTATAAGGATTATACTCTGGTATCCGGCGAACACGAACTTGACTTTATCGGGTCGAGTAGCCCGAATAACCCGATTGCTGAAGCCGCGGAGAAAATTCGCGCTGCCACGGGCTTCAGCTTGCAGGAGCAGTGCGCCTGCCATACCTGGACCGATGCGCTGCGCCGCTTCATAGAGCGGGTCGATTCGATTGGCGTATTGGTCATGACAAGCGGGATCGTTGGAAGCAACAGCCATCGAAAACTGAATCCCGATGAATTCAGGGGCTTCGCGCTGGCGGATAGCCATGCGCCATTGATTTTCATAAACGGCGCAGACACAAAATCCGCTCAAATGTTCACGCTTGCTCATGAGCTTGCGCACCTTTGGCTTGGGCAGAGCGCGTTATCCGATACCGAACTTTCCGACACGCCCTCCAACGAAGTGGAGCGATGGTGCAATGCCGTGGCTGCGGAGTTTTTGGTTCCCATGGAGGATTTAAAAAAATCTCTCATAGACGGCGAGACTACACGCGAAACGTTGGATCGTTTGGCACGGCACTTCAAAGTCAGCACCTTGGTGATCTTGCGCCGCTTGCACGATGCGGGAAAGCTGGACAGCGCCGAGTATTGGACGGAATATAGAACCGAACTCGATCGCTTAAAAGAACTAACAAAAACCAGCGGCGGGAATTTTTACACGACCACTACATCGCGGGTCGGAAATCGTTTTACCCGCGCCATGGTTGGTTCCGCATGGGAAGGCAGAACATCGTTCACAGAGGCTTGCAGACTCCTTGGGTTTAAAAAAATGTCCACATTTAAGGAAATGAGCATCAGGCTCGGGATTGGCGCCTAATGGCATACCTCTTAGACGCGAATGTTTTTATTGCAGCCAAGAATCTGCATTACGGCATGGATTTTTGCCCCGCGTTCTGGGAATGGCTACTGAATGCTCATGACAAGGGCATAGTATTCAGTATCGAAAAAGTCAGCGATGAATTAGCAGGTGGTCAGGATGAACTTGTGGCTTGGGCGCAAAATTTGCCGAAAGGCTTTTTTCTTTCTCCTGATGCGGAAGCCATACCAGCTCTCGGAAAGATCGCCTCATGGATACAAGCGCATGCGACCTACAGCGTAGCGGCCAAAAGCCTTTTTCTTCAAATCGCGGACTATTACCTGGTCGCTCAGGCTCTCGCTGGTAGCTATGTTGTCGTTACGCACGAACAGCCCCAAAATTCGATTAATAGAATCCTGATACCCAATGTCTGCCTGGGCTGCGGGGTCAAGTACATAAATCCTTTTGAAATGCTCCGGAGAGAACAGGCACGCTTTGTCCTGGGGAGGCTCATATGAAGCACCTGAGCCCCAAGCTCAAGGAGCAGGTTGCCGAGTCGCAGAAGCTTTCGAAAGAGATATTCAAGAATTTAAAGGTGCTTGGCTATGGGGAATGACTCTTCTTCCACTATTGCTGATGTTATAGAGTCAATTATTGACAATAGAGGGAAAACACCACCATACGAGGCAACAGGCATACCTCTTATTGATGTCGCGGTACTCGCTCCAAATAGAAAGAATCCTTCTTTTCAGAACGCTACAAAATTTGTTGGTGCAGAGACCTATAAAAACTGGTTTAGAAATGGGCATCCAGTTAAGGAAGACATTCTATTTGCTACTGTTGGGAGCTTAGGCAATCTTTGCCTAATGGATTCGACAATTGGCTGTATAGCACAAAATGTCGTAGCATTACGTGTTGATAAGAGTAAATGCATCCCGTCTTTTTTTTACTATCTTCTTAAAGGAAAGTATGGCAAAGAATTAGTAAAGAAGCTAGATATTGGAGGAGTACAACCGAGTATTAAACTCCCCCATCTATTAAACAGTAAACTTGAACTTCCCCCTCTCCAAACCCAACAAGCCATCGCCCACATCCTCGGCACCTTCGACGACAAGATAGAACTCCTCCGCTCCATGAACGAGACTCTCGAAGCCATGGCGCGGGCACTCTTCAAGAGCTGGTTCATCGACTTTGATCCCGTCCGCAAGAAGGCAGAAGGCCAGCCCACAGGTCTACCGCCCGAGATCGACGCCCTCTTCCCCGACTCGTTCGAGGATTCGGAGTTGGGGGAGATTCCGAAGGGGTGGCAAACAGATTCGATTTACCATATCGCAAAAGTCATCTATGGAGCACCGTTTTCTTCATCAATGTTCAATGCAGAGAAGCGTGGCACCCCACTGGTTAGGATACGCGATCTCAAGGATGAAAATCCAGAAATCTACACCGAAGAGGTACACCCTAAAGGCTATTTGCTAAAAGAAGGAGACATAGTTGTCGGAATGGATGGTGAGTTCAGAGCATACTTATGGGGCGGCAAGAAATCTTGGCTAAACCAGCGAGTATGTGTGTTCCAGCCGAAAGATGACTATCCCATTGGATATGTATACTTTGCTATCCAACCTCTATTAGCTGAGGTCGAAGCCACAGAGACCGCAACAACGGTCATCCATATTGGTAAAAATGATATTGATAGATTCAAGGTTTGTCTGCCACCCATTTCGATAATCGGTCATTTTGCGAAGAGTACCGACAGTATGGTGCATACTATTGTAAACAATAAGCATGAGATAAGAATACTTGAAGCCATGAGAGACTCTCTTCTCCCCAAGCTCGTCTCCGGTGAAATCGAACTCTCCGACAAAGACATATCTAAAATCATGGAGCCAGAAAAATGAGCATAGGTCTGACCGAAGCTGATGTTGAGCAAATAGCCATCGATCTCTTCGAGGAGCTTGGTTACACCCACCTCTTCGGCGGCGACATTGCCCCCGAGATGCCCGCCGCCGAGCGGACTTCCTATGCCGAAGTTCTTCTACTCGACCGGCTTCTCTCCAAACTTCGAGACCTGAACCCGAGCATCCCTCATGAGACAATCGAAGAAGCCGCCAGGAAAATCATCCGCGCCTCTTCACCCACGGCCATCGTTCAGAACCATGTCTTTCAGCAACTGCTTGTGAATGGCCTCGATGTCTCCTACCGCAAGGGTGACCGTATCGTCAACGACAAGGCCATGCTCGTTGACTACCGGCACCCCGAAAAGAACGACTGGCTTATCGTCAATCAGTTTACAATAGTCGAGAACGGCAACAATCGCCGACCTGACCTCCTCGTGTTCCTGAACGGAATGCCTGTCGGCATTTTTGAGCTCAAGAACCCTGCCGATGAAAAGGCAGACATCTGGAAAGCCTTTAGCCAAATACAAACCTACAAGGATCAGATACCGAGCCTCTTCAACTTCAACGCGGTCATTGCCATATCCGACGGACTTGAGGCTCGGCTTGGCTCCCTGACAGCCGACAAGGAACGCTTCTCCGTTTGGAAGACCATAGAAGGCGAACAGCTTGCTCCGTCCACCATGACCCAGATGGAAGTCCTCATCCGGGGTGTCTTTGACCAGCGTCGTTTCCTTGACCTCCTTCGCTTCTACACGGTGTTCGAGGCGGACGGCAAAGGAAGCTGGTACAAGAAGCTCTCCGCCTACCACCAGTTCCACGCGGTTGAATCCGCCGTGCGCGAGACCTTACGGGCTTCGTCGGCCCAGCAAAAGGGACAGCTGGCCGCCGCCGAATCTGCCGGTGCGTATACCTCGCCCGGGAGCGTAGCGCACGGCGACAGGCGCATCGGTGTGGTCTGGCACACAACAGGCTCGGGCAAGAGCTTATCCATGGTGATGTATGCCGGGCGTATCATCCTCGAACCCGCGATGGAGAACCCGACCATCGTCGTCATCACCGACCGCAACGACCTGGACAACCAGCTCTACGATACCTTCTGCAACTGCTCGGAGCTCCTCCGGCAGACGCCCGTTCAGGCCGAGAACCGAGACCACGTGCGGGAGCTTCTGAAGGTGGCCTCCGGAGGCGTGGTATTCACTACCGTCCAGAAGTTTATGCCCGAGGAGAAGCTTGGCCAATACCCCATGCTCTCTGACCGCCGCAACATTGTCGTCATAGCGGATGAAGCCCATCGTTCACAATACGACTTTATCGACGGTTATGCCCGCCACATGCACGACGCTCTCCCCAACGCATCCTTCATCGGGTTCACCGGTACGCCCATCGAACTCAATGACCGCAACACCAGGGCGGTGTTTGGCGACTACATCTCAATCTACGACATCCAGCGGGCAGTCGAGGATGGCGCGACTGTCCCGATCTACTACGAGTCGCGCCTCGCCAAGCTCGCGCTCAGGCAGGAAGAAAAACCGCACATCGACGCGGGCTTTGAGGAGATCACCGAGGCAGAGGAAGAGAAGACGGTCAAGTCGCTTCAAAGCAAATGGTCGCGGCTCGAGGCCTTGGTCGGAGCCGAGAAACGCCTCCAGCTCATAGCCAAAGACCTCGTGGACCATTGGGAGAAGCGGCAAGCCATCATGGGTGGCAAGGCGATGATCGTCTGTATGTCGCGCCGAATCTGCATTGACCTGTACAATGAGATCATAGCCCTTCGCCCCGACTGGCATTCGGATCAAGACAAGGCGGGGCTACTCAAGGTGGTCATGACCGGTTCCGCTACCGACCCGGTGGATTGGCAGCAGCACATCCGCAACGGGAAGCGGCGTAAAAACCTTGCCGATGTCTTCAAGGACAATAAGGCGTCCTTCAAGATCGTCATTGTCCGCGACATGTGGCTTACTGGCTTCGATGTTCCTTCCATGACCACCATGTATGTGGACAAGCCCATGGAAGGGCATGGACTCATGCAGGCAATCGCCCGTGTCAACCGCGTGTTCAAGGACAAGCCCGGCGGCCTGATCGTTGACTATCTCGGTATCGCCGACAGCTTGAAGCGCGCGCTCGCTACCTATGCCGAGTCTGGCGGCAAGGGAAAGACCGCCATCGACCAGAACGAGGCCGTCGCGGTAATGATGGAGAAGTACGAGATTGTCCGCGATCTCTTCCATGGCTTCGATTGGTCTATCTGGAAGACCGGCACTCCTAAGGATCGACTTGATCTTCTGCCTTTTGCCCAAGAACATATCCTTGCCCAGCAGGATGGCAAAGCCCGTCTATACCAAACTGTTACGGAGCTGTCCCAGGCATTCGCCCTATCCGTCCCCCACGAAAAGACTGTAGAAATTCGGGACGATGTAGCCTTCTTCCAGACTGTCCGGGCCGCCATAGCAAAAGCGACGGGTGGTGACGACAAAAAGAAGAGCCCCGAAGAGCTTGATCTGGCTATCCGCCAGCTTGTTTCCGGAGCGGTGGATTCCGATCAGGTTGTGGACATCTTCTCGGCGGCTGGACTCAAGAAGCCCGACATTTCCATCCTCACGGACGAGTTCCTCGCCGAAGTGAAGGGCATGCCGCACAGAAACCTCGCGGTCGAGCTCCTCGCGAAACTGCTTAAAGGTGAGATCAAAAACCCAAAGGCACGCAAAAACCTCATCCAGTCCCGATCCTTCGCCGAGATGCTCGAAGCGGCTCTTAAAAAGTACGAGAACCGCGCCATTGAAACGGCACAGGTTATCGAGGAACTCATCGAACTTGCCAGAAAGATTCGTGAGGCCCACCAGCGCGGTGAAGACCTCGGCCTCAACGACGACGAGATCGCCTTCTATGACGCGCTCGGCGTCAACGAATCGGCGGTCAGGGACCTTGGCGACGATATCCTGAAGGCGATTGCCCGCGAGCTTGTAACGAGCCTCAAAGCAAACCTCAAGATCGACTGGAAGCAACGGGAGTCAGTCCGCGCACAGATCAGGCTGGCCATCAAACGGATTCTACGGCACTACAGGTATCCGCCGGACAGGCAGGAAGCGGCCATCAAGACGGTGATCGAACAGGCTGAAGAACTCTATGGGGAATGGGTGGCGTAGGATCATAAATTGAAATGCAGTTTGTATGTCGTTAACTATAGGGAACCTCTAAAAACTGTAGTTTTTAGAGGTTCCCTATAATGATTTGCTAAAGCTATTTTCAATTAGTTTTACGGTCTGCCTACCTGTTCCAGCCTTCAGCTTCCTTGATAAAAGTGCGGATGTGCTCTGTGCTGGCTATCTGAGGCCGCGTCCAGCCCGGGGTGTCGTCCTCATACACGGTGCTGGTCGAGCGGGACAGGACCCACCTGGACGCTTGCATCACTCTCCCAGCATCCACGCAAGGAATTCCTCCACGTCCTGACCGCCGTACAGGGCGGCGTAGGCGGCGGCGGCTCCGGCCACGTTGCGGCCGTACTGACGGGTCTCCGCGTACTCAAGGGTCTCAAGGACCAGGTCGGCGGGCAGCCTGCCCGCGGACGCTTCCCAGCGGCGGTAGCGGCCCAGGCCGGCGTTGTACGAGAACAGGGCCGGAAGCACCTGGCCGTCCACGGTGGCCAAAAGGCGCGCCAGATAGGCGCTCCCGAGCTTCAGGTTGTCGGCGGGGTCATAGAGGTCATAGTCCAACAGCCTGAGGCGGCCGGCCGTTTCCTCGGCGGTGGCGGGCATGAGCTGGGCAAGCCCTATGGCGCCGGCAGACGACACGACGTCGGCCTGAAAGAGGCTCTCCGAGCGGGCCAGCCCGTACAGGAGTTCCGCCGGCAGTCCCGAATCCTGGGAGGACGACGCAAAGTGCTCGGGCCAGGGCCGCGGCCAGTAGAGCTCGCGGTCCTGGCGGCTGGGCGTAAAGCTGGGGCGGGAGAACAGGGGCGCTATGGTCCTGACCGCGTCCGCGTGGTTGCCGCGCCGTGCCAGGTTGGCGGCTATGTGCCTCAGGGTGTCGGCCCCCAGGCCCAGGCGCTCGGCGCCCAGTTCCGAGCGCAGGCGGGAAGCCAGGCCAAAGCGCGCCAGGGCCAGGGCGTAGTTGTCCGCTTCCGCGGGCTGGATGGCCGGCGCTGATTCGCGCTCTCCGGGCTCGGCAGGCTCCTCGTTGCCCGCTTCGGCCGCGGTGTCAGGCGGGGCCCAGCCAGGGCCGTCCGCGGGTTCGGCCAGGGGGCGGCCAAGGCGGTAGCCGGCCAGGAGCCGGTACCATGAGTCGCTGTGCTGGTCGTATGCCTCTTCCAGCCGGCGCTCCTGGTAATCGGCGGCCGACGCAAAGGCGTCGTTCCCAAAAGCCGCTGACAGATGGGCCGGCTGAATGATGCCAACGGCGGACGCGCGCGCGGACAGGTAGGCCAGGCGGGCGCGGTCCCAGGCGTCTGCCCGGCCAAGGGTGGCCGCGTCCAGGGCGGCAAGCACGTCTCCGCGCCGCGCCAGGATGGCCTTCCGGGACAGGGGTTCCAGCAGGTCTGAATAATAGGAAGGATTCCGCGTGGAACGCAGGGCTGTGGCAACGACGCCAGTGGCGCCCAGGGGATCGGAAGCGGCCAGACTCTCAGCCTGGTACCAGAACGACGCGTCACGGTCGGCTGCGTTGGTGGCCAGGCGGGCGGCCGTGCCGAACCAGGCGGCGGCGTCCGTGTTTTTGCCGGCGGTCCGGAGGAAGCGTCCCCGCCAGAACGCCGCGTGAAAGGCGCCGGGGAGCCCGGGGTCGCCGGGGGCCATGAGGGCCCAGGCATTGTTGCCGGTATCGGGCAGGCCGTACACAAAGGCTCTGGCCGCGTCGGATGCGCTGGCTCGCGGGAGGGAGCGCACCAGGGCGGCCAGGCTCTGGGCGTCTTTGCCGCCGGCCAGCGATGCAAAGCGCGTTACGGCGTCGCCATAGTCGCGCAGGCCGCTGGCCACGCGGGCGGCCAGAAGCTCCCGGTCGTTCTGGGCTAGGGCCAGGCGACGCTCGGGTGGGGCGGCGGCTTCCTCTTCCAACAGGGTGGCCAGGGCCGTGTAGCCGGCGGGCTCCAGCTCCAGGGACCACAGGAGCCCTGCCTTGTCCGCCCAGGCGTTGCCGCCACGCGGGTTGGCCAGGCCGGCGCGCAGTTCCAGGATCAGGGCCAGGGGGTCAGTTTCTCCGTCCGTGGCCAGGGCGGCCAGGCCGGACAGGCTTTTTGCCGCGTCGGCTGGGCGGCCGGTTTCCAGCAAGGCCAAGGCTTCCAGGAATCTTCGCCGGTAGGGTTCCAGGGTGTCGGAGGCGGAGGAACGGACAAAGGCCAGGAGCCGCTCGTACAGGCCTGCGCCCGTAAGGGCATCGGCCAGGAGCTCGGCCGCCCTGGCCTTGTAGCGTCCGCTTTCCCGCTTGGCCGCTTCCTCAAGAAAATCCAGGCGCAGTTCGGTCCTGCCCTGGTTCTGGGCGTGCATGGACAGGAAGAGGAGGGCGCCGGGGCCGAGCCTGGACAGGGCCGCGTAATTGGGGCGGGCGCCTTCCGCTAAGGGAAGCTCGGCGCCGGCTTCCAGGGCGTCCAGCCACTGTTCTGCTGACAGGCCGTGGGCGCCGTCGGCCAGGCAGGACGACACGATGAGCGCGGTGGCCAGGATGGCCGTCAAAAAACCGGGGCGCGCGGTCCGCGCGCCCCTGGTTTGAGCAAGCATAGGCGCTTCCTTTACCGGGCCGGTATGAACATCCTGGTGCCGGATATGATGAGGTCCGGATCCGGAATCTTGTTGGCCTTGGCTATGCTGCCGTACAGCCAGGGCGTCCGGTAGTAGCGTATGGATATGTCCCACAGGGTGTCTCCCCATTTGACTGTGTGCCATACGCCTTCGGACGCGCCAGCTGGCTGGGCAGCCGGCGCCGCGGCGGGGGCCGGCGTTGCCGCTGGGGCGGGTGCCGGCGCTGGAGCGGGCTCGGCCGCCTGGGCCGCTGGAGCCGGGGCAGGAGCGGGTTCGGAAGCCGGCGCCTGTATGGCCGGCACGGACGCGCTCGGCGGGACCGGCTGGCGGTCGGCGGTGCACTTGAACACCAGGAAGGCCACGGCCAGCACCAGGAGGGTTGCCGCCAGGGCTATGAGTATGGGAACCAGGGCAGAGCGCTTGCGCCGTGCTGGCTTGTCCTCCGCCAGGTCGGCGTCGTCGTCCTGGGCAAACGAGTCCGACACGCTGGTGCCGGGGCCCGGTTCGTCCTCGTCCAGGGAATAGTCATCCGCCAGGAAATGGTCGCCCGCGGGCTCGTCCTGGGCAGGAACGTCCAGGTCCATGTCCGCGCCAAAGGCCTCGTCAGGGCTTTCCTGGTCCAGGCTCAGGTCAACGTCGCCGGACGGCACGGCTTCCACTTCGTCAAAGGGGTTCATGTCCGGGAACTCGTCGGTGTCCAGGGCAGGGCTCTGGCCGTCCTGGAAGTCGAAATCCGGGATCTCGTAGGTTTCTTCCTCGGTCAGGGCCTTGAGCGACACGGTCAGGGCCTGGTGCTCGCCGGAGGCCAGGTCCTCGGCGTAGGCGCTCAGGTTGTCGTCCTCGTCCAGGCTGATATCCAGGCGTATGTCGGGCTCACCCTTGGGTCGGGCGTCTATGTTCTCTATGACCAGGCTTCCCACGTAGGTTCGGTCCTCAAGGATGTCTTCCGTTCCCTTGTACACGTCTATCTGGACGCTGGTCTGCTCGTCCTTGACCGTGGTGACCACCAGGCGTTTCTTGCCGCCCTCGCCCTCGTCCAGAATCGGGTAGAATTGTCCGTCAGCCAGCCGTATGCCTATTTGTGCCATCGTCGTATCCGTCCTTGTAACCGGGGTCCGGTAAAGCGCCCTCCGCTTCCCGCGCGGCCTTGGCATTTCAAGTATCGCCCCTTTTCCGGAAAAATGCGAGAGTTTTTACGATTCTGGTACGTTCAGGCCCTCGCGACCATCACCAGGGTGTCGGCGGCGTGGTTGTAGGGCGTGCCGGAGAACGATCCGTAGGCCCGAGCGTCCGAGAACCCGGCGGACATAAGCAGGCGCTTGAGCTCGAGCGCCGAGTACAGCCTCTGCACCCAGCGGCGGTCCACCCTGCGCTGGCCGTCTATGATCACCCAGCGGTTTTCTATGCCTTCCCAGTCGCCTACCACGGAAAACTCGGTCAGGACCAGGGCGGAGCCGCGCTCGAACCACTCTCCCTCGATGAAGTGCCTGGCGGCCGTCTCCTTGCCGTTCAGCTCCATGACCAGGACGCCGCCGGGCTTGAGGTTGTGCCGCAGGCGGGTGGCCATGAGGAGGTCGTCCGCGGGGTCGTCGAAATAGCCAAAGCTGGTGTACAGGTTGACGGCCAGGTCAAAGGCCCCGGGTCGGGAGAAAGCGCGCGCGTCGGCCTTGACCAGCTCCAGACGTATGCCCTCCGCGCGGGCGCTGTCCGCGGCGGCGTCCAGGTAGGGTTGGGTCAGGTCCACACCGCACACGGCGTGGCCGCGGCGGGCGAACTCCAGGGCGTGCCTGCCCGGTCCGCAACACAGGTCCAAAACGGCCAGGCCGTTCCGGTTCTGCATGCCCGCAAGGGCCAGTGCGCCGTCCACCACGGCGGGCGTTTCCGCCCAGCGGCGTTCGTCAAAGAGGAGCGACGCGTAGGCCGTCCAGAAGCCTTCGTCCGTGAACCAGCCGCCGGCTCCGGGGCCTTCAGTCGGACAGGCCGCCATGGTCCATCACCTGGGACATGACGTACGACAGCACGTCCATGTCCATGTCGCCCGCGTCCTGGGTGAGGAGCTCCCGGATTTCGGCCCAGTCAGCCGCGCTGAACGGCGTGCCGTCGTAGTCCATCAGCACTAGGGAAGCCACGCCCGCGAGCCAGTCCAGGGCCGCCTGCCTGTCGCCGTCCAGCCTTGCGCGGAAGGTGTCCATGATGGCTGCCAGGGTGTCCCTGGGCAGGGGGCCCAGGAAACGGGCCAGGTCGGACGACAGCCGCTCAAGGGACGCGGCGTCCGGGGCGCCGTCCGTTCCCGCTCTCCTGGCCCAGGCGTCCAGGTCGGATTTCAGTTTGTCTATAGCCTGCATGCTTCCATGATAGCGCTTTTACGCGCCGCCTGTGAACAAGGCCGCCAGTATGACAAAGTCGTATGCTCCGTGGGCCCAGGCCAGGGCGTGCACGCTTGAGCCCCGCAGCCAGGCCACGGCCAGCACGGCGCCCATCACGGCGGACGTGGCCATGCCCGCGGCTCCCTGGTAGGCGTGGCCGGCGGCAAAGGCCAGCACGGACACGGCCAGGGCCTCCAGGTCCCGGGCGCCAAAACGCCTGGCCCAGCGGAGTACCCAGGCCCGGTAAAACAGCTCTTCCCGGTAGCCCACGGCCGCCGCGTACGCCGCCGCCAGGGCCAGAGTGGCTGGCAGGGGCCAGCCGGGAGCCGCTTTGGCCGCCAATGCCCCGGCCGATCCGCCGCCCAGCACGGCAGACGCCGTAAGGCCAACGGCCAGGAGAACGGCCAGCAGTATGGCCGCTCCGGGCAGGTCGCCGAGCCTGGGCCTGCGGACACCGTACTCATGGGGCGGTCCCAGAAAGCCGATACTGACAAGGAGGAACAGTGTCTGGGACGCGGACTGGGCCAGGCCGGCCCACAGCCAGGTGTGCGCGTATTCGGCGGGCACTACCGGCGCAAACTGGGGTATAATGACTGCCGCGCTGACGGCCAGCGCCGGCCAAACGCCTTGGGCGGCGCGCTCTCCGGATACCATGGACCCAGTATAGCAGAACGGGTTCCCGGCGCCTGGGCAAAACGCGCCCGGCGGCGCGCATTTCGCGATACGGCAGGTGAATACTTGGTAAACGCGCTTCTGATCGTCGTCGTCATCCTCCTCCTGGTGTCCGTCACCCTATTGATGAGGGGGGACCGGCGTTTTTCTCCCCTTGAGTACTATGCCCGCGGCAAGGAAGTGGGCTTTACCCTGTCAGAGTCCAAGCTGATCAAGGACACGGCAACCATGGCCCGCCTTGAGGATCCCACCGCCGTGTTCTGGTCCATACGCGAGCTGGACGCGTGCATACGCGCCTTTACCCGGCGCTTCAAGGCGGAGGGCCGGGACCGCGAGCGGGGCACCATAGCGTTCATGGAAAAACTGTACGACTTCCGCAAGCGACTGGAGTTCGACCAACCCAAATACCACCTGGGTATCCGCTCGTCGCGTTCCATACGGCCAAACCAGCGCCTGCGCCTCCTTGTGCCCGGGCTGGGCGTGTTTTCGTCCACGGTGGTGGACGCCAACGAACGCTACCTGATGGTGTCCTATCCCGTGGGCGGCAGGGTGCCGCCCGGCTTCCAGTGGAAGGGCCTCCGGGTGTCCGTGTATTTCTGGCGGCAGGACGACGCGGGCTACGTGTTCGACAGCTACGTGCTTGAGGACCTGCGCATACGGAACATACCCGTGCTTCAGATAGGCCATTCAGAGTCGCTGTTCCGCACCCAGAAGCGCCGGTCCCTGCGCCTGCGCTCCCGCGTGCCCGCCTACCTATATATATTGAAGCGCCTGGAAGGCGCGTACGAGAAACCCGAGCGCGTGCCCGGCATGAAGTGCGTGGTGCAGGACCTGTCGGAGGACGGCGTGGCCGTGCTGATAGGCGGCAAGGCCAAGGTGGGGCTCCTGGTCAAGGTCCAGTTCTACGTGGGTGACGACCAGCTTGTGGTCAGCGGCACGGTGCGCGGGGCCGAATACCAGGCCGAGAAGAACCAGTCCATACTCCACGTGGAGGCCGTGGCCCCCAGCCCGCGCATGCGCAACCTGATCAGGGCCCACGTGTACAACATACGCCAGGGCGACCCCGGAGTGGGCGCGGGCGGCACCGCGCTGGACGACAGGGCTTTTTCCGGGTAAGCTTTGCCTTAAGGCCGGTTCATGCCGCTCGGACGAGCGTTCGGAACCGGCAGCCGGGGCGCGGGGCCGTAACCACGGCGGCGCCGCGGTGGTTACGGGGGTATGATGCGCAGACTGAGAGCCATGCTCGCCCTTGCGGTGGCGCTGGGACCGCTGGCCTGGGCCCAGGACGCCAACGAACTCATAGACACCTACCGCAGGAATTTCGCGCGCTCGTCCCTGGGCACCAAGGTCGAGCTCCTCAAGGAAGCGGCCGGTTACAAGGACGTGAACCTGGGACCGCTGTACCACACGGCCATAGAATTCGTGCTCAACAATTCGTCGCTCATAGGCACGGACGCCCTCATGCTGGAGATGGCGGCTTTTTCCGTGTCCATGATCAAGCAGAGCGGCTACGCGGAGGCGGCCGACGACCTGTGGAGCCTCTTTGGAATCTACCGGGACACGTCCATACGCGTGCCCATACTCCAGGCCCTGGCCACGGTGGGCAAGGGCAACGACTCCACGGTGCTTGAGCTCAACGCCTTCCTGGACTCGCAGGTTGTCCTGTTCAAGTCCGGCGCCCAGCCGGACCTGGCCGTGATGGACGCAGCCATACAGGCCGTGGGCGGCCTTGGCGACGAGTCCAGTTTCCCCTACCTGTTCGCCGCCTACAACGCTGGCGCGGGCAGGACCATCAGCGACCGGGCGGCCGCCGCCATGGCGTCCCTTGAGGGCGACTACGCGTCCTTCCTGGCGGGCATACTGCGCCGGGGCACCCTGGCAGAGAAGCTGGCGGCGCTCCAGGCGGCGCTCCGCGACGGAGCCCTGCAGGCGGAAAACCGCGCCGAGCTGTCCGAGTCGGCGCTGTCCGCCGGCCTGGAAACCCAGGGATCCAACGCGGTGGACCAGAAAATGCTGGTGGACCTCCGGTCGCAGGCGGCGCGCGAGCTGGCGGCCCAGAAGTGGCAGCGGGCGTCGCCCCTGGCCGTCAAGCATTTTTACGACTACCAGGTCATGTACAACCGGGGCCAGCTGGCCAAATCGGACTTTCTTGAGTCCATAGCCCTGCTCGGGGCCATGGGTACCCAGGAAGCGGCCCAGGCCCTGTCCCTGTACCTCCAGCTGATCAACACGGAAACCGAGCAGGGCAAGTCCTACGACGAGCAGATCACCCTGGCCGTGGTCAACAACCTCGGGCTCCTGGGCGACAAAAACGCCTTTGACTACCTGCTCTACATCGGCTACCTGCAGTATCCCGATTCGGTCAAGCGGGCCGCCCGCGACGCCCTCCAGAAACTCCGCTGGTAGCTTCCCACCAGGTGGTGCAAGGGCTTGAGTAGACGGGCCGTCCGCAAGCGCGGGCGGTCCGTTTGACGTATACGGGGCATGAACGCCACAAAAGCAGCCGGTCCGCTCCGGCCCCTGCGCATGCTGGCCGCCGCGTCGGCGCTATTTGTCTATTTGGACCCGGGAACGGGCGGCCGCGGATGGCGGGCGGCCCTGCTTGCGCTCTGCGCGCTTGTCTATGCCGCCTGGCTGGGGCTGGCCAAAGGCCGGCGGAGCGCGGGCCGCTCGGCCATGCTGGCGGTGGCGGCCGGCTTGGCCTTGGGCTGGCTGGCCTGCGTCCGGATAGACGCCGCTGAGGCTGCCGGGGGAGGGCTGGCGTCCGGGGCGCCCTTAGGCATAACGACCCTCACGGCCCGGGTGACCGGGGACGGGAGCCTGGGCGCCAAGGCCATGCGCAGGCATGAGGTGACCCTGGAGTGCGGCCAAGGCGACGGCGTCCGGGTGAGCATGAGCGGACGGGCCTGGGTATATGTCCGCGGCGGCGACAGCCTGCCCCGGGGGGCGGTGGTGGAATTCCCGGCCGCCACCCAGGCGGCGGACCGGCGCTATTTTGTCGAGCTGGCCCACCTGACCATACTCAAGGCTCCCCCCGCCCTGGAAGGTTTCCGATTCAGGCTGAGGACAGGCCTCCTTGCCGTACTGGCCAGGGCCGGGGGCCGGGCGGGGCCCCTCCTTGAGGCTCTGCTTGTTGGGGTGCGGGACGAGCTGGACGCCGACCTGTCGGCCGCTTTCCGGGACTCAGGATGCGCCCATATCCTGGCCTTGTCCGGCCAGCACCTTGGCATACTGGCTGCCCTGGCGGCGGCGCTCCTGGGGCCGCTCATGGGTCCCATACGCGCCAGGCGGCTGTCCTGCGTGCTCGTCGTCTTCTATTTGTGGCTCGTGGGACCGTCCCCATCGGTGACCAGGGCCGCCGTCATGTACTGGCTGGCGGCTTTGTGCGCAGAGCTGGACCGGCCCCAGCCCGTGTCTGACCATCTGTGCGCGGCCTTTGCGCTGGCCCTGATACTGGAGCCTGCCCAGGCGCGGACCCTGTCCTTCCAGCTGTCCTATCTGGCCGTGTTGGGCATGGCCCTCTGCGGAGGATTGCATGAATTCCTCCTGGCACGCTGGCTACCGCCAAAACTGGCCCGCGGCATGGCGGCTGGCACGTCTGCCCTGTCGGCCACGGCCCCGCTCGGGGTCATGTCTTTTGGCCGGCTGAACCCGTTGTCCCCGGCGGCGTCGCTGGCGGCCGGGCCCCTGGTGTCGGCGCTCATGTGGCTGGGCCTGGCCGGGGCGGCCGTAGTCGCCCTGGTGCCGCGCTCGTTCCGCCTGGTGCGGCTCCCCTGCGAGGCCGTGTACGGACTGCTGTCCCGTCTCATGGGCACGGCAGCCAGGTTTCCCGCCGTGACGGCGGCCAGGGCGGGAGACGGCGGAAAACTCGCGCTGGCCGGGCTCGTTGCCGCGCTGGCCGCCCTCGTGTATGCTGTGCCCTATGCCGCCTACCGAGCCGGGCTTGCCCGATACAGAGCAAAACCAGAGTCGCCTGGTCGCTCCCGTGGACTACGACTCGCCCAAGGAGCTGGCCGCCCTGCTGGACAGCCTGGGCTTTGCCATGCAGAAGCGCTTTGGGCAGAACTTCCTGATAGCCCCTCGGGCCAGAAGCAGGATTCTGGACCTCCTGGAGGCGGAGTCGGGCCGCCGCGTGTGGGAGGTAGGGCCAGGCGCGGGCGCCATGACCCTGGAAGCCCTGCGCGCCGGCCTGGCCTTGAGCGCCTTCGAGATTGACCGCGGCTTTTCGTCGTTCCTGCGCGGCGCGTACGGGGACGTGCCCGGCTTTGAGCTCTTTGAGGGTGACTTTGTGCGCACCTGGCCGGATGCCCTAGCCGCGTCTGGCAGGCCAACCCGGGCCTTTGGTAACCTGCCCTACAACGCCGCCGGCGCCATAGTTGCTTCTTTAATAGAAGGCGGCGCTCGGCCTGAGCGCATGGTGTTCACCGTCCAGAAGGAAGCGGCCGCCCGCATGGCGGCGTCGCCGGGCACCAAGAACTACGCGGCCTTTACCGTGCTGTGCCGCTCTGCATACGAGGTCAAGCAGTCCTTTGACCTGCCGCCGGGCGTGTTCTGGCCCCAGCCCAGGGTCACGTCCACCGTGGTGCTCATGAAGGCGCGTCCGGACGCCCTGGCCTGCGCGGGCAGGAAGGATTTTACCACCTTTACCAGGATGGCCTTTGCGTCCAGGCGCAAGACCCTGCGCAACAACCTGCGCGCCGCGGGCTGGTCCGACGAGCAGGTGGCCGCGGCTGCCGGGGCGGCCGGCCTGTCTGTGGACGCGCGGGCGGAAACCCTGTCCCCTGAGGAGCTGTCGGCCCTCTTTGGCGGCTTGCCAACGCGGCCGTAAAACAATATCATCGCTCTGGTATGAACGAAGTCCCACTGAGTTTTGTCGACGAGGATACCCTGGACACCATCCTGGCCGAGGATGTGAGTTTTACAGGCACCCTGTCGTTCAAGGAACCGCTGATGATCAAGGGCCGCGTGTCCGGATCCATCCGCACGGAAAGCGACCTCCACATAGACGAAAAGGCCGTGGTCGAGGCCGACATCAACGCGGCCAACGTGACCGTGCGCGGCCTGGTCAAGGGCAACATCGTGGCCACCGGCCGGGTTGAGCTCTTTTCGTCGTGCACGGTCAACGGCGATGTCAGGGCTGCCCAGGTGACCATGGAGCCGGGCTGCCGTTTCAACGGCGTGTGCACCATGACGGGCGCCAGAGATGCCGGCCAGGCGTAACGCGGCCATCGTCCTGTGCCTGGTCCTGGCGGCGCAGGCATGGGCCCAGGCCAAGCCGGACGCCCTCAAGCTGTACCGTGAGGGCAAGTACGACCAGGCGCGCGCCGTGTGCCTGGCGGAAATCGAGCAGGCGCCGGGCAACATGGAATCCTACGTGGTGCTCGGATGGAGCCTTTTGGCCCTCGGCCGCTACGCCGACGCGGAACTGTACGGCACGCGCGCCTACGAGAGCATACGGCGGGACCCCCGGATCGTGGAAATCCTGGGGGAGGCTGCGTACCACCAGGGCAAGAACGACCAGGCCCTGGAGCGCTTCGAGCAGTACGTCAATCTCCTGCCGGACGGCGAGCGCCTGGGAACCGTGTATTTTTTCATGGGCGAGATATACCTGCGCCAGGAGCTCTGGTCGCACGCCGACATAGCCTTCCGCACGGCCGTCCAGTACGAGCCGGGCAAGGCCGCATGGTGGACCCGTCTGGGCTACGCGCGGGAAAAGAACCGGGACTGGACCTGGGCCCTTGAGGCATACGAAAAAGCCCTGGAGCTGGACCCGGCCGCCAAAGACGCCCGCCTGGGCCGCGACAGGGTCAGGGCCGAGCTCCGGGCCTGACGGATTAGCGCGTGACCCCAACCGTATCCTTCCGCACCTTTGGCTGCAGGCTCAACCAGACGGAAACAGAGGCCGCTTCCGCAGCCTTCAGGGCGGCTGGCTTTGCCGTGCTCGCTTTTGACCAGCCGGCCAACGTGGTCGTGTTCAATACCTGCACCGTGACCAGCAAGGCCGAGCAGAAGGCCAGGCGCGAGCTCAGGCTGGCCGTCCGCAGGTCCCCGGACGCCGTGATCGTGGCCACCGGTTGTTACGCGGAGCTGGACCCAGCCGCCCTGGCCGAGCTGGCGCCGCGCGTGGTCGTCCTGCCCGGCTCGCGGAAGGGCGCCCTTCCGACCCTGGCCGCCGACCTGGCCGCAGCCTTTGCCGAGGGCCTGGATCCCCTGGACGAGGCCCGCAGGAGCGTGGCGGCGGCCGAGGGCGCGAGCGTCGATCCTTTCTTTTTTGACCCGGGCGACTACCGCCACCGGTCCAGGGCCGCGCTCAAGGTTCAGGACGGATGCAACAACCGCTGTACCTACTGCAGGGTGTGCCTGGCCAGGGGACGTTCCGTCAGCCTAGATCCCGCCCTGGCGCTGGAGCGCGCCCGCGTGCTCGAGGGACTCGGCTATCCGGAAATCGTGCTGACCGGCGTCAATCTGTCCCACTACCGGGCCGGGGGCTTGGGCTTTCCGGGGCTGGTCGAGCTCCTGGCGCGGGAAACCGACCATGTTGCCTACCGCGTGTCGTCCTGGGAGCCGGATGGAGTGGACGACGCTTTTCTCCGGGCTTTTGCCCTGCCCAGGGTGCGGCCCCACCTCCACCTGGCCACGCAATCCGGCTCTGACGCGGTCCTGCGGGCCATGGGCAGGGCGTACCGCCGGGCGGACGTGCTGCGGGCCGTGTCCGACGCGCGGGCGGCCAAGGGCGACCCCTTCATAGGCATGGACCTGATCATGGGTTTTCCCGGCGAGGGCGACGACGAATTTGTCGACAGCGTGGACCTGATCCAGCGTACGGCTCCGGCCTGGGTGCACGCCTTTACCTTCAGCCCCCGGCCCGGCACCAAGGCCTTTGGCATGAAGCCCAGGGTGCCCGAACGGCTGGCCGTGGAACGGGCAGCCAGGGTGGCCGAACTGGCCGTCCGGGGCCGGGCGGACTTTGCGTCCCGCCGCGTGGGCAAGACGCTTCTGGCCGTGCCCGAGCTGGCTGACGGCGACCGCCCCCTGGCCAGGACCGAGCACGACGACGAGGGCGCGGCCTTGTTCCGCGCCAGGGTGGCGGCAAACGGCTTGTCGGTTCTGGTGGCCGAGCCGGCCGCGCGCTCGACTGGCCCGGTGACGGTGCGGGCCGTGTCGGCGGATTACCTCAAGCTGGACGTCCGTGGCCTGCCCCCGGATGCCCGCGGGGAGTTTTCCTGCAGGGTCACGGGCGCGGCCAACGGCTCGGATGCCGACCTTGCGGCCGAATACCGGCCCTGAGCGCCCGCGGGCGCTTGATTTACGCCGGCTTCGCGGTAGATTTATGGTAGACGCTTGTCGCCGTCAGCGACAGCCTGGGGAGGTACCAGAATGAATAGAGTGCTCGCCATTGTCGTCGCCGTGATAGCGGCCCTATCCCTGGCTTCCTGCGATTTCCTGGACAGCATCCTGGGCGTCAACATATTCGAGGCGCGCTACGAGCTGTCCGCCGACGAAGCGGCGAATATGAGCGTGGACGAGCTGTCCACCGAGGCCGACAATCCCGGCTTTTTCGAGGCCGTGGCCGAGGATCCTGCGCTTGAGGACGAAATCCTGGCCGAGGTCGACGATGTCATAGCCGATCCCGGTTCCACGGACGCCGAGGTGGAAGCTGCGGCCATCCTGGGCGCCGAGGTGCTGATCTACGGCTCCCCGGCAGGCGAGCTCATCAACAACGCGGCCAGCGAACTGCCCTACCTGATGGACACGCCCCCGGACTCAGGAGAGAGCATCCGGGACTTCGTATCGTCCATCATACCCCCGTCTCTGTACGTGGACGGCGTGCTGGACCGCGCGGCTTTCACGCTGATGGTGGACGACCTGTTGGCGTCGCTTACCTATTTTGAGACCATCGGCACGCTACTGGAGGCGAACGGCGGGGACTACCTGGATCCGGAAGCCAACGCCGGCGAAATAGCCCAGAACGCCCTGGTGGCCGCCATGGTCAATGCCGTGACGCCGTCCGCAACATGGTTGGTACTCAATCCGGGCGGAAGCCTGGGCGACTATCTTTTTGATCTTCTGACCGACGAGACAACGGATCCGCCTGACTCGTATCTTCCTCCGGATTCGGAGACAGGGTACCTGTACTGGATACTGGAAGCCGCCGGCATGGGCGACATTAACCTGAGAGCCTGAGGAGGGTGACCATGAAACGCATCATCGTCCTGACCCTGCTGCTGGTCGCCGCCGTGGTTCCCGTCCTGGCCCAGGCCAGGCTGGACGCCGTGTCGCCCAAGGATCCCAGGACCATGGCCCTGGGAGGCGCCTTTGTGGCCCTGGCGGATGGTTACGCGGCCTTCTACGGCAACCCCGCGGCCTTTGCCGGGGAGGATAAGGAACTGACCATCGCGTCGTTCAATCCCTGGGCCTACGTGTCGTCTACCACCGAGAACCTGGCCCTGCTCCAGGCCGCCCTCTCCGATGGCGAGTACGCCATAGAGGCGCTCAATTCCCTGATCACCACAAACGGCCTTGGCATTGGCGCCAGCGCCGGGCTGGGCTGGGTGGGCAAAGGCCTGGGCATAGGCCTGGTGGCCACCTTTGACAGCTACGTGTACGGCAGAAACGCTCTGGGCGCCATGGGGCCCCTGGACGCCCAGCTGGAGGCCGTGTTCGGCGTGGGCACCCATCTTTCCCTCTTTGGGCTGAATTTCAGCGTGGGCGGGGACATCCGGCCCTATCTCAGGATGACCGGCCAGGTCAGCTCCGAACAGATGGTGGGCATACTGACCGGCGAGCTTGATCCGGCGGGCGCGGTCATGGCCCTGCCCGTGGACGTAGGCTTTGGCCTGGCCGCCGACCTTGGCGCCCGCCTGGAGCTTGGGCGCCTTTTGTCCGTGGGCCTGGCCATCCGCGACATAGGCACCCGGCAGACCTTGAGCTCGTCCACCGTGGGCGAGGTGCTCGATGGTCTGGCGTCCGGGAGCCTGCCGTCAGGGGGCGCGGACAGCGAGTACGCTTTCCTTCCGAACATAACGATAGGCGCGGCCCTCCGGCCCCTGCCCGAGGACCTGTCCAGGACCATAGACCTGCTTATCCTGTTCGAGATCCAGGATCCCGTGCGGGTGATAGCCGACCAACAGAGTTTCTGGCAGCTCTTGCACCTGGGCGTGGAGGCGGAGTTCTTTGGGGGGACCTTGGCTCTCCGCGCGGGCGTCAACGAGGGCTACCTGTCCCTGGGCGCCGGCCTGGACCTCTTCGTCGCGGAGGCCAGCATCGCGGTGTTCGCGGAGGAAATGGGTCTGTACCCCGGCCAGTGGCCGCGCGTGGGCATGTCCGCTGAACTGGCCATACGTTTCTGAGCAACTGACAGGCGGCCCTTGGCTTTTTGGTCTGGCCTGCCGATACATGAAGAGGCGCGGCCTTTGGGGCCGGAAAGGATAGAGACGTGAGTAAGACAGCCAAGGCCGTTGGCGCCATAGTCGTCCTCAGTGTCCTTCTGGCTTCATGCCAGGCTTTTTTCACCACATCCTGGGCCGCGCCCCTGGCCAGGGACTCGTACGAGCTTCCTGCCGATTTGACAATGGACCAGGCTGCCCAGCTCCTGGCCGACCATCCGGAAGACCCGGCCCTGGCCGAGGCCCTGGTGCCCATCCTGACCGATGCCGCGGCCGATGAAACGCCAGGCACCGCCGCCTATGACGAGGCTGCGGGGCTCCTGGTAGACGCGGTGGTCCAGTCCTCCGAGGTGGGCGGGGCGATCACCGAGATGGTGGCCAGCATACCGGCGGACGGGAACGTGACGCTCGAGGAGATGGAAGCCATCTACCTCGAATTCCTGGATACCGTCAGCTTGACCGCCGACGAGCAGGCGGCCTTGCCCGGGCTTGCAACCAATCCGCCGTCCGACATGGAAGCCGAAGAGGCGTATGCCCTGGCGGTTGCCTTGCTGGCTGAGGCCGCCCAGGCCGCGGGCATTACCGACCTGGACAACATAACCCCGGCGGAGCAGGCCATCCTGGACGCCGACCCGAACTACGCGCTGGCTTTTGATTTCCTTGACCTGGGCACGACCCTGCAAGGCGGAGAAACCAGCATGATCGGAGACCTCCTTGGCGGCCTGGCCGGGAATTTCACCGACCCAACGCCATAAGACGCACCAGGGTACAAGCCGAAAGGTGAGCGCATGAAACGAGCCGTGCTGACGATAATCACCATCATTGCCGTTGCGGGGGCTTCCTTTGCCCAAACGGTGGATTCCTTCCTGTTCGAGTCGCCGCGCCTTTCCGCCCTTGGCGGGCCCCATGCGGCCCAGGGCGTGGGCATGGACGCCTTCTTGGAGAATCCTGCCGGTTTTGCCACCGAGGACACGGGCTTCAGCGTGGCCAGGCTGGACCTCAGCGCTGCCGGCCCCCTGTCCGACATAGCCGCCATCATGCTCGGCGGATCGGACCTGACCTCGGCCCTGCCAAGCCTCCTGGACGACCAGGGTCGCCTGTACATGGGCATGGACCTTGCCGGCCCTATCTTTGCCGGTTATGTGGGCCGTGGCCTGGGCGTGGCCCTCATGGGCAAAACCAGCTTTACCCTGGACGCCGTGTCGCTTTTAAACGCCAGTCTGGTGGTGCATACCGACGCCATGCTGGCGGGTGGCTACTCCTTCCGCATACGGGCGGGGGAGCACACCATCGACATGGGCATCATGGCCAAACTGATGCTCAGGCTCGGCTTCTCCGAATCGGGAACGGCTGAAGACCTTACCAATACCATGATGGCGTTCAACACCATCCTGGCCAGCCTGCCGTTCACCGGGCAATTCGGCGTGGGCGTTGACGCGGGCATCAAATGGACCAGTCCCTTTGGCCTGGCCGTTGGCCTGACAGGCAGTGATCCGTATTCGCCCGTATGGGGCGGAACCTATCCGAGTTTCATAGACTTTCTGAGCGGTACCAGCGGTACCAGCTCAACGGGCGTCCTGCATCCCGACCTGTCGGCCGGCCTGTCCTATGACCTGCCGTTCAGGTTCCTGGACAGACTAGGCCTCAAAGCCGTGATCATGGCCGATTACCGCGACTTTCTGGATTTGCTGTCGCTTGTGCCGCGCAACGCCATACTCAACGTCAGCCTTGGCCTGGAAGTGTCCGTGTTCGAGGTGATGACCCTCAGGGCGGGCATGCGTGAGGCCCTTCCGGCTGCCGGCGTGGGCTTTGAATTCGGCCTCTTTCAGCTGGACCTCTCCATGTATGGACGCGAGCTGGGCCTGGAACCGGGTTCCCGGCCGTCGTTCAACATGGACCTTGCCATGTCGTTCGAGTACTGAGTCCACAAGCGGCGTATTCCCAAAGGCGGGCCCTTTCTTGACAAAGCCTCCGCCTTTGGGTATGGTCAGCCCCAGATTTCCGAGCCGCTAGCTCACTAGGTAGAGCAACGCCCTTTTAAGGCGTGGGTACCGGGTTCGAACCCCGGGCGGCTCAAAAAACAAGCGACCGAGTAACTCGAATATTTCTTTGGCTATCTGAATTTCCCCGGGGTTCGAACGCCTCGAGCGCCGAGCTGGCGAGGAAAAGGCGCCAGGATGGCGCCGTAAGCGAGAGGCGCGGCCCGTAGGCAGGGCGCAGGAGCGCCTTGCCTACGGGCGAACCCCGGGCGGCTCATCGTCATCCATGACGTACCTGTCCTTTGGACAGGACTGTAACTGGCGCGGCATCCTTGCCGCGCTTTTGCTTTTCCGGGGGGCGGTGCACAGGTCGCGGGAGCGACCATGATGACCTTTCCTTGCAGGTCGACGCTTTGGTGTCCTGGATTGCTTCCATAGTGCCGCGAACCTTGTTGAAAATCGCGCAGAAGCAAGCGCGGCGCGTCCGCTTGGCGTAGCAGGGGCATCTCCGCTAC
>JAFGJV010000029.1 GCA_016928955.1 Spirochaetales bacterium
GCGGGTTGCCCCGCCTTGCCGCTCGACTTGCATGCTTAAGACACGCCGCCAGCGTTCGTTCTGAGCCAGGATCAAACTCTCCATGATGTATTCTTACGGTCCGAAGACCGAAAGATTCATAGAAAGATATAAACGGTGCCTTGCTGCCGACACCTTTCGGCGCCGACCAAGGCGGGGCGCATTCTCGCTCCCCTTACCTGTCCTGCTTCTTCCGTCCCTAATTCCTGTGTAAGATCCCTCGAGCCTACCCTCCAGCACGTTCCGTGCCAAATCTCGGCTCCAGCCACCTAGCTTCTTCCCGCTAGGCGCGGCGATGGTTATAGCGCAGGTTCAAAGTTCTGTCAAGCGGGTTGTACAGCACTTTCGAAAACCGTCAAAAAAGAAGGTTTTGGCAGACCTGCGTATAGCACCAACCCGGCGCGTTCCAAAAGCCGGCGTACGACCGGATCTGTTCAAAAGCGCGTGAAAAGCACCATAACAAAAGCGCGAAACCGTGTCAATGAGGAAGGAGAGTAGCTATAAAAAAACCGGACCGGGCAAAGCCCGATCCGGTTTTTGCGGCGAAGAGGACTTGAACCTCCATGCCTCTCGGCACTAGCACCTCAAGCTAGCGTGTCTACCAATTCCACCATCGCCGCGTGGACGCTGGATGTATACCCGATGAGCGCGGTTTTTGTCAAGCGAGAGCGGTAGTGCCGGGTCTTGTCGTACGGCTCAGCTCCCCCTACCCAGCCAGAAGGTCATGACGGCCAGACCCACGCCAAAGGCCACGAACAGCCCGTGGAAGGCCCGCGGGCGCTCCCGCACCAGCTCCGCGAGGAAACGCCCGGGCTTGGTCAAAGCCAGGCCAAACAGCGCGGCGCCCGCTGATGTGATGGCCAGGCTTTTTAGAAGATTAGAGGCCGAAAAAAGGTATGAAGGGACCGGGCCGCTAGCGTCGCCCCCCAAAAAACCGGCAACCAGAGCTGACACCACCGGCGCCGCCAGCCCGCCGGCAAGGCACAGAACCAGCAGGAACAGCTGGGCGGCCATCATGGAAGCCCTTGGCCGGAACCCGGCCACCGGAGGCGCGGGCCTTGAGCGACGAGAGGGCCAGAATATCCTGGACAGCTTGATAAAGCTGGCCACCGTGCCGACCGACGCCACCGTCAACGCCAGCGTCGTCCAGCTTTGCCCAAGCGCGGATACGATGGCCGTCTTGCTCGCGTACCCGCTGAGGGGCGGGATGGCGCTGATGGCCAGGGCGCCCACGGCAAAGCTCAGCATGGTCACCGGGACGCGTTCACCTGCCGCCCGGAGGGTCGCGCCTGCGCCCCGCACCATGTACACGTCGCGCTCGCCCACAGCGTCGGTCGCCGTGCCCACGGACAGGAACAGAAGACCCTTGAACCAGGCGTGGTAGAGGGCGTGCAGGAAAGCGGCCGCCAGCAAAACCGCGCCCGCCGGGTCCCCGCGTCCCAAGGCAGTAACGCCCGCACCCCAGGCAGCGGTCACGTAGCCTATCTGGCTGATCGAGTGGTAGGCCAATAGTCGCTTGGCGTCGGTCTGGGACAAGGCGACGATCACGCCCCCGAGCGCCGTGAGCGCCCCGGCGTAACAGGCCAGCTCGCCTATGGCCGCCCCCGTGGGCAGGGCCAGCAGGAACCGCGACAGCGCGAACAGCGGCGTCTTTATGAGCACGCCGGACAGCACGGCGGACACGGCATGCGCCGCCAGGGCATGGGCGTCGGGCAACCACCCGTACAGGGGCATGACGGCCACCCGCAGGGCCACGGCCGCCGCTATGGACGCCACGGACGCCCGGGCCAGGGCTCCGCCGCCGTCAGCCAGCGCGGCCAGGCCGCCTGCTATGCCCTGGTAGGACAGGGAACCTGTCAGACGGTACAGGCCGTACACGCCAAGCAGGAAAAACACCATGGCGGCCGCGCTCACCATCAGGTAGGAAAAGGCCGCCAGGTAGGCGCCCGGCTTTTCCGACCAGGCCACCAGGACATAGGATGCCATGCCCAGGACTTCCAGGCACACAAAAAGGTTGAACACGTCGGTGGTGCTAATGGCCGCGGACAAAGAAGCCGCCTGTATCAGGAATATGGCGGTGAAACCCGGCCCCCGGGGACCCGCTCCCAACGAATACACCCAGGCGGCCCCAGCCACGGAAAAACCCAGCACGTTCACCAGCCAGGCAAGCCCGTCAAAGCGGTAGCCTATGCCCAGAAGCCCGTTCCACGCGCCATACACCCCGGTGTACACCTCGGCGCCGAGCAGTCCGGGCGCCAGGGCGACAAGGGCTGCCCAAGGCAGGGCCAGACCTATAAATGCGCCCGCGTACTCCAGCGCGCGGCTCGGGGCGGCTGCTTTGACGGCTTTGGCCACCATGGCCAGGGCGGCGCCCGCAAGCGGCAGGAAGACGGGCAGGGACGCCAGGTCAGAAGGGGCCATGCCTGAGCCTTTCTTTGATCGTGTCTATGTCAAAACTGCCCGTGGCCCGGTGGAGCCTGAAGGCCATGCCCAGGGCCAGGGCCGTGACGCACACGCCTATCACTATGGCCGTCAGCATGAGCGCCTGGGGTACGGGGTCGACGATATCGGCGACGCCGGCGTCCATGATGGGCGCGGCCGTGCCCGAGCGGCTTCCTTCCATGACGAACAGCAGGACCACTGCCGAGTTCAGGATGGACAAGCCGAACACCTTTTTGACCAGGTTCCGCTTGGCCACCACGCCCCACAGCCCGACCAGAAACAGCATGCCTACCAGCAGACGGGCTACCATGGTTCGTTTGCCTCCGCCAGCATGGCCACGCACATGAGGCTGATGCCCGCGCCAACCTTGAGCCCTATGAGCGCGTTAAGGACGACGATGGATACCACAGGCGACGCGCCCGGCAGGGGATTGCCCATAAAACCGGACCCGGTGACCAGCCCAAGTCCAACCGCCAGCATGATGACCAGAAAAGACAGGGCCTCCACGGCCGCAAGGGTTCCTGCCCGCGTAATGCGCGGCCCGTGCGACGATCGCCGGCCGAGCGACAAAAAGACGATGCCGGACGCCACCACCACGCCGCCTTGGAATCCCCCGCCGGGCGAGATGTGTCCGAACATCATGACGTACACGCCGAATACCAGCACCACAGGACCGAGCTTGCCCGTTACCACGTCCAGAAGCTCGGTCCGCCGCCGAGCCGCGCCGCCGAACCGGGTGTCGGCAGCACCTCCGCGCGCGTCCCCGGCCGACGCTATCATGCCAATGGCGCCCGTCACGGCCACCAGGAGGACAATGGCCTCCCCCAGGGTGTCATAGGCGCGGTAGCCAAGGTAAATGGCGCTGACCAGGTTTTGCGCCCCGGACTCAGCCTGCCCGCGGGCCTCAAGATAGTCTCCCGGGGCAAGCGGCCACGGCGAGTCCCCGGCGACCACGGGCCACAGCACCAGGGCGGACAGGGCCATGAGGGACAGGGCTCCCAGGATCGGACCGGCCGCTTGTGCTCGCCTCATTGCGCCTTGTCCTTCCGCTCGGTGGCCTTGATTGCCCACACATACACCACCGTGGACACGCCGGCTCCCACGGCCGCCTCGGTGATGGCCACGTCCGGCGCCTCGAACAGGAAAAACAGCATGGCGCACAGCAGGCTCAGCCCCGACAGGGCCAGAACGCCATGGAGAAGGTCGCCGCTCCGGAGCGAGTACACGGCCAGCGCGACAACCAGGCCCAGGATGAACTCAACCATCGGCGCCGTCCTCATGCCCGGGAGCCGGCCTGCGAAGCCAGCGCCGCGGAGGCGCTGGCGCCTTCCAGGGGTCTATGCCGGAATTCCAGGCGAAGCGCGCCACGATATGGCCGCCCGTGGGACTGGACACCAGGAAGAACACGATGATGACGACGAGCCTGGCGGCCACGTCCCAGCTCGGGGCAAGGGCCAGAGCGCCCACCATGATGGAAAACACGGCCGTGGTCCCGCACAATGAGGACGCGTGCATCTTTGCGTAGGGATCCGGGAAGCGGTACAAACCCACCATGCCCACGGCCCCGAACACCCAGGCAACGGCAAAGGCAACCAAGGCGGCTATGGTCCTGATCGTGTCCACCGTCACTCCTTGTCGTCGTCCATGGGCTTGTCGCGCAGGAACCGTGCCACGGCGAGCAAGCCAAGGAAGCCAAAGATGTCGTATACCAGGGCCACGTCCAGGTAGATGGCGCGCCCCTCGTCCACGCCCTTGATGACCAGAAAGGCCAGGGCCAATGCCGACAGGACATTGAGCGCTATCAGCCGCTCGGCTGCGCCCGATCCGAACACAAGCTTGACCAGGGCCAGGGCCGCGCACGCCACGATGAACCACTGCGTCGCGTCCAGCATGATGTCCTTCACGACCACACCCTCTTCAGCCGCTCCTCAAAGCGCCCCTTGACCAGGTCGCCGGCGGCCCTGGAGTGCCGCGTGGTGGCCAAGAGCCAGTGCACGGTCAGGTGGTCGTCGTTGAGGTCCAGCGTGATGGTTCCGGGCGTCAGGGTTATGGCGTTGGCTATGACCATTCTGGCCAGGTCAGAATTGAGGCGCGTGCGGAAATGGACCACCCGCGGGCTGATCCTGCCCGTTATGACAGCCGCCAGTACGGCAAAGCTGGACGCGTACATGCTGTATATCAGGAAAGCCAGAAAACCCGCCAGGGCCAGAGGCCTGGGAGCAAAGGACCTGAGCGACGCCTCGTGGCCGGCTATGAACTGTCCGTGGGTCAGGGCCGCGACCGCCAGGGAACCTACGGCGCCGGTCAGCAGGGAGAACAGGTCGGCGCTCGCCGTGAACACCAGCCACAGGGCGTAGAGCACCAGGGCGGTAATGGACATGCGGATGAGGCGCCAGGCGCGATCCGGCTTCATCGTTTACTCGTCCCGCTCCCGGATCAGGCTGGTCAGGGCATCGGTGTCCCGTGCGGCCTTGGCGGCGTCACGGAACGCAGGGTCGTGCATGAAGCGCGCCAGCTTGGACAGGAGCTTGAGGTGGAGCCCGGCGCAGTTTTTGGGGCCGGCAAGAAGGAACACCAGCGTCGCTCCCCGGCCGTCAGGCGCCCCAAAATCCACCGGATTCTTGAACGTGGCCACCGCTATGGCTGTGGACTCAAGCGCGTCCGACTGGGCGTGCGGCACCGCGCAGCCCTCCTCAAGTCCGGTGGGGGTAAGGCGCTCCCTGGCAAGCACGTCCCCCAGGAGTTTCCGTTCGTCCTTGAGCTTGCCGGCCCCGGCCAAGAGTCCCACAAGCGTCGTGATCGCCTCAGTCGAACTGGACGCGTCGAGCCCGGAGGCCACGCACCCAGGATCGAGGTAATCGCTGACAAGCGCCACGCCTACACCTCCTCTTCCTCTCGCACAAGCCCCGTGGACCAGTCCACGGGAATGGTGAACATGATGCCGGTGCCCGGATTGTCCAGACCGCCCACCACCTCGTCCACCAGACGTTTGAGCTTCTCGACCACCGCCTCGTTCCTGATGACGGACAGTATGGTCTTGTTGTACGGCTTGTTGCCCTTCATGAATTCCTTGAAGTCTGCGAAGATCGGGACCTCATAGGCCAGAAAGCGCCCCATGCCCTCGGAGTCCAGGATGGTGGCTCCGGCCACGCCGGCCTCCACGTACGCCTCCAGGACATCTTCCATGTACTCTTCCTTGTTGAGCACGAACACCAAGAGCTTCATCGAGGCCCCCTGGACCAGTATCGGGCCAGGCGGCCCAAGCGTCAAACGGAAAAACCTCCGGGCCGGCCCAAAGGGCGCCTTAGCCCCTGGCTGTGCCCTCGGCCAGAATGGTCCTCGCGCGCGCGATGGCCAGGCCTATGTTCGGGCACGCGTTTTCCGGCCCGAGTTCTGCTGCAAAACCGCTTCGCTCCATGGCCGCCCGAGGCTGGTCGTTGACTCCGGAGAGCACCAGGCGAGTACCGCGCCGCTCGCAATGGCGCCTGAAGGCCGACAGGGCGTTCAGGGCCGTGGCGTCTATGGCCGGCACCCGGCGCATGCGCAGTATGAACACGTCCGGCGGCCTTTCCAGCTGGTCCAGGGTGTCCTGCAGGTAGTCGGCCGTGCCGAAGAAAAACGGGCCGTTGATCTCGTATATCTCGGTTCCCGGAGGCACGTCCTTGGCGTCGTCCGGAGCGGGGGCCGTGTCAGCGTCCAGGAGATTGTGCACGGGACCTATGGACGTGGTCTCCACCGCGCGCCTTAAGAACAGGAAGATGGCCAGGAACACGCCCACCTCCACGGCCACGGTCAGGTCTATGGCCACGGTCAGGGCAAAAGTGACCAGCATGACGGCCAGGTCGCTTTTTGGGGCGGTGCGCATGTTCACGAACCTGCGGAGCTCGCTCATGTCCCAGGCCACCACCAGGAGTATGGCCGCCAGGGCCGCAAGGGGTATGGCCGACGCCAGTCCGCTGGCGAACAGGGTAAAGGCCAGGAGGACCAGCGCGTGTACCAGGCCGGACACGGGGGACACGGCCCCGTTCTTGATGTTGGCCGCCGTGCGGGCTATGGCCCCGGTGGCGGGCAGTCCCCCGAAGAAGCTGGACAGTATGTTGCCCGTGCCCTGGGCCACGAGTTCCATGTTGGCGTTGTGCCGGTCGCCGGTCATGCCGTCGGCCACCACGGCAGACAGGAGGGACTCTATGGCCCCAAGCAGGGCTATGGTCAGGGCGGAGGGAAAGATGGCGCGTATGGTCGCCCAATCCAGGGTCGGGAAACTGAAAGCGGGCAGACCAGACGGCATGGCTCCGTAGCGCGAGCCGATGGTCTCCACCGGCAGCTTGAACGCCCATGCCGCCAGCCCGGCGGCGCTTATGGCGATGATGGCCGCCGGCAGCCTGGGAGCCAGCTTGCGGAGAAGGAAAATGGTCAGGATGGTACCGGCGCCCAGCGCGAGGGCCCAGGGACTGACGCTCCCGATATGCGTGACCGTCTGGCCTATACGCTCGAAGAATTCGGAACCGTAGTCCGGTATGGTCAGGCCGAAGAAATCCTTGAGCTGGCCGCCGGCTATGATAAGGCCTATGCCCGTGGTAAAGCCCGTGGTCACCGGGTATGGAATGAACTTGATGAGCTTGCCGAGACCCGACAGGCCCATGGCCACCAGCATGAGTCCTGCCATGAACGTGGCCATGATCAGTCCGCCCATGCCGTGCTGGGCGATGACGCCGGCTATGATGACGACAAAGGCGCCAGTAGGCCCGGACACCTGGTAGCGGCTGCCACCGAGCAGCGATATGGAAAAGCCAGCGATGATGGCCGTCCACAGGCCCTGGGCAGGGGTGCCGCCCGCGCCGATGGAAAAGGCCACCGCCAGGGGCAGGGCTATGACGCCGACGGTCAGGCCGGCAAAAACGTCCTTGCCCAGCTGGACGGGGCCATAGCCGGTCCGCAGGGAGCTTAGCAGTTTGGGGACAAAGTCGCTCGACGACGAAAGAGAAAATTTGCTTGCCATGATGCGTCGACTATATGCCTCTCCTAAAACTTGGGCAAGCGGAGGTGGGCATATGTCCATTACAAAACGCGAATTCTCCGAATTTCCAGGCAATGCCCCGCGTCGTCAAACGTGAACAGGGCGCCGTTGATCATGGCCCGACCCTGGGCCGGTTCCATGCGTATGGGCATCTGCGTGAGGTTGCGGCGGAGGCAGGACTCGGGCGTCACGCCTATCACCGAATCGGGCGGCCCGCACATGCCAAGGTCGCCGATATAGCCTGTGCCCTGGGGAAGCACGCGCTCGTCCATGGTCTGGACATGGGTGTGGGTGCCCGCCACCGCTCCTACGCGACCGTCCAGGTACCAGGCCATGGCCTGCTTTTCCTGGAACGACTCCGCGTGGAAATCCAGGAGGACAAGGGCCGGCTGGTCCTGTCCGCCGGCCACGGTCACGCCCTCGGCCAGGGCCGCGTCCACGGCGCGGAACGGACAGTCTATGGGCCGCATGGACTCACGCCCCTGGGCGTTGACCACGAGCCAGGACGCGCCGCCCCTTTCCAGGCGGATCCAGCCGCGGCCGGGCGCCCCCGCCGGATAATTGACCGGCCTCAGGATGGGCAAGCCCGAATCCAGGAGCTCGTCAGCGCCCTTTTTGTCCCAGATATGGTTCCCGCCTGAAATCACGTCCACGCCCATGCCCAGGAGCGCCTTGGCGGATTCGTCGCAGAGGCCAAAGCCACCCGACGCGTTCTCGCCGTTGGCAACCACAATGTCCGCGCCTGTATCCTTCCTGAGGGCGGGCAGGTCGGCCGACAGCCGCTCCAGGCCCGGGGTGCCTATGACGTCGCCCAGCATCAGGGCGCGGTATGTCGTTGCCATCGTTCCGCCTTCCGTTGAACCAGGCCACGCGCCGGCCACAGCCGGCTTTTGCTTAAAAAAAGGGGCCGCCCGTACGGCGACCCCGATACTCCGGACAAAATATAAACGCCGAAGGGCTAGCGGGCGTACTCGACGATACGCGTCTCCCGGATAATAGTCACTTTGATGCGGCCGGGATAGCGCATGTCCGTCTCGATTTTCTTGGCGATTTCCTTGCACAGGTCCTTGGCGTCGTCATCCGACACCTTCTCGTTGTTGACCAGGATGCGCAGTTCGCGGCCGGCCTGTATGGCAAAGGCCTTGTCCACGCCCGAGAAGCCCTCGGCTATGTTCTCAAGGCTCTCCAGCCGCTTGACGTAGTTGTCCAGGGTTTCCCTGCGCGCGCCCGGCCTGGCCGCCGATATGGCGTCGGCTATCTGGGTGAGCACGCTCTCTATGCATATAGGCTCTATGTCGGCGTGGTGGGAGCCGATGGCGTTGACCACGCGCGGGTCCTCGCCGAGCTTCCTGGCCAGCTCCATGCCTATCTCGGCGTGGTTCTGGTCGGAATCCGACTCCACGCCCTTGCCTATGTCGTGGAGCAGGGCGCCGCGCTTGGCTATCTCGCGGTTGGCGCCGATCTCCGAGGCCAGCATGCCCGCTATCACGGCCACTTCCTTTGAGTGGGACAGGACGTTCTGGCCGTAACTGGTGCGGTAATGGAGGCGACCCAGGGCCCGTATGAGCTCGGGGTTGATGTTGTGGAGGCCAAGGTCAAAGACGACCTTCTCGCCCTCCTCGTAGATTTTCTGGGAAATTTCCCGGGTGACCTTCTGGACCACTTCCTCTATGCGCGCCGGGTGTATGCGGCCGTCGGCCACCAGGCGCTCCAGGGCGACTCGGGCTATCTCGCGGCGAACCGGGTCAAAGCACGATATGACCACCGCCTCGGGAGTGTCGTCTATGATGACGTCCACGCCGGTCAGGGTTTCCAGGGTGCGTATGTTCCGGCCTTCCCGACCGATGATGCGGCCCTTCATCTCGTCGCCGGGCAGGGACACGCTGGTCACGGTCACCTCCGCGGTGACATCCGCGGCCAGGCGCTGCATGGTGGTAACCAGAATGTCGCGCGTGCGCTTCTCCGCAGCCGTCTGGGCTTCCTGCTCGATCTTGTTGAGCAGGGCCTGCGCGTCGTGCCGGGCCTCGTTTTCCAGGCCCTGGATGATGAGTTTCTTGGCTTCCTCCGCGGACAGGCCGGAAATGCGCTCGAGCTCGGCCCGGTAGCGCTCCTCCTGGCCCGCCAGGAAGGCCTCTTTGGACGAAATGACGGCGGCGCGCTCGTTCAGCGCGGCCTCATCCTTTTCCAGGCCCTCGATCTTCTTGTCGAGGTTCTCTTCCTTCTGTATGAGCCGGCGCTCGTAGCGCTGAATCTCGGCCCGTCGTTCCCGTTGTTCCCGTTCTTGCTGGTTCCGTTCCCGGATGAGTTGATCTTTGGTCTCGAGCAGGATCTCTTTCTTCTGTGCTTCTGCCTGCTTGATCGCTTCTTGCGTTATACGCGCGGCCTTCTGCTCGGCCGCCGTAAGTTGAAATCTGGCGTACAGCCAGCGGATCATCCATCCCAGGAAAACACCGGCAAGAGGGAGGGCTATGTAAAGTATAGCCATGGCTTCCTCCCGCATGTATACATGTATGCAGGCTCATTATAGTGAATGGCAGGGCTTTGTCAAGAAACGGCGCCGTGTCAGGATGCTCGTTGACCGGGTATCCTGCACGGCTGTATCATGAGGCTCTTTCAAAAGTCTGACGAATTTTGAAAGAGCTACATATTAGGACGTGATTTGCGTAGCGGTCGCGAAATATACAAACAACCGCGAGCAACCGCAAAGCCAATTTCAGTAGTAACAGACTTTTGAAATTGGCTCTCATGGCGGGGACGCGGGGGCTTTAGCGTATCGTGCGCCCGCTCCGGACCGTTTTTGGAGAATATGGAGATCCCTCTGGGGAGGAAACTCATGTCGCGCAAGATTTATGTGGGAAACCTCAACTACGCCACCCTGGAGGACAGCATCCGTGACATTTTTGCCCGCCATGGCCAGGTCGAGTCCGTAACGCTCGGGCGGGACCGCCTGAGCGGCCAGCCCAGGGGCTTTGCCTTTGTGGAAATGGCCACCGAGGCCCAGGCCGCCCTGGCCATCCGCGCCCTGGACGGTTCCGAACTGGACGGGCGCAGGCTCCGCGTCAACGCGGCCCAGGAGTCCAGGCGCCAGTCACCCTGACCCGGCCCCGTCCACCACGGCATCCATACCGACGCGCCGCAGCACCTCGGCAAAACGATCGGGCACGGGCGCAAGGAAGCGCCGGCTGTCCGCTTCCCCGGGCAGGACTATACGCAATTCACGGGCGTGCAGCATGAGCGTGGCGTCAGGGAAACGCGCGTCCTTGCGGCCGTACACGGGATCGCCCAGAATCGGGCAGCCTATATGCCTGCAATGCACCCTGAGCTGGTGGGTGCGGCCCGTGTACAGCCTCAGGGCCAGGAGGGTGTAGCCTGCGGAACGTGCAAGAACGCGCCATTCGGTCAGGGCCCGCTTGCCTGTGCCCTCGGGCGACACGGCAAAGCGCTTACGGTCGCGCGGATCCCTGGCCAGCTGGGTGTCCAGGCGGCCGGTATCGGCGGGCGGAGAGCCCTGGACCACGGCCAGGTAGACCTTGACCGTGGAACGGGCGCGGAACTGGGCGGCCAGGAATTCCTGGGCGGCGGCTGTTTTGGCCGCTATGATGACGCCTGACGTGTCCTTGTCCAAACGGTGGACGATGCCCGCCCTGGCAGGCGCGTCGGTTCCGGCCGCGCGGGTAAGCCGGCCAAGCAGGGCGTTGGCCAGGGTGCCGCTCCAGTTGCCGTGGGCCGGATGGGTGACCATGCCCTGGGCCTTGTCTACCACGATGACGCTGTCGTTCTCAAAAAGCACGGACAGGTCTATGTCCTCGGCCAGGTCTGCCCGGTCTTCCTCGTCGCGCAGGCTGAGTTCGTAGCGGTCGTTTGCCTTGACCTCGCGGGACAGCTTGGCCGCCTTGCCGTTAACCCGGGCATCTTCCAGCCTGGCCTTGAGCTGGCTGCGCGTGAGGATGCCGGCCACGTCGGCTATGTAGCGGTCCAGCCGCATGGGGCCGTCCGCGTCCACCCTGCCCTCTATCCTGGCCATGTTCCTCCCCGCGCTGTACAGCGCAACCCGCCATGCCCTATACTCGGTAGGCATGATACCAGAAAAACCAAGGTCTGGAGAACGCCCGTCCTGGGGATCTTGGCCCCTGCCCAAGGACGAAGGCGCCCGCGAGCACCGCTTTGGGGACACGACGCTGGTGGTGGCGGCCGACAAGGCCGGCGAGGGAGACGTGCTGGCCGCCGCGGTCCTGTACGGCAGGGGCGGCCGGACGCCCGGGAAAAAGTCCCGCGTCCTTGCCTTGCCGCCGCCTGGCGACCCGGCGTGGAAACGCGTGCACACACCCTCGGCAGGTGACTACTCACTCATGCCCGGCTACCCGTCCCTGCCCGTGTGCCTGTCCCTGCGCCAGCCCTTCATCCTGGCTCCCGGAGCCCGCGTGGAGGGCTGGATATGCTCCCACGCGGAGGCCCGGCTCGTGCTCGGCGGGGCCGAGGCCGTCAGCCTGCCCCTTGCCCGTCCGTACAAGACCCTGTACGGCAGCCCGGAATCGGGCGTGGTATGCAGGCATGACGAGACGGACTTCCTAGCGGGCGACGAGCTGCTCCTCGCGTCGCTCAAGAGCGACCCCCGGCTGATAGCCCACCCTGTGCGCCTACACAACGCGTCCAGCGCCCCGGTATCGGTGGCCGAGCTGTGCGTGTACGGCGAACAGCTGTCCGTGCTGGCGGACGCGGGGGGCCTACGGAGCGAGCGCCTGTCCTTTGTGTTCAGCGAGTCAGGCGTCAAGATGAGGCTGGACGGCGCCGTTCCCCAGGGAAGCGCCGTGCTGGCCAAGCCCCGGGTGTCCGGCGAGGAGCGCTTCATAGAACGCTCCTTCGAGGTATGGAAGGCGATAACCAAATGGTAGGAACAGAAGGCACGCTCGGCGCGGCGGCCGGGCAGGAACCCGCGCTGGAAGCGGCCGCGGAAACGGCGGCTGAGGGCGCGGACACCATCCTGGGCTTCATACCGGCAGACGGCGTGCTGGGCCGGATATTCTCCATGGACACGGCGCTCAAGGTGGGCCGGGTGGCACTGATTATCGTGGCGGGCCTCGTGCTGGTCGGGCTCGCCGTGTCCATCCTCAGGCGGATGACGCGCAGGCGCATGGACGCTCGCACCAGCGCCCTTTTGGTCAAACTGGCCCAATACCTGGGCTTTGCCCTGATAGCCATCAATGCCTTTGAGGCGGCCGAGGTGGACCTGTCGGCCCTCTTAGGCGCGGCCGGCATAGCCGGGATAGCCCTGGGCTTTGCCGCCCAGACATCGGTGTCCAATTTCATAAGCGGCTTTTTCCTGATGTCGGACAAGACCTTTGCCCAAGGCGACGTGCTCAGCGTCAACGGCCTGACCGGCGTGGTCACCGCCGTGGACGCGCTGTCAGTCAAGCTCCGGACCTTTGACAACCAGCTGGTGCGCATACCCAACGAGACGCTGATCAAGGCCGACGTGGCCAACGTGACGCGCTACCCCGCCAGGCGCCTGGACATGAAGCTGACCCTCACCTACGGAACGGACATGGACGCTGCCCGGACGGCCCTGGTCGGGGCGGTGTTGGGCGACGTCTACGCCCTCCGCAAGCCCGAGCCCCTGTTCCTGGTCCGTGGCCTTGGCGACAACGGCATAGACGTGCTCCTGGGCGCATGGTTGGCCGCGGACGACTGGGTGGAGGGGACGAACAGCCTGTACTCGTCGGTTGTGGCCGCCTTGTCCGAGGCCGGGCTCGGACTGGCCTATCCGACCATCACGGTGCTGCAGGACGACGGCGCGCCGCAAAAAACCGCGCGCCAGCCATCCGGCGCCAGGCGGTGAAACCCCACGGCGCAGTGGGGCTTCCGATAAGCCTCTTTTTCTTGACGCGGAATGTCAGCATACCGTATCTTGGCTGTACGGGGACACGGCCGCACAGCCTGCCCGGAAGGAGTACTCATGAACAAGGAAAACGCCCTGGCCAGGGTCAGCCTCTTTGCCAACCTTGACGCCAAGTACATCAAGGGCATTGCCCAGATTAGCACCGAACGCACCTTTCAGCCGGGCGAGCACCTGATGAAGCAGGGCGAGGACGGCATAGGCCTGTTCATCATCCTGTCCGGCAAGGTCAAGATCGAAAAGACCGATCCCGCCGGCAAGCAGGTGGAACTGGCGTCCAACGGCCCCGGGGACATCATGGGCGAGCTGGCCGTCCTGGACGGCGCCAAGCGCACGGCCACCGTCACCGCGGTCGAGCCAACCGTGTGCCTGGTCCTGGCCGCGTGGGAATTCAACTCGTTCATGAAAACCCACCCGGAAGTGGCCATAGACATCCTGCCCATCGTGGTCAAGCGCTTCCGCGAAACCAACGACGCCCTGATAGGCATGGCGGGAGTCCGCGTCTAAAGCCCCGCGTGCTACCTGGTATTAGAGCGGCCGCCATGAGAACTCCTGTTCCCATGGCGGCCTTTTTTTCGCGCGCGGCGCGAGCACAGAGGACGGCTAGCTCCGCGCGGCCGCGCCTACGGCAAGGACCCAGCGCTCAAACACGTGCTCGGGCTTGAACGCCGCCGCCCCTCCGCGCACCACCAGGTCTGCATGAGAAAAGACGCCCAGTCGCGGATGCCCCGGATGGGGCAAGGCGACGCAGGCCATGCCGGCGGCCCGGGCAGCCATAAGGCCCGGCTCCGAGTCCTCAAGCACCAGGCAGGCGGCGGGCGGCGTTCCCAGTCGGCGCGCCGCTTCCAGGAACACGTCCGGCTCGGGCTTGCCCCGCGGCACCTCTGAGCCGGACACCCTGACCGGAAACAGGTCCCCAAGGCCGAGCATGTCAAGCGTGGCGTCTATGACCGGCGGCGTTGATCCGGACGCTATTGCCACAGGTATGCCCCAGGCCCAGAGCTCGCGGGCAAAAGCCTCCACGCCGGGGAAACTGCGCAGACGCCCCCTGGCGTGTTCAAGGTAGGCCGCGTCCTTACGCCGGGCGCGCTCGGCCAGACTCATGCTGTGTAGGGGACTGGCCGGGAATCGGGTTTCCATCTCCCGGAAAAATTCGTTGGAGCCGCGCCCGACCATGGCGGCGTTCAGCTCGCCGTGGTAGTCGATGCCGAAGCCCGCCAGGAAGGCGCGGTCGCTCTCCCAGTACACGGGCTCCGAGTCCACTAGGGTGCCGTCCAGGTCAAAGAGGACCGTTTCCACCGGGCGCGTCTGCGTGTCCTCGTTCATGCCCTGCCAGCCTTGCCGCCCCGGACCAGGGAAAAGAGCTTTTTTACCAGGCCAAGCCGGCCAAAGCACAGCCACCACAACAGGGCAGCAAGCAGCACTGCCGGCACGCCGTACACCAGGAGGCCAACCACGGCCACCACCGCGACCCTGAGCACGTCGCCAAGGCCGGAGAACAGGGTGGACAGGGCCTTGCCCAGGCTCGGCTTGGACGGATCCACCACGCGTTCCGGGGTTATGGTCACCGAGAGCGACGCCAGTTGTATGCGCTGGGACAGGTCCCTGAAGGAACCTTCCATCCATTCGATTTCCGTGGTGATGTCAGACAGGCTCCGCTCGACGGCCAGAATATCCTCTATGGACGAGGCCGAGCGCAGATAGCTCCGGTAGCGTTCCTCCAGGAGGCGCTTGTTGCGGAGGCGTCCTTCCAGGTCAAAATAGCTGTCGGTCACGTCATCGGCCGAAAGGGAGCTGGACAGCTGGCGACCCGAGCCTGCCAACTTGGCCATGATGGGCTCAAGCTGGGCCACGGGCACGCGGACGGACAGCCAGGTACGGTACTCCGCCGACGTGCGGGTCTCCACGTAGCCACCGGCTGACGTGACCGCGGCCACAAGCGTCGCCTCAACGGCGGACGGATCGGCGGCTTCTATGTCCATGCTGGCCGTGTACACCAGTTTCCTGCCCGCCTGGTCGGACGCGGCAGGTTCGGCAGGGGCCTGGTTGCCCGTTGGCGCGGACTTGGCGGCGGGCGACGCTTCTGCCAAAACCATTCCGCGGCCGCCTTCAAAGGCCAGGCCGCCGAGCGCGTCCATGTCTGACGCCGCGTTCTTGGCGGAACAGGAGCCAAGTCCGGCTATCAAACCCAGAACGGCCAGCGCCGTCACCATGCTGCGATGCTTCATACGTGTACTCCTTGCGTATCTGGTCAAAAACGAGGCGGCTTGGGGGCTGGTTACACCCAGCCAAGGCCGGGCACCAGGCGCTTGTCCCCTCCGGCCGGCCCAGCGCCGTATGGGAGGGGTTCCACGCCGGCGGCGTGCCGGCCGTAATACTGCACCTCCCAGAGGAACAGGCCCCGCGCGGGCGCCGTCTGCCCTGCCCGCGCCCGTTCCCCGGATTCAAGGATATCTTTCAGAGCCCTGTCTGGCGCCCCGTCCCGCTCCAGCCCTATCAGCGTGCCGGTGAGGGAGCGCACCATGCGCCAGAGGAAGGCGTTGGCGGCCACGTCAAAAACCAGGCTGTCGCCCTCAGCGTAAAACACCGCGTGGTGCAGGTAACGCCAGCGGTGGGGACTGGGATCCTTGGCCGCGGCAAAGGCCGTGCAGTCCAGCTCGCCGCGCAGGCAGGCGGCCAGCCGGTTGAGCTTGGCCAGGTCTGGCCTGCCCGGCAGGCGCCACGCGTAGCGGTCCTTCCAGGGCAGGGCCGCGCCGCCTGAGTACATGAAATACTTGTAGCGACGCAGGCGAGCGTCGTGCCTGGCGTTGAAGTTCGGGTCAGCCTCCTCAGATGCCAGGACGCGGACGTCCCGGGGCAGGAGCTTGTTCAGGGCATGAAGGAAGCGCTCCGGGGCTATGGACGCTATGTCCGTGTGAAAGTGGGCAACCTGTCCCGCGGCGTGCACGCCGGCGTCCGTGCGCCCTGCGCCTACCACGCCCAGCGGCCTCCCGTGCATCTTGCCCAGGGCGTGCTCGAGGGTCTCCTGCACCGACCGGTCGCCGGCCTGCCGCTGCCAGCCGGCAAAATCAGTGCCGTCGTACGCCAGGGTCAGCTTGATGCAGCGTTCAGGCCTCATCGTCGTCATCTGGTTCCTGGAGCTCGGCCTTGAGACGGTCGTACAGGTCTCTGGCCATTTCCAGAAGCGGGCCCGGCTTGGCCTTGGTTTTCTTGCCCAGGCCGAACATGCGCGCCACCGCTATCTTGGCCGACGCCAGGCGCTCGCGTCGCTGGTCATGGTCGTCCTTGGGACCGTATTTCAGCTCCAGGATGGACCACATGTACAGCACGCCCTCGTGGCCGTAGTTCTTGTCCGTGTCTGGGCCCAGGTTCCTGACCGACGAGTACGGCTCCTTGCCGCTCTGCTCGAGTTCAAGGGCCAGGCGGTAGAAATAGCGGGCCTTGCGGTACAGAAGCCCGGCCACGTAATCCCAGTTCTCGTTCGGGGCCTTGCGGTGCAGGTCGTTGCACAGCCAGGCGGCACGCAGGGACGACAGGGCGCTTTTGATGGTTGGCGAGAATTCCTTGCTCGCCCCGTCGTAGCAGAGCAGGGCCAGGTAGTAGCTGGCGGCGCCTTCCAGAAGCCGGCGCGGGTCTTGGTAGTCCAGGCCAGGAAAGATGCGCTGCACTTCCTCCACGCGGTAGGGTATGCGCTCCCGCTGGAAGTCCCCGGTCTTCTGAGCCATGGCCTGGAAATCAGGCCGGAAAGCCGCGTAAAAGCACGACGGGCACACGTCAACCTCGTAGGCCAGCGGGTACACCTCGCCAAAGGCGTGGGTGGGCTTGTACGTGCGGTGAAGCTCGTCGGTGAGGTCGTCCGCGTTCACCCTGCCCGAAAACAGCTCTTCCCTGCGGAACGACGCGTCGCATATCGGACAGCGTATGGCTTCTTTGGTGAAAAACGTGATCTTGCGTTCTTTTTCCTGCTTGGGAGCTGGCTGGTTTCTGAGCACCTAGGCCTCCATCACGACCATGGCTATGGCGTTGTCCCGCTCGTGGGTCAGGGACAGGTGTATAGACTGGCCGCCGACGTTCCTGAAACGCTCCAGGGCGCTGCCATACAGAACGATGCCCGGCCTGCCGTTGTGGTTGTTGAGTACCTGTATGTCGCCGAGCTTGATGCCCCGGAGACCCGTGCCCAAGGCCTTTCCAAAGGCTTCCTTGGCGGCAAAGCGGGCGGCCAGGGACAGGGCCGCCGCGTGCCCGCGGGACTTGGCCGACTCAAGCTCGTCGGGGTGGAAAAACCGTTCCGGTAGGCCCGGCACGGACAGCCAGCGCTCGAGCCTGCGGACATGCACCACGTCCACGCCTATGCCTATGATCATTGGTCCTCCGCCGCGGCCTGCCCGGTGACGGTGATGGTGATCACCAGGGGCTGCCAGGATTCCACGCTGACGCCGTCCGGGAAGGCAGGGGTAACGGCGACCGTGTACACGCCGGCGCCGGCCACGCCCGACAGGTCCGCGCGGAGGGACGCGCCGCCCGCGTCCATGGCGTCCAGCTCCGCCCTGGTGGCCAGGACGCGCGCGGAACCCGCGGGCAGGTCAGACGCCAGGCTGAGGCCGTCTGCCAGCCCGCTGGCCTGTATGGGCACGTCCTCAAAGGTCCGGTACACCACGGCCTTGCGCACCTCCGCGGAAAATTGCGCCCACTCCGCGGACACGTAATCGACCAGTGGCTGGTCCACGACGATCCTGACGCGCAGGTCAAAGTCCTCCGAACGGCCGGACAGCTCCACAGGTTCGGTCGAAAGATCCGCAAGGCCATCCACCACGCTGGCGGGGCCCGCCACCTCCACCGAAGACGGCTCCAGGGTGAAATCGGCCAACTCGTAGCCGGGCTCCAGGTAGCCGCGGAAACTCGGCAGCACATCCAGCCTGCGGGACACCCTCGGTTCCAGAACCAGGCTGAGTTCCCGCGGCTCGGCGCTTACCTCCATGGAGTCCATGCTTGCGGCCGCTCCGCGCGCCAGCACGGACACGGGCACACGGTAGGTACCGCCCACCTCAAAGCCCCTGAGGTCGAGCGTCGCCTGAAAATCGTCCTCGCCGACCGCGTAGATGGCGTCGGGCTCGCCCCGGAGGACCAGGGTAACAGAGTCGGGGTAGACCGTGGCCGATGAGAACTGCTCGTTCTCCAGCACGGTCAGCGTCACCGACAGGGGGCGCTCCTCCAGGCGGTTGAGCTGGAAGAAGGCAAAGATGGCTCCGGCGGCCACCAGGGACAGCACCTTGGCGGCCCAGTCGTCCAGCAGGCGCTCGGGCCTGAATCTAGGCATTGGCCTCTCCCGCTTCCTCGGCCTCTCCGTACTCCAGGAGGCGCTGGAGGCGCTTCTTGAGCTCGGGGAGCTTGAGATCGTAGTACAGGCGCGCGTCGTATACCAGCGACAGGGCCCCGGTTTCCTCTGACACCACCAGCACCACGGCGTCGGACTCCTCGCTCACGCCCAGGGCAGCGCGGTGACGCGACCCGAAGGTGCTCACGATATCGCGCTGCTGGGACAGGGGCAGGAAGCAGCCGGCGGCCTCTAGGCGCCCTTCCTTGACGATGACGGCACCGTCGTGGAGGGGCGTGTCGAACTCGAAAATCGACAGGATGAGGCCCGTACTCAGCTCGCCGTCTATGCGCGTGCCGCGCTCGACGATGTCGTCCAGCGACACAAAGCGCGTGAACACGATCAGGGCGCCGCGCTTCTTGCCCGCCAGGAGCTCGGCCGCGTGCAGGATGTAGTCCAGGTACGAGCCGCCCACCGAGCGTCCCTTGCGGAACAGGCTGCCCTGCCCCAGCTTGATGAACAGCTTGCGGAGCTCGGGCTGGAAGATGATGGCCAGGGCTATGACCAGGCCGGGCGCCAGGAGGTTGAGCACCCAGCTGAGCGTGCTCAGCCGGAAGACGAAGGCCAGGGCGTACACCACCACCAGGATGGCCGCGCCGCGCGCCAGCTGGACGGCCTGCGTCTTGAGCAGGAGGCGGTACGCGTTGTATATCAGCCAGGCCAGGATGAGTATGTCCATGGCCGGCAGCACGAGGACGGTCACAAATCGGGAAAACGAGTCGATGCCCATCGTGGAGACCTACCGCCTTTCCCGTCCGTCAGGATTGTGCCGCCGCGCCCGGCGGTTTCATAATGGCTGAATACGTGTCCAGGGCGTCCATGGTGGCTGCCACGTCGTGTACCCTGAAAATGCGCGCGCCTTTCTGAAGGGCCGCGCACGCGGCCGCCAGGCTGCCGGCCAGCCGATCTTCCGTCGGCCTGCCCGTCAGCGCGCCTATGAAGGACTTCCTTGAAAGGCCCACCAAGACAGGATAGCCCGAGCCGGCCAGTTCATCAAGGCGATTGAGCAGGGCCAGGTTGTCCTCCAGGCGCTTGCCAAAGCCAACACCCGGGTCCAGGACGATGCTTTCCGGCCGTATGCCGGCCGCCATGGCCGCCATGGCCCGGTCCAGGAGGAAGGTCCGCACCTCCTGGGGGCAGTCGTCGTAATAAGGGCGGTCCTGCATGGTGGCCGGTATGCCCTTCTTGTGCATGAGCACCACGGGCACGCCCGCGGCCGCGCAGAAGGGGGCCATGTCCGGATCGTCTCCCAGGGCGGCCACGTCGTTGACGATGTCGGCGCCCGCCCCAACGGCTGCCCTGGCCACCGTTGCCTTGCGCGTGTCCACGGACAGGGCCACGTCCCAGCGGGCGCGTATGGCCGCCACAGCCGGCACGACCCTGTCCAGCTCGTCGTCCACGCTGACATAGGCCGACCCCGGCCGCGTGGATTCCCCGCCCAGGTCCAGTATGGTCGCGCCCTGGTCTATCATGGCGGCCGCCGTGTCCACGGCCGCCGGCACTCCCTGCTTCCGGCTGCCCTCCCAGAACGAGTCGGGCGTCAGGTTGATGATACCCATCACGTGAAAGGCGGCGCCAAGGTCCAGGAACCTATCCCGGGGCAGCCTGAGCCGGGTGCCCATATTAGTCTTCCTCCGCCTGGATGCCCATGAGCCCGGCCGCCCGTCTGGCTATGCCGGCGGCGTCCAGCCCGGCCTTGGAAAGGAGCCCCGCCCGCCCGTCCTGGGCCAGGGGCCGCTCGTCAAAGCCCAGCGCCGCCACCGCCTGCAAGCCCAGCCTCTGCCTGGCCAGGGCTGCAAGGTCCATGGCGACGCTACCGGTCAGGACGCCTTCTTCCGCTATCAGCACGGCCGCGCGGCCGGCGGCCTGGGCCAGGAAGCCGTCAAGGTCCAGAGGCTTCAAAAAGCGCAGGTGGAACACGTCGGCGCGTACGCCCCGCTCGGCCAAGAGGGCAGCCGCCCGGATGCACTCGTCCACCAGGGCCCCGGACGACACCAGGAGGAGGGGCGCCCTGCCGCCTCCACCAGCGTGGCCCACGGCAACGCCGCGGCCTTCATCCACGGGGGCCGCGTACGCGGGCGTTTCCGGCGGGCACTCGCCCTTGGGAAAGCGTATGAGGGTGGGCGCGCCCCGGTGCAGGGCCCAGGACAGGAAGGCCGCAAGCTCTCCGGCGCTGGCGGGAGCCGCAATGGCAAGGCCGGGCACGCCGCGGAATATCTGGATGTCGTACAGGCCCTGGTGCGTCTCCCCGTCGTCGGGGACGGCGCCGGAGCGGTCCAGGGCAAAGACCACCGGCAGGTTTTCCAGGGCCACGTCGTGGTGGACCTGGTCCACGCAGCGCTGCATGAACGTTGAATATATGGCGACCACGGGTTTCTGGCCCCCGGCCGCCAAGCCGGCGGCAAAGGTGACGGCGTGGGCCTCGGCTATGCCCACGTCATACAGGCGGGCCGGCCAGCGCTTCTGGAAGGCAGACAGGCCCGTGCCCTCGGCCATGGCGGCCGTCACGGCGACAAGGTCGGGTTCCCGCTCGGCCAGATCCAGCATGGCGGCGCCAAAAGCCTGCGTGAACGTGGGCCGCGGCGACCCGCCGTTCGAGCGTCGCGCCGGGGCCACACCGTGCCAGGCGGTTGGGTCGTCCTCCGCCTGGGTATGGCCTTTGCCTTTTTTGGTGGTCAGGTGGACGACCACCGGTTTGCCCAGTTCCTTGACCTGGGCCAGCACCTCGCACAGGACCGGCAGGTTGTGCCCGTCTATGGGCCCGGCATACTCAAAGCCCAGGTCCGAAAAGAGGCTCTCCTTGAAGAAAAAGGCCTTGACCGACTTCTTGGCCCGCATGACGGCGCGGAACAGGGGTTTGCCGGCCACGGGTATGGCCAGCATGGCCCGGTCCGCCAGGCGCCTGAGCTTCTGGTAGCGCGCCGTGGTGGTCAGCCGCGTCAGGTAGCGCGACACGGCTCCCACGTTGGGCGATATGGACATGGAATTGTCGTTGAGGACGACGATCAGGGGCAGTCCCAGCTGGCCCGCGTGGCTCATGGCCTCGTAGGCCATGCCTCCGGTGAGCGCCCCGTCGCCTATCACCGCCACCACGGACGCCGTGCCGCCGCGGGCCCGGTCGGCGGCCAGGAGGCCAAGCGCAGCCGATACGGACGTGGACGCGTGGCCCGTGTCAAAAGCGTCATGGGGACTTTCGGAGCGCTTGGGAAAGCCCGACAGCCCACCCGCCCGCCGTATGGTCTGGAAACCGTCCAGGCGGCCGGTCAGCAATTTGTGCGCGTAGCACTGGTGCCCCACGTCCCATACGATGGAATCAGCGGGCGTGGAGAACACGCGGTGCAGGGCTATGGTCAGCTCGACCACGCCCAGGTTGGACGCCAGGTGCCCGCCGTTTACGGCCACCGTGTCCACGATGACGCGCCGGACTTCCCTGGCCAGTTCTATGGCCTGGTCCATGCCGAGGTTCTTGACGTCCCCGGGACCGCGGAGGCCTTCCAATATGCTCATACGTTCCCGACTGTACCACGGCGACGCGCCCGGGTACAAGAACGGCCCGGACTTGAACCCGCGCCGGGCGGCCGGGCATACTGGCTACATGGAACTCTACACCCTGAACCTTGGCCGGCACATACACGGGCGTCCGATCGACCCTGCCACGCCGGCCGAGCTCCTTGCCCTGGCCGACTCGTCCCCCGAGGGCGCGTCCTTTACGGCAGCCTGGGACGCTGACAGCCTGATCCATGAGGGCGACGACGGCCCCCGGGTGCCGCGCCCCCTGCCCGAACCGCGGATGGCCGCGGACTGCTCCGAGGACTCAGGCGATGTGGTCCTGGAAAGCGGCGCCTGGCTGTTTTGCCAGGGCCGGGCATCTGGCCCGGACGGCATGGCCGACATCCTGGAATGGCTGGTTCGGGAGCTGTGGTGGTCGGCGGAGAGAACCGAGGGGCCCTTGATCGTGCGCCTGGTCAGGGAAGACGGCAAAACCGCCGTGCAAGCCCTCAGGCGCAAGGTCAGCCCGCGGGCATGACCATGGTGACGCTGGTGCGCCTGCCCGGCGTCGAATCCACGGTGACCGAGCCGCCCAGCTGGTCGGCCAGAGAGCGAATCAGCTGCAGGCCCAGGCCGGCCGAGTCGCCATGGAGGGCGTCCCCCGGCAGGCCGCACCCGTCGTCCTCTATGCTGAGCACCAGCTCCCCGCCCCGTAGCCGGGCATCCACCAGGATGGACAGGGGCCGCCCGGTCACGTGGGCGTATTTGAGCGCGTTGGTGACCGCCTCGTTGACGGCCAGGCCCACGTACACCGCCTGCTTGGAATCCACGCTGATGTTCTGGGCACTCACCTGGACCGACGGCTCCCCGCACAGGTAGGCGCTGGACAATCCGGCGCACAATTCGTCCAGGTACCCGGCCAGGTCTATACGCGCCGAGGCGCCGGCCTTCATCAGCCGGTTGTACAGGGCAGCCATGGCCCCTACCCGCTCGCGGGATTCGTCAAACAGCTCTCCGTCGGCGGGATCGCGCACGCGGCCGCGCGCCAGGGACAACAAGCTTGCCGTCAGGGCCAGGGTATTTTTAATGCGGTGGCCCAGCTCCCTGAGCAGGGTATCGCGCTCGTCCAGGGCCGCCTTGAGCTCACGTTCGGCCGCCATGCGTTCGGTGGCGTCCCGGGACACGCCCAAGAGCTTGCGCGGACGTCCGTCCGGATCCCTAAGGAGGCTGATGGTTATCTCCACGATCCGCGTGCCGCCGTCCTTGTGCGGCTGTTCGTACATATCGGTAAGCGGATGGTTGCGATTCGAGTGGCCGCCGGCCAGTCCGGCCGCGAGCTGGGCGCGCACCTTGGCTACCGACTCCGGCGACAGGGACTGCTCCAGGGACTCTGCCATGGCCTCGGCCACGCTGATGCCCCGCAGGCGCGTGACCGACGGACTGACAAAATCAAAGCGCGCGTGGTCCAGGTCCCAGGACCATATCACGTCGCCGGCGTTCTCGGCCAGGAAACGGAAGCGCTCCTCGCTCTCGCGCAGGCGGGCCTGGAGGCCCCAGCGTTCGCACGCTATCAGGATGACGGTGTGGATCACCTCCGGTCCGTCGTCCAGAAGGCCCATGGCGTCGGCTGCCGAGGCGGCCGCGGATACCGCGTCGTCGCCCAGATCCTCCTTGCGCACCAGGGCTACCAGGGGACCGTGGCGCGGGGTTATGCTTAGGAAGCTCTTCACGTTGTCCGGACACAGGCCGCGTACCAGAACCTGGCCCCGCGGCCAGCCGGTATCGTCGCCAATGGCAAAGCCCGCCTCCCTGGCCCTGTCGGTGCACAGATCCGGGAAGGGGGCGTTGCGGTCTACGAAGACGCGATGCGGAACTTCCATTATGTCAATTTTGCGCGGGAATCTCCAAGATGGCAAGTCCCTATTAAAACTATCGTTCCAGCACGGCCCTGATCCGGCGGACACCGGCGCTCGAGCTCTGCTCCTTCTGGATGACGAAACGACCCATGGAACCCGTCCGTTCCACATGGGGGCCGCCGCACACTTCCATGCTGAAGTCGCCAACGCTGTACACCTTGACCACGGCCTCGTATTTCTCGCCGAACAGGGCCATGGCTCCCGTGGCCTTGGCTTCCTCCAGCGGCATCATGCGCATGGTGACCGGCAGGTCCCGCTTGATCTGCTCGTTGACGATGTCCTCCACCCGCTTGATTTCCTCGGGCGTCATGGGCGCGGGGTGGCTGAAGTCAAAGCGCAGGCGTTCGGTGGTTATGTTCGAGCCTTTCTGCGCCACGTGGTCACCCAGCACCATGCGCAGGGCCTTGTGGAGGAGGTGCGTGGCCGTGTGGTAGGCAGTAGCCGCCTCTGACTGGTCGGCCAAGCCACCCTTGAAGGTCTGCTCGGCGCCGGCACGGGACAGCTCCTGGTGCTTGCGGAAAGCATCGTCGAACTCGTCGCGGTTGACCGACAGGCCGTTTTCGGCGGCCAGCTCCAGGGTCAGCTCGATGGGGAAGCCGTAGGTGTCGTACAGCTTGAAGGCCAGACGTCCGCTCATGACCTTCTGCGGGTTCTTGAGCAGGTTGGGGAGCATCTTCTCGAACTCGTGCTCGCCCTTCTGGAGGGTTTCCAGGAACTTGGCTTCCTCCCGGGCCAGCTCGTCCATGATGCGCGTCCGGTTGTCCTTGAGCTCGGGATAGGCGCCGGACAAAAGATCGACGACCACGGCGGCCGGCGTGCCCAGGAAGGCCTGTTCGATGCCGAGCTTGCGGCCGTGTCGCACGGCGCGGCGTATCAGGCGGCGGAGCACGTAGCCGGCGCCCACGTTACCCGGGCTCGGGCCACGCTGGTCGCCCAGGATCATGGTGGCTGAGCGCACATGGTCGGCCACGATGCGCATGGACGTGTCCCGGGCGGGATCGCTTCCGTAGGTCACGCCGGCTACCGTGCCTATGGCGTCCAGGATGGGCTTGAAGCTGTCGGTCAGGTACACGCTGGCCGCGCCGTTGAGCACCGCTATGGTGCGCTCAAGGCCCATGCCGGTATCCACGTTTTGCATGGGGAGCTTGACCAGCGTGTGCTCGTCCACGCGGTTGTATTCCATGAACACGTTGTTCCAGATTTCCATCCAGTTGGCCGAGTCCGTGCCTTTGTTGGAACCGGCCGGTGGCAGGCCTGGGCCCGTCCAGTAGAAAATCTCCGTGTCCGGGCCGCAGGGACCGGTGGGGCCGGCGGCCCACCAGTTGTCCGACGCGGGCAGGTAGGCGACCCGGTCCTCCGGTACGCCCAGCTCGCGCCAGCGCGCCGCCGACTCGTCGTCCCGGGGGGCGTTCTGGTCGCCAGCGAACACTGTGACGGACAGCTTGGCGGGGTCCAGGGCCAGCCACTGCTCCGAGGTGAGGAATTCCCAGGAGTAGGCTATGGACTCGCGCTTGAAATAGTCGCCCAGCGACCAGTTGCCCAGCATCTCAAAGCAGGTCAGGTGGCTGGGGTCGCCCACCTCGTCTATGTCGCCGGTGCGCACGCACTTCTGGTAGTCAACCAGGCGCGAGCCGGCCGGATGGGGTTCCCCCAGGAGGTAGGGCACCAGGGGGTGCATGCCGGCCGTGGTGAAGAGGACGGTGGGATCGTTCTCCGGTAAGAGGGACTTGCCGGATATGACGGCGTGGCCCTTGGCCTTGAAGAAATCCAGGTATTTGGAGCGTAGCTGGTCGGGGCTTATCATGGGCCGATACTAACGGTCAGCGGCCAAAATGGTCAATCGGGGGAGCCGAGCCCAAAAAATGGCCAAGGTGCTCTGTATGGCCCCTAATTATGCCAAAACATTTCTTAAAGGCGTGAATTCGCGCTAGAATACCCCTAGGAGTAATCATGATACAGCAGAAAAACCGAAAAGGTAGACTCGCAATCCCGCTCACGCTGCTTGCTTTTGGAGCCCTGTTGTCTTCCTGTCCCAGTCCGGTACACGACGCAGATCCTTCCGGCAATGTTGAGGAGCCCACTCCGGGACCGGTGATAACCGGCCTTACCTCAAGTGCTTCTCCCGTCCGCTCGGTGGAGTGGACCTGGAGTGCGGAAGCTGAGGGAGTCCAATTCCGGTTCTCAATAAACACGGACAGTGAAGCCCTGGAATCTGAGCTGGGCGACTGGGAAACGACGACGAGCGCTTCGGTAACCGAAGGCGACGGCTGGCGCTATCTCCATATTCAGGCACGTGATGCGCAGGGCAACACCTCCCCGTTGGCTAGCTATAGCGCGCTCCTGGACAATACACCTCCTTCAACATTCTCTATCAATGTCCAGAGTCCTACCAAGCAGAAAAGACCTACTTGGGGATGGGGGGCAGATAGCGACCGCACCGCATACCAGGTTTCGTTTGACCCAACAATGGGCTGGATGGACATAGGGTCATCGTTGTCCTATACCCCGATCGAGGACTTGGCTACCGGTGAACAAACACTCTATGTCCGGGCCACAGACACGGCGGGCAACTGGTCCAGCGCGATCGGCAAGACAGTTTTGATAGAGAAAGAGGTCCTGCCGTGGCAGGTCCTTATAGGAGACGCGCTATCTTCCGGCGCCCTGTACGCCATCGCGCCATCTGCTGGCGGGGTGCTAGTGGCCGGAGAGTCTTCGATCAGCGGAGGTGCCGGCGGTATGGATGGAGTAGCGACCCTCTTCGCTCCAGACGGGAACCAGACATGGAAGCTCTCATACGGCGGAGCTTCAGCCGACTCGTTTTACTCTGCTTGCGATACCGCCGACGGAGGTTTTCTCCTAGCGGGCTCCACATGGTCATTCGGTTCGGATGCAGGCGCGAATGCCGACGCCATGCTTATCAAGACGGATTCTCTAGGCGCTGTGGAGTGGGCTAAGAGCTACGGCATGACAGGTTCGCATGATGCCTTCAGACAATGCCTCCCAGTGCAGGCAGGATATCTTGCCGTGGGTACCAGTGGGCGTTCTGATGGCGGAAAGGAAATACTGGTTGCGCTCATAGACGAAAATGGCGAGCTTGTGTGGGTGCAGACTATTTACAGCGGATTTGTTACGCAACCGAGGAGGGGATACAGCGCGCTTGAGCTCTCTGACGGCTACGCGATCGGCGCGGACAAAAATTCCAGCATGGGAGCTGCCAGGGAATCCTACATACTCAAGCTGTCCAAGACCGACGGCTCAATTCTCTGGCAACGACAGTTAGATAAGGTGGCAGAAGGAACCCCTGCCCTACAATCCCTCGCACTCAGCGCTGACGGCACAACCATCTGGGCGGCAGGCACAAACGAATGGGACGCGATAGCCGTACCCATTAACCCTGCCACAGGCGATATCGCCTCTGGGAAATTTCCGTTCAAATTCCTCATGGGTGCATCGCAACCCGATTCACACGCGTCTTTAGTGTGTCTGTCGGACGGGGGCATGCTCATGGTATCAACCCAGAAGGGCAGCCCTAACACATACCTGTGGGCCGCCAGGCTTTCGGCAACCGGAGCCGTCCAATGGCAGGCACGTTACGGTGGGCAAACTGGCAACGCACTCGGCTTTGCGGCGCTTGAGACCGCTGACAATCAAATATACTTGGCAGGATCCGACACCGACCCGGCCAGCACCAAGACCAACTGCTGGCTTCTGTCGCCGGATACGTTGACAGGTACCCTGGACGGATACGGCACCGCCACGTTTTTGGCAAAACTAAGGCTGGAAAGTTATACATCCTCAGAAATAAGTCTCTCAGCCGTATCAAGGATAGCGGTTTTTGTTTCCAGCGACATAAGCGCTTCACTATCTGTAGCCGTAATCCCAGATTGAACGAGCCCTAGCTGTAAGGGGAAGCTCTTAAGACCCGAATGCTTTTTTCGAGCTTCCCCGCGTTTGCGTCCTAAAAAGCCCTGCTTCCTAAGGAAAGCATCTAAAACTTATGTTACTAGGAGGCCTTATCGCTGGCGGGGCTCCAAGGGAAGGCCACGACGTGCATTCCTTTGAAGATCGCCCTAATCTCAGGGTGACACTGCAAAGCGGCTTGATGTTCAGTCCAAGTCCGGGTGCCGCTCCCTGATTTCCCTGAGGCGGGGCAGCACCTCGAAGAAAATATCCACGAACTCGGGGTCGAACTTGGTACCCGACAGGGAGCGTATCTCCTTGAGAACGGCGTCCTCGTCCCAGGGCTCCTTGTACACGCGGCGAGACATCAGGGCGTCGTACACGTCGGCCAGGGCGACGATGCGGCCCCACACGGGTATCTCCGTGCCGCGCCTACGGAGGGCCGTGCCATCCGGCGCGGGTTTCTGCACGGCGCCTGAGACGGGGTCAATCCAGCCGGGGTAGCCCGAGCCGTCCCATGACTCATGGTGGGTCAGCGCGACCTCTGCGGCCACCGTGTCGAATTCGGACTGAGGGTCGTCGAAAAGGCGGGATCCGGCGCAGGTGTGCGACTGCATGATGACGTATTCTTCCTGCGTGAAGCGCGCCGGTTTTTTCAGGATGGTGTCCGATATGGCCACCTTGCCCACGTCGTGGAGCATGGCGGCTATCTTGAGCACATCCTTCTGCTTCTCCACCAGCCCCGTGTCCAGTCCGTGCTTGTATGCCCAGCGTTCGTACAGCTCCACCGAGTAGCCGGCCACGCGGTTGACGTGGGCCCCGGTTTCCTTGGGGTCGCGCATCTCGGCCATGCGTATCATGCGCATGATCATGAGCCGCGTCATGTGCGCTCGCTCCAGGGCCACCGTCACGTCCTCGGAAAAATGGGTGACCAGGGCCTCGTCGCGCTTGGTGAACGAGCGGACCTTGCCGTCCTCGTCCAGGGCGTTGATGATTTGTATGACGCCCAGCACACGGTTGTTCTGCGCCTTGAGCGGAACCGTCAGCATGGACTGGGTACGGTAGCCCGATTTCTGGTCATACGCCGTGTTGAAGCTATACGGCGCGCCCCTGGGTATGCGGTACACGTTTTTTATGTTGACCAGCTCGCCGGTCATGGCGGCGTACCCGGATATGGAGCTTTCGTCCACCGGTATGGAAAAGTGGGGATAGGGTTGCTTCTCTCCCGGCGGCAGGAGTCTCTGCTTGGTGTCGTTATGCGCGAACTTGATGTTGATGACATTGCCGTCTTTGACGTATATGGAGCCGGCGTCGGCATTGACCACCCGCCTGGCTTCCAGAAGGACCCGGTCCAGCAGCAGGTCAAAGTCCCGAATCTGGTTGAGTTCCGAGTCGATCCTGAGTATACGTTGCGCGCTTCCGTGCTGGCTTGCCACTGGCCCTTCCTCCTAATAGCGTCCCGCGGCGGGGCCACGAAACGACTATAGAACATTCCCCTTTACAGTGCAAATCAAGCGCGTTATATTCTTGAATGAGCGTTCGTTCTTTATTAACCATCCGCGGCATACCGTGTTGCCACACTTGGGAGGATAGCATGAAAACAGTATTGCTGACAGGAGCATTCGGGAATGTCGGGCAGAGCGCTTTGAAGGCCCTGAGAGAACTGGGCCATGCCGTACGGGCCTTTGAGTACCCCTCCCGTCGCAACAAGGCCCTGGCCAAGCGGCTGTGCGAACCCGGAGAGCTGATATGGGGCGACATCAGGAACCCGGCGGAGGTCATGGCCGCCGCCAGGGACGTTGACGCGATCATACACCTGGCAGCCCTGATACCGCCCGGAGCCGACCGAAATCCCGGCCTGGCGCGCCAGATCAACGTGGGCGGTACGGCTAACGTGCTGGCCGCCGCGCGGGCGTCGGACAAAAACCCCCGCCTGGTATTTTCGTCGTCCGTGGCCACCTACGGCGACCGCGTAAAGAATTTCTTCATACGGACGGACGATCCCCTGGCCCCTTGCCCGGATGACGTGTACGCGGCTCAGAAAGTAGAGTGCGAGGCCCTGGTCCGGAACAGCGGCCTGCCCTGGGTCATTTGCCGCCTGTCATACATCGTGTGCCGCAAAAAGCTGGCCATGGATTCGCTGATGTTCCGCATGCCCCTGGATACCCGGCTTGAGGTGTGCCACACGGAGGACACGGGCCTGGCCCTTGCCCGCGCGGCCTTCTGCGACCAGGCCCTGGGCGGCACCTATAACCTGGCCGGCGGCCCGTCCTGCAGGACCAGCTTCCGCGAGTACCTGGACCGCATGCTGGCCATCTTCGGGCTGGGGGGCGTGGGCTTCCTGCCTGAGGAGGCTTTTTCCCAGACCGGTTACCACTGCGGCTACATGGACACCGAGGACTCGGAGCGCCTGTTCAGGTACCAGCGCAAGACGCTTGAGGATTATTACGCCGAGGTGGAGGAGGAGGCCCGGCCCGTGCGGTTCTGGGCACGTATGTTCCGGCCCCTGGCCCGGGCGTCCGTTCTGGCCCGGTCGCCCTACCTCAGGGCCTACCTGGCCGAGCGCGGCAAGCGGGCCATCCTGCACCCCGCGGCCGCCCGCCTGGTGTCCCGCTAGCTACCCGACCCGGCATCCGGCGGGACGCTTTCCGCCGGCGCGACCTTGGGCAGGCTGATCCTGAACGCGCCCTCTATGACCAGGCGTATGAAGCTCATCACGTCGCGCTCGCCCAGGGACAGGCCGGCCATGCGCGCCACGCGTATGGTGTCCATACTGCCCAGAAAGAACACGGCTATGGCCGTGATGGCCTGCTTGGGCGACAGGGACACGGTCATGCCGCGCTCGCGGGCCAACTCGTTGACCACCGAGCCTATGAGCGCGCCCAGGCGCTCCAGTTTGTCGTTGATGTCCGTATAACGGAGGCCGTCTGACATTATGAGGGATATGAATTCCACGTCGGCCAGCAGCCGCGGCAGGAAACTGTCCACGATCAGGGCCATGCGCCCGGCCGGTGACGGCTCGGCGGCGCAGGCGCGCTCCACTTCGTCGTAGAACTGGCTCCAGCCCTCGTCTATGGCCGTGCGTATGATGTCGTCCTTGTTCTGGAAATACGTGTACACCGTGCCCACGGGCAGGTCCACGCCCTTGACGATGTCCTGGACGCTGGTGGCATGAAAGCCACGCTCGGCAAACAGGCGCTTGGCCTCCGCCAGGATGCCCAGGCGCTTGGATTCGTCGCGTTCGCGTGCCATGCCTACTCCTTCAGCGGGCGGAACACGCCACGCTCGAAATCCTTGCGCACGTTGTCCCAGGCGTAGGTGCGGCTGTTCATGGCTATGTACACGCCCGGCGGCAGGAGCCTGGCCGCCATGAATGCTGAGCCCAGGTTGAAAAGAGCGTCCGAACCCGTGAACTGGAAGGGCACCATGGCGCCCGTAAGCACGATGGTCTTGTCCAGGCCCGCCGGCCCCAGGACTCCGGCGGTTTCCGGCATGCGGTCCGTGCCGTGGGTAATGACGATGCGCGACTCTGGCGCCCGGGCGCAGGCTTCCAGCACGGCCGCGCGGTGCTCGTCCGTCATCTGCAGGCTGTCTATCAGCTGGACCAGTTCCAGCTCCACCGGTGACGTGATGCGCGCGCGCTTGATGATATCCGGCAGATGGGTGTCGCGGAACGTCAGCTCGCCCTTGATCTCGTCGTAATGCTTGTCAAAGGTGCCGCCGGTGATGATGAGCCTGATAGGGTCGTCGTTCATGGAGCTGCTCCTGGATGAGGCAGGGACGCGGGATAGGGCCGGCTCCAGGACGCGCTGGGGCCATCCGCTACCGCCTGAGCCAGTATCGCGCGGACCGCGCCCTTTTGACAAGCGCCCCGCGGGCGGGCATACTGGCGGGCGGGCCGGAACCCCGGCGGGAGGTTTTTAGCATGATCCACGCTATTGGCAACTCGGAGCCGGACCTAGCCCAGGGCGTGTTCGTGGCCTGGAACGCCGAGGTGGCCGGCCAGGTCAGCATGGGACCGGGTTCGTCGGTGTGGTTCTCAGCCACGCTCAGGGCAGACGTGGCGCCCATACGCGTGGGCAGGAACAGCAACCTGCAGGACGGCGTGGTGGTGCATGTGGACGAGGGCCTGCCCTGCGTGATAGGCGACGATGTGACCGTGGGCCACCGGGCCATCCTGCACGGTTGCCAGATAGGGGACGGCAGCCTGATAGGCATGGGGGCCATCGTGCTGGACCGGGCTCAGATAGGAGCCGAATCCCTGATCGGCGCGGGCGCCCTGGTCACCCAGGGCAAGACCTTCCCTCCCCGCTCGCTGATCCTGGGGAGCCCCGCCCGTCTGGTCAGGCAGCTCAGCGACGACGAGGCGGCCGGCCTGCGCCAGAGCGCGGCCCACTACGCGGACAAGGCCGCGCGCAGCGCCGACTACCGGCCGCTGGATACCGGCGCGTCGCCCACTACCACGGGCCGGCCTTGCTAGCTGGCCGCCGGGGCGCTATCGTTAAGCGTGCCATGCCCGACAACTCGTCGCCATTCGGCAAGAAGGTATTCTTCCTCAACCCGCCATCCGTGCTGTCCGAGGTGCTTCCGGCCCTGGCCGCCGCGGAATTCGAGGTGTACACCACCAGCGACCACGCCAAGCTGGGCAGGTACCTGGCCAAGGATCCGGCCTGCCTGGTTTTTGTCAACATAGACGCCGGGGCTGAGGAAAGCACCTGGCGGACCTGGCTGGCGTCCTTTCCCAAAAACGGCGACGGTCCCGGCTTTGGCGTTATCACCATGCTGCCGGACGACGAGCGTCGCTCGATATACCTTATGGAGCTTGGCCTCAGCTGCGGCTTCATAGCCGTCAAGATGGGGAGCGCGCGCACCTCGGACATCCTGCTCAAGACCCTTGAAGCCAACGAAGCCCGGGGCCGCAGGCGCTACGTGCGCGCCCAGTGCGAGCCGGGCACGGCCGACTTCAACTGCCAGACGGACACGGGCACGCTCAGGGGATCCATACTGGACATCAGCGTGGCCGGCATGGCGGCGGATTTCCATGACGGGACGACGCCCCGCCAGGGCTTAAGGCTCAAGGACCTCCAGCTGAACCTGAAAGGCTCGCGGGTGCTGGTCAACGGCGTGGTGGTGGGCGGGCGCAGCGACGACAACGGCTCCAACGTGCGCGTCATCATGTTCGAGCCCGGCAGCATGGACGACCCCAAGCGGGACAAGGTCCGGAGCTTTGTCAGCCGCGTGCTCCAGGCGACCATGGACACCGAGCTGGCGTCAGTATAGCCACCCGGGCGGGCAGGACTCAGCGCTTGCCGTCAGGCCGCCTGGGGCCCGGCTTGCGGCCGGGCTTGCCGTGGGCGTATGGCCGACCCGGTCCCCGGGGAGCCGGGCCCTTGGGCGTGGCCAACTTCACGAAGGGCGCTCCCCGGTGCCGCCGCGCCTCGGCTATGGCCCGCTCGGCCGCCTCAAAGGGTATGGTGGCGAACGAGAAGCGCTCCAGGACCTCTATGTCGTCGATCTGCCTATCCGGCAGCCCAGTCAGGCGCTTGACCACCTCGGCTATGTCCTTGGGCCAGGCTCCGTCGCGCTTGCCTACGCCCACGTACAGCCGAGCGGTGCCCGTCTGGTCCACCGTCACGTCACGCACTTCGCCGTAGCGGCGGGGGTCCAGGTCGGAACCGTAGGCGACCACAGCCAGGGAGGCCAGCGCGTCGCGCGGCTCCAGCCGGGCCAAGAGGCCGTCAGCCAGGCTGTAAAAAGCGGCAGCGGGACCGGCGGCCGCTGCGGTAGCGCCGCTGTCGGAAACGCCACCCTCGTCGGCATCGTCGTCGTCCTCGGGCACGTCCAAACCCAGCACGTCGCGGGCCGCGGCCTCGGCCTTGACCAGGATGCGGCCGCGCTTGGCGTCTATCACGTCGGTCACGGACGGCACCGCGCCCTTGCGCAGCCCGTCGCCGGACGCCTTTCTAAGGAAGAACAGGCGCCTGTTTTCCTCCGGCGTCACAAAGGTGATGGCCGTGCCCCGGTTGCCCGCCCGTCCGGTCCGGCCTATGCGGTGGGTATAGGATTCCGGGTCGTAGGGCAGGTTGTAGTTGATCACGTGGGTCAGGCGCTCCACGTCTATGCCGCGGGCGGCCACGTCCGTGGCCACCAGGATGAGGGTCTTGCGTTCGCGGAAGCGTCCCAGGGTGCGCTCGCGCATGTCCTGGGACACGTCGCCATGCAGGGCCTCTGACGCGTAGCCGCGCTCGGCCAGGGCCCTGGCCACGGCGTCGGTTTCTATCTTGGTGTGGCAGAACACCAGGCCGTAAAATTCATCCTCCGAATCGACGATGCGGCAGAGGGCCTCCAGCTTGTCGCGCTCGCGCACCTCCAGCCACACCTGGTCGGTCAGTCCGGCTTCCACCGGTTTGGTGGCGTCCTCCACCTGCTCGAAGGTGCCCAGGCGCTTGCGGGCTATGGACAGAATGGGCGACGGCATGGTTGCCGAGAACAGCACCACGCGGCGGCCGGGGTTGGCCGCGTCCATGACGCGCTCGATGTCCTCTATGAAGCCCATGTCCAGCATCTCGTCGGCTTCATCCAGCACCAGCCACTCGAGCTGTGACAGGTCCAGGGTGCCGCGGTCTATGTGGTCCAGGACCCGGCCCGGCGTGCCCACCACCAGGTCCACGCCCCTGGCCAGGCGCCTGAGCTGCTCGCCCATGGACGCCCCGCCGTACACGGTGGCTATGCGGGGGCTGCCCCCGGCGGAGAAGCTCCCGATTTCAGCCGACACCTGCAAGGCCAGCTCTCGGGTGGGCACCAGCACCAGGGCGCGCACCTTGGGCCCCGGCTCCCTGAGCTTGTCCACCAAGGGGAGCCCGAAGGCCGCCGTTTTGCCGGTGCCCGTGCGGGCCTTGGCCAGCAGGTGGGCGTCGCCGGATAGAAGGCGCGGAATGGCCAAGGCCTGTATGGGAGTGGGCTCCTCAAAACCTTTACGGGCAAGGGCTGCGAGCACGGCCTCGGACAGGCCGAAATCTGAAAATGAGGCTGGGGTCATGGGTATCCTTACAGTTCGGAAAACGGCTGGCGGCCCATAAGACGGGTCGCAGCTCGGGGGGAGTACGACAACGGGCGTATCCGACACGACCGCGCGTCAGAGCATGCCGAAGGGGAGCGTTCCCGCGAGACTTTTCAAGTATACAGCAATATACGCGGGCCTTTCAAGGACAGGCGGCCCTTACGGCACGGGATAACGCGCGATACGTATCCATGCGTCGGGATGGGCGGCAACCAGGTCAGCCCAGCCAAGGCGGGCCCTGCTCTCCGCGTCAAAGGCGTGTATGGCGTACGACCCGTCCGCGCCGCGTACCGGGACCAGGACCAGGCGGATGCTCGTATCCCCGGCACTCAGTTCCGCCATGTACGCGTACGGGGCTCCCGCCAGGCTGACCAAGAGCCCTCCGGCTCCGGCCAGGGGCAAGCCCTTGTCCGGATCGGGGGCCAGGGTAGCATACGGACCGGCCAGACGTGCGTCACTTGCCGTCCATGCCTGGTTCCAGGGCAAGCTGGTCAGAGACTCGGCCGCCGCTTGGGGGTGGCCAGCGGCCTCAAGATAGGCTCCGTCCGGGCCCGTGCCGGCGGCAGCCTTGAGAAAGGCGGTAGCCGCTTTTGACGGCTTGGCGGCGGCGAGCTGGTCTGCAAAGGCGGCCGCGCCTTGGTTGCCCGCGGGGCCAAGCACCAGCGGCCACTCTATGCCGCCCTTGCTGAGGTCATGCAGGTAGGAAAACGGCTTCATGAGGAAGTAGTACAGCAGAGAATTGAGCGACAGCCCCGAGCGCACGAGCGAGCCGCCGGCCACGAACTGGACCAGGGTCCGCTCGTTCTTGGGGGTCAGGCTCAGCCACGACAGGCCGTCATCGGACAGCATCCAGAGTATCTCGCGCATGTAGCCCGTGGCAGCGTCCCGCCGGACGATCACGTTGCCCCGCGACCCGTAGGGGTAGCTACCTTCCCGCTCTCTCAGGAAGAGCACGTACACGTTGTTCCCGTCTTTTTCCACGGACACGCGCACCTTGCCCCAGGGCGTGTCCCGGTACGCCGGTTTCCAGGCCAGGGCCTTTGCTATGGGTGCGGTAACAACGGCGGACAGGAATTCCGAGCGGACGGCTGCGTAATCAGGCATGGCCTTGAGCGCCGCGGGGTCGGCTGGGGTCGCGTGGGCGGACACGGATGCGGCAAGTATGAAAAGGGCTATAAGCGACGATTGGCGCATCGGCGGCGGCTCCACGAACATGTGTATGGGTAGCGGGCATGCGCCCGCGGCGGACCATACTAGCACAAAACAGCGTCCGAGTCAGCACTCCGACCGAGCCGAGGCCCCTTTCCATCAGGGCCAGGAGCGGGGTATGCTCGGCGTCCGATGCTAGTGAACGAGCTTGCCCATCTGCGCGGCGCCACGGTTGCCGTGGGCCTTTCAGGAGGCGTGGATTCATCCCTGGTCATGGCCCTTTTGGCCGATGCCGGCGTCCGCCCGGTTGGCCTGACCATGAAGCTGTACGAACACGCGGACAGCGGACTCGCCCCTCCCGGGACGGCCTGCTACGGCGTTGGCAAACAAGACGACATAGCCGCGGCCCGCCGCCTGTGCGAACGGTACGGCGCCCCCTACCGCGTCGTCGACCTCAGCAGGGACTACGAGGAGCGCGTCCTCACCTATTTCCGGACCGAATACCTGGCCGGACGCACGCCCAATCCCTGCGTGCGCTGCAACCTGGAGATAAAATTCGGCCTCCTTCTGGAGCGGGCGCGGCAGGCTGGGCTGTGCTTTGATTACTTTGCCACCGGCCATTACGCGCGCATAGAGGACCGCTACGGCGTGCCCCACCTGCGCACGGCCCTGGTGGAAGCCAAGGACCAGAGCTACTTCCTCTACCGCCTGCCGCCGGACGTCCTGCGCTCCACCATCTTCCCCCTCGGCGGCATGTCCAAGCCTGACGTGCGCGCCCTGGCCGCTTCCCTGGGCATCGAGGCGGCCCACAAGGCTGACAGCCAGGATTTCTACGGGGGCGACTATGGCGAACTCCTTGGGTCCACCGAGCCCGGCGACATAGTGGACGCAAGCGGCCGCGTGCTCGGTCGCCACAAAGGTTTGGGACACTACACCATAGGCCAGCGCCGTGGCATAGGCACCAGCCTGGGGCCGCGGCCCATGTACGTGGCCGCCCTGGATCCGGCGCAAAACCGCGTGGTCGTGGCCGACGACGCCAGCCTCTACGCCCCCGGTCTGGATGGCTCGGACGCCGTGCTGACTGACCGGCGCCTGGACGGAACGGAACTGCGCGCCTGGGTGCGCATACGACAGAACCACAAGCCGGCGGCGTCCACGGTACTGGTACGGGGCGGGTCTGCATCCGTGCGCTTTGACGAACCCCAACGCGCCCTGGCGCCGGGCCAGTCGGCCGTTTTCTACGACCAGGACGGCTTTGTGCTGGGCGGCTGCGTCATAGACCGGGCCCACGCAAGTGGCCAGCCGGGTCTTCCGCCCGCCACGAGGTGAATTTGCGTTAACCGAGGCCCGCGCCTACACTTTCTGGCATGAAACTTGTCGACGTGTACAAAGACGCTGACGTGGTGGTACGGCACAAGGCGCCCGGCGTCCGCGTGGTCGCCCTGGTCATCATGTGCGGTGCCGCAGCCGCCCTGATCATGGACGTGCTGTCCAGCGACTGGGTCGTGGCGGGGGTGGAAGCCTTCCTGCTCCTGTGCATGGTGTCGTCGCTCATCCTCCTTTATACAGGGAAATACCGCCCGGCCAGTTTGTTGATCCTGGGCATTGCTTCCCTGGCCACCCTTACCCTGGGGCTGGTCCTTAAAGAGCCGTCGGTGCATAAAACCTACCAGGCCTTCTTTTACATGGTGCCCATACCCATAGCCGCCCTGCTTCTGGGCGACCGGGCCCTCTACCCCCTGGGCGCGAGCGCGTTCGGGCTCCTGTCGGCCTACACCGTGGTGCTGGTCCGGATACTGCCCAACGCGGCAGGCGAGTCGCCATGGGAACCCTTGATCATAGCGACGATCTTCTTCGGCGTTACATCCGCGTTCTGCGTGCTGGTGTCCGTGATGGAAACGCGGGTCTTGAGGTCCATGGACGCCACCCTGAAGCTGGTGCAGACGAACATAGGCAAGGCCGCGGACATAGCCGGCTCGTCCACGGCCCAGAAGGAAGCCACCGAGGCCGTCCGCCAGCTGTACGCAGGCACCAAAGCCGAGAACGAGCGCATAGAGGCCCAGGTGCGCGACTCGAAAGAAGCGACCACGGCCCTGGACTCGGACATGGGAGCCATACTGGACGCCGTCAGGAGGAGTTCGGAGCTTGCCCGCGAGTTCTCCGGGCTGGTGGACGACCAGAACGCAGTGGCCGTGGAGTCGAGCGCGGCCGTCCACCAGATGGCGGCCAGCCTGGACAGCGTGTCCAAGCTGACCGTGCAGAAGAAAGACGCCGCCCTGCGGCTCTTGGGCGTTGCGGACACCGGCCGCTCGTCCGTGGACGAACTGGGCAGGGCCTTTGAGACCACGGTCAAGGACATAGGCGCCCTCCTCAACGTCATCGAGGTGGTGAGCGAGATAGCCGACCGCACCAACCTCTTGTCCATGAACGCCGCCATAGAGGCCGCCCACGCCGGGGACTCCGGCAAGGGCTTTGCCGTGGTTGCCAACGAGATACGCACCCTGGCCGAGTCGTCCGCCGACAACGCCGGAGCCATAGCCCGCGACCTCCACCGCATCATGGACGCCGTGAGCTCGACGGAGGGCCACGTCAAGAACGTGGACAGGTCGATGAACGAGATAGGAGCGGAAATCCGCCGCGTGGCTGACGCCTTTGAGGAAATCCTCCGCTCGGTTGAGGAACTGGTAGCTGGCGGCCGGGACATAGACCAAGCCATGCGCAACCTGTCTGACACGTCCGTCAAGGTCAGGGACGGGTCCCGGCGCATCGAGTCCGAGCAGACGGAAGCCGAGAAGCGCGTATCCGCAGCCCGCTCGGTGGCGTCGCGCCTGGCCGCGGACACGGAACGCATCCAGGAAGCCAGCGCGGCAGCAGCCGAGTCCATGGCCCGCCTGGAGGGCCTGATAGCCAGGGCGGACCAGGAATCGGATGCCGTGCGCCTGGCCGTCAGCGAGCTTGCGTCAGGGGGCTGACAGGCCGTATAGTAGTCGGCATGAACTACAGACTCATCAAAGCCGTCGCAGCCTCGGCCCTGTTGTTCGCCGCCTGCGTCGGTGCTCCCGAGCAGGGCGAACCGGCTGCCGACACGGCTACGGGCTCTTCCCTGGAGGCTCCCACCGTGACCGGAACCGTTGAAACCCGTGTCCTCCTCTCCGGGCAGAACGCCCGGACCGAGGAGGAATCAACCCTGGTCATCCGCAACCAGGATGCCTTTGTATCCCTGTGGATGAGCGTCGCTTCGTCGCCCACCCCCGAGGTGGACTTTGAGAACAACGCGGTGGTCGCCTCCTTCATGGGGCGCAGGAAAACCGGCGGATACTCAGTCAGCGTGCTCAGGGCCGAAACCCTGTCCGACGGCCGCGTGCGCGTCGTCCTTACAAACAACGCTCCCAAGCCCGGCATGATGGTTACCCAGGCCCTGACCAGCCCGTTTATCGTCCTGGCCGTCCCGGTCACCGGCTACGACGTCATCGTGGCCTTCGAGAACTGAACCGAGGACCGCTCCCGCACGCTTGACCGCCCCGTCCCCGGGGCGGTACATTTAGGGAAGCAATAATAACCCTATGGTTATTATTGTTTCCCAGCGTTTTCGGCTGAAAACGCTCGGTTTTCTAAGGTCACCCTCTAAAAACTGAAGGTTTTAGAGGCTACCTTTTTATCCCTTGGGGGTGCCCCGGTTTCGACTGGCACGGTCCGGATCGTGGGTCGCAGGTGGAGTGCCGTACTCCTACTCAGCGGCAAAACCTTAATTGCCAACGACAACGGCAATTTCGCCCTCGCTGCGTAAGCACCGATGACGACGGGCCCCATGGCGCGCTGTTCCGAGCGCCATGACGGCCTGCAACCCAACCGGGACTTGCCCCACGCCCAGCCCGCGGGACGTGGGGGACAACCAGCGGGATACGGAAGTGGCCGCGCGGCGGTTCGCCCTCCACTTCCCGACAACCTTAAAAGCCGCCTAAACCTGTAGACGCCCTCGTTTCGCGTTTCAGGACGCGGGTTCGACTCCCGCCACCTCCAAAAAACCGAGCGCCCCTGATTGGGGTGCTCGGTTTTTTATCTGAGGTGGCGGGAGTCGAACGGGCGTGAGCGCCGAGCGAAGGCGAGGAAAAGCGGTCAAGGATGACCGCGTCAGCGAACGCCCCGGCCCGTAGCAAGGCGCCATGATGGCGCCGCCGCGGAGGGTCGACTCCCGCCACCTCCAAAAACCGTGTTCGGGTAAAACAACGCTCCTTAACCGGTTTTGTAACCGAATTGTCGTTCGCCTTCCAGATTTCATTTGACAGCTGAAATTTTCAGCCGTACCACGGGCAAAGTTTTTATCCCTTAACCCTTCCCGAGGAGGAAAAACGTGAAGAGAATGCCATCCATTCTCATCCTGGCCGTCGCCGCACTGGCGCTGGTCGGATGCCCTCAGCCAACAGATCCGGTCAAGGACATGAATGCCAATCTCGGCACTCTAGCCGTGAATGCCGGACGCCTCTCGCCCGGCTTTGTCACCACCACTACCGTATACGATGTGGGCGTGCGCTACGACCAAGCCACCATTATCGTTACGGCCACGGCCGAGAGCAGCAAAGCTTCGATAGCCATAAACGGCCAGGCCGGTAGCGAGCTGGAGGTTGCCCTCGATACCGACCGCACCATGGTATCAGTAGTCGTAACGGCGGAAGCCGGCAACACCTCTGGATACACGCTTTTCGTGGACAAGGCCGACAGCGAGCTTGTTCCCGTCTCGTTCCTGGTGGCCGAAAGCGTGGACGGAGCCACGGTAAGCGGTTCCACCCTTACGGCATATGATAGCCTTGGGGCTATCGTAGATACAACGACTGTTACCGGTGGTTCAGCTGTTGTGAACCTTGAACCGGATGCCTTATATACGTTCGAGGTTCAGCAAGCTGGGTACGCCGCCTCCTCTCTCCAGAACTACTATGTCAGCCCGCTCGGCGGCAATGATGTCACCATGATCCAGCAGAAGCTGGGCATGATCACGAGGCCCGCGACGGCCCCCCTATTCGATGATATTTCGCTTTCCAGGCTCGATGATTTCACCGACGCCGCCACCTTGGTGGCCGGGCAACAGCTGAATACGGCCGGTACCACGTACATCCTCGTGGCGATCCTCTCCGATTCGGCCACGGAGGCCACGGCTTGGTCCGGTTTCGGCGTGAAGGCTGACTTCGACTACGCCCCAAGCTCCCTCAATGGCATGGACGCCATCATGCTCATGGATCCGTACTTTGACACTGATGCTGGGAAATACGTCAACCTATATCTTGTCGACCTGAGCGGCGGCGAATACCCGGCCGGTGAGCACGATTTGGTGCTGGTTGCCTACGATGTGGCCAACAACCGAGCCGAGACCCGCATCCCGGTAATCATGGAAGCCAATGGTTCTTCTGGAGCTGACGTATCCGAAGCGGTATTCTCCGATCTGCTTGCGGATCTTAGGGCTTACCCGGTCAGCCGCGGCTTCTTCAGCAAGGACCCGGGGAACTCCATCCAGGCCCTGGATCCCTATGAAGGTCATGACGTCTCCTACCGCGCCCAGATCAGCTTCAAGCTGACAGACGGCGCTACCACGCCCGCCAACGTGGCCATCCGTGGCTTTGACCTCTACCGCAGAGAAGCTGGCCAGACGAGCTTCAAAAAGGTCGGCGCCACCATGTATGGCGCTCTTTCCACTGGCTCATCCGGCACCCACTCGATGTTCGACAGCGACAGCGGCCTAGAAGCCGGTGTTACCTACGAGTACATGATCGTGGCCTACACCGACGCTTCCCATACAGTAAAATCATCGGTGGCCACGTCCAAGGTCATGGCGCCCTTCTCGGCCAGCCTGGTTGGCCCAGCCAACCGGAGCACCGCCTCGTTCGGCGAGGACGGAAGCGGCTATCCCTATGGCCCGGAGTACTCCTTCTCCATCAGCGACACATCGCTGTGGAACGCGACCGAGTCCGATTTCTTCTACTTCGCCCTGACGGTCAACGAGAAGGCCGGTCCCTACGCCTACTACGGCAAGTTCCGCTTCAACTTCTCAACCTCCAATTTCGAGGCGCTGAACGCGTATACCGGCAGCTGGCTCAATCTTGGATCGAGCGGAAGCATTTTCGACTACACCGGAGGAACCATCACCTTCCTTTACGGTGGATACGTGGCCTTCATCAACCAGACCAACTTGGTAAACGGCGCGCCCATCCAGTACACCGATGGCGCAGTCTACGAGTGGGACATCATAGGCGACCTGTCCGGCGGCCATCCCGCTTGGTTCGAGAAAGCCTACACTGGCGGAATCGCCAAGTCCTACGCCGATGGGTATTCGGAAGGCGCCAATACCTCAAATGGCCGCTTCGAAGTCGTGGCCGCGGTCGCCCCGTAAGGAAAAGGAGCAAACAAGATGAAGAAACTGCTAGTAATCCTGGCCGCCGCGCTCCTGCTGGGGAGCTGCGGTTTGCCCTTCCTGCAGGCCCCCGCCATGGGGCCCGCCGAGGAAGCCGGCCTCAACGTGGTCAAGGTGGCGCCCACCAAGGCCGCAGATCTCGAGCTCTACAACAACGAGTGGGTCAATTACGGCTACGTCATCGTCAAGACCGATGACGGTTTCGACGTGTCCCGCTTCGAGGCCCTCGGCGCCGAAGTGGCCGGCTCGTTCACGCTGCGGAACGCTCCTGGCACCTACTGGCGCCTCTACAAAACCACGGGCGTTGCCCAGCTCATCAGCCGCTTGCGCTACCAGCGTGGCGTGGCCTACGCGGAGCCCGAACTTGTTTCCAAGCGCGTTCTTCCGGTAGTTGAAAATGCAAGCGCCCGGTCCCTGACCAGCGGCGACCTTGCGGACGACCCGCGCGCCCAGTCCAGCGAATACTCGCTGGCCATCACCCAGGCCCTGGATTCCTACAAAGCCGTTGCCGACGGCGGCAATGGCTACGGGACCAACGAGGTGTACGTCGGCGTCATCGACACCGGCATCAACATGGCCCATGAAGACTTCTGGTACGACGACGACGAGAACCCGACCACCCAGGACGTGTCCATCGTCGAGTACGCCAAGAGCGCCTTCATAAAGGCCGCCGACGGCACCATGACCTGGGTCGGCGATGGCGTCGACCACGTGACCGTGCCCAGCGGCGAGAACTGGGATGACCAGGCCCACGGCACCCACGTCTCCGGCACCATAGCCGCACGCGGCGACAACGGCGTCGGCGTGGCAGGCGTGGCGTGGAAGAACGTCAAGCTGATCTCCTACAAGTGCTTCGCCGACGCGGACAGCGGTTCCGGCTCGGACTGGTCCGTGTATTACGGCCTGGCCGACCTAGCCGACTGGAAGGTGGCCAACGGCGTAACCCAGGCGACCATACCCGTGAACATGTCGCTCGGCGGCTCTTACGCGGGCTCCTTCGAGCTCGAGATGATCAACTACGCTCTGACCCGGGGCGTCCTTCCCATCGTGGCTATGGGCAACGACGGCATGCGCATGGGCCAGTTCCCCGCCTCGTACCAGGGCGTCGTGGCCGTAGGCGCCACCAACGGCAAGGACGAGAAGGTCCACTTCTCCAACACCGGCCACTGGATCAGCGTGTCCGCCCCCGGCTACGATATCATCAGCACGGGCAACGGCAGCGCGTACTGGAACGGCGACCCCTGGGGCAATGTCGTCCGCCAGACCGAGTACCAGTGGATGAGCGGCACGTCCATGGCCACGCCTTTCGTCACCGGCATGGTCGGGTACCTCCTCTCCTTCGACCCGACGCTGACCCCCTACCAGGTCAAGCGCGTGCTCGAGCTGACCGCCGACGATCTCGGCGCGGCCGGCTTTGACGAGGACTTCGGCTACGGCCGCGTCAACGTCCTGGATGCCGCCACCATGGTGAGGACGGGGACCGGTTTACCCGCAGACAATTCCCACTACCTGAACACCAAGATCGTGGCCACGGTTGAGAATATCAGCGCTGCCTACGACTCGGGGATCGCCGAATTCCAGAAACGCATAGTCGGCGCCACGGTCAGCTTGTACGACTCGCTCGGCCAATTCATCGCCCTGGGCATGACCAACGGCACTGACGGCTCGGTGGAATTCCGGGGACTCACTGCCGGAACCTACACACTCAAGGTCAACTACGAGGGAGAGCTCCAGTCCCAAATCGTGACCCTGGACGGCACCGCTGACCAGACCGCGGCCTTCAGCTACGACAAAACCATACTCTTCGTCTGCACCGTGCCGAACCTGGCTTACAATGCCGGCGAGGACGCTACCGACACCATGCTCACCCTATACGAGTACAATCCCGCCGGCGGAACGGAGGAAGAAAAGTACATCTACGTCACGGACGTGGATCAGGATTACCTGGACACCCTGTCGGCAGAGGTGGTGAGCGGCAAGACCTACTTTGTGGAGATCGCGCCCTACAACCAGCGCGGCGGCAACTACGCCATCCAGATTGGTTTCTCGCCCATCACCGAGGCCAACGCGGTCGATGGCGCTCGCCTTTCCTCGGACAATGACAGCCATGAGGCCGACGGCACCTACGCGGAGGCTTTAGATAAGGGAGAGTTCGATCTCGGCACGCCTTTTGGCGCGAACCTGGTTGGCGGAAGCGCATCAACCGACGTGGACATCTTCATGTTCACTGTTCCCTGATAGCGCCCACGTCCAAAGCTTTCCTGGCGGCCCCTTTGGGGGCCGCCTTTTTGTATCTGGCTTCAGTTTGCCGTGAAGGGCATAAAAAAACCGTCCGCGCGGGAGCACGGACGGCCGGGGGGAATCCCTTAAGGAGGTTCAACCCTCGATCCTGGAAGGAGGCTGGCATCGTCTTCCTCCCCCGCCAGGAAGGACGCCGGCCCAGGTTCAGGGTACGACGGCATCCCTATTCTGTCAACAGAAACATGCAAGCGGTTTCGCCGCAAGACGGGCGATAGCTCAGCCGCCCTGTTTTCTCCCGCCGAGCTTGTCGGCCAGCCAGATGATCAGGAAGAACACGGTCAGGGTGGCGAACACGCCTATGAGGCCGCCGGCGCTGACGAACAGGGCTTGCATGGTATCCCCCGCGCCGCGCGCGGAATCAATCAGGTTTTCCATCGTCGTTTCCTTTCATCCTACCAGGAGCGGCACCAGGGCCAGGACCATGCCGCCGGCTATGATCGAGCCCAGCTGGCCGGACACGTTGGCGCCCATGGCGTGCATCAGGATGATGTTGCCCCGCTCCTCCTCCGCGGCCATCTTCTGGACCACGCGGCCGGACATGGGGAACGCTGATATGCCGCAGGCACCGATCATTGGATTGACCTTGCGGCCGGCGGGCAGGAAGAGGTTGATCAGCTTGGCAAAGAGCACCCCGCCCGCGGTGTCGAAGACAAAGGCCACAAGGCCCATGCCCAGGATGAGGAGCGTGGTGCCGTTCAGAAAGTCGGCGGCCTTCATGCTTGAGCCTATGGCTATGCCCAGGAGCAGGGTGACCAGGTTGGCTAGCTCGTTCTGGGCCGCCTTGGACAGGCGCTCGAGCACGCCGGACTCACGGATCAGGTTCCCGAACATAAGGGATCCCACAAGCGGCACGGATATGGGCGCCACGATGCCGGCTATCATGGTAACCGCTATGGGGAACATCACGCGCAGCCATTTGGGCACGCCCGACTCGTGGTAGGTCATGTGGATGGTGCGTTCCTTGCGCGTGGTGAGGAGTCGTATCACCGGCGGCTGGATGAGGGGCACCAGGGCCATGTATGAATAGGCGGCCACCGATATGGGTCCCAGGTAGGTTCTGGCAAACTTGTTGGCCACGTATATGGCCGTTGGCCCGTCTGCCGCGCCTATGATGCCTATGCTGGCGGCCAGCTTGAGGTCGTCAAAGAAGAAGGTGGCCAGGATCATGGTGGCAAAGATGCCAAACTGCGCCGCCGCCCCGAAGAAAATCATAAACGGGTTCTTGAACAGCGGCCCGAAGTCTATCATCGCCCCCACCGCTATGAAAATCAGGATGGGAAAGAGCTCGTTGGCGATGCCGCCCTCGTACAGTATCTGAAGGAAGCCAGCGTGCCCGTCATGCGACCAGGCCACGGCCAGCGGCAGGTTGACCAAGATGGCCCCAAAGCCTATGGGCAGGAGCAGCATGGGCTCGTATTCCTTCACGATGGCCAGGACGATCAGGGTGATGCCCACGGCGTACATGACCGCTTCCTGCCAGCCTATGGACGTGAAGCCTATGAATAGTTCGTTCATCGTTCCGCCTTTCCTGTGCGTGTACGTTCCAGTGTAGCGTCCCGGGCTGTGCCTGGACAAGGCGGGCCTGGCCCTCAATCCCAAGCCGCGCCACGCCGACAATGGAGGTAGGGCGGCGATACAGGCCGCCCCGGCTTACACCGCTAGGGCCTAAGCCAAGGAGGAACCATGAAGATGTTTTCCATTAAGAGCGCGGTCGGCGCGTCCTCCCTCCTGGAACTCGTGGACGAGGTCGAGGACGGCTTTATCGTGCGCATCGTGCGGCACCGCGACGACTGGGACGACGTGAGCGAGGAATTCATGACGCGCGAGCTGTTCGACACCTGCGTGCGCACGGGCTACATAGCCGAGCTCAGCGCCTAGCGCCCGTCCACGTATCCGGACACATTAAAATAGTGAGACCCGGCGGCCGCCCTTTTCTGGGGACGGCCGCTGTTTTTTAAAAGCCGTGCCGGATGCCGTATCGGTACGTCGCATTCGGCCGGCTCAGTAATCCTTGCGCTTCATGATCCGTAACGCCAGAGCTGCCACGCCTGTCGACCACACGATCTGGTATAGGAAATAGGGCACGCCCATGCGGAAGATAAAGGCCGGTATCCTTTGCGCCAACTCGGGGTTGTCAATTTTGATAATGGCGCCGTTCGTCGGGAGGACGAACATCAACGGCCCCCGGACTATGGAGGGTAAGCGCGCCCTTACGTACAGGAACGGCACTTCCCCCATATTCACGACATCGCCGGCCACAAAGGCCGCCAGGCACAGCGCAAGGCCCGACCATCCGTACATGAGGGTGCTTGCAATCAAGCCGACCGACAGATAGGCCAACGACTGGGACGTGTAGCCCACCATAAACTCGATCATATTTCGCGCGCTACCGGGCACCTTGAAAATCACATTGAACAACCATACGTTGACAAAGACCAAGGCAAGAAAACCCAGGAGAGCCGTTAGGGCGACGCGCAGGTGGTTCCAGAACACCGTGCCCTTACGCTCCACATGCGCCAACTCGACGTAGAAATGGCCGCCGGGCAGTTCCGGCCCCACAAGCCGGACGCCCAGATACATGGAAAACAGCGGCAGGACGATTCTGGCCACCTTTTCAATGGCCGACCAGAACGTGACCGCCTTCCGGTAGTCGGACATCCGGAGGTTCATGGCCTCGGGCACTCCGGAGCCGAAGAACGAAAGATTGAGGACGACAAGGCCACCGATTATGAAACCAAGGAAAACCGGATCGTTGACGAGCCGCCGTAGGCGGTAGCTCAAGTTCGGCGTCATGGCCGCACCCCCCTCTCACCCAGTCCGGCATGGTACCAGTCCTCAAGATCCGCCGTCGCATAATCGACGTCTGCCAGCCTGTAAGCCCCATCGAGCCTGACCTCGGGTCCGCCCAGCTTCAGGCACTCCAATTTCTCAGTTTCTGAACCGCCGCGTCGCTCCAGCGTCACGGTGGCGTTTCGGCTCGCGCGCTTGTAGTCGCCCACGACTATCTCATTGGATACGACCCCGTCCTTGAGCAGTCCCGCTTTGTGGCATACGCGCTCCAGATCCGTAAGGATGTGGGAGGTCATAAGCACGGCACTGCCGGCTTCCAGTTTGGCCTTGACCATATCCAGGGCTACCCTGCGCGCGACCGGGTCCAGGTCGGACGTGGGTTCATCCAGTATGATCAGTTCCGGGCTGCCGAGAAAGGCCTGGATCAATCCGGCCTTCTTCCTCATCCCCTTGGAAAACGTCGATATGCGCGCCTTCAGGGCGCCCTCGATTCCAAGTTCTCCGGCCATGCGCGTGTATTCGGTTTTGGCCGCTCCTGCAGCCAAGCCTTTCAGTTCGGCCATGGCGTCCAGGTACTCACTGAGCGCCAGGTTCCTTGGCGGGGCCAGCACCTCGGGCAGGTAGGAAAGTCCCCGCCGTTTCTTGAGCTGGCCCAGATGCATGCCGGCAAAGCGCACGCTGCCGGAATCCACAGTGATTGATCCGATAATGGCCTTGATGGTGGTGGACTTGCCCGCCCCATTGGGACCGATGAGCGCATACGCCTTGGCCGGCCCTATTTCAAGCGACAAGCCTTTGAGCACGGGCGATCTTCGGTCATAGGCCTTCCTGAGCGTGTCGATGACCAGGCTCATGGATTTTGCGCCTCAAGCAGGCCGGGAACATCTTCAAGCTTGCAGGGCGGCAGGATCTCCGGAGGCGAGTTTAATGCCGTGAACATGCGCCGGCCCTCATTCTCCACAATAAGCATGGGCTGAATGATGAGGCAGGTGTTGGTAAAATCCGCTTCAGGGTCATAATACAGCGGATACGCTCTCTCCAGCGCCATAGCCCCAGTACTCAAGCCGCTTGGCGCGCAGTCGGCCATGCCGAGGGGCTTGAATTCCGGCGGCGGCATCGAGCCGACCCTGGGGGTATGCTGGTACTCCGGGAAGTGCCGGCCTTCGTCGGCGCGCAAAGCATTGACTTTTCCATAAAACAAGCTTAGGGGATCATCGTCGGCGGGGCCACGCTCTTTACGAAATTCCTCCAGCTCCGGACTCGTGAGTATCCTCCCGTCATTGAGAGAGATAGGCGACATCCAGTCCACGTATACGCCTGGTATCCCCATGTCCGCGTCCACGACTCGTTTCTCGGCGTCGGTCTCGGGGTCAAATGCTATACCGAACATGAAGCCATAGAGCAGACGGCCACCAGGATAGTCCCCCTGATGGAACCTACCCTCAGGCAAGACCAAGTCGCCCATAGCAGGATCTACGAATGTCTGTATGGTGTACATGTCAAGGTCGTTCCTAACATACCTGAACCGTATCGAACCAATGGGATAGTCTTCCGTAACTCCATCTATAAAGCTTACCCTGATGCTGTCTGCCACCAAACCGTCATAAGTTGGATCCAGTTCAAAGCTATAGGTGAGAACCCTGTACACCAAACCGCTTGTATCATTTGGGATCCAATTGGTCAGAGCGTTGGCGGCGATATCGTCAGCGTAATCTCCATCACGCTCAAATGCCGTGCGGGTCAGGGGAATGGTCCTTCTGCTTGACGATTCAACGAACTCGGCCGCGTTTATGTTCGAGTACTGGGAAAATTCTGTGATGCCGGGCGAGTCGAGCAGATAGAGAGAAATTTCTTCGTTTGAGGGAGTTGCCCCGGACCAATACGTGCCGACATGCCTGAAAAAAGCCTGCCTGGCGTGGCCCAGCTCGGTACGCGCGGCCTCCCCGCCACGGGAGGTGAAAACCAGAATGATGGCTGCCACTAAAACGATCACAGCTAGCAAGGAAAGCGCTAAACGTTTCATATCCCTCCAATCTAATGAATTGAGGTAGCTTGGGCGGCATGCGCCGCGCAGGCTCTCCAAGTCGATGCCATTTCCTACGCTAATTAGATCAAACCATGGGAAGAGAAGATGCCAACAGAGGCAAACCGAAGGTGTAGGGCAGCTGCCTCTCCTAGCTCACGCTGGATTGCGAGAGGGCATACATCAGCTTCTGGTTATCCTTACATATTTTCCCCGAGTTCCAGATGCCGAACCGTTCTCGGTTTTAATCACCTTGGAAGATCCATCAGGAAATCTCTTCCAGGTTATCTTTATCACAGATCCGCTCCTGGTAGTCGAGCCCCAACGGATATATCCACATTTTCCATTGCTAAAGGTAGCACTGACCGTAAGAGACTTTGTCACACTGCCTTCGCTCCTTAATTCTAAGCCTATCTCTCCAGCAATAAAACTAGCGCTTATGCTACCCGTCACGCTCAAAGTGGCCGTTCTTTCTTCTGTTTCCGAATATGTAACGCTCGTGCCGGGCAAAGTTTCAATATAGGCCTGACCGCATTGCATGTTCGGACCATTACTATAGGATTTTGTTACCGCAGTGTCTGTCTCATATGCACCGGCCAGTCCTACAAAAAGCCCGACGATCAGCAGGGCCATTAAGCACTTTTTCCGCATACTAAACCTCCTGGTTTGTTTCATTCAGTTTCTATAAAGACACCTTCGGTAGCCTCTATATCGCTCTGGGAAATGACTGTATGTCTAACTGATCCATTTGGGTATCGTTTCCATTGTACATGCGTTACGACCAGTTGCACCACGCGGACGCCAGCCGTGACCCTTGCGGTTATGATGTTGGGATCATCAAAACTCAAGCGGATGGCGGATGAATACTCGCTCACTGTATTCACGGTAGTCTCCGGGGCTATGAGCTCATTCAGGAAAAACGGGACGGGGCCTCGCACTCTAAAATAAGCCGTTCTTTTGAAGGGGATAAGCACGGGTATCGGCGTCTGCTGATCCTTGTTTATGGTTTTGCTGATAAGAACCTGCCGATACCGCTCGATCGAGTAGTCGTAGCCCTCATCGACTTCCAGCGACACGGCCTTGGGGAGGGCAAGGAACATGAACGCGCAGCACAGCGTATACATAAATCGTTTTTCTTTCATTATGCTCGTCCTGTATCAAACTTTTATCTTTCTATACCACCTGTAGCTCCTGATGTCAAGTTAGCTTTTTTTCGCGCCCTTGAACTCCCGCCTTATCACTCCTACCTTTTTGCCCGATTCCGTGCTATCGTGTTGGCTCACGCATTCTGGACAATCGGGAGGTGGCGTTATGAGCGACGCGAAAGGCAGCTTCAAGCCATACCTTGGCTTGACCTTCCTCATCGGCTTTGGGTTCTTCACCATGGGCCTCATGGACATACTGTACGACAGCTATGTGCCCATCTTCCTGGGCTCGTACATCAAGGCCAACTGGCTGATCGGGGCCATCATGACCCTGGACAACGTGCTGGCCGTGTTCCTGATACCTTTCGTGTCGCTGTGGTCGGACAACGCGCGGACCAAAATAGGCAGGCGCATGCCCTTCATCATCGTGCTCCTGCCGCTGTCGGCGGTGACCTTCTCCCTGATACCCTACGCGGCGCGCGAGTCGCTGGTGTCGCTCATACTGCTGGTGGGCGGGCTCAACCTGTTCAAGCAGTCGGTGCGCGGCCCCGTGGTCGCCCTGATGCCGGACACCATACCGGGCGAATTCCGCTCGGAGGCCAACGGCGTGATCAATACCATGGGCGCGCTCGGCGCTATCATCAGCACGGTGGGCTTGGCCAGGCTCATGGGCGTGGATGTGGTCCTGCCCTTCCTGGGGCGCACCAAGGACGCCCTGCCCTTCCCCATAGCCGGCCTGTGCGTGGTCCTGGCCACGCTCCTGGTATTCTTCTTCGTGCGCGAGCGCAACCGCGACGCGGCGGCCAAGGAGGAGCGCGTGCCCCTGGTGGCGTCGCTCAAGGCCATAGCGGGCGAGAAGGACAAGAGTGCGCTGTGGATACTCATAGCCCTGTTCTTCTGGTTCTGGGGCTACCAGGGCATCCTGCCCTTCATAGCCAAGTTCAGCGTGGAGGTGCTGGGTACGAGCAACGCCAACGCCACCCTGCCCGCCTCGGCGGTGGCCATAGCCCAGCTGCTCTTTGCCATTCCGTCCGGCTACGTTGCGCACCGCATAGGCCGCAAGCGCGCGCTCCGGATATCGCTTCTGGCGCTGGTGGTCATCCTGCTGGTGGGCGGGTACCTGGCCAGCCCCCTGGCCGAGGCGCTGGGCTCGGGCGCCCGCTTCTACGCGCTCATGGGCATCATGTTCCTGTACGGCATCTTCTGGATCACCATCATTACCAACTCGTTCCCCATGCTGTGGCAGATGGCGTCCTTCGGTACCATAGGCGTGTACACGGGCCTCTATTACACCTTCAGCCAGGCCGCGGCCATTACCGCGCCGTGGCTGACCGGCGCGCTGATAGATATCGTGGGCTACCCGGGCATCTTCGTGTTTGCCGCCCTGTGCATGGGCGTGGCCATGGCCGTGATGTCCCTGGTGCGCAAGGGCGAGCCGCACGACGATCCCAAGGGGCTGGAGGCGAGCGTCGCATGAAATGGGCCCTGGTCCTGTCAGGCGGCGGGGCCCGGGGCCTTGCCCACATAGGGCTCCTTTCCGAGCTCGAGCGCAGGGGCGCGCCGAGGCCCGGCCTGGTGGCGGGCACGTCCATGGGCGCCATAGTCGGCGCCCTGTATGCCTGCGGCTGGGACGGCGAGCGCATGGAGCGCTACGCGCTCGGCTTTGACATAAAGCGCTACATGGAGAATCCTGCGTTCCGCCTGCCGGACTTTGCCCTGTCCAGGGTCCTGCAGGCCGGCACGGCCCTGGGCGTGCTGGCCATGAAGCGCGGCCTGGATTCGGGCGAGCGGGTCCTGGCCGAGCTTGAGCGCCTGTTCGAGGGGCGACGCTTTGAGGACCTGGACACGCCCTTTGCCTGCGTGGCCGTGGACCTGGTCAGCGGGCGGGAGCGCGTGTTCGACTCGGGGCCGCTGGCCCTGGCCGTGCGCGCCAGCATGTCCTTTCCCGGCGTGTTCGCCCCCGTTGCCATCGACGGCGGCCTCTACGCCGACGGAGGCATTGTTGACAATCTGCCCGTCCGCGCCGCCCTGGCCCGCGGGTACAAAAGGGTCCTGGCCTCCGACGTGTCGACCTTCCCGCCCCTGGAGCCCGAGCGCATGAAGAACGGCCTGTCCGTGCTCCTCCGTTGCTACGACGTGGCCTCCGAGAAGGCCCAGGGCAGGCCCCAGGACCAGGCCAGCCTCTACCTGCCCATCGAGGGGCCGGTGCCGATATTCGGTTTTGACCAGGCCGCCGACGCCCTGGCCATGGGCAGAAAGGCCGTGTCGGACGCAGCGCCGCGCCTGGACAGATTCTTCCGGCCGGGGCCTTTCCGTGGGCACCCCTTCCTGCGTACCTTGTTCCGATGAAACGATTCACGGACGCCCTGGACACCCTGATTCGCTCGTACGAAGCGTCGGGTGGCGTCAACCACCGGGGCGGCAGCAACCTGCCGTCCAAGGAAGCCGTGCACTCCATCGTCGCCGGCCTGGAAACCCTGGCCTTTCCCGGTTACCGGCGCGAGGACCAGATAGACGACGCGAGCCTGCCCCACGTGATAGGCCAGCTGGCCCACCGGTTGGCCGGGGAGCTCATTCGGGAAACGGCCCGGAGCCTTGAGTACGCGTACCGCCACGCCGGGCGCTCAGGCTGCCCGGCCGCCTGCCTGATGGAAGCCAAGGACATAGTGGACAGCCTGTTCGAGTCCCTGCCGGCCATACGCGCCACGCTGATGACCGACGTGCAGGCCTGCTTTGACGGTGACCCCGCGGCCAAGTCCGTGGAAGAGGTGATCCTGTCCTACCCGGGCCTTGAGGCGGTGGCTGTGCACCGTTTTGCCAATTTCCTGTGGAAGCGCTCCGTGCCCCTGATCCCGCGCATGATGAGCGAATACGTGCACTCGCGCACCGGCATAGACATCCACCCGGGCGCTGCCATAGGCGAGCGTTTCTTCATAGACCACGGCACCGGGGTGGTCATAGGCGAGACCACGGTGATAGGCCGCAACGTCAAGGTGTACCAGGGCGTTACCCTGGGCGCCCTGAGCGTGCGCAAGGCGTCGGCGGATGTGAAGCGCCACCCGACCATAGGCGACGACGTGACCATCTACTCCGGGGCCACCATCCTTGGCGGCGACACGGTCATAGGCTCGGGCAGCGTGATTGGCGGCAACGTGTGGCTGACGGAATCGGTGCCCGAGGGCTCCAGGGTGTACCTGCCCCAGGCATCAGGCGCCTGAGGGTCAGGCGTCGGGCGGCGGGGACCGGTCGCGGAAAATGCTCACCGGCGGCTCGTCCATGGACCTGAGGGCGGCAAGGTAGTCGTCCTCTTTCCGTGAGAGGGTCAGGGCAGACACGCCGCCCAGGAATTTCCTGAGCACCCTGCCTGTACGCACCTCAAGGAAAATTTTCCGCGGCCGGGAGCCGCCCGTGTCCGAAGCGGCCACGCGTATGCCCTCGCGCTCCAGGTAGTCCAGGGCAAAGTCCACGTTGGCCGCGGCTATTTTTTTTGGTCCCGAGGACAGGCCCAGTATCGACGCGCCCCCGAACACCTTGGCTTCCAGGTCCGCCTTGCGCGAGCCGCCCTTGAGGAAATCGTTGTACAGAAGCTCGATGGCGTACATCCCGTATTTGGCTGGCTCCGAGTGGGCCAGGTCCTTGCCGTTCAGGGATTCCGGCAGCATGAAATGGTTGAGCCCGCCCACGGAGCGCCTCGGGTCGTACAGGGAAACGGACACGCAGGAACCCAGCACGGTGGCTATGAGCACGTCGTCGCCCGAGACCAGGTATTCGCCGGGGTGTATGGTCAGCACGGCCCGCCGGGAGCCGGGGTACGACAGGGTGAACATGGCGGCCGCACGCTAGAACAGCGTGACATCACCGCTTTCCGCAGCCTGGGCGTCCAGGTCCGACTCCATGCCGGCCAGCCGGGACGCCGTCTCCTTGTGCGTGAATATGGTAAAGCGGTCGATGATGTCCTTCAGGCGCTGGTCGCGGATGGATCCCGTGGACTGGTCCTCGTCCGACAGCGACGCCGACCGATCCGCCAGCTCGCCCTTCATGGCTGACAGGTCCTCTATCAGTTCGTTGATGCGGCCGGCCGTCTCGGACGCCGTGGTGACCGCCGTCACAAAGTCGTCGGTAAAGGGCCGGAACGACGACTCCGCGTCCCGTAGCTGGCGCTTTGACTCGCCCAGGCGGGTAAACTCCTGGCGCAATCGCTCGATGCCGTCCTTCATCATGGCCTTGCCCGCGTCGCTGGTGCTCAGGTACTCGGCCACGCCGTGAGCCAGGCCCTTGGAGAAGCCCCGCGTGATGCCGCCTGCGGCGGCTATGTCCTGGGCCAGGCGCTCGGTCAGCTCCATCATGCCCAGCACGGTGTTGGACACGATGGCCAGGGCCTTGTTCCGCGCTGTTTCTATGCGCGACGCCGTGACGATGTTGCGGAAGCGCGACAGGATGGCGTCCACGGCCTTGAAGCGCTCGCCCAGCTTGTTGACCCCTGCCACAACGGAGCCGGCGTAATTTGACGCGCTGGCCTTGGCGTCCAGGTATGCCGCGGCAAGGGCGTCGAAATCCATGCCGGACCCGTCGTCCTCCGCGCCGGACGGCGGTTGGGCGCGCTTGTCCTCAACCCGCTCCATGATGCCGAGTATGGACGCCAGCTCGTCCTGGAGCTTGTCGTAGCTGGCCGCAGCCTTGGCCTGGATATCGCCCACCAGTTCCGACGACAGCCTGGTGATCTCCGCCAAGAACATGCGTTCCTCGGCGGCGTCGTATTTGTCCTCAGAACCGGCCACGGCGTCCAGGGCCAGGCGCACGTGGTCCAGGGACTGGCGGATGATGTCCTGCACCTGGACGCCCTGCATGACGCCAGCCACGGGCTCGCGCACGGTCTGCGCGTCCCGCGCAAGCGAGCGGAGCCAACCGGCAACTTCCAGCACGTCCTGGTCCAAAGACTCAAAGCCCGATTCCAGGGCATCGCGCACAGCCGCAAAGAAGGCTTCCTGCTTCTGCGCTAGCTCGCCCAGCGTAACCCTGAGCGTGGCCAGCTCCGTCATGAGCATGGCCCCGGCGCGGGACAAGTCGTCCGCGTGCTGTATGGTGCGCCCAGCCAGCTTTTTGAGCTCGTCGGTGATCACGGAGAAGGCCCGGCCGGCGGCGCCCGACTTGAACGCCACGGTCATGGCGTTCAGGGACACGATTTCCATCTCCTCGGAGTCGGCGCGTATGCGGTCTATGATGTCGTCCAGGCGCCCGAGGCTCTCGATGTTGGTTTCTATGCCGGACAGAAATGCCGTCTCGACTTTTGACGCGGACTCGAAAAAGCGGAGGGCGTCCTCTAGGAACTCGGCCTTGCGGCGCTTGGCCGCCTCCGCGCTGGCCCCCGAACGGTAGCCGGTCATGATGGACTTGATGGCCGTCTCCGCGTTTCGGGCGCTCTCGTCAACGCCCTGTTTGATGGCGGGAAAGAGGGCCGCAAGCTCGAGGTACATGGCCTCGGTCTCGCGTTCGATTGCGTCTATGCGCTGGATCAGTTGGGATGCGGAAGCGTTCGCGTAAGCGCCCATATGCCTACTATACAGGAAGGGCTCCGCCCCCGCAAGGACGGAGCCCCTGGTCCCGGCAACCCGGGCTCAGGCCTTGTTGGGTTCCACGCGGTCCACGGGCAGAATGGACTCCTCGGTGTCCGCGTCAAAATAGCGGGCCTTGTCCATGACGGGGGCAAAGGCCACGTCGTCGCCTATGCGGAAATGGTGGTGGGGCGGCACCCTGGACACTACCTGGTGGGCGCTGGTCTGGGCCCACAGGTGGATCTCGGCGCCAAGCGGCTCGACCACGCTGATCTTGGTCTTGATGGACGACGACGCGCCCTTCTCGTCGTACGGCAGGTCCTCCGGCCTGATGCCGAACACCAGTTCCTTGCCCACGTAGGGCTTGAGGGCGTCCATGTGCTCGGAGGCGGGTTTCAGGCGGCAGGAGCCCTCGTCCAGTACCACCGAGCCGCCCTCTGAGACGGCCTTGACCCTGATGAAGTTCATGGGCGGGCTGCCTATGAAACCCGCCACGAACTTGTTGATGGGATGGTTGTACAGGTACAGGGGCGAGCCTATCTGCTGGACGACGCCGTCCTTCATGACCACGATTTTGTCGCCCATGGTCATGGCCTCCACCTGGTCATGGGTGACGTATATCATGGTGGCCTGGAGCCGGTTGTGCAGCTCGATGATCTCGGCGCGCATCTGCACGCGGAGCTTGGCGTCCAGGTTGGACAGGGGCTCGTCGAAGAGGAAGACTTTTGGGTTGCGGACGATGGCGCGGCCCACGGCCACGCGCTGGCGCTGGCCGCCGGACAGCTGCTTGGGCTTGCGGTCCAGGTACTTCTCTATGTCCAGGATCTTGGCCGCCTCGCGCACGCGCCTGTCTATCTCGGCCTTGTCCACCTTGCGGATCTTGAGGCCGAACGCCATGTTGTCGTACACGCTCATGTGGGGATACAGGGCGTAGTTCTGGAACACCATGGCAATGTTCCGGTCTTTGGGCGGGACGTCGTTTACCAGCTCGTCGTCTATGAGGATCTGGCCGGAGCTGATGTCCTCAAGCCCCGCGATCATCCGGAGCGTGGTGGACTTGCCGCAGCCCGACGGGCCGACGAACACCACGAATTCCTTGTCTTCAATGACGATGTTGGCGGCGTCCACCGCCTTGACGTCACCGTCGTATACCTTGGTGACGTCCGTGAGTACTACCTTGGCCATAGGGCCCTCCTCGGTGAGGCTATCTTATGGTCGTCAGTGTACGGCCGTTTCCGCTTCCTGTCAAACCAAAGCGGGGCCCCGCGGCTCCGGTGCCACGCCCCTGGCCGCGAGCGAGCGCCGCCACGCGTCCATCAGCACCCCGAAGGCCACGCCCACGTTCAGGCTGCCCTTGGCGCCGAGCATGGGTATGCTGACGCGCCTGCCGCACAGGGCCAGGGCCTCCGGCGACACGCCCAGCTCCTCTGAACCGAGCACGGCCAGGCCGCGCGCGGGGAACTCGAAGCTGTCTATGGGCTCGCCCCGCAGTTCCAGGGCGAACACGGCGTCCGGGCCCAGGTCGCCTGCAGCCCCGGCCAGCTCGTCGAGGCCGCCGCGCCGCCAGGCCACCACGGAGCTGGCCCCCAGGGCGGTCCTCTGGGCCCGGGGGTGGCCGGGATCCGGCACAAAGCCGGACAGCACCAGTTCGTCCACGCCAAAAGCGTCGGCCGTGCGGAATATGGAACCGACGTTGAACGGAGAGCGCAGGTCCTCAAGATAGGCGCGCACGCCCGGGAATACGCGCCGGGCACCCGGATCCAAAGCCAGGCCCAGAGGCTCGCGAAAATCCCAGTCGGCGGGAGTGCGGCCGGCGTATGCTTCCAGCCCCCGCCGGAGGACATTGCAGGAACGCGCCCACCACTCGGCGGAGCGGCCGTGTACGGCGTCCGCGGCGTCCGCGGCGTCCGCGGCGATAGCGTTGGACAGGCCCCGGAGCTCAGCCGGCAGGCGCTGGTCGGCCGCAAAGGCCCGCCCGAGCTGAACGACCCACTCGGCGTACGAGGTGTCGCCCCGTCGGAAGGCGCCTTCTGCCAGGTCCAGGGTATTGGCAGCCTTGCGGGCCGCGTGTTTGGGGGTCAGGGTCAGGAGTTTGGGTACGCTGATCATGGCCGGCGGTTCAGTATACGGTCTTGATAAAATCGAAGACGTCGTCCACGGTCATGGCGCGCGGCAGGAAGTTCATGAAATCCAGGCGCCGCACGGTTTCCGCTCCCTCGACCAGGCGTTCCAGGGCCAGGTCAAAGTCTTTGAGGCGGCTGGGTATCTTGAGCACGCCCAGGCGGGTGCGTATGGCCTCAACGGCCTTGGCGGCCATGGCGGCAGCGCCCTCGCTCTCGTCGACATCGCCGAACAGCGGGGCCAGCGACGCGATCTTTTCCAGCTTGGAGCGCGACAGCGACTCCATGAGGTACGGCAGGATCACCGCCGCCAGGTTTGCCTTTGGCACGCCCCAGCGGGCGTTTATGGCAAACGACACGGCCGTGCCCAGGCCCGGCGACGACGATGCAAGCCCGAGTCCAGCCATGAAAAAGGCCCTGAAGGCGTCTGCCTTGGCCTGGGGATCGTCCGGACGCGCCATCATGACGTCCAAGGCGCGAACGTACAGGGACACCGCCTCGCGCAGGGCCATGTCTGACAGGAAATTCTCCTTGGACGACGCGTAGCCTTCAACTGCGCCCATGATGCCGTCCAGGATGGTGGCAGCGGCGGTTTTGGCGCTCATGGCCGACATGACATTGGGATCCAGGATAACGGCGCTTTCTATGCCTCGGCGGGCCTGCAGGAAAGCGGCCTGCCGGTTGCGGGCGTCGCCAAGAATCAGGCCACCTGACAGGATGAAGGGGTCGCGGCAGGTGGTGGGCACCAGAACCAGCGGCAGGGGCTGACGCTGGGGCGCCTCGCCGTCTATCCAGGTTTCCACCCGGCGCTCGTCCGGAGCCAGGGCCGCCACCGCCTTGGCCGCGTGGACCACGTGGATGCCGCCCAGGCCGATCACCAGGGGGCTGCGCGATCCCCGCGCCAGGCCAACGGCCGCTTCAACGGACGCCGCGGTGGGAGCGTCGCCAAAATCGTCGAACAGGATGGTCTTGATGCCACGGCCTTCAAGCACGGCCACCAGGCGCTCCGCGGCGCCGCCCTCCCTGAGTTCCGGATCGGCCACCACCAAGGCCCGGTCAAGACCGGGTTCCAGGAGCAGGGGTATCTTAAAGATGGAATCGGTTCCGATATAGCATTCGGCGGGCACATGGAAGCGGAAATCGGCCATGCAAGGTCCTCTCCACCGCGCGGGATCCTCCGCGGGAATAAAAAAGGCGGAAGCTCCCTTCCGCCCTTCTTCGCGACAGCGGGCCGACCCAGCCCAGATATAGCCGGTCGGCCGTGGGTACCGTCTACAGGAGCTGATCCAGGATGCGATCGGCCGTTACGGACAGGACGGCGTCGTTTATGTAGTTAGGATCATCTATCCGGGCCTTGAGCTCGGCTATGAGGTCGGTCCGCTCGTCCGGAGCCGCCTTGGCGAGCTCCATGGCCTGGAACAGCTCGGCTTTTTCCAGAGCCTCGGAGGACAGATTGACGGAATCGCTCCTGGAGGCCCGTTCCGTACGGTTCGGCCCGGCCGGTTTGCGCGTCTGGATGGGATCAAGCGGGTTCAGTCTATCTATGGTCATCGGACGGCTCCTGCCTTTCTCTACCCGAAGTATCGGCACCTTGTGCCCGGAAGTTTACGCCATTTTCCTTTTTAGCTCAAGGGAGCCTCTAAAAACTGCGGTTTTAGAGGTCCCCTCAAGTCCCGGCATCATCGCAGGCGGCGCTGCCCGCCTTCACGCGCGGGCGGCCGGCTACCATGACCGCCAGTTCGCCCTTGATGTCGGCGCGGGCCTTGAAATCGGCCAGCACGGCCTGGGCGCTCCCCCTGACCAGCTCCTCGTGCAGTTTGGTGAGCTCGCGGCCCACGCACACCGGCCGGCCGGGGTCAAGCGAGGCTATATCGGCCAGCAGCTTGACGATGCGGTGGGGCGACTCGTACATGACAAAGGCCTCGTCCCGGGCCATGAGCTCGGCCACGCGGGTCCGTCTCCTGCCGGGCTTGGGTGACGGGAAGCCGTCAAAGGTCAGCGACTTGAAAAACAGGCCAGCCGCCGACGCCAGGGCGGCAAAGGCCGTCGCGCCAGGCAGCGGTACCACCTGATGTCCCGCGTCCGCGGCCATCTTGGCGGCCAGCACGCCGGGGTCGCTCAGTCCAGGCGTTCCGGCGTCCGAACAGTAGGCCACGTCCTTGCCCTGGTTCAGGAGGCCGAGTATGCGGGCACTGCCCTTTTCTTCCTCATAGGCGTAGCACGCGACCAGGGGCTTTTTCACGCCCAGGTGGTTGAGCAGCCGGAGCGTGTGCCTGGTATCCTCGCAGGCCACCGTATCGACCTCGCCGAGCACGCGCGCCGCCCGCAGGGTTATGTCCTCAAGATTGCCGATGGGCGTTGCCACCATGTATAACGTTGCCACGCACCCAGTATCACCGCGGCGGGCCCGCGCAGTCAACCTCGCCGCGGGCTGGTAACGGCGGCCCGTTCCCGTTTGCGCCCGGGCCGTGGTCCGTGCTACGCTCACGGCATGATCGATATCGCCCTTGCCGCAGCGCTAGCGGGACTCGGAGCCTTCCTCTTCTGGATATTCTGGCTGGCGTTCTACAGGCCGGTTGCGGCCCGCAAGGAGCGCCGCTCCCCGCGCTACGTCAAGGCCGGCGACGGCGTGGTGCGGGAAAAGGGCGTGGGAGCGCGACGCTGCCCCGTGTGCGGGGAAACCCTGGCCCCGGGCGCCATGGTCAAGTCCAAGCTGTTTGCCAAACGCGGGACGGAGCGCATCATGCACATATACGGCTGCCCGTACTGCTGGCCGGAAAACACTGAGTACCGCCGCGTATGCCCGGTGTGCGAGAAGGTCCTGCCCCAGGGCGGCTACCTCATAGCCCGGTATTTCGAGAAACCCGGCCAGCGTCACGTCCACGTGATCGGCTGTTCCGGCTGTAGGGTGCCGATCCGGCGCTAGTCACCGGGCCAGCGCGTCCAGGTAGGAATCTTCTATAATACGGCCGCCCGGGCCCCGCCCCAGCCGCCGTTCAGGCCTGCTCGGCCCATGAAAATCGCTGCCGGCGCTGATCCGTAGGCCCTCTGCCCGCCCCATAGCCTCCAGCCGCTCGCAGTCCACAGTCCTGGCCAGGGGGTGCCACGCCTCGATGCCGTCCATGCCCATGGCCTTCCACTCGGTCATGAGCGAGCGCATCCGGGTCCAGCTGACGAACAGGGACAAAGGATGTGCAACAAAGGCCAGGCCACCCGCCTCCTTGATGACGCGCAAGGCCCGCTCAAGGTCCATGCACGCCTTCTGGACGTAAAAAGGCCGGCCCTTGGCCAGATAGCGGTCAAAGGCGTCCTGTTTGTTGCGCGCCAGGCGGTGGGTGACCATGAGCTCGGCTATGTGCGGCCTGCCTATCATGCCCCCGCCGGACGCCGCGCGGAACTCGTCGTAGTCCACGTCCAAACCCAGTTCGCCCAGCTTGTCGAACATCAGCCGGTTGCGCTGGTTCCTGGACTCGGCCAGCTCGCCCGCGGCCTCGGCCAGGCTGCCCGCCGGCAGGCTGAAGTCCAGCCCCAGTAGGTGAAACTCGCCGGGACTGAAGGCTATCTCTATCTCCACCCCGGGCACAAAGCGCAGGCCAAGGCCCCCGGCCGCCTCCTTGGCCTCGGGCAGGCCGTCCAGCGTGTCGTGGTCGGTCAGGGCTATGGCGGACAGCCCTTCCTCCACGGCTTTGTGCATCAGGGCGGCTGGGCTCAAGGCCCCGTCGGACGCCGTCGAGTGGGTGTGCAGGTCTATCATGCGCGTCCGGCGCCTGGGCGCGCGGCAGCCTCCAGGCGCTCGAGGTTGGCCCGCGTGTTGGCGTTGCCAGGCTCCAGGGCCACAGCCTTGCGCACGCAGCGTATGGCGTCTGACAGGCGCCCGAGCCGCTTGTAGGCTATGCCCAGATTGTTGAGGACGCGCGGGTCGTTGGGGTGGCCCGCAAGTATGTCCTCAAGCAGGATGGCGGCCGTACCCGCGTCGCCGCGCTTGAGGGCGTCTATTGCCTTGCGGTGCGACGCCGCCAGCCCGGCGGCCGGCTTCGGCTGCTCGGCCGGTGGGGCTAGCTTCGGGGGCAGCCGCGCTTCGGGGACCTGGGGCGTCTGGCTCGCGCCTTCGTCGCCAAAATCGGGAAGGTCAAAACCGCTGTCGCCCATGGCCGCCGGCTCTTCCGGAAGATCTGGCTCGGGTATGGAGTAATCGGTAGGCCCGGCGTCGTCCATGCTCGGCATGGTGGGTATGCCAAAACGCTCGTGGAGCTCCGTGTCGGGCGCCAGTGGCGGGCCAGCCTCGTCGCCTTCCTGGTCTCCGGACGGCTCGTCCCTACCCGCGCCGTCCTCGCCCGAGAGAGCAGCCGCGAACAAGCCGCCGTCCGGTACGTTGCGGGACGCTTCCGCCGAACGCACCCTGACGCCTGCCGCCAGCAGGGCGCAGGCCAGGGCGGCCAGCACGGCGCCTCCCGCCATGGCCAGCCGCGCCAGACTCTGGCCGGGCACCACCAGGACCGGGTACTTCGGCAAGGGCACCGACAACTCCAGAAGGGCAAGGACCGCGCCGCTGTCGTCGCGCAACGGTACGGCGGCCGCCAGCCACTCGCCCGCGGCATCGCGGAGTATGCCTCTGGCCGAGTCCCCGCCCTCAAGGGCCGCCGCGTAGGACGGCAACACAAAGCGCTGGGGCAGACCGGGCCTGACCGACGCGTCGGAGTCGACAACGAAGCGGAACACGCCGCCCGAGCGCCGGAGCGCCACGGCGTAGGGTTCCTGGTCTCCCGCAGACAGGCGTATGCCCGCCAGAGCGGCGGCAGCCTCCTTGTACTCGTCCGACGCGTAGTCGTCCGGCTCGTCCAAAGCAGCCAGGGCCGCCCGCGGCAAGGCAGGCGCTGCCCGCGCGGCGTCCGCGGCCAGGGCGTCCAGACGCTCGGCCATGGCCGCTTCGGCCCCGGCCAGGGCGTCCGAGCGGGCCCATGACAGCGCCAGGATGCCCAGCGCTGCCAGGGCAGGCAGGGACGCCGCGATGGCGGCAAGGGGTACGGGAGCTTTCCTGATTACCGCCGCCAAGGCTATGAGTACGGCCATCAGGGCGGACAAGGCGGCCGCTCCTGCGCAGGCCCAGGCCAGGATTCTGAGTCTCAGTTCGCTTTCCGGAAGCACCGGCGCGGGCGCTGGCTTGAGCTGGGCGGCTAGCCGGTCATAGACCAGCACGGCCGACGAGGCGCCTTCCACCAGGGCTATCCTCTCGCCGCGCACGGAGAACGAATCCAGTATGGCCGCGCTGCCCTTCGGCGCCGCCGCCGACAGCGCACTCTGGTCCAGCACCGTCTTGACAGCGCCATCCGGCGCCAGCGACACGATGCACCCCAGGTAGGGATCGGCCACCAAGAGGGTTCCGTCCAGGCGGTAGCGGATTTCCGTGGGATATTCTATGTCGTCGTTGAGCTCGGACAGCAGTTCAAAGCGGCCGCGCACGTAACGGACCACCGCGCCGGCCGCGGCTATGGCCACGGCTCCGTCCGGACCGCCGGCGGCCAGACTGGCCCGGTTCAGGGCCCAGTCTGTTTTGATGATCACGTGTTCCTTGCCGTCCACGATGTTGACCCGCGCCAGGCTCGACAGCCCGTCGTCGTCCGAATACAGGTAGTACACAGAATCGCCCCACACGCGCAGGGCGCCGGGCACAAAGCCGCCGTCCTTGCTGAAACGCTTCTGGACCAGGACGCCGGCCGGCTGCCCCTCCGCGTTCAGGCGCACGATGCGCTCAAAGCGCTGCTCGTCGCCTAGAAGCCTGTCAAGGACGTATACGGTGCCGTCGCTGGCCACGTCCAGCTCGACGATGGAGCCCAGGTAGTCGCCCGCTGACGCCACCCACAGGAGGATGCCCGACGAGTCCGCGCGATAGGCCCGCCCGCCCTCTTCCAGCACGACCAGGTCGCCGTCGGGCATCTCAAAGGCGGCCCGCGGGATGCCCATGGGCATGGAACGGCCGAACGGCGGCCAGGCCAGATGGGCGCGGAACGCCCAAGCGCCCGCAGCGGCGGCCGCGGCTATAACCAGCAAGACTAAGATGCCGACAAGAGAACGCTTCATACTGACAGTATCGGCCGCGGAAGGCCCGGACGCCAGCTCTGGCAACGCTTCTGGCGACGCTTCTGGCGACACTTCGGGGATTGACCCACCGCGGGGCCGGTTTATACTGTAGAGGCTCTTTTAAAAAGTCGGACGAGTTTTGAAAGAGCTACATAGTGAGACGTGATGTGCGTAGCGGTTGCGAAATATGCAAACAACCGCGAGCAATCGCAGAGCCAATTCCAAAAGTAACAGACTTTTAAATTGGCTCTGGAGGCGCGTTACAAAACGTGGGGCCTGACCCGCCCATGTACACACGCTCTGGTCCGTCAGAGCCTCGGATCGTGGCGCCGCAGCCTGCCGAGCATCAAGGAGGAGCCATGACAATGAGCTACGCGATCGCGGCGGCGGCCGCAGGAGCCATACTTGCCCTGTTGTACGCCGTGGTAAAAAGCGCCTGGATTTTCCGCCAGCGGGTTGAGTCGGAACCCCTGCGCCGCATAGCCGGATACATAGCGGAGGGCGCGCGCGCCTTCCTGGCCCGCGAATACGCCGTGCTGGTGCCCTTCGTCCTGGTGGCGGCCGCCTTCCTGGCCCTGGCCAACGCCGGCCCCCTGCGCCTGCAAGCCCTGTCCTTTGGCCTGGGTGCCCTGTGTTCGGCAGCGGCCGGCTTCTTTGGCATGCGAGTGGCCACCGCGGCAAACTCCCGCACGGCCGCCCGCGCCGCCGAAGGCGTGGGCCCGGCCCTGGGAGTGGCCTTTGCCGGCGGCTCGGTCATGGGCATGACCGTGGTCGGCCTTGCCCTGGCCGGCATGGCCCTGGTGTTGGCCGTTGGCGTTGGCCTGTTCGGTGACAGCCCGGCAGCCCTGAACGACACGGTGTTCCCCATCCTGTCAGGCTTCAGCCTGGGCGCGTCGACCATAGCCCTGTTCGCCCGCGTGGGCGGCGGCATATTCACCAAGGCGGCCGACGTGGGCGCGGACCTGGTGGGCAAGGTGGAGGCCGGCATCCCCGAGGACGACCCCCGCAACCCGGCGGTCATAGCGGACAACGTGGGCGACAACGTGGGCGACGTGGCGGGCATGGGCGCGGACCTCTTTGAGTCGTACGTTGGCTCTATCGTCGGCTGCGTGGTGCTCGGCGTGGCCATGGCCGTGCCTGCGGACACCAGGCTCAGGCTGGCCGTCTTCCCGCTGGTCATGGCCGCCGTGGGCGTCATCGCATCGCTCCTGGGCACCCTGTTCGTAAGGACACGGCCCGGCCGTTCGCCCCAGCGCGCCCTGAACGCGGGGACCTTTGGCGCGGCGGGCCTGGCAGCCCTGGCCATGTATCCCACGGCCCTCCTGGTCATGGGCGACGCCACCTACGAGGCGGGACGCGGAGCCCTCAGCATAGCCCTGTCCAGCGCGTTCGGCCTGGTGGCCGGCACGGCCATAGGCATCCTGACCGAATTCTTCACGGGCACGTCCACGCCGCCCGTGCGCAAGATAGCCCGGGCCTGCGACACGGGCCCGGCCACCACCATCATCACCGGCATGGGCGTGGGCATGATGTCCACCCTGCCGCCCATTTTGGTGATCAGCGCGGCCATCCTGGGCGCCTACGGCCTTGGCGGCCTATACGGCATAGGCGTGGCCGCCCTTGGCATGCTCCTGACCCTGGGCATAGAGCTGTCCGTAGACGCGTACGGCCCCATAGCCGACAACGCCGGCGGCCTGGCCGTCATGTCCGCCATGCCACCCGAGGTGAGGGAGGTGACGGACAGCCTGGACGCGGTGGGCAATACCACGGCTGCCATCGGCAAGGGCTTTGCCATAGGCTCGGCCGCACTTACATCCATCATCCTGTTCACGGCCTTTGCCCAGGCGGCGACCGGGGGCCAGGGCCTGTCCCTGGCCGTTACCGACCCGCCGGTGCTCGTGGGCCTGCTCTTGGGCGGCATGGTGCCCTTCCTGTTCTCCGCCCTGGCCATGGACGCCATCGGCGTGTCGGCCTTTGCCATGATAGAGGAAGTGCGCAGGCAGTTCCGCGAACGCCCGGGCATACTCATGGAAACCGAGACCCCGGACTACCGCGCCTGCGTGGACATATCGACCAAGTCAGCCCTCCGAAAAATGCTCCTGCCGGGGGCTATAGCCGCGGTGACGCCAGTCCTGGTAGGCTTCCTGGGCGGCATCCAGATGCTGGCCGGCCTCTTGGCGGGCGTGACGGTCACCGGCGTCCTCCTGGCCATCTTCATGTCCAACACGGGCGGCGCCTGGGACAACGCCAAAAAGATGATAGAAGGGCGCGTGGCCGGCAAGGGCTCGGACGCGCACAAGGCAGCGGTGGTGGGCGACACGGTCGGCGATCCGTTCAAGGACACCGCCGGGCCGGCCATCAATATTTTGATCAAGCTGATGGCGATCATCTCCCTGGTGATCGCCCCGATGCTGAAATCCTACTGGGGGTAACGCGATGAACGACACGCACCTGTACATGGTGGTCCACCCGAACCACTCGCTCATAGCCAGCCAGCTCGAGCCCGAGCCCTTTGCCAAGCACTACACGCAGGGATCGACGCGGTACTTCGAGGGTCGCCTGATCTTCGTGGAGCTGGACCCGGCCTTCCGCCATCCGTACTTCCATATAGACCACGCGTACGAGGAGCTCAAGCCGCACGAGGACGGCCGGCCTAAGGCGACCAAATTCATTTCCAGCTACCGCACCCTGGAGCACGTGGACTTTGCCGCCCTTGGCGACCTGTACTACTGCAATTCCCTGGGCGACTTCGTGCGGCTCAAGGCCGCCGACTACGACCCCAAGATGCGCGGCGACGAGATGCGCATCATCCTGGAAATCAACCCCGTCAAGATGATGGTGCTGACCAAGTACAACTTCCTGGAGTACGCCAGCTACATCACCGACCCGGCCATGCCCAAGGGCGCGCCGCGCATGTTCTACGCCCAGCTGGAATTCAACGTGGACGAGTTCCTGAAGGAATTCCAGGAAAACCCCTTCATACGCTGCTTTGTGCCCGGCATCCACCCGGCGCGCCTGCGCGAGGCCATCTTGGAGGTGCGCTCCAAGCCCGGCAAGAACGTCAAGGGCCTGTCCCTGGACTGCCCCGTGGACAGGATATCGTACAAGTTCCTCAGGCACGGTTTCATGTTCGCGTCGCACAAGGAAACCAAGTTCTACCCGCTCTTGCCGGTGGAGGACGTCGAGAAGGATTTCTACAAATTCTGGAAGAACATGTAGGAAGGCGACGCTCTGAGGCACGGACGACGACGGGGCCCGAACGGGCCCCGTTTTTCATCGGGCGGATCCCTGACTGCCTACCAGCGGTTGTACACGTCCTCGGCAAAGCCCAGGAAGTCGCGCACTTCCAGCGCCCGCCCGTCGTCCAGGACGGCCCGGCCCGAGTACAGGCCGAATACCTGGTGCTGGGTCGAGCGTATCACGCCCAGATTCATGTCCGAGTGCCTGTCCACCAGGGGCCTGAAGTCCATCTCAAAGCGCCCGTCCGAGCTGGAAAAGCGCCAGGGGGCGGTATAGTCGCCCGGCGGAATGTGGAAGGTCACGTCCTCCAGCTTGTGAACCACGCCATCGTACATTAGGGCGTTCTCGCTTGCGGGCGAGCGGTCGGAGAAACCGTAGCCGAGGTTGAAACCAAAGCGCTTGCCGTCCGCCAGGCCGGACGCCGAGCCCCAGTACCAGCGGTTGCGGTAGGTCCAGCGCCCGCGCCCCCAGTCCAGCACCCCAAAGTCGCTCATTGGATCAAAAGCGTACGAGCGTCCGCCCAGGGTACAGCCGCCAGAGGCGGGCAGGCAGTTGACCTTGGTGTTGCAGTAGAAGGAGCGCCGGTCCTCTGCCCAGGACGTGACTATGTTCATGCTCTCGAGCCCGGCCGCCTGCTCCAGCTCCACCCTGCCAGCCAGCCCCCGTCCGCCATCCGGGGCGGGAAAGTCGGGCGCATCGAACTCCACCACCCGCGTACCGCCTCCCGCCCTGAAGCCCAGGCTGAGTTTTTTGCCAAGCACACTCGCCGCGCCCTCAAAAGGCGCAGGTGGTAGGCCTGTGCGCCCCAGGGGCAGTATGGCCAGGCTGTCCACCTGGGTGGCCGTGCGGCGCTCGAGGTCCAGAAAGCACAGCGCGCACAGGCCGGCGTAGCCAAGGTCGCTCATGGTCAGCGTGACGCCAAACCCCTTGTCGGCAGACAGGATTGCGTAATAGTCCCACTCCTTGATCCGCAAGGGGCCGCCGCGCACGCGAAAGCGGTCATAGCGCCAGTAGGGTCGCCTGGCCCAGCCCTCTTCCACCGGGACGCCGTTGCCGTCCAGAAGATCCACAGAAGCGCGCAGTTCGTGTTGCATGGCCTGCCTCCCGGCTCGTGGTATATAGTATACCCGGGTCCAAGGATCGCGCCACCGCGACGGGCCCGGAGGAACACGGTGCCGGATAACGCGTCCAAGGATCCCCTGCACGGGATCACCCTGCAGATGATGGTCGAGCGCTTGCAGCAACGTCTGGGCTGGCAGGGCCTGGCGGCCAAGATCCGCGTCAAATGCTTCAGCGTAGACCCCAGCGTCAAGTCCAGCCTGGTATTCCTCAGGCGCACCCCCTGGGCGCGCGACAAGCTGGAGCGCCTGTACCTGTGGACCTTCCACCGCGTGCGCCGGCCTCCGGCCGCCCGGCCAGACGACCAGCCGCCGGGCTGACAGCCCTTCCTGCTCAGCTCAGGGCCGACTCGGCGTCCGCCGTGAACCTGTCCAGGGACGCCTGGTCGGGAAAGGCAGCCTGGAACAGGGACGGCCCGCCGCCGCCCTTGCCGCCACGGGCCAGGCAGAGGGGCTTGAGCGCCGCGCCGATATCACGCGATCCATCAGGGCCCGCGGCCACGCACTTGGGCTCGGCGTCAGAGCGTACGAGCGCCACGCGGCCGGCCGATGCCAGGGCCTTGGCCAGTCGCTTGGCTCCCGCGACATCCTGGGCCCGCGCGCTGAGGAGGCCTAGCTCCGGCGCGGCGGCAGCCAAGCGGGCGGCCTCCGCCGCAGATGCCGCGTCCAGGGCCTGCCTGAGCTTCAGTTCCATCTCCCTGGCCTTGTCGCTCAGGGTAGCCACCGCGGCCGCGTGGTCGCCCTCAGCCACGCCCAGGACAGCGGCCGCCTTGCGGGCGCCGTCCGCCAGGGCTCGGTAGTCGGCAAAGGCCCGGCCCCCCGCCACAAAGTATACGCGCGTCATGCCCTTGTATTTTTCCGCCCGCAGGATGCGGAACAGGCCTATGCGGCCCGCGCTGGCCAGGTGGGTGCCGGCGCAGGGCGTGTAGTCTATGCCGTCGATTTCCAATATCCGTATGACGGCCTCTCCCTCCGGAGGCTTGCGGCGGAGCGGGAACGACGCGGGGTCCTCCGGCGGGCAGACATGGGTGACAATGGGGTAGTCTTCACGTATGACGTCCAGCACGGCGTCTTCCACGGCATCGGCGTCCGCCCGGTCCATGGCAGGCAGGTCCACGTCTATGGACGAGTACTGCTCGCCCAGGTGAAAGGATGTGGTCGGGCCGCCCAGGAGGCGGAGCACGGTGGCCGACAGGAGATGCTGGGCCGTGTGCTGTTCGGAATGGTCGCGCCGCCTGGCCCGGTCCAGGACGCAGGTTGCCGTTTGGCCGGGCTCCAGGGCTGAGCGCGCCTCGGCCGTGTCCGCGACCACGTGGACGATATCGTCGCCTTCATAGCCCACAAAGCGCAGGGGCAGGCCAGCCAGCGTGCCCAGGTCGCAGGGCTGGCCGCCGCCCTCGGGATAGAAGGGGCTGCGGTCCAGGATGACGCCAAGGCCGCCTGTCACGGGCCGGAGGCCGAGCACGCGGGCCGCGCACGAGTCTGTGGATGGTTCGTCGTAAAAGAGGGGCTTGGTATTCATGCGTCCAGACTAGCACGGTCCGGGCGACTCGTCACGCGCTGGCGGCCTCAGTCGTAGCGCTTGGCCACGCTGTCCAGCACCCTGTCGCGGTCCAGCATCACAAAGAAGTCCGTGGTGCCGAACTCCCTGTCGGCCGCGGGCTGGCCCGACACCTTGGAGCCCATGCGCACGTAGCCTTTGATCAGCACGGGCAACTTGCGTGCGGCGTCCCGTGGGTCGGCCAGCTGGCGATCCTGGTCAAAGCCGTCCATGCTGAACGCCGGGCGCGGCCTGACCGTCAGCTCGGGCGGGGTCAGGGCGCCCTTGTCCCTGAGGTAGGCGTGCAGGTCTGACGCCAGGTCCGGATCCAGGCCGGGCACCGAGCCGCAGCCTATGAGGTAGCGACTGCCGTGCGCCAGCATGTAGCGGGATATGCCCACCCACAGGAGCCGGAGCGCCTGGCCGCCCCGGTAGTCCCGGTGGACGCAGCTCCGGCCCAGCTCCACGGCCCGGGGCAGGACGCCGCCCAGGCAGTCCAGCTCGAACTCCGTTTCCGAGTAGAACCCGCCGTGGCTTGCGGCCACGTCGCCGCGGATCAGGCGGTAGGTCCCAACCACTGCCCCGTCCCGCTCGTGGTCCACCACGATCAGATGGTCGCAGTAGTCGTCGTACGCGTCCCTGTCTCTGCCGCTGTCCCTGCTGGCCGGAAGGCCTTCCGCAAGCTCGAGGTTGAACACCTCGTAGCGCAGGGCCAGGGCCCCGTCTATGTCCTTGGCGCTCCGCGCGATTTTTGCCTCAAGGGAGCCCGAGCGGGCGTTGATGCCGTCCGTGTCCATGGTGCGCTCTCCCGTGTCCCGCGGCTCAGCGCAAGCCGGGGAAATGCCGTTCCAGGTATACCACCCGGTCCGCCGACTCCCGCCAGCGGCGGCTGCGCGGATACTCGTCGCGCACCCGTTTGTAGTATGCGTAGGATTTCTTGATGTCGCGGAACGGCGTGTCCTGCTCGTAGGCCAGGCCGTACAGGTAGTACAGCTCGTCCGAACCCGAGGAGAACAGGTCCACGTAGCGGTCCAGGGCGGCAAGGGCCTGGTTAACCCTGCCCGCTCCCAGCTCGGAAGCGGCAAAATCCAGGATAGCCTTGGGATCGGCCAGGGACAAGAGATAGGCCTGGCGCTCGGCCGCTGCCTGCTGGCTGGCGGCAAGCGCGGATAGCGCGGCCTGCTGTCCCGTTGCCGCCGGCGACGCTGTATCAACGGCAGCCGGGCTAGCGGCAAGCGCAGAGGCAGGGGACGACGCCTGGTCACCCGTGGCCGGGCTCGTGGTCCCAGCTGGAACGGCGGTGGCGCCGGCCGCGCTTCCGGTGCCCGGATCCACGTTCCCTGTGGCCGTGCTGGCAGCGCCTGGCGCCTGGGCTCCCGCCGCGGAAGCCCGGCCTTCTTCGAAAGCGGGAGCGTCGCGCACGGTCACCTGGACCAGGCTGGTCTGCCGCTCGCCGCTGACGGGATCCTGGCGCTGGAAGCGTATGACGTAGGTACCGCTGTCCTCGGGATACAAGGTGAATATGGAGAAAGAGCCATCATAGCGGCGAGCCCGGTACTCAAGCCCGGTTTTGCCGTCCTCGTCGCCCAGATAGGTCCAGCCGGCCCCAGCAAAACTCAGGTCAAAGCCCTGGTCGCGGTAGGCGTCCAGGCTTGAGCTGATGGACTGGGGAGCCTGAGCCGCCGCCGCCTGGGCCTGGGCCGACGCCAGGGGCGTGGCGTACGCGGAAGGCTGGCTTGCCGACGGCTCGGCGGCCGAAGGGGCCGTGGCCTTGGGAGCGGGCTTTGCCGTGGCTGTGGGCTGGGCGGCTGGGGAGGCTGAGGTAGCCGTGGTGGCCGGCGCCGTGGGCGCGGCCGCCTTTGGCTGGACGGCTGGGCCGGCCGGGGAAGCCGGTGCCGGAGTGGCGGCTGGCACCGCGGCGTCCGGAAGGCTTGGGTCGGTCGCGGCCAGGGCGTCCGAGCTGGGAGCGTCGCCCGCCAGGGCTCGCGGGCCTGATGCGGCGGAAGGCGGAAGGGCCTCCGCGAGCGCCTGCGGGACCTGCGCACCTGCTTGGGGCGCCTCCAGGTAGAAGGAGCTGGCCACGGGTTGGTCGGCGCCGGCTGCCGGATCGGGGTCCGACACACAGGCGGCCATGGCGAGTACCAGGGAAACAATCGTTATGCGCTCAATCCACCGCGTTGAAAATGGCTTCAAGCTCGGCCTTCCTACGTTCTATTATCGGAGCGAGGTCCAGGCCCTCAAAGGCTGGCAGCTGGGCTTCTACGTCCGCGTCAGTATACAGCCGCTTGGGTTCCCGCGCCAGCGGGAAGGGCAATTCCCCCGGTTCAGGGCCGGGAACGACCAGCAGGCGGTACAGCGCCGGCCCTCCGGACGGAAAATCGTACGGGAGCGCGGCGGCCGGCGTGGGCGCTGCTTGTTCCGGCCTGCCCCTGGCCAGTATGACGACCAGGCCCAGGATGACCACGGCGGCCATACCAGCCGCGGCCAAACGCAGACTGCGCGCGCGCGCCTTGCCGTCGAATGTATCAGGGGCGTCGGCCGGGGCCGCCTGGCCCTGCCCGTCTGCCCGGGAGCGGCCAACGCCTGGCTTGATGGCGCCAGACAGCGGCCTGACCAGGGCAGCCGCCTTCCGCGCCAGGGTACGGGCGGCCGTCCAGAGGGCTGCCGGCAGTTTTGCCACTCCGGCGGCAAACCCGGCGAGCCAGGCCGGAGCTTTCATGTGTCCGAACCTGAGCCCGCGTCGCCATGCTCAGCCGGCGCAGCAATGGCCGGATCGACGCCTTCCTCGGCGGGAACATGGGCCGGCGGAGCGTCTTCCGCAACAGGGATCGGTCCACCCGCGGGGGCGTCGTCAGCCTGGGCGCCATCGGTATGGTCGCCCGCAGGCTTACTCTGGGTGGCCTGGCCCTCCGTACCTGGCGCGGGGGCCAGTTCCCTGCCCTCCTCGTATTCCACGTCCTCGTCGTCAAAGAGGCCAATGGGCTCGGGCACGCGGATCTCCTGGCCGTCGGAGCGCTCCAGGCGCACGGAAATGACCTTGGTCACGCCGGACTCCTCCATGGTAACACCCAGCAGGGCGTCGGCCCCGGTAACCGTCTTCTTGTTGTGGGTGATCACGATGAACTGGCTGGTGCGCCCGAACTCGCGTAGCAGGTTGACAAAGCGTATGACGTTCTGCTCGTCCAGGGCCGCGTCGATCTCGTCCAGGAAACAGAAGGGCGACGGGCGCACCATGTAGGTGGCAAAGAGGAGGCCGATGGCCGTGAGGCTCTTCTCGCCGCCCGAGAGCAGGGATATGTTCTCCAGCTTCTTTCCCGGCGGCTGGGCGTATATCTCTATGCCGGACTCCAGGACGTGGTCGGGATCCACCAGGCGCAACTCGCCCCGTCCGCCTCCGAACAGGCGCCTGAACATGTTGTGGAAATTCTTCTTTACGCGGTTGTAGGTGTCCAGGAACAGCTGGGCGCTCTCGTCGCGGATCTCCTGGGTGATGCGCTTGAGGTCGTCGCGCGCCTTCTGGAGGTCTGACAGCTGGCCGGACAGGAACTCGTAGCGCTCCTTGACCTCGGTGAATTCCTCCGGGGCCATCAGGTTGACCGAGCCCAGGTCCTTGAGCTTCTGCCTGCGCTCGCTCAGGCGGTCCTTGAGTTCTGGCAGGGCCGAGCGGATCTCATACATGCGCTCCTCGAACTCGACCAGGTCGCGCCCGTACTGCTCGCGGAAGGTTTCCTTGACGTTGCGTATCTCGGTATCCGTCTGGGCCAGGCCCAGGTGCAGGCGTTCAAGGTCGTTCTGGCAGGACGCCAGCTTGTCCATCTTCCTGCGCAGGTCCTCCTGGCGCTTGCCCAGGTCGGAATTCTTGAGCGCTATGTCCTTCTCCAGCCGCTCGAGCTCGGCGGTCAGTTCCCGGCCCTTGCGCTCTACCTCAACAATCTCCTCGTCGATGGACGCCAGGTCCTCCTGGGCTTCCTCAAGGCGACGCTCGTCCAAAGCGGTCTCCGCCTCAAGCTCGCGGAAAAAGCCTTCCTGGCCGGCTATCTCGCGCCGGATCAGTGCCAGGGATTCCTCCGCGGCCTGGGCCTGGGTCTGCATGCGTATGCGGTTGCCCCTGAGTTCCTCAAGGGTCTTGCGGTACTCGTCTATCCTGACGGCTAGCTCGCGGTTCTCGTCGCGCAGTTCGGCTATGCGCGCGCGCCGGGCGGCCACACCGTCCTTGATGGCAGCCATGGCCGCGTCCACCGCCCGCTTTTTGGTGATGATGCCTTCAGGCGACAAGAATTCATCGATGAAGCTGGGCGTGGTCTTGCGGTATGCCTCGTAGCGGCCCTGGAGCTCGCGCGCGTGCTCGGCCGCCTCGTTCAGGGCCTGGCGGGCCCCCTCTATCAGCGTACGGGCCTGGGGCGACCCGTAGTCCTTCAGGTTGACCAGGTCGTCCAGGATGGCCGCCTTGCCGGACAGCCTGGCCATGAGCCCGGCAATCAGGGTCTGGATGGCCTCCTCTGCCGCCTTGCGCTCGGCCGCCGAGTAGCCGGTTTCCTTGAGGCGGGCGTCCAGCTCGGACACGATGTCCTCAGTGATGGCGTCTAACTGCGCCTGGGCGCCAACCAGGTCGGCGTCCAGCTTCAGTATGTCCGACTCGGCGCGGGCTATGTCCGCGTCGTTGGAGCGTATGCGCTCCTCGGCCGCGCCTATGGAGCCCTCAAAGCCCTGGATGTTCTTCTCGATCTCGGCCAGGCGGCCCTTGTGTCCGCTCAGGATGGCCTGTTTCTCGTCCTCGTCCTCGTGCAGGCCCTCGATTTTCTCTGCCAGCGCCTTGAGCTTGAGCTTGGCCTGGTCGATTTTGGCCCGCGACTCTGACACGCGCTCTGCCAGGAGCTTTCTTTCCTTCTCCTTGCCGGCGCGCTCCACGGCCAAGCCGTACACGGTCTTCTGGACGTCCACCAGCTTGGCTTCCATGGTGTTGACGATGTCCAGGTTTTCCTCGAGCGACATGTTGATGTCGTCGATGGCCCGTTTCATGGCGTCGCGCTCGGTGGTCTTGGCGGCTATGTCGCCGTCCCGCCGCTCCTTCTCGTTGACAAAGCCCCGCAGCCTGAGCAGGAACAGGTCCAGCTCAGCGTTGAACACCTCGTCGCGGAGGGCCCGATAGGCCAGGGTCTTTTCCGACTGGGCCTTGAGGGTGTCGTAGCTGCGCTTGACCTCGCCCAGTATGCCGTCCACCTGGCGCATGTTTTCCTCGGTGCGCGACAGCTTGAGCTCGGCCTCCCTGGAGCGCACCTTGTGCTTGGTGATGCCCGCGGCCTCCTCGAAGAGGTAGCGCCGCTCCTCGGGCTTGCTGGACAGGATCTGGTCGATACGGCCCTGCTCCATCACCGAGTAGGCGCTCTTGCCTATGCCCGTGTCCCAGAACAGCTCGCGCAGTTCCTTGAGCTTGGCCAGCTGGCCGTTGATGAAGTACTCGCTCTCCCCGGAACGGTACAGGCGGCGCCGTATGGCTATCTCGGGCACGTCCATGGGCAGGACGGACGTCTCGTTGGATATGGTCAGGGTCACTTCGGCCACGCCGAGGGCTTTGCGGGTTTCGGTGCCGTTGAAGATGATGTCTTCCATGGCCTCGGCCCGGAGCGAGCGGGCCGACTGCTCGCCAACCACCCATTTGATGGAGTCCACCACGTTGGACTTGCCGCAGCCGTTCGGGCCGAGCAGGGCGGATATGCCCTCCGAGAAATCTATGCGGGTGCGGTCGGCAAAGCTTTTGAATCCGAATATTTCCAGGCTTTTCAGGAACACGGGTTTGCTACCTCGTTACATTGGCAGGATGGTCGTATAGCCAGGGATAGTAGCACAAAACCCTGGTCTGGGAAACCACTCAAGCAGCGGCGCAGGTGCGGTCCGAGACTCGCAAGACCGCAGGGGGTACAGGGGGGTATCCCCCCTGTGTCCAAAGGATCACAGCACACAAGGCAAGCCTTTGGAAAAAGCTTTGGGGTATCCCCTCTGTGACTCCGTGTCCCAATAGTTTTCTTCCCTGCCGCGGGGCTCGCGGGCAAAAAAAAGCCGCCCGGGCGGGCGGCTCAAGGTTGCTGTGGAACGTATCAGTCTTCGTCCTGGGCGACCAAAAGGTCGTAGACGGCGGACGGCTCGGCGGCGGCCAGAATGCTTTCCCTGAGCTCGTTGTTCTTCAGCTTGGCGCTGAAGTACGACAGGGTCTGCAGGTAGTACGCGTGCTGGTTGTACGCGGCCGCTATCATGAACAGCAGGCGGACCGGCTGGTCGTCAAAGGCGTTGAAGTCCTGGATGTCGCACTTGCTGACGCCCACGGCGACCACCAGGTCGGTGACGCTGGACAAACGCACGTGCGGTATGGCTATGCCGCGGCCTATGGCCGTGCTCATAAGGTCCTCACGGCGCAGTATCTCGGCCACGATCTCCTGTTTGCTCTTGATCTGGGGCGCGGCGGCCAGGCGTTCGGCCAGGGCAATCAGGGCCTCCCGTTTGCGCGGATAGTCCAGGAACACCACGCGGTCAGGCGACAGCACGTTCCTCATCCTTACCGGATGTATGGACGCCACCGGCTTGTTCGACGACAGGCGCTCGTTCACCCAGCGCTCGATCTCGCTCTTCTTGAAGCGCCACACCGTGCCTATCTTGCCGGCCGGGATTTCGCCCTTCTGAGCCCAATCGTACACGGTCCTCTCGGACACGCGCAGGTACTTGGCAACTTCTTCTATTGTAAGGATGTCGTCATCCATGCTGACGCCCCCAGACGGTATGATTTGCGCTGATTTTCCAATAAAAGTAAAAGAATGTCAAGCCAGGCGAACGACGTGCCGTTGCACGCGTGCCCGCAGGCCTTGTCAGTCTCCCGTAATCCTGTCAAAAGCGTCGTCTATATCGACACTTTTCCAGCCAAGCTCCCGCATGGCTATCCGGGCGTCCGCGGGCGAATGGCGCTTGATGAGCAGCGCAAGGGCGCGCGAAACCGCCTCCGCGCGGCCTTCGTCGGCGTACAGCTCGTCCAGGGCCGCCTGTATATCCGCCCGGCCCACACCCCTGGCGGCCAGGCCTGCGCGCAGGCTGACCGGCCCCTCTGCCCGGCTCCTGGAGCGCTGGCGGGCCCAGCTCAGGGCAAAACGCCGGTCCGACAAGAGGCCCGCGCCTTCCAGCTCGTCCAGGGCCGCGTCAACGGCTTCGGACGGGAAGCGCTTGGCGCCGAGCTTCCGCGCAAGGCCGGCCCTGGTCTGCTCAGCCCGGGCAAGCAGGGCAAGGGCCTTCTCCTCGGCGTCAGTGGCCTGGACCGCGGCCAGCAACGCGTCCTCGGGGTATTCCGAGCCGGGTCCCGGCTCAGCGTCGCCCCCGGATGCCTGTTCCCCGCCATCCTGCGAACCTGACAGGTACCTCGGCTTGAAACGAAAAAGGGAGCCCCCTTGGGCCGTCGCGACGACGACCCCACGGGCTCCCTTCTTGACGGATTCCAGACGGACCATGAGGCGCCGCTGGCTTCCGGTTTAGCGCTTGGAGAACTGGAAGCGCCGGCGAGCGCCGCGCTGACCGTACTTCTTGCGCTCGACCATACGCGGATCGCGGGTAAGCATACCGTTGGCGCGCAGGGACGTGGCTGACGCCGGATCGACCTGGGTCAGGGCCCGGGCGATGCCGTGCGTGCACGCGCCGGCCTGGCCGTGGGGGCCGCCGCCGGTCACCGTGATCACGATGTCGAATTTGTTGTCGTTGGACGTGACGACGAGGGGACGGCGCACGGCGCCGGCGACCTCGGCTATCGGGAAATACTTGTCAAGCTCTATGCCGTTGACGAGAATCTTGCCGTTGCCGTCGCGGAGGTATACGCGCGCCACGGCGGTCTTGCGTCGGCCGGTGCCTATGCCAAGGTTCTTGATCATCGAATACCTCTCCTCAGACTTCGATAGCGACGGGCTTCTGGGCCGCGTGCGGATGGTCGGCGCCGGCGTACACCTTGCAGTTCAAGGCCAGCTTGCGGCCGAGCGGTCCCTTGGGCAACATGCCGCGGATGGCAAGCTCCAAAGGATCGGTGGGGTGGCGCTCGATGAGTTTCTCGAACGTGACGGTCTTGAGGCCGCCCGGATACCCGGTGTGATGGTGATACAGCTTGTTCTCGCGCTTGCGGCCGCTCACCTCGATCTTGGAGGCGTTGATCACGATCACGTAATCGCCGATCTCCTGGTGACCGGTGAAGAACGGCTTGTTCTTGCCGCGGAGCAGCTGGGCCACCTTGACGGCGACGCGGCCGAGGCGCTTGCCCTGCGCGTCAATGACGTACCACGCGCGGGGGGCTTCAGCAGGCTTTACGAATAGGGTCTTCATGTGACAGTACCTTCACCTAACAATCGAGTCGCAAGAAGCTCCGGCGGGGCTCGGGTTTTCTTGCGCACCCAGGATGGAGCGACCGGCCTGCGCAGCCCACAAGGGACTCGCGGCCGCGCTCAATGGCGGAAACAGAAGCATCCTGCTTCCCCAGTCGCGGTAGCGGTCGGACGACTTCGGGGATAATCCCATATTCGGCTGAACGTGTCAAGGCGGGCGGCGGGAAAGGGCGCGGCCGCCCGGAATCAGGCATGCCCCGCTGGCCGGGAAAGCCCAACGCGGAGCTGGTTGGGTCAGTCCTTCTTCTCGGCCTTGCTTTCTTCCGCCTCTTCCTTGCGTGCTTCTATGCGGTCCTTTATGTCGGCAATGCCTATGAACACGGCTATGAGGCCTATGAACGCGGCCATCACGGGCAGGCTGCCCCGCAGGAACGCCAGAACATCAGCCCACCAGCCCAAGGGACCCGGGACAACGGCAAACACGGCAAAAGCCATGAGCACAACGCCTACGATCAAAGCTATCATATACTGTCCTCCAGACTCCGCGGCCCGGCTCGGGCCACCCGCACAGAATACCAGAATACCCGGGTTCGTCAAGCGTGGCCGTTGCGCGCATCCGCGCGGCCAACGTATACTTGCCTGCCCGCAAACCCGGAAGGAAGCGTCATGGTAGCCGATGGAGCCCTTGTAGCGTACAAAAACCGACCCGCCCTCGCCAGCCGAGACGGAGACCGCCTGGCACTGGCCATACAGGGCGGCGACCATATCCGCGTCCGGGACAAGGACGTCAGCGTGATCCACCCGGGTCCGTTGTCGGCCATACCCTCCGAGCCCGAGGGCGGGGATTTCCAGACTGCCTGGGAGATGCTGTCCGGTTCCCACGCCGGACTCGGCGAGCTTGCCGAGTTGGTGTTTGGCCGGGACGGGGCCGCCGAGCGCTTGGCATGCTGGCGCCGCGCTTTGGAAGGGCCTGCCTTCCGCCTAGAGGGAGACCTCGTGCTGGCCCTGGCCGCGGACGAGCTTGCCCGCGACGAGGACAAGCGCAGGAAAAAAGAGGGCGAGGCCGCCGAGCGGGCCGATTTTGTCGCCCGAGCGCGGGCCTTGGCCCTGCGGCCCGGCGACGAGCGCTGGCTGGCCGAGCTGGAGGCTCTGGCGCTGGGCCGCGCGCAGAAGTCCAAGATGGCGGCTGAGCTTGGCCTTGGCGACGAGCCGGGAGCGGCGCACGCGTGGCTCCTCAAGGCCGGCGTGTGGACGCCCTCGGTCAACCCCCACCCTGCCCGCTCCGGGCATCCCCTCAAGGCCCCCGACCTGGCCCTGGGCCCGGACGACGATACCGGCCGCGTCGACCTTGGCGCCATGCCTGCCTGGGCCATAGACAACGCCTGGAGCCATGACCCTGACGACGCCATATCCTGGGACGGGCAGGCCGTATGGGTGCACGTGGCAGACCCCGCCCAGGCCGTTACGCCCGGTTGCCCCGCCGACCTTGAGGCGGCCAACCGCTCGGGCACGCTCTACCTGCCCGAAGGGGCCATACCCATGCTGCCGGACCAGGCCCTGGAGCGCTTTGGCCTTGGCCTATCCGAGCGCTCGCGAGCCCTGTCCTTCCGCGTCGAGCTCGGGCCAGACGGCCAGATAGCGTCGGTGGACATACAGCCCAGCTGGGTGCGGGTAACGCGGCTGTCGTATGCCCAGGCCGACGGCCAACTGGACTCCGGCCCCCTGGCCGAACTGGCCGCCCGCGCCCAGGCGCGGACGGCGCTGCGGGCGCAGGCAGGGGCCGTGGACATAGAGCTACCCGAGGTCCGGGTATGGCTGGACCAGGGCCAGCCGCGGGTGGAACCGGTGAACCGCCACCGATCGGCCTCAGTGGTGCGCGAGATGATGGTCCTGGCCGGCGAGGCGGCGGCCCGTTGGGCCTTTGACCGCGGCCTACCCTTCCCCTACTACAGCCAGGAAGCTCCCGGCTCGCGGGACGGCCTCCCGGATGGCCTGGCCGGGGAATACGCCAAGCGGCGGCTTATGAGGGCTGGCATGGCCGGGCCCCAGCCGCGCGCCCACCAGGGCCTGGGCGTAGGCATGTACGCCCAGGTGACCAGCCCCTTAAGGCGCTACGCAGACCTCCTGTGCCACCAGCAGATCCGCTCCATCCTGGCGTCCGGCTCGGGCGCTACGCCCCTGCCGGCGGACGAGCTGTCCCTGCGCCTGGCCCGCTCGGCCGCGGAAGCGTCCGCCGTGCGCCGCGCCGAGCGCGACAGCGAGCTCCACTGGACCCTGGCCTGGCTCATGGCCCAGAACGCTTGGGAGGGCCGGGGCGTGGTCGTCCAGACCGGCGCGGACGCCCTGGTGGCCCTGCCCGAGCTGGGCATGGACACCCGCGTCAAGGGCGGGGCGCTGGCGCTCAACCAGGAGCTCAGGCTGCGCTTTCTTGGCGCCAACCTGGCCAAGCTGGACGCTCGCTTCGGGACAGCCTAGCCGGCGCGCACGGTTGACCGCTTCTATAAGGTACTCTATGCTAGCGCAAGACCATGGAACACAAAGACTACCGCCTTGCGGCCATCATGTACACGGATATCGTCGGCTTTTCCCGCATGATGGAGCGGGACGAGGCGGGCACCCTCCAGCTGCTCCGCTACCACAACAAGCTGATTGAGGGCATAGCGGCCAAGCGCCACGGCACGGTCATCAAGACCATAGGCGACGCCTTCCTGATAGACTTCCGCAATACCGTGGAAGCCCTCCAGTGCGCCATGGAGGTGCAGGCGGAGCTGTACAAGCGCAACTCGGAGCCAGGAGCGTCGCCCCTCCTCCTGCGCATCGGCGTGCACCTTGGGGACATATATTTCTTTGAGGACGACGCTCTTGGCGACGGTATCAACATAGCCGCCCGCCTGCAGACCCTGTCCAGGCCCGGCTGTATATGTTTTTCCCAGGACGTGTACAACCAGGTGCTCAACAAGATCGACTTCCACGCCGAGAAGCTCGGCAAGGTGTCGCTCAAGAACATCACCAAGGAAATTCACGCGTACGAAATAGCCAGTCCCAACGTACAGTTTGACCCCAAGCGCAACGACCCGCGGCCCGGGTTCGTGGTGGACAAGCAGGGCGACAAGCCCACATCCGGGGGCCAGAACGGCCCCGGACAGCCCATAGACCAGACGGCCGTCATGGCCGAGATCAAGAAAGCCGTCCTTGAGGACACGCGCAGGCTGGGCCGCCGTCCCACCGTGGACGAGACCATGGCGCTCCACGGCCAGCGCGGCATAGAGGCGCGGGAAGCCATAGCCGCCCTGGCCGAGCGGGGCCTGATCGTCAAGGGACCGGCGACCCAGGCGGCGCCGGCCAACGACGTGGCCTCGGAGATTGGCAAGGCCGTTGAGGGCATAGCCCGCGCCATCCAGACCCAGGTGAGCAACTGGCAGGAGGCTGGCCGGGTGACCCGCCAGGGCAAGGACGGTTCTCCCCGGCCCCAGGCGCCTTTCGGCCCCGACAGAGCCCAGCTCAGGGCTGATATCCGTGACACGCGGCGCAGCGCCGTGGACGAGAAACGGGCCCTGCGCGAAGAGCTCAAACGCCATGTCCGGGAAGTTGGCACCGGCAAGTGGGACGAGGAACTGAAGGACTCCGACCACTTCAAGCCGGGTCCCGAGGAACTGGAGACGGACTTTTCACGTTACCGGGACAAGGTGGAAGCCCGCTCGCGCGGCACCCTGGGCGGCTTCATAGGCAACCTGGTGTCCTTTCTGGGCGTCAACGCCCTGATATGGTATTTCTACCTCAACCACATGGGCGGGGCCGCTCCCAACCTGGCTGCCGGCCTGCCAGGCGCCGTGACCGGCATGTGGCCCCTGGTGGTCACCCTGGGCTGGTTCACCGGCATTGTGGCCAACCTGTTCTCCCTGTTCAGGAGCAGATCCAAGATCCGCGAGCTGGATCGGATGCCGGACATGGAGCCGGAAGCCCTGGACGTGTACAAAAAACTCAACCGGGTCCGGGACAGCCTGGCGTCGCACGCGGCGTCCATCCTGTCCGTGCCCCTGCTCCTCTTTGGCATCAACCTGGCCTTTACGCCGGGCTTCTGGTGGGCGGCCATCGTGTCCGGCATCATGGGGCTGAGCTTCATCGGCCACCTGGCGTCCTACCCGGTGACCAAGCGCGGCCTGGTCAAGAAATTCTTCAGCCTGATGGGCGTGTCGTCCTGGAAGGAGCTCTTTTCCTTCTCGTCGCGCCGCCGCAGGGAAGCTCCCATGCAGGGTCCGTACGCGTCGTTCTACCGGGAAGCGTCGGCAACCCGTGACGAGATACTCAGAGGCCTCAAGGCGGACAAGGACCAGGCCAAGGAGTTCGGCCCGGACCTTGCGCCCGAGCTGGACCGCTACGTGGACCAGGTCAAGATGCTCACCCAGTCCCTGAACGAGGTCGACGCCATCGTCGCGTCCATACCCCTTTCGGACCTGGCCAAGGACAAGGCCGGCCTGGAAGCCAAGCTGTCAGCCTGCGCCAGCCCCACCCTCTGCACGGAATACAAGCGCTCCATAGACGAGATAGGCCGGCAGGAAAAGGCATGCCGGGACCTGGAAGACCAGCGCGAGGTCCTGAAGCTCAGGCTGTCGTCGTCGGTCAACTCGCTCAAGCAGCTGAAGATAGACATGGCCCGCATGAAGGCCCTGCCGACCAGCGCCGAGCACCAGGTGATAGAGGACATACGCAAGCGCGCTTCGGAGATGGCCGGCTACCTGGACGACCTCAAGGCCGGCTACGACGAGAGCTTCCACGATCCCTACGCGGAGCTGGAAAAGCTGGTGGCCGACAACGAGGCCAAAAAACGCCTGGAAGGCGGGACCGCCGCGACGCCAGAGCCGCCCGCGCCTCCACCGCCAGAGCCGGACGCCGGAATTCCGGAGGGCGGAAGCGGAGACGGCCGTTGACAGGGCCGGCGGCTTCGTTCTAGACTCCAGCGGTCGCCGGAGCTCCCGGCGTCGCCAAAAAACCGGACCCGGTAGCTCAGTTGGATAGAGCGACTGCCTCCTAAGCAGTAGGTCGCAGGTTCGATTCCTGTTCGGGTCAGCAAGCACGCGGCCGCCCTCACCGGGGCGGCCGTTTTCATACCTCGTCGGGATCCAGGGCCTTCTTCCAGCGACCCGCCTTGAAATACAGCATGCCAGCCACGGCCGTGAGGAAATTGGACACGAACATGGCCAGCCATATACTCATGGGCCCCAGGTCCGTGAGCCAGGCCAGGCCGTACGCAAGCGGCACGCGTATCACCCACAGGCGCACAACGGACAGCACCATGATCACCTTGGTGTCTCCCGCGCCCTGGAAGGTCCCGGTCAGGGCCATGTACAGGCCAAAAAGGAGGAGCGACGGGTTCACCACCTTGAACATGATGTCGCCCAGGCGTATGGCCTCCGGATCGTTGACAAAAAGTCGCACCAGGTCCCCGCCGAAGAAGAAGGCCAGCACCAGAAGGGGAAGCTCGAAGAGGACGATCAGGCTCAGCGCCGACTTGACCGTGCGGCTGACGGCCGCGTGGTCGCGCGAGCCCATGGCCTTGCCCACCAGGCTGGTGGTGGCCTGGGCCAGGCCGTGGGTCGGTATGTCGAAGAGGTGCATGATGCGGTTGCCCACGCCAAAGGCCGCAACCGTGGCCGTGCCAAAGCTGTTGACCACGCCCTGGATGACCGTAAAGCCAAAGGCGGATACGCCCTGTCCCAGGCTGGACGGAAGCCCTATCCGCAGAAGGAGGCCCCAGGCGGCGGGTTCTGGCTTCATGGCGCTGCGCCTGAGCTTGAGGCCGTCGCGGCCGCGTATGAGCACGGCCAGGGACAGCGCGGCGCCCACGGCCTGGGACAGCACGGTGGCCAGGGCTGCTCCCGCCACCCCGAAAGCAGGCACGGGGCCAAGCCCAAAAATCAGGATGGGATCCAGGAGCACGTTGACGGCCACCGCCATCAGGTGGACCCTGAGCGGGGTCATGGTCTTGCCTATGGCCGTGAACGACGACTGGAGCACGAAATACGCGAACATGAAGGGGACGCCCGTAAACACGATACGCATGTACGTCAGGGCGTGTCCGTATATGTCCTCAGGCGTGGCCAGGAGCCGCAGGATGGGCCCGGCCAGGAGCACGCCTATGGCGACCAGGGCCAAGGACGCAACCGCCAGGAGGGAAGCCAGCTGGTTCATGTAATGGTTCATGCGCGCGGGGTCGCCCTTGCCCCTGGACTGGGCTATCAGCGTGGTGCCCGCCCCGGACAGCCCCGAACCGAAGACAATAAGGAAGAAAACGATATTAAACGATATAGACGGCGCGCCCACCTCAGCGGTGCCCAGTTTGCCCAGAAAGAACGCGTCCGTCAGGTTGTACAGGGTTTCGATTATGGACCCGCCCATCATGGGCAGGGCTATGCGCATCAGGGTACGGGCCTCGGGCAGGCGTCCCGCGCGCGGTGCTAAGGTACCGGCGTGTGTATCCATTGAGCCATTGTACCGGCGGGCAGGGCGCCGCACAAGCGGCTCGGCTTGACCTGGGCACGGACGCGGGGTATGCTCCGCCCATGAAAATCTGGCTGAAGTACCTTATAGCCCTTGCGTTAGGCTCGGTCCTTGCCCTGGTGGCACCCGTAGGCGGCTCCTTTGTGCAGGCCCTGGTGGACGTGGCACGGAACCTGGCCACCTACATCATCATGCCCCTGTTTTTCTTTTCCATACCCATGGCCGCCCACGAGCTCCACGAGGACAAAAAACTCCTGCGGGTCACGGCCAGGACCGCGGGTTACGCCCTGGCGGCCGTGGTCGGCCTGTCCCTGCTCGGCGTGCTCGGCGCCTTTGCCCTGGGCCCAAAACCTATACCCTTAAGCGGCGACACCACCCCTCTTGCCGCCACCCTGCCGGGCTTTGGCGCCCTGCTGACCGACCTGTTCCCCGCCGACGCCCTGAGCATCCTGGCGGGCGGCTTTAAGCTGATGCCCCTGGCCATTTTTGGCCTGGTTCTGGGACTGGCCTTCTCCTATGACCGCTCGGTGACCAAGCCCGTGGTCGGCTTCTTTGACGCCGCGTCCAGGCTCCTGTGGCAGATCAACAGTTTCATGGTGGAAATCTACCCCCTGTTCCTGATCGTGCTGTCCATGGCCAGCCTGTCGTCGGTAATAGCGTCGCCCCGGATGGGCAGTTACCTGAACCTGATCCTGGTGGTGTCGGTAGAAGCGGTGGTCGCCATTTTTGGCATTCTGCCCCTGGTCATGTTCCTCTTGGACCGCTCGTCCAAGCCCTACCGCGCTCTCTACGGCCTTCTCGGGCCGGCGTTGCTCGGCTTGGCCGGAGGGGGCGGAGCCCTGCCCGTTGGCGCCCTGACCCGCCACGTCAAGGAGAACCTCGGCGTCAGGCGGCGAGCCGGGGCCGTGTCCCTGCCCCTGGCCCTGTTCTTTGGCCGGGCGGGCAGCGCCATGGTAACGGCCACGGCCTTCTATGTGGTGCTCAGCTCGTACTCGTACCTGGGTTTTGACGCGGGTACCGTCTTCTGGATGCTGCTCATGGTGCCCGTGTCGGCCATACTCCTTGGCGCCGTGCCGGCGTCCGGGCCCGTGGCCGCCCTGCTCTTTCTGTCCGCGGCGTACGGCGGAGGCTTTGAGTCCGGGTACCTGATCATGGTGCCGGCGGCCGTGCCGCTGATGGCCGTGGGGAGCGTGGTCGACGCGATAGTGGCCGGGTTCATCACCCGCCTGGCGGCGGCCAAGGAAGGATACGCGGCAGACAAGCCGGCGCGGCATTTCATCTGAGCGGCTGCCACGCTTTGATTGACTTTTGCGCCGGGCGGCCCTAGAATCGCCCCCATGAACCTGCAATTCGCGCTGTCTGAAAAAACGGCGGCCGTCGGCATGGCTGCGGCCGACAAGGATGCCGTCATAGACGGGCTCATCGATATACTGGACAGGGCGGGCCTTCTGAAGGACCGCGCCGCGGCCCGGGCCGCCGTGCTCGAGCGGGAAGCCAAGATGTCCACGGGCATCAAGAACGGCATAGCCATACCGCACGGCAAAACGGCGGCCGTGGACTCCCTGGTCGCCTGCGTGGCCGTGACCAGGGACCCCGTGGATTTTAACGCCCTTGACGGCCAACCCAGCCGCATCTTCATCATGACCCTGTCTCCGCCGGATAAGGTCGGGCCCCACCTGCAGTTCCTTGCCGAGGTCAGCCAGCTGTTCAAGGACCCCACCAAGCGCACGGCCATACTGAAGGCCCAGACGGCCGCTGAGCTTGCCTCCCTGGTCCAGGGCTGACGCCAGACGCGCGCAAAAAAAACGGCCGCCTGCGTCCCAAGGACACGAGCGGCCGTTTTACCTACCAGGAGATCCGGGCTTACTCGATCACCGCCAGGATGTCGGACATCTTGACGATCAGGTGCTCGGCCCCGTCGATCTTAACCTGGGTACCGGCGTACTTGTCGTACATCACCTTGTCGTTCTTCTTGACCTTGATCACGTCTGTGTCGGTGCCGATGGCAACGACGACGCCGGTCTGGGTCTTTTCCTGGGCGGTCTGCGGGATGATGATGCCGCCGGCGCTCTTGGTGTCGCTTTCCTGTACTTTGATAAGGACGCGGTCTCCCAACGGACTGAGCTTCATGCGTATTCCTCCTAAGGCGTGTGTGAGAGGTTGCGGGTTGCGGGTTGGAATGTACTAAAGGCAGGCCCACAGGGTCAAGGACGAACGCGCACTGGCCGAGCGGCCCCGGTTTTCGTACATTTACCGGGAACGCGGCCGATCGCGGCCAAGCACCCGGAGGATACGATGGCGAGAAAGAGCGATGACTGGAAGACGGGAAAACTGCCCAAAGCCCCGGGAGACGGCCCCGTGCCGCCGCCGAACGGCTGGAGGTTCTCCCTTGGCTACGCCCTTGCGGCCATCGTCCTCATCAGCGTGTTCAACTGGCTGATCGTGTCCGCGGACAGTTCCGTGGTTCCCTACAGCCGCTTCAAGGAACTCATACGCACGGACGTGATCGTGCGCATAGAGCTGGGCGCCAATTACTATACCGGCCACACCACACCCAAGCCGGCGCCAAGTCAGTCCCTGATCACCAGGCGGGAAGAATCCGCGGATCTGGTGTACAAGACGGTTCCCGTGTACGACCCGGCCTTTACCGCCCTTCTGGACGAAAAAGGCGTGGACTACGAGGCCCTTCCCCAGGAAGGCAACGCCGTACTCAGCTTTGTCATGAGCTGGCTCCTGCCCATAGGCCTTCTGTTCTTCCTCATGCGCGGTCTCCAGAAGCGCATGAGCGGGCTCGGGTCCAACGTCCTGTCCATAGGCCAGAACAAGGCGACCATCGTGGCCGAGGGCGACGTCAAGACGCGTTTTGCCGACGTGGCAGGCGTTGACGAGGCCAAGGAGGAGCTGGTCGAGGTGGTCGATTTTCTCAAGAACCCGACCAAGTACACGGAAATAGGCGGCAAGATACCCAAGGGCGTCCTTATTGTGGGAGCTCCGGGCACGGGCAAGACCCTGCTGGCCAGGGCCGTCGCGGGAGAGGCGGGGGTGCCCTTCTTCCGCATGAGCGGCGCCGATTTTGTGGAAATGTTCGTGGGCGTGGGGGCGGCCCGGGTGCGCGACCTCTTTAAGCAGGCCCGGGAGAAGGCGCCGTGCATCATATTCATAGACGAGCTGGACGCCATAGGCAAAAGCCGGCTTTCAGGCGTGGTCGGCGGCAACGACGAGAGGGAGCAGACCCTCAACCAGCTGCTGGTGGAGATGGACGGCTTTGACGCAACCAGCGGCCTCATCATCCTGGCCGCCACCAACCGTCCGGACGTGCTGGATCCCGCCCTGATGCGGCCGGGCCGCTTTGACCGGCAGGTGGCAGTGGACAGACCGGACCTGGAGGGTCGCAAGGCCATCCTGTCCATACACTCAAAAAGCGTCAAGCTGGACGCCGGCGTGGACATCACCAAGGTGGCCCGCTCCACGCCCGGTTTTGTGGGCGCCGACCTGGCCAATGTGGTCAACGAGTCAGCCCTCCTGGCGGTGCGCGCCGGCCGCAAGCGCGTCCACCAGGAGGATTTTGAGCGCGCCATAGAGAAAATCATGACCGGCTTGGAGAAAAAAAGCCGGGTAATGAACCAGGACGAGCGGAAGCTTATAGCGTTCCACGAGGCGGGGCACGCCCTGACCGCCGCCTTTACGCCGGGCGCCGATCCCGTGCAGAAGGTCACCATAGTGCCGCGCGGACTCGGCGCCCTGGGCTTTACCCTCCAGGTGCCCGTGGAGGACCGCTACGTGGTGACGGAGGACAAGCTCCTGGGCGAGATAGACGTACTCCTGGGCGGCAGGGCGGCAGAAGACCTGGTGTTCGGGCGCGTGTCCACGGGAGCGGCCAACGACATCACGCGCGCCACGGACATAGCCAGGCGCATGATCACCGACTATGGCATGTCCGAGCGCTTCAAGAACGTGGCCTTGACCCGGCGCGGCGCGGGTTTCTTGGGCCCCCAGGCCGAACCCGTTATGACCCGCGAATACAGCGAGGACACCCAGCGTTATATAGACGAGACCGTTGCCTCGGTCATAGCAGAACGCTACGAGCGCTCCAAGGCGGTGCTGACGGGACGGCGTGAGACCCTGGACCGCCTGGCAGCCGAGCTCCTGGAAAAGGAGACCATAGACGAGGCGCGGTTCAAGGAGCTGGCGGGACTATAAGCGAATAGCGCTAGACAGCACAACACACTTTACGATACAGTTCGGGAGCAGTAGATTTACCCGGAGGACTATCATGCTTCCAACCCTTCTTCTGATTTTGTATGGCGTGGTGCTCTTGGGCATAGCCCTGGCAAGCCTCAAGTACAACACGTCCATGGAAAACTACCTGGTCGCGGGACGCTCGCAGCGCAAGCTCCTGGTCACGGCGTCCATGCTGGCGTCGACCATAGGCGGCGGCATCACCATAGGCACGGTCACCAAGACCTGGACCATGGGCTTTCCCGCCTTCTGGTTCGTGGCCGCGGGCGGCCTTGCCCACTTCCTGCAGGGCGCCCTATTGTCCCGCCGCGTGCGCGAGACTGAGGCCCTGACCCTGCCTGACATGGCCGTCAAGCTCAGCGGCCCGGCCCTGGGCACGGCCGCCAGCGTCATCATCATGATCACCTGGGTGGGCATAGCCACCAGCCAGTTCGTGGCCGTGGCCAAAGTGGTAAGCGCCATCACGGGCCTGGCCCACCAGCCAGCCGTCATAGCGGCCGCCGGCTTCCTGATAGCCTACACGCTGATAGGCGGCCAGAAATCAGTGCTCCGGACGGACCTGTTCCAGTTCGGGATCCTGGCCGTATCCCTGTTGGGCGCCCTAGCCTGGCTGTACCTGGGCAAGCCACCCGCGGCCGGTAGCGTCGCCATAGAGCTGTTCAACAAGTCTTTTGGGGTTTTGGACCTGGTCTACTACGTGGTCGTGATGGGCGGTTCGTATTTCATCTGTCCCATGATGTTCGGGCGGCTTTTGTCCGCCGACAGCCCGGCCAACGCTCGCAAGAGTTCCTTCATGTCCGGCGCCGGCATGCTGCTTTTCGCCTTTGCCATCACCTTCATCGGCCTGTGGGCCAAGGCCAGCCTGGGCGCGGCCGAGTTGGGCGCGGCCGACCCGCTCAACTACCTTGCCCGCTCGGTATTGCCGCCCGTTCTCGGCACAGTCCTGATCTTCGGCCTCTTGGCCGCCATCCTGTCCACGGCAGACACGGTGCTCCTTACCGCCGCCGGCGTCCTGGAAAACGACCTCATCAAGCGGAAAAGCGTGGGCGGCGTCCGCCTGTGGGTGGTGGTCATAGGCATCATAGGTACCGTCATTGCCCTCTTCCAGACGGACATCATCGGCATCCTCATGAAAACCTACAACGGCTACACGGCTGGCATCGTGCCGGTTTTGTTCGTGGCGATCATGTACAAGGACAAGCGGCGCCTGAGCCCTGCCTGGGGCCTGGCCGCCGTGCTGGTGGGTTACGCCCTGGGCACGGCCGGCAGCTTTGCACCGGCTGCCTCCGCGTGGGCCAAGCTGCTTCCCCTTCTGGGCCTGATCATGTCCGGCGGCCTGGCCTTGGCGGGCGTGTACGTCAAGCGGCCAAGCGTCGATCAGGCGGCCTAGCAGTCCTGCTAGACCTGGCCAGCGTGCGCTTCTATCTGCGCTGAGGAAAACGACCATGCCCCCGTGTCGCGTCCGCGCGCCGCGGGGGTTTTTGTTGAGTATCTGGAGTAAAAAAAGCCACCAGTTTTGTGCAACCGGTAGCGCGTCGCCTGATCAAACAGTGCGGGCCACGATCCGCGGCCACCATCATCCCTAAGGGCCCGTGGATCGTCAGGCTGTGTCCATCGTCGACTTTAACTCGACGTATTGACACGCCGTGTCACATAGGGCATCATCCTGGTGACATTTAGACCTACAATGTCAAGGAGTGCGAAAATGTCAGTAGCAATTGTAAGCACAGGCAGCTGCATTCCGGCCCAGCGCGTCAGCAACGAGGAACTTGCGGCCAGGGTCGACACCACGGACGAGTGGATACGTTCCCACACGGGCATAGGATCACGCCACTTTGCCGAAGATGGCCAGACAACCAGTGACCTGGCTGTCAAAGCGGCGCTCTCCGCCATGGAACGGGCCAAAATAGGCCCCCTGGACCTGGACCTGATCGTGGTAGCCACGGCAACGCCGGATTACTTCGGCTTCCCGTCCACCGCGTGCATAGTCCAGGACAAGCTGGGAGCCACCAACGCCGCGGCTTTTGACATAAACGCCGGCTGCACGGGCTTCATCTACGGCCTAGACACCGCCTGGTCCATGCTCCAGTCTGACGGACGCAGGCGCGCCCTGGTGGTGGGCGCGGAGACCCTGTCCCGCATCGTGGACTGGGAAGACCGCGCCACCTGCGTACTATTCGGCGACGGAGCTGGCGCGGCCATCCTGGACAAGAGCGACGACTACGGCCAGCGCGGCGTCCTGCATTCCTGGCTCCGGGCCAAGGGGTCGGGCTCCAAGAGCCTGTACCTCCGCCAGCCCGAGCGCTCGTCGGCGTACCAACGGGATACCAGCTACGACCGGCCGGTCAAGGTTGAGATGGACGGCAAGAGCGTGTACATGTTCGCCGTCAAGGCCATCACCGACGTTATGGAAGCTTTGCTTGCCAAATCCGGATTAAGCCTGCAAGATTTCCGCTGGATAGTGCCCCACCAGGCCAACCTCCGCATCGTGCAGGCCGCGGCCAAACGCTTTGGCCTTCCGGATGAGCGGTTCTACATGAACATCGAAGAATACGCCAACACGTCGGCGGCGTCCGTGCCCATAGCCCTGGACGAACTGGCCAGCAAGGGCCAGCTCCAGCCGGGAGACCTGGTCATGACCATGGGCTTTGGGGCTGGCCTGACCTACGGGGGAACCATTATCCGCTGGTAACCGGGCTCAGTACCGGCATAGTATACGCGGGCGGGACGGGCGGCATCCTTGGCCGGACGCCCGGCCGCGGGCAGGAGGACATCGTGAAGAAGAAGGTTGTCATTACCGGCATGGGCGTCGTGTCGTCCATCGGCAACGATATCGAAACGTTCTGGCGTTCCATCCATGCGGGCGCAACGGGCGTGGGACAGGTGACCCGCTTTGACGCGTCCAAGCTGGATTCGCGCGTGGCGGCCGAGGTCAAGAATTTCGACCCGTCGCTGTACATGGAGAAGAAAGAAGCCAGGAAGATGGCCCTGTTCACCCAGTTCGCGGTGGGCGCCGCCGTGCAGGCATGGCGCGACGCCGGTCTGGACGGCCAGCCAGTGCCTGCCAAAACGGCCATCATGCTGGGCAACGGCATAGGCGGCCTGGAAATTTTCGAGGAAAGCCACAAAAAGCTCATGGAGTCAGGCCCCTCGCGAATGCTGCCCATGACCGTGCCCATGATGATCACCAACGAGGCAGCCGGCAACATAGCCATGCGCCTGGGCATCCACGGCCCCGCGCAGACCCTGGCCACGGCCTGCGCGTCCGGCACGGACGCCATAGGCATGGCCCTGGATATGGTCCGCTCCGGCCGCGCCGACGTGGTGGTCACGGGCGGCACCGAAGCCGCCGTCACCGAGTTCGCCATGGGCGGCTTCTGCATGCTCAAGGCCCTGTCCACCGCTTTCAACGACAGGCCGGAAAAGGCCAGCCGCCCCTTTGACAAGGACCGCGACGGCTTTGTCCTGGGCGAGGGCGCCGGCGTCATCATCATAGAGAGCGAGGAGCACGCCAAGGCCCGAGGCGCCCGCATCCACGCCGAGCTGGCAGGGTACGGAGCGTCATGCGACGCCTACCACCTGACCGCCCCGGACCCCGAGGGCACGGGCGGGGCCGCGGCCATCAGCTTGGCCATAGAAGACGCGGGCCTCAAGCCGGAAGACATAGACTATTACAACGCCCACGGCACCAGCACCCAGATGAACGACCCCATTGAGACCCAGATGGTCAAGAAGGCCTTCGGCGAGCACGCGCGGAAAATCCGCGTGTCGTCCACCAAGGGCATGACCGGGCACATGATAGCCGCGGCGGGCGCCGTGGAGGCCATCATATGCGCCCTGGCCATCAAGGAGGGGTATTTCCCCGCCACCATAAATCTGGACGAGCCTGACCCTGCCTGCGACCTGGACTACGTGCCCAACACGGGTGTGCCGGGCGCCATCAACGCCGCGGCCAGCGCATCCCTGGGCTTTGGCGGCCACAACGGCTGCCTGGTGCTGAGGAAGTACCCATGACCGCGGGCCGGGCGGAAATAGAAGGTTTTTTGCCCCACCGCGACCCCTTCCTGTTCGTGGACGAGGTGCGGGTTATAGACGCGCATCACATTGAGGCCACACGCGCGTGGAAGGGCGACGAATTCTTCTTCGCGGGGCACTTTCCCCATTACCCGGTGGTACCCGGCGTCATCCTGGTGGAAACCCTGGCCCAGGCCGGGGGCGTGGGCGTCAAGCTCCAGGGCATCACCGCGGCCGGCACCTTCTTCCTGGCCTCCGTGGGCAACGTGAAATTCCGGCGCCAGGTACGGCCAGGCGACGTGTTCGAGATGAAGATACACAATCTCAGGGCCAGCGCCCGCCTGATCAAGCAAAAGGGCCTGGGCTACGTGGACGGCGAACTAGCCATAGAAGCGGACTGGCTGTGCATCGTTGGGGAGGAAACGGCATGATCATCAAACCGATGGTTCGCGGCAGTATCTGCGTCAACGCGCATCCGACAGGATGCGAGGTCCTGGTGCGCGACTGGATAGGACGGGCCGTGGCCGCCAAGGCGTCCATGGCCGAGGCGTCCAAAGCGTCGGGCAAGCCCCTGCCCAAGGCCACCCTGGTCCTGGGCTGTTCCACGGGCTACGGCCTGGCGTCGCGAACCGCCGCCGCCTTCTCCTGCGGCGCGGCCACGGTTGGCCTGTCCTTCGAGCGCGAGCCTTCGGCCGGCAAACCGGCCAGTCCGGGCTGGTACAACAACCGGGCCTTTGACCGCGCCGCCCAGGCGGCCGGCCTGTACTCGCTCACCCTGAACATGGACGCGTACTCGGACGAGGCCCGCGCCGAGGTTATACGCCGGGCCCGGCTGGACGGCCTGCGCTTTGACCAGGTGATCTACTCCCTGGCCAGCCCTGTCCGCCGGGACCCAAAAACCGGGGTTACCCACCGCTCGGCCCTCAAGCCGCTGGGCCAGCCCTTCAGCGGCACGGCCCTCAACATGCAGACCGGCGAGCTGTCTACCGTCAGCGTCGAACCCGCCGGCCAGGAAGAGGCCGAGGAAACCGTGCGCGTGATGGGCGGCGAGGACTGGGAGCTGTGGCTCCGCGCCCTGGCCGACGCGGACGTGCTGGCCCGAGGTTGCGTCACCGTGGCCTACTCCTACCTCGGTCCCGAGCATACCTGGCCCATCTACCGCCACGGCACCATAGGCAAGGCCAAGGAACACCTAGAGCGCACCGTACACACCCTGAACGGCGCCCTCAAGGACCTGGGCGGCTCTGCCTACGTGTCCATCAACAAGGCCGTGGTCACCCGGGCCAGCGCCGTGATACCGGTCATACCCCTGTACGTGTCCGCCCTGTTCAAGACCATGAAGAACCTCGGCATCCACGAGGACTGCGTGGACCAGGCGCTCAGGCTGTACCGCGAGCGCTTCCTGGCCCAGGGCGGCATACCCGTGGACGATGAAGGCCGCATACGCCTGGACGACTGGGAACTCCGCTACGACGTCCAGGAGGAAACGACGCGCCGCATGCGCGAGGCCATGACCGGGGACATCGAGGGCCTGACCGACCTTGCTGGTTTCCGGCGCGACTTCATGCAGGCCCACGGCTTTGACGTGCCCGGGGTCGACTACGGAGCCGATGTCAGTGAACTGTGACCCCGCGCCGTCCGGCCGCAAGCCGGGCGGATGCTCAAAGAGACCTGCCGCCGCCGCGTCCAGACCGCACAGCCACAAGGAGGTACCAGGAACGGAGTAGCCCCCTGCCTACGGATACACCCCGGCCAGCCACCGGGGTCATGCGGCCGGATGCCCGATGGGCGGCCGGCCGGCCCGCCGACGCGACGGCGGGCGGGGCGCCGTTTTGGCGCCGGCTATGCGGATACTGGCGCGACGGTTCTTTTTTTCGCGGCACCGGGGCGCTTGCCCCGATGCCGCGTTTTCTGTTTTCCTGTACCCATGAACATACTGATCCTGGACAAAGGCGAGCGGGAGTGTTTCCTTCCCCGGGGCGACCGGAGAGCCGACCACATATTGACGGTACTCCGCAAAGGCCCAGGCGACGAGCTGGCTGCCGGCTGCCCGGACGGCGCCGTGGGTAGCGCCAGGATCACGGCCGCCGGACCCGAGGGCGTGGCGCTGTCCTTTACGCCGGAAGGGCAGGCGCCCGCTCTCCACCCCGTGGTCGTCCTTTTGGGCTTCCCCAGGCCCATACAGGCCCGCCGCATACTCAAGGACCTGGCCAGCCTGGGCGTGTCTCGCGTCGTCCTGTGCGCCACAGAACTGGGTGAAAAATCGTACATGAAAAGCGACCTCGTGGCCAAAGGCGAGTATCTGGCCCTGGTGCGGGAAGGCGCGGAGCAGTCGGCCAATCCGCGCCTCATGGCCGTGGATACGGCATGGACCCTGGCCCGCGGGCTCGCGGCCCTTGGCCCGGCCACGGCCGGCGGCCGCCGCTGGTGCCTGGATCCGTACAAGGCCGGCGGCATGTTCGGCTCGGCGCCGATCCAGGCCAGCCCTGACGACCCCGCCATCCTGGCCATAGGAAGCGAGCGCGGCTGGACGCCGGGCGAGCTGGGCGCTCTGGAAACCGCCGGTTTTTCCTTCGCGCGGCTGGGCGAGCGCATACTCAAAACCGAGACAGCCGCCACCGCGGCCGTGGCCATAAGCCTGTCCAGGCTGGGTCTGGGCTGAATACCGTCCGGCGCGCGCTTTCCTGCGCAAAACGACTATGCCCGGAGCCGGACCGGTGATAGAATCTTGACTCTATGGAACAAGCATCCCTGGGCCAGGCCACGGACGCCATCCTTGCCCTCCTAGCCCCCCTCCGCGGCTTTCTCCTGGCCCTGGACGGCCAGGACCGTATCCTTGGCGTCATGCCGGATACCGATCCCCTGCCCGGCCTCCCCAAGGACAAGCTGACCGGTCGCGAGCTGATACCGGCCCTGGGCGCCGACTTTGTGCGCGTGTACGACGGCAAGCACGGCTGGGACGAGCTGGGCTACTTCCTGGACGGCACGGGCGACCGGCGGCCGTACCAGGTCAGGCGCTTCCCCGCCGCGGGCAGCGTGCTCAGGTCCCTGTACCCACAGGCGTCGTCCTTCATGCTCGCGTCGCCCCTGAGCGCCTACGGCGCCCTTGAGCACCTGCACCAGAAGTCCCTGGCCGAGCACGCGCTGGAGCTTGAGGCCATGAACCGGAAGCTGGTCCGCAGGGGTCGGCGCCTCAAGAAGACCATGGACGTGCTCAAGGCCAGGAACCGGCAGATAGTCAACGAGCTCAACCTGGCCGTGGAGCTCCAGAAGAGCCTCCTTCCCAAGGCCTATCCGGACACCGAGCTCTTGAGCTTTACCCACCGCTACATACCCCTGGCCATGGTCGGGGGCGACTTCTTTGACATTGTCCAGCTGTCGGACGAGCGCTTTGGCGTGATGGTCAGCGACGTGTCCGGTCACGGCGTGGCCCCGGCCTTCATCACGGCCATGATACGCAGCTCGTTCGACTACCTGGTGCAGAAGGAAGAAACGCCATCGGCTGTCCTGGCCGGCATCAACGCAGAGTTTTCCAAAACCATAGACACCGACCATTTTGTCACGGCCTTTTACGCCGTGTTCGACTTTGCCTCCATGACCTGCACGTTCTGCAACGCCGGCCACCCGCCCCAGCTCATAGCCCGGCGCGACGGCGGCTTTACCGAGCTTTCTCCGTCCTGTCCGGTCATAGGCCTGTCGGAACGCAGCGCGTACAGCGACCAGACGGCGGCCTTCGGCTACGGCGACGTCCTGTGCTTCTACACGGACGGCGTGATCGAGTCGCGGAACGCATCGGGCGACATGTTCGGAGTGGAAGGCGTCAAGGCGACGATAGCGTCGTCCATCACCGAGGGCGTGGACGGCATGGCTGACAGGCTCCTTACCGACCTCATAGGCTTCCTCAAGGATCCCTGTTTCGAGGACGACATCACCATCCTGTTTGGCCAGGTCCTGGACAGCCTGTAATGGTGCGTTCAGGCGCTTCCCGCGGGCACCGCTAGTCCCGCAAGGGCGTCCATGACCCGGTCTATGAGGCCGAACGCATCATCCGTGTACAGGGCGGGCACGTCGTCGCGGCTGTGGAGTAAGCGCCAGGTGTACGGCATAGACTCAGGCGGCCACTCCAGCGACGCCCAGGGAGGCAGGCCGTCCTTGCCGCTGAGTTCGGCCGCCTCGTCTGCGGGCAACACAGTCAGCTGCAGGGCGGGCACACCCGCGCGCAGGAAGCCCAGGTCCTCGCCAAAAGGCACCCGCGCCCTGAACACCCGGCGGCCCAGGGCTCTGGCCAGGGCGGCCGACATGCCCTCAACCTCCGCGGAAAGCGCTGCCATGGCCCCGCCTTCCTGTCTGAGGGCCGCCGCCGATGACGACGACACCAGGGTGTCGCCCCGGCCGGTCACGTCCAGCGTGAATACCAAGGGCCTGTGTATGCCCAGGGAGCCGAAGGCTTGCCCCAGGGCATAGGCGCCCTGCTCGGTTGCCGGGCGGCCAGACAGCTCCTCGTGGTCAGTGAACACCACGGAGAGATTCAGGGAAGGCCGCTCGGCCACAAGCCAGGACCAGAGCTGAAGGCAGGCGGCCGAGTTGTCCAAGGCGCCCTGCGTGCCGGGCACGCGGTCGTAATGGGCGGTAACCACCTTGGACCGCCAGCGCCCGTCGTGCTCGACCTTCCGCGGCCGGGCAACCACAAAGGACCCCGCCTGGGTGCGTAGCACCGTGAACCCTATACCCGACCCGCCCAGGGCTGTCTCAAGGACTGAGCAGCGGTCCGCGTCCGGTTTCAGGAAACCGTGGAACCAGCCGGGCAGGCTCACGCTCAGGACGAGGCTCCCGCCGGGGCGGCGCTGGAACCCCTGACCACCAGCTCAAAGGCCATGACCACCTGGCCCGCCGGGGCGCCGCCAAGCATGCCAAGGACCATGCGGCCGGCCTCATACCCCTTCTTGAAGCTGGGCTGGCGTATGGTGGTCAGTCCCGGCCGTACCAGGCGGGCCATTTCTATGTCGTCAAAGGCCACAACGCTGAGATCCGCGGGTATGCGCACCCGGCGCTCGTCGCACAGCTCGTATATGCCCATGGCCACGATATCGGCCATGGCCACGATGGCGCTTGCGCTCCCGTCCGCCAGGATGCTGGCGGCCGCGTCCCTGCCGCCCTGCAGGGAACACTCCGCCGAGTATATCGCCACGTCCGAAAGGCTCAGGCCGGTCTCTGCCAGGGCCCGCCCGAACCCGGCCATGCGGCGGTCGCGCACCAGGCTGGACCGTTCCTCCGGCGGGTTGTACGACTCGGACTCAAGTTCGACCACGGCCACCTTCCTGTGCCCCAGGCCCAGCACGTGGTTCATCAGGGCGTAGGCCGCTGCCTCGTCGTCTATGCCCACGTTGGCCATGCTCGGCGACGGCTTGCCGTCTATGGTCACCAGGGATATGTGCCGCTTCCTGATCAGGTCGACGATGGAGTGGTCGGGGCCAACGCCTATGGCCATGATGGCATCCACGGCGGCCCGCCTTGCAGCCTCAGCGGGCTTGCCCCGAATGGGCGGCACTATCAGGAGGCTCACCTCGTGTTCCAGGCAGGCCGCCCCTATGCCCTGGAGGAGCTCAGTCAGGTAGGGATTCTTCAGGGCCTCGTGCATGGGCTGGGGCAGTAGGAGCCCCACGGAACCGGTTCGTTTGGTGGTCAGGGTGCGGGCCACCGGGTCGGGTATGTAGCCGAGCTCGGTGGCTATCGCCATGACCCTCTCACGGGTTTCCTTGGATATTTTCTGCGGGTCGTTGAACGCGAAGGAGACCGTTGTCTTGGATACGCCGGCTCGCTCGGCTATGTCTTTGATCGTTATGCGCATGATGTCCTCCGGGAGCACGGCGGTGGGTCCACGCACGATGATAGGGCCAAGCGGCGGGAATGTAAACCGGTTGAGCAAGCAAGGCTTTTTTTGGCGCCGTTGGCCTAGACCGTCTCCGGTTCGTCTATACCGGTCGCCACCTGGTCCTTGCCCCGCTCCTTGGCCATGTACAGGCGGGAATCGGCCAGCTCCACCAGGGCCATGCAGTCCATGCCGTCGGCCAGTTCCGCTGCCCCGCAGGACACGCTCAGGGACAGGCCCATGGCCGCGAAGGGCGACGCTTCCCGTATGCCGGTCCGTATCCTCTCGGCCAGAACGGCGGCGCCTGACAGGGGCGTTTCCGGCAGGATGACCAGGAATTCCTCCCCGCCGTAGCGCCCCGCTATGTCCGACGACCTGAGCCGGCTGCGTATGGACCTGGCCACCTCGGCCAGCACGGCGTCGCCAGCGCGGTGCCCGCGCTCGTCGTTCACCTGCTTGAAATCGTCAACGTCTATCATGAGCACGGACAGGGAACGCTTGTGCCGGAACGACGCCTTGAGCTCGCGGTCGAGGAGCTCAAAGGCGTGGCGCCGGTTGAACAGGCCCGTAAGGCCGTCCAGAATGGCCAGCTTTTCCAGCTCGCGGGTACGCCGCTTGACCTGCTCCTCCAAGCGCTTGTTCCAGGCTAGGATCATGTCCTTGTATTCTTTCTCACGCCTGGCGTATTCCTTCACCTCGGCCAGGGCTTTTTCCAGCTCGTCGCCCTTGGCCTTGAGCTCCACGTTGCGCAGGCGGAAAATCTCCGCTTCCCGGCGGGCGTTCTCGTCCTCCAGGCGCCGGGCGTTCTTGATGGCCACGGCCACAAAGGCCGCCAGGGCTCGCAGGGCTGCCAGCGCGTCGTCGTCCCAGGCGCCGGGCCTGTCGCTCCACACGCTCATCACGCCCAGGGCTTCAGCCCCGAACATCACGGGCAGGTACAGCACGGTCAGGGCGGACGGCGACGGCACGCACAGGTCCGCGGCCGTCTCGCGTATTTCCGCGCGCTCCCGGAAACACCGCCACCAGGGGCCGTTCCTGTCCAGCGGATCCGACGCGGGTCTCACCGGCTGGCCGGCGTCCATGGCCGGATCTATGTGCAGCTCGCCAGATTCGGGGGCCACGGTGGCCAGGGCAAAACCGGGCACGTCCATGAAGCGCCTGAGCCCGTGGTACAGCTCCGCGCACGCGTCCCCAAGGTCAAGCTCCGCCGCCACTGCCCTGCCCAGCCGCGTTACCAGCCGGGCCATTTCGTAGGATCGTTCTATTTCCCGGGTCCTGCGCTTCAGGGCCGCCGACTCGGATTTGGCCAGACGGGCTTCCCGCTGGGCCCAGGACAGGTCGTTGCGCATCCTGAGCGCCGTCATCTTGAGTTCCACGCCGGCGCCAAAGGCCGCCTGGCGCAGCCTGTCCGCCAGCCTCTGGCGGATGTACGCGCGCTTGTGGTCGTTCCGGGCCGCCGCCACCCTGGCCAGAGAGCCCAGGATGGATGCTATGTAGCGCTTGGCGCCCCGCCCCACGGCCAGGTCCATGGCCCGCCTGAGCCGGGCTTCGGCCTCTTCCAGGCGGCCGCGCTCCAGGAGCCACACGCCGTAGTCGTTCTGGACCTCGCACTCGCTCTGGGCAAGCCCGTGCGACGACGCCAGCTCGAGGGCCGCGCGGTATTTGGCTTCCGCCGCAAACGCGTCGCCCCGGGCCGTTGCAAGCTCCGCCAGGTCGCAGTCCACCTCGACCAGTCCCGGAATGTTGGCGTAGGCGGAATGTATGGCTGCCGCCTCTTCCAGGTCCCGCTCCGCCTCGTCAGTCTGGCCGAGCGCCTTGCGGGCGGCCCCGCGGTTGCCTATATAAATGCCGGGCGATCCCGGATGGCCCACCCGTCGCGCCGTTTCCAGGGCCCGGTCGTAATAGGCCAGGGCGTCGTCATAGCGGCCCAGCTCGCGGAACAGCTCGCCCGAGTTGTTGAGGGCGGCGGCCTCGGTCACCTCGTCCTTGGCCAGCTTGGCTTCCTGGAAGCAGCGGTCCAGGTGCTCAAAGGCCACGGCGTAGTCGCCCACCTGACCGTAGATGGCCGCCAGGCGCAGGTAACCCCTGGCCAGCACGTCGTGTGCCTTGACCTCGCCGGCCAGCGACAGGGCCTCCAGGAGGTGGCGGAGGGCGTCCTGCGGCCGCAGGAGAAAGGTCTCAGCCCCGCCTGCCATGACCAGCGCGGCCGCCCTGCCCCGCTTCCAGCCGTGCGAACGGGCTTCCTCGCTCGCCGCCAGGGCGGCCTGGGCCACGGCCTCCGGGGCGGCGCGCACCTCGTGCCAGAGTTCGAGCACGCGGTGGACGAGGGCTTCTTCTCCTGTCAGGGTCTTGTCGAGCGCGGCCATGCAGTACGGAAGTATAGCACACGGCCAGAGCTCCGCGCGAGGCCGCGCTTTCAAAATCGTCGTTCACGGATTAGACTTGGGTGGAGCTGTAGCGCTACCGGCCACGCCGCGGACGCGCCGGCCAACAGGAGGATCATAGCATGCACCAGGTGACCATACGCTTCCCGTCGGGCTCAGCTTTCTCCTACCCCATCGGCACCAAGGTATCCGCGGTGACCAGCGGATTCGGCCATCTTGAGTGGCCTCTGGCCGCCGTCCTTCTCAACAACGAGCTCCAGCCCCTGGACGCTGCCATCCTGACCAACTGTTCAATAGAGCCCGTACTGATCAATTCCCCGCAGGGCGCCTTTTCGTACCGCAGGTCGCTGTGCTTCCTTGCGGCCATAGCCGCCCGCGAGCTTTTCCCCGAGCGCGACCTGGTGGTCGCCCAGGCCATAGGCTACGGCTTCTACCATTATTTCGAGGAAGGCCCGGCCAGCGCCGACGACATACGCAGGCTGGAAGCCAAGATGCGCGAGCTCGTGGAGCGGGACGTGCCCATAGCCATGCAATGGTGGAGCTACGAGGACGCCATCACCTATTTCCGCGACCACGGGCAGGACGACACCCTCCTGCTCCTTGAGCTGACCAACGAGCCGCGCATAGCCCTGAACGAGTGCGCCGGCTTCCGCGACCTGTACGTGTCGCCCCTGGTGCCGTCCACGGGCGTCCTTTCCACCTTCGAGCTCCTGCCGTACCAGGAAGGTTTCCTCCTCCGCTACCCGAGCAAGGAAAAGCCCGACCTCGTGCCTGAGTTCAAGGACGATCCCCTGCTGTACGCCATCACCACCGACTCGCGCAAACGCTCCAGCGTGCTCGGCGCGTCGTCCGTTGGACTGCTCAACCGCCTGAGCTCGCCCAAGAAAATGAAGGACTACATAGCGGTGGCCGAGACCCTGAACAACAAGCGCGTGGCCGAGCTTGCCGACCGAGTGGCCGCCCGCGCCGACAAGATCAAGGTGGTGCTGATAGCCGGCCCGTCCAGCTCAGGCAAGACCACCACGTCGAAAAAACTGTCCATACAGCTCCGGGTGCTCGGCTTTGAGCCCCTGGTGATAGGCCTGGACGACTATTTTGTCAGCAGGGACCGTACGCCGCGCGACGAGAACGGCGAGTACGACTTCGAGTGCCTGGAAGCCCTGGACGTGGACTACCTGAACGAGCAGCTCCTCGAGCTCTTTGCCGGCAAGGACGTGGAACTGCCGTCGTTCGACTTCAAGTCCGGCGAGCGCAAGCCGTCCGGCCACACCATCCGCATGGGCGAGCGCACCATCCTGATCATGGAGGGCATACACGGCCTCAACGAGCGCCTGACGCCGCGCGTGCCCAAGGAACAGAAATTCAAGATTTACGTATCGGCCCTGACCCAGATCAACCTGGACGAGCACAACCGCGTGTCCACCACGGACAACCGCCTCTTACGGCGCATGGTGCGCGACAACCAGTTCCGCGGCCGCTCGGCCCTGGAAACCCTGCGCATGTGGCCCAGCGTCCAGCGCGGCGAGCGCCTGCACATTTTCCCGTTCCAGAACGAGGCCGACGCCGCCCTGAACTCCGCCCTGGACTACGAGCTGGGCGTGCTCAAGGTGTACGCCGAGCCCCTCCTGCGTTCGGTCAAACCCATGGACCCGGAATTCTGCGAGGCCAAGCGCCTGCTCAATTTCCTGGCCTTCTTTGCGCCTATATCGGCCCAGTTCGTGCCCCAGGACAGCCTGCTCAGGGAGTTTATCGGGGAAAGCTCGTTCAAGTACTGACAGCGCGCGGCGGACCGCCCGGCGGCCCGCCGCGCCTGCTTTTCCGGGGTCGTACTGAAGAAACGCACAGGCCGCACCGGTAGTGCGTGCCAGTAATACGCCGACGATGCGCGTCACTCAAAAAACCTTTAAAAATAAGAGGCTCTTTCAAAAATCGGACGAGTTTTGAAAGAGCTACATAGTAAGACGTGATTTGCGTAGCGGTTGCGGAATATGCAAACAACC
>JAFGJV010000002.1 GCA_016928955.1 Spirochaetales bacterium
CGAACTCATGACCTTCTATGAATCACGAGTTAAGCCTTATCTGTAAGATGGGCATAACGGGTTTACACAAAATACTTGACATGACCCCTGCCTTCCGCTACTTCTCAATAACTGCCGCTTTGGCTAAATCTTCATCTGATTGAGTAACCCATTTCTGAATCGTACCCCAGCGCCACCTTGATCGGCCGCAGGATATAATGTCAGGGACTCCGCCATTTGGCTGTAGGTACTTATACTTCTGGTTCGAGAGAGAACCATAACTGATCCCCTTCAAAACACAGGCTTCTTTGAGGTCAAACAACTCTTGATGGGGGTCCATCTTCTGCCTTATCGCTTCGAGTTCACCCTTAACCTTCTGAAGCTCTGCGAGTAGAGTATCCAAAATCGGAAGTTGGATCATTCCTTTGGCCATTGTTTCAGTCATACTTTGCTCCTTCGAGTCGATGTACTGCTCATCGCTCTACATAGAAGTATGCAAAAAAGGGTGATCATTCGGCTGTTTTCTATAAGAAAAGTGTCCGACCAATATCCCGACCATTTCATTTGATTACTATAGGCATAGTAGACTCCAACCAGTATTTGTATCTTGACTATTTGCTTATATGTGATAAGAATACGCTTGGTTGGAGAACGAAATGACCACTCGTAATGCGCAGGTACCGGGTTCGATTCCCGGTCTCGGCTTAAAAAACGCGCGGACCCGCAGGGCCCGCGCGTTTTTTTATAGACCGAGAGCGGGAATCGAACCGAAGCGAGCGCGGCGCGGCAGCGCCGAAGAGGCGCCAGGGAGGGCGCCGGAAGCGAGCGGAGGCGGCCCGGAAGGCTGAGGCACGATGACGAAGCCTGGAGGGCGATTCCCGGTCTCGGCTTAAAAAACGCGCGGACCCGCAGGGCCCGCGCGTTTTTTTATAGGCCGAGAGCGGGGAGTCCGACGTTCGCCTACGGCGAACAATAAATCATACCCTACGGACCGGCGAAGCCTATCGAACCGAAGCGAGCGCGGCGCGGCAGCGCCGAAGAGGCGCTAAGGAGGGCCCTCATGGCAAAGCAGTCTTCCAAAGCATGTCCAAAGCCAGCATAATCATTTGAGAATCTGATTGAGATACGGATATCTTTTTGGGGTTTGTACGAACTTGAGTATGAGGTAGTGCGCGGTTTTTGATTCTAGTCAGCTGCACTAAGGCAAAACGTAACACTGAGATGACATCGACGAAAGAGGATACAAGTGCTGAGCTCGTAATGCCGTGGCCTAACGAAGTTCCACTATATGCCTATGCCAAGATTGTAAGAAACCCAGAATCAAAAAACTCCTTTGGCAGAAGGAATAGCAGAAAGGGCTCATGATCAGCCTGCTACAGGGCTCGCCCAAGCCACATCGTGAGTTTTGTATGTGGGGTAGCGGGGTGAACGCATTTCCTGCATAAGGCGGAGTGGCTGATAGTCGCTTTCTGTGTTGGCCTCCGGAAATTTTAACCGGAGGCCTTCTATACGTACACCTTTTCGAACAGCGCGCGGATTTCCTTGGACTCCCTGAGTATGTCCAGGGTGAGTTCCGAGTGGCCCTTGGCGTAGCCGTTGCCGACGATCAGCTCGATGTCCTTGCCCACGCCCTCGGCGCCGAGGGCCGCCTTGGTGAACGATGTCGCCATGGAAAAGAAGTATATCAGTCCCTGCCCCTTGGTTATCAGGATGGACGTCATCTCGGTGTTCGGCACGTTGACGTTGTTGATGGTCACGTCACAGCCGCGCTCGCCGGTGATGGCTATCACCTTGCGGTACACGTCTATGGCGTCGGTGGCGTCGGCTATGATCACGTGGGTGGCCAGCCCGAGTTCCTCTATGCGTTTGGCGTTGTCTTTGGAGTACTCCACAACGATGACCTTGCCGTAGGGGCCCACGTTTTTCATGGCTTGGTAGCAGCAGAGCACGCCCGACTTGCCGCCGCCGCCTATGATGCACACGGTGTCGCCCTCGCGCACCAGGCGGTCCACCTGGGCAGGAGCGCCGGCCACGTCAAGGGCCGCAAGCGCGAGTTTTTCGGGTATGTCCACGGGGATGTGGGCGTATATGCCGCTTTCAAACAGTATGGCCTGGCCCTCTATGTCAACCTGGTCGCTCGCGGGATCCAGTTTCTTGATTTTGTCTATGCAGAGCGGCGTGAGAGACAGGGATACCAGCGTGGCGACGCGGTCGCCCACGGCCACCTTGCGTGCGGGGAACGCGGGGCCTATGTCGCGCACGGTGCCTACCAGCATGCCGCCTGAACCCGTCACGGGATTCTGCATCTTGCCGCGTTCGGCCACGATGCCCAGGATCATTTCCTCCATCCTGGCGCGGTCGCCGTCGCAGGCCTTGCGGATCTGTGTGTAGCTGGCCGAGTCTATGTTGAGCGTGGCCACGTCGATGAGCATTTCGTTGTCGAAAATTTCCATGCTGTTGTCCAGCCTGGTGGCCGGTTGGGGCAGTATGCCCTTGGGTTCGATCACGCGGTGGCTGCCATACCTGCAGCCGATTCCCCTGCTCATGCTCGGCTCCTCGCGACGCTACGGTTTCGGGGCAATCGTAGCATTTGCCGCCGGGGCTCGGCAAGGCCGGCACACGCGGTATAAAAAAACGGCCCGCGCTCGGCGGACCGTTTAAGAGCGCGCCTCCGACGTGGAGCGCGCGTTTGGTTTTTCTTCAGGATGTATGCGTCAGTTGTCCAGGATGGTGTCCGCGAAATGGTCCACGCGGTTGACGGTCTCGGTTTTGGCCCTGGTCGTGGCCTTTTTTACGGCTTTTTTCACGGCCGTCTTGACGCTGGCCGGCTTCTTGGCGGCGGGCTTCTTGGCCACGGTTTTCTTTGCGGCGGGTTTTGCGGCGGCTTTCTTACCGGCGGCTTTTTTGCTGGTAGTTTTTTTTGCCGTTGCTTTGGCCGCGGGGGCCTTGGCCGGGACGGCCTTGAGCGCCTTCTTGGATTCGGCGTTGACCAGAGAAGTGATCGCTGCGATTTCAGCGTTCAGCTTGCTCGTCTTTGCCTTGAGCATCTCAAGTTTCTTGGAGATCTGTGTAAAGGGATTTGCCGTGCGTGCCATGAGTACCTCGATCAGGACAGGATGTTGGGCTACGGAATTTGCATGGTCCGCGCCCGGCGCCCTTAAAAAGGAGCGCAAATAACGGTTATCCAACAAGGAACGGTTTGGACATGACCTGAGTTCATTTTAATGTATTACTCATATATTGCAAGTACTTCAATCCGGCGCGTTCGCTTCTCAATTAGGATGTTTTTAAATGCCGATGCCTTTCAGCATATTGCCCAATAGAAGAGCTTAATATTGAGACATGATGTGCGTAGAGGATAATAAAAAAACGCGAGCCGTCGCAATGCCAATTTCAGAAGCACTAGGGAACTTCTAAAACCCCCATGGTTATTAGAGATTGCCTGTGTTTTCGGCCGGAAACGCAAGGTTTTCTGAACAATCTTCCAAAACGGATGGTTTAGGGCTGCCTTTTGAAAATGCATTAAACTGTAGGGTTTCATGCGTTCACAGAATCCCCTCGATACGAATCAAGAAGATTGGGCGCTTTCGGGCTGGGTTTGTTTTCCTAAAAGGGCGCACCGGTTAAAAAATGGACGGAGCGTAAGCTCCGTCCTTCGTCGCAGGTGGCAGGATCTGTAGCTTTGGCCGATCAGCGCGCGGGCGCCAGCCTAACCGTGAAGTGGCGCATGATGGGAGCTTCCCAGACTATCCGGTATCCTTTCCGGATGGATTGCGCTCGCTCGTTGACGTTGATCAACGCGGCGGCAACGTAATCCATGTGGGCATTTGTGTAGGTACGCCGGGGTATGGCCAAGCGCAACAACTCAAGGGCGGGGTAACGTTCTTTTCCGGTCTCAGGATCGCGGTCGGCAAGAAGGGTACCAATTTCCACGCCGCGCACGCCACCTTCCTTGTACAGCTCAATGCCAAGCGTCTGGGCCTGGAATTCCTCCTTGGGCAGGTTCGGCAGGAATTTCTTGGCGTTCACGAATATGGCGTGGCCGCCGTAGGGGCGCTGAACGGAAATGCCGGCGTTCGTAAGGAGTGAGCCCAGATACGCCACCTGGCCCACCCGAGCCTCAAGGTAGTCGTACTCGGTGGATTCGCGCAGCCCGACGGAAAGGGCGCCCATGTCGCGGCCGGCCATTCCGCCGTACGTGTTGAAACCTTCGAACATGATGTTGAAGGTGCTTGCCCGCTGCCAGAGCGCCTCGTCGCGGAACGCAATGAAGCCGCCTATGTTGACAATGCCGTCTTTCTTGCTGGACATGGTCATACCGTCAGCGTGTTTGAACATCTCCTTGACGATTTCCTTGATGGACTTCTTGGCGTAGCCCTTTTCTCTCTGCTTGATGAAATAGGCGTTCTCGGCAAAGCGGGCGGAATCGAAGAACAGCGGTATCTTGAATTTCCTGCACAGGGACGACACGGCCTTGATGTTCTCCATGCTGACCGGCTGGCCGCCAGAGCTGTTGCAGGTGATGGTCAGCATGCACACGGGAATGGCCTCCCGCGGGTGGGACTTGAATACGGCCTCAAGCTTTGCAAGGTCGACATTGCCCTTGAACGGATGGTCGGCTTCGGTGTCAAAGGCCTCGGCTATGGTGCAGTCAACGGCGCGGGCCTTGCGGAATTCTATGTGTCCCTTGGTGGTGTCAAAGTGGCTGTTTCCTGGCACCACTTTGCCCGCGCCCGCGTCGCCCACGCCGATGAGGGTGCTGAACAGGACATTCTCAGCCGCGCGGCCCTGGTGGCAGGGCAGGAAATGGGGAAAGCCCAGGATGTCGCTGATCGTGTCCTTGAGCTTGTAGTACGAGCTGGCGCCCGCGTAGCTCTCGTCGCCAAGCATGATCTCGGCCCATTGGGCGCTGGACATGGCTCCCGTGCCTGAATCCGTGAGCAGGTCGACGAATACCTGTTCGCTCCGCAGATTGAACAGGTTGTACTGCGCTTCCTTTATCCAGCGCTCCCGCTCGGCTTTGGTGGATCTATAGATTTGCTCTATGGTCTTGATCCTGAAGGGCTCGGCGTAGGGTAGGTCCATGGCGTCCTCCTGGGCGCATTGTATACTGCTACCGGGGGCGCGGCTAGTGGCTAATTGACATAATTTGTTTTGGTGTAATTACTTATAGAAACGAAAGCGCCGGTATGGGCCATGTCAGGCCCTTGGCGCGGGGCTAAGCATGCCCGGAACGCATTCCTTGATAGCGCTGACCAGGTCGTCAAGGCCATAGGGTTTTTTAAGCACGCACGAATAGGCGCCCCGTTCGAACATGCTCAGGGTGGTGGCGTCCATGACGCTCGCGGTGGCTATGAGGACCAGGTCGGGCTTCAGCGCCTTGATGCTCGTAGCGGCGTCTCCGGGGCCCGGCAGGTCCAGGTCCACAATGGCGGCGGTCGGGATCGGGTCCATGCCAGATGCCTGCGAGAGGGCCGACGGCAGGTCCCCGGCTTCCAGGGTGGTAGCGCCGAGGGAACGGAGCAGGGCCGAAGTGGCCGCACGGACTCCCGCGTCGCCGTCTGCTATCAGAACGACGCCAGAAAGCACGGGCGCCTCGGCTGCGGGACCGGGGCTGGAAGCCGGTTGTTCCCGGGCCGGAGGCATGTACAGGATGGTGGCCGGGTGGCCGGACGCGTCGTTGCCCACGCTTATCCACCAGTCGCGGTCGGCTATCAGGCCCGCGAGCGTACCCAAAACCCCTCCGTCCGCCAGGCTGGGCTTGGCGCTGTGCCCGGAATGATCCGGTGTGATGGACGTGAACTCGAGCGCTGCGTACGAACCGGGGACCGGTTGCCTGCCCAGGACGGCTACGGGGAGCTCGTCTTTCTCAAACGTGGCCGAGCCCACGCGTATCCGGATTTCGCCGTCCATGTTGGATCCAGAAAGGGATTCGGCCGCGTTAGCGACAACGGCGGCAAGGGCTTTCCTCAGGCGACCGGGATCGGCGTGCACCAATACGGCGCTGGCCGGCGGGATCCAGGTGAGCTTGAGCCTGCTAGTCACGGCGCCGGACAATACCCGGACCACCCTGCCCGCAAGCATGCCCAGGTCGACCACGGCGGCGTCGGGAGCAGAGCCGCCGGCGCTTGTCATGCGATGCACCAGGACGCCAGCCCTGCGGGCGGCCTCTTTCAGGAATGGCAGGGAGGGCCCCTGGTCCGCATTCCCGGCCGCGCCGTTTTCTGACATATCCGCCTGGCACAAGGTCTGGGTCAGGGCATCGGCGCACTCCCTGAGCAAGCCCCCATCCATGGTGGCAAGCATACCGAACGAACGCGTTCTGGCCATCCTGGCTTCCAGCATCCTCCGTTCGTCCTCCAGGCGGGCCCGCTCGTCCACATCCCGTGCCAGCCTGAGCTTGCCGGCCGTGAGCTCGTCGCTGAGTTTTCTCAACTCCGCGTTTGCCTTGGACAATTTCTGGGTTCGGGTATCGACCGCCGTCCGGATCAACCAGCGCCAGGCCACGGCTCCGAGACCCGCCACTATGAGCGCCGCCCCAAGCGCCATGACCATGATGGCTAAGCTGGTGGGGCCCTGGTCTGGTTCGGGCTGGGGTTGTCCCAGCCATGCGGCTTCCAGCTTGTCCACGATTCCCGTTTGCCGGGCCTGGGCCAGGCCCTTCTCGAGAATGGACAACAGGATGCCGTTGCTCCGGCCCACGGCCATGGCGGCTGAGTACAGGGCTATCGGCTCGCCCCACGCTTCCAGGCGCTCTGCCGCTCCAACGGACCGGGCGTGGTACAAGAGCACGGGGCCAGCCGCGATCAAGGCGTCCACTCCGCCGCTCAGGATGGCTTCAAGGCCGGCGGACGCGTCCGGCACGGGTACGGGTTCGCTAGCCATCCCCGTCCATGCTGCCTGGGTGCCTATTGATCCGTCCTGGACAAAGGCCACGGGTCCGGACAGCGCGTCGTAACCGACGCCCATATCCGGGCGCCCTCTGAGGACAAAAATCGACACGGGCACATTGAATACTTCCGAGCTCAGGGCCAGGCGCCCGTCCGGGTTGGCTGTCCGTATCAGTCCAAAGTACGCGATGGCCTTGCCCGAGTCGACCGCGTCAAAAGCGTCGTTTGGGTGGACGGGCAGAAACCGTATCCTGAAGCCCAGCTCGGCGGCCAGCCAGCGCGCCAGCTCGACGTTCAGCCCCGTGGCGTCCCCGCTCTGGGGATGGACAAAGCCGTACGGCGGGACATCAAGGTTGACGGCGAACACAAGCTCGCCGCGGGCGTCCAGCCAGGATCGCTCAAGGGGGGTAAGGGCAGGCGCGGCGAGCGCGGCCTGGGCTGACGCAACGATGACGGCTAGGAGCGTAAGGACGCGGCGCATGCCATCAGTGTACAGCGCCGGGCCCGTGTCGCCAACCGTGCGACGCAAAACAGCCGCGCTTGCTGCCTTGCGCCCGCCGGGGTATGATGCGTGCGCGCGCCCTGGCCAGACAACGGGCGGCATGCGGGAGGTCGCATGGACAGAGATGCAGCGGTGGCGCTCTGGCGCCGCCATAACGACGACGAGGCCTTGTTCAGGCACGCCCTGTCGGTGGAGGCCGCGATGCGGCATTTCGCCGTTCGGTATGGGGAGGACCCGGACTACTGGGGCATGGTCGGCCTTCTCCACGACATTGACTACCAGTCCCATCCGGACGAGCACCTGAAGCACGCGCGGTCCATGCTGGCCGGCGCCGGACTCCCCGAGGAATTCATCCGCGCCGTGGAAAGCCACGGCTGGGGCCTCTGTAGCGACGTGGAACCCAAACACATCATGGAAAAAGCCCTGTACGCTGTTGACGAGCTCACGGGCTTTCTGGCCGCCTGCGCCTATGTACGCCCCTCGCGCAGCGTGCTGGACCTTGAGGTCAAGTCCGTGCGGAAAAAGTGGGGGACGCCCGCCTTTGCCGCAGGCGTCAACCGCCAGGTCATAGAGCGGGGCGCGGACATGCTGGGCATGGGCCTGGACGAGCTCATACAGGAGACTATCCTGGCCCTCCGCGCGTCTGCCGAAGCAGTGGGGCTCAAAGGCAGCCTGTAACGATTCGGGCATGGCCGGTTGACCCTGGCCCCACCTCCGGTGAATAATCCCTCCCACTGATTCACATTGCGGCCTTCAGGGCGGCTTGTTCAGGGCTGTACGGGCCTTGATCCAGCTCCCGCGCCAAAACGCCGCCGGAGCGACGATGCTAGAGAAACTGACACAGAAACTGGGAGATGTCGTCCGCACCATGGGCGGCAAGGCTTCCATCACCGACAAGAACATAGAAGAAGCGGTAGACCAGATCAAAATGGCCCTCCTCGAGGCCGACGTCAACCTGCGTGTGGTGCGCCGCTTCGTCAACGCCACCATAGAGGAAGCCAAGGGCGAACGCGTCCTCCGCGCTGTGTCGCCCGGACAGCAGTTCGTCAAGATCGTGCATGACCGCCTGGTGTCGCTTCTGGGCGACACCAGCCAGGACCTGGTACTCAAGGGTCCCGACACGGTCAGCGTAATCCTGCTCCTCGGGCTTCAGGGCTCGGGCAAGACGACGACGGCCGCCAAGCTGGCCCTGTATCTGAAGAACAAAGGCCGCCGCCCCCTGCTGGCCGCCTGCGACCTGGTCCGCCCCGCGGCCGCAGAGCAGTTGGCCGTGCTGGCCGGCCAGGTGGGCGTTCCGGTGCACCGCGAGGACGGTTCCGACCCTCTTGCCATAGCCAGGAACGCGTTGGCCAGGGCCAAGAAGGAACAGCATGACGTCCTGATCGTCGACACAACCGGCCGCATGCAGATAGACGAGCCCATGATGGCCGAGCTCCTGCGCATGCGCGACCTCGTCAAGCCAGACGAGGCCCTGCTGGTGGCGGACGCCATGACCGGCCAAAGCGCCGTGGACATAGCCAAGGCCTTTGACGAGCGCGTCGGGCTCACGGGCGTCATCCTGTCCAAGTTCGACTCGGACGCCCGCGGCGGCGCTGCCTTGTCGCTGAAGTCGGTCACCGGTAAGCCCGTTAAATTCGTGGGCGTGTCCGAGCGTCCGGACGGTCTTGAGGCTTTCCATCCCGAGCGGGTGGCGGGCCGCATCCTGGGCATGGGCGACGTGGTGTCGCTGGTCGAGAAGGCCCAGGAGGCCTATAACCAGGACGAAGCGGAAGAGCTGGAGCGGAAGCTGGCCAGGCAGGAGTTTTCGCTTGAGGACTACCTGGACCAGATACGCAAGGTCAGGAAGATGGGCTCGCTCAAGAGCCTTATCGATATGATGCCGGGCATGGCCGGCCAGGTGGACGAGGACAAGCTGGACGAGGAGGGCGTCAAGTACGAGGAGGCCATACTCCTGTCCATGACCAAGAAGGAGCGGGCCAACCACCTGATCATAGGACCGACCCGCCGTTCGCGCATTGCCAGGGGGTCCGGCACGTCCGTGGCCGAGGTGGCCCGCCTGATCAAGAAATTCGAGAAGTCCCGGCTGATGATGAAAAAGGCCGTCAAGAACAAGAAGCTGGCCGAGCGTATGATGGGCGGGGCACGGTAGCCGGCCTGGCCCCTTTACACGCCGGACGGTGATGGGCTATACTGCGCCCCGCTTCCGTGGAAGGTCCAAGGGCCTTACGGGCGCGGGGGCATGGCCGGGGTGATCCCGGCAGACCGTGGCCGCGCGGGCGGCCGCCCAACGTAGGTACACCACGGAAACGGAGAGTTAACGATATGTCCAGACGATGCGATATTTGCGGCAAAGGTACCATTTTCGGCAATACCGTCAGCCACGCCAAGAACCGCACCCGCCGCACCTGGCGGCCGAACATCCAGACCGTCAAGACCATGATCGGGGGCACTGTCCTGTCCATCAAGGTCTGCACCCGCTGCCTGAAGGCCAACAAGGTCGTCAAGGTCCTGTAGTGCGCGTGCCCACAGCGGGCAAAGAAGGCGGCCGTCCCCGGGGGCGGCCGTTTTTTTTGTGTCAGGACTGGCGTTCCAGGCGCCTGTTGCGGAAGTACAGCACGATGTCGGCGGATACCATCAGGGAATTGAGGCCGTACAGGTACACCACGGCGTCGTAGTTATAGAGAATTTTGTTCACGATGCCCGCCGCGTATCCGACCAGTACTATGAACAGGAAAAAAATGCTCTTGCCTGAGGTTTTTCTGCTGGTCCATGACTTGTATATGGAAAAAGGCCAGGCCGCGCCGAAGCATAGCAACATGATGATCTCATAGACGCTCATGGGGAGGCTCCAGTCCTTGATTGGCGCGCGGGATCAGTGCTTGAGCACGGACACGATGCGTTCAAGCACCTTTTTTCTGTCCAGGGGCTTAACGATGTAGCTTTTTGCCCCTAAAAGCAGGCACTTTTTGACCACGTCTTCCTTGCCGAGGGCGCTGACCATCACCACAACGGCGCCTTTGTCGTAGTCCAGTATGCGCTCAAGGGCCGCCACGCCGTCCATGTTCGGCATGGTTATGTCCATGGTGACCATGTCCACTGCTGGGGTCATTTCCTTGTATTTTTCCAATCCGGAAAGGCCGTCGGAGGCGGTTCCGACCACTTCAAAGCCCTCGGACGTGAGGATCTGCCCCAACTGTTTGGCTATGAACATGGAATCGTCTATGATGAGCACGCGGTAGGGAGTACCGTCGGGCTTGAGGCCTTCCGGGCGCTTGTCGTTCATGGGTGGCATGTCACTCTTGGCGATCATAGCGTGTCGCTCCTTGGTCGGACGAGCCGTTCGGGTCCCCGTCTGCACGGGCGCCGCCCGTGTGCAGGCCCGGGTGCCGGGGTTCCCATGAGTTATAGTCCATGCGGGCAGATCACGCAAGTACCGGCGCGGGGATGCGCGGCACTTGACTCTACGGCGCCTGGCGTGCATAATCGCCGTCGACTCTTCGTAAGCTGAGCAAGCCAGGCCGTACCCAACGGGTACGGGGCCCATAAGGAGCAGTAAGGTGCCTTGCGGAAGAAAGCGAAAGCTCAAGAAGATAGCGACGCACAAGCGGAAGAAGAAGAGAAGAAAGAACCGACATAAGACCCGCAAGTGACCTGTCGCTATCGCAGTGGAAACGGCCGCGCCTTTGGCGTCGGCCGTTTTTTTCTTGCCCAGGGAGGCCTAAACGCGTACAATAAGCGCCATGCCGAACGAGTTGGACGTCTACCAGGTACTGAAATCCTTCGCCCAGCGCAACAAGCTCAACGTGGTGGATTTCAGGGTATTCGCCCTTGCCGTGCAGCGCCAGGCCAAAAATTACGACCAGTCCAACCCGTATTTCCGCGATCTTGCCCTCCATCCGGAGGGCGTGCTTGTGCCAAAATTGCTCCAGCTTGCCAGGGAAAAGCGCATATCCGTCATGTCGGTAGGCAACCAGCTGGACCGTATCCTCCTGCCTGCGGCCTTCACGGAACCGGTGTACGCGGAATACCGCCGCATGGAGGACAACGCCGAGGTTCCCTTTCCCGACGAGGAATCACTCAAGCTCAACATTCCAAGCGAGTGGATACAGGCCATATCGGTTGAGAACGACCTGCCGGCCCTGATCGACCACGAGGGCGACCGGCCCGTTCTCCTGTACCGCCTCATTTTCTCTGAGGGGCTCAAGAGCGCGGTTACCCTGGCCGTGTCCGTGGGAGACAAACTCCTTGAATACGCCGCGCTCAAGCTGCGCCACTACCTGCGGAAAGGTTCCAACAAGGACTACATCCACCAGCGCATGGTCGGCGCCTTCGTCGGCAAGGAGCTCCTCCTCAAGGAAGGCATCACGACCATCCTGATCAAGCCCTACGACGCCATCCAGGAAATGCGCCACGGCAAAAGCGACTTCACCTATCCATTCTGGGCCTACCTGTCGAGCGCCATCAAGAAGGACCTGTCCGGCAAGGGCACCGACCTCACGCCGGACGACGTGGCGGTGTACCAGTCGGCGTACATCATCGACGTGTACAACAACCACTACAAGGGCAAGTCCCAGCGCTCGGCCGAGCGCGAGGCAGCCTTCAAGACCTTGGGCATGATACTGCGCCGTCCGCCCTATCTGTACAGCATCCAGGAAATCAGCGACTTCCGCGACCATCAGAGCCGCCCCCTGCTCGGCAAGTACACCAGGGAGGAGCTGGAGGAATGGCTCCATACCCAGACAACCCGGGCGGCCGAGGGGCTACTTCCCGACATCCTGGTCCTGGCAACGGGCCCCGGCCGCACCCAGCTGGTGGCCAAGGACCGCTTCCTACAATACCTGGTCAAAGCCCTGCATGACGCCCGTTCGTCCATACGGCCCGTGCTCATCAATCAATGGAAGAATGTGATGTACGAGTTCGGGTCCATGGACGCCATGGAAAGCGACGACGCGTTCAGGCTGGACCTGCGCGAGCGCGTGGGCACGCAGTTCCCCGTCCTGCTGGCCGCGCTGGATTCGCGCTTTGCGCCGGGCGTGTATTCCGAGATGAAGGGTAGCAAGGACCTGCCAAGCGACCTGGAGCGCCTGTTCGGAGGCGGCAGGACGGCCACTATAGACGTGCTTTTGGATCTGGACCGCAAGCACTTGGTCACGGATGTGAAGGTGCTCCTGCCGTTCTGGTACACCGTGCCCGTGCTGTCCTGGATCATAGGCCTGTTCAAGCGGAGCTCCAAAAAGAAACAATCCAAGCGGGCCATGGTTCGGGCGGCGGTTGCCATGGACGACCAGCCGGAACCAGGCACAACGGCCAAGCTCAGCCAGGCGGCTCCCAGGAGCGTCGAGTTCGCGCAGGCCGCACGGCAGGCGGAAAAGGCCTTCCTGCCCGAGGGCTACGGAGCGGACGAATACCTGCGCGTGCTGGAAAGCCGCTGGAACACGCTCCTGGATCCGCGGGCCAAGGCCAACCTGAACGAAGACGTGAATTCGCTGGTGCGCGATTATCTCCGGGGCGTCCTCCGGACCATGAAGCCGTCCGGCTTCACGCCGGACCGCGTCCGGACCATGGCAGAGAACCTGGCCGACTCGTCCAGCCTGATCCAGATCAGGAACCACTCCGCCCTGGAGGAATACCTCCGCCTGTACATGATCAAGGTCCTCAAACGCTGATGGAGCCACAAACCCCATGAACGCATCGATGATAGGCGTCCTCGTGTGCCTTGCCTTTTCAGCCATGTTCTCCGCCGTGGAAACAGCCTTTACGTCGTTGACCATGTTCCAGATAGAGTCGCTCAAAAAGAGGAAACGGGGCGGCCGTCTGGTGGAGCGCCTGGCCAAAAAGCCGGACGAGCTGATATCCACCATCCTGATCGGCAACAACGTGGTCAACATCCTGGCCTCCGTGCTGACCACCGAGTGGGCCATGGAACGCTGGGGCGACGCGGCCCTGTCCGCGGTGACCGGAGGGCTCACCTTCGTGATCCTGATCTTTGGCGAGGTGACGCCCAAACGCCTGGCCATAGCGCACAACGAATTCATAGCGTCGTTCCTGGCGCCGCTCATCCTGGTGTGCACCGTCCTTTTCAAGCCCTTTGTGGTGGTGGTCAACGCCCTCAGCTCCCTGGTCACGCGCCTCTTTGGCAAGCCGCAGAAAAACGAGCTGTCCATTGAGACCATGACGCAGATGCTGTCCATAGCCGAGCACATGGGCATCATCGACTACGCCAAAAGCTCCATGGTGAAGAACGTGTTCAGGCTCGGCACCACCACGGTGCAGGCGGTCATGACCCACCGCATAGACGTGTTCAGCCTGGACCGGCGCACCAGCTCCGAAGAGGCCTGCCGCCTGGTGCTGGAGCCGGGGCATTCCCGCTTTCCCGTGTACGACGGGGAACCGGAGAACATCGTGGGCCTGGTGGCCACCCGCGCCGCGGTCAACGAGGCGCTGTCCGGCCGCGGCGAACGCCCCCTGTCCGAAATCATGAGCGAGCCGCTGTACGTCCTGCCTAACAAGCCCCTGGGCGAGCTTTTTGCCCTGTTCCGCGAGCGCCGCGAGACCTTTGCCGTGGTGCTGGACGAGTACGGCGGCCTGGCCGGAGTGGTCACCATGCGGGACGTGGTTGAGGAGATCGTGGGCGAAATCTACGAAGGCGCGGGAGAGGAACCGCGCGAGCGCATCCGCAAGCGCGCCGACGGGTCGTACACGGTCAGCGGCGACACGCCCATATCGATCCTGGCCGAGCTGTCCGGGGCCGAGCCCCCGAACCTGCCTTATGTGCAGACGGTGGCCGGCTATATCGCCTGGGCCCTGGAGCGCATACCCGTGCCCGGCGACCAGGTGTCCACGCCCATGGGCACCTTTACCGTGCTCAACACCCAGGCCAACCGCGTGGAGGAGTGCGTATACCGCACGCCACGGTCGGCCTGAGCAACGCCGTTGCGCATACGGCCGCCTTCGGGCTATCATCAAGCCCGATGCTCGATACAGAAAACGTTAGCACGGTTTCCATAGAGCGGCTCGCTCCCGGCGGAGATGGCCTTGGCTTTGTGGACGGCATGGCGGTGTTCGTGCCCTTCACGGCCCCCGGCGACACCGTGCGCGCCAGGTTGCGCGATAGGAAGCCCGGCTGGGCCCGAGCCGACCTCCTGGAAATCATCCACGCCTCTGCCGAACGGACGGCCCCCGCCTGCCCCCTGTACGGCCAGTGCGGAGGCTGCGACCTCATGCACATGGCGTACGACGCCCAACTGCGGGCAAAAGCTTCCATCGTTGCCGACGCCCTCGCGCGCGTGGGCAAGCTGGATGGCGTGAACGTGGCCGCCAGGGGCAGCCGCGAATTCGGCTACCGGAACCGGGCCCGGTTCCACCGGACCCAGGGCGGATCGCCCGGCTTCAAGCGTCGCCAGAGCGACGACGTACTCGAACTGCCCACCTGCCCCGTGCTCGTGAACGAGCTTGCCGTCTGGCTAGAGGACGGACCGGGCCGGAAACCCGGGCCGCCGCCTGGCTCTCTGGCCTTCACCGCCTTTGGCGCGGGCGGCCGTGTGTGGCTGGAAGGCGGCGGGGAGGACGCGCGGGCAAGGGTCCTGGGCAGGGATTTTGTCTTCGATCCCGCGGGTTTTTTCCAAAGCAACGTGGGCGCGCTGGAAAGCCTGGCAGCCGAACTGCGGCGGGACCTTTCCGGAGAGCGGGCGGCGGACCTGTACTGCGGCGTGGGCTTGTTCGCCTCCTTTCTGAAGGACTCGTTCGCGCGCGTGACCTGCGTTGAACGTGACGCTCGCTCCGTGTCCTACGCGGCCAAAAACCTCGGGCCGGGCACCGACCTGGCGGCCATGGACCTGGACGCGTGGACGCGCACGTCCCAAGCGGCGGCGCGCTATGACTGCGTGGTGCTGGACCCGCCCCGGGGCGGCCTGTCCAAGACGGTACGCGCCTGGCTGGCCAGGAGCGCGCCTCCACGGGTGGCCTACGTGTCGTGCGATCCCGTGTCCTTTGCCCGCGACGCGGGGGAACTGTGCCGCAATGGCTACGAGCTGTCGAGCGTCGGCGTGTTCGATTTCTATCCGCAGACATCCCACATTGAAACCCTGGGGAGATTCGAGCGTGCCTAGGCAGGGAAGCTTGGCCGCACGTATGCGCCGGCCGGCCTGGGCCGCGCTCCTGTGCGCCGCCGCTGTCTTGTGGGCGCACGCGGACGAGCCGGAGCTACTGTTCCGGTTTCCCGCGGGCGGCGTGGTTACCACGGGGCCGGTGGTGGCCGAGGGGCGGCTGTGGTTCATATCGGACAGCAAAACCCTGTACGTCATCACCGTGGACGGAACGGCCATAGGCAAGCGGGACATGTCCTTCCGCCGGGCGCCTTTCATAGCCCCGGATCCGTTCGGACGGGCGGCCCTGCCCATCGGCTCGTCGTCCATTGTCCTTCTCAATAAGGCCGGCCAGGAAGTGTGGACCGTGCGGCTGGACGGGGCGCCGGAAGGGCCGCCGAGCTTTGGGCCGGACGGGCGCATGTACGCGCAGAGCTCTCAGCGCCTGTACGCTTTCGCGGCCAACGGAGCCGCGCTGTGGAGCAGGGAGCTCGACGAGCGCGTTGCCGCCCCGCTGGCGACGGGCCCGGGCGGAGGGCCCCTGGTCGGCCTGGCCGACGGATCGGTGCGTCTCTTCAGCCGGGACGGCGAGCCGCTGTGGAACGACGGCTTCCAGTCGCAGCCGCGCTTCCTGGCCACGCTCGGCGGGAGGGTCGTTGTTGCTCTGGCCGACGGCACGGTGGCGGTCAGGGCTGCCCTTGAGGGCGTAGATAGCCCCGAGGCCCAGGATCCGGCCGCCGGCACAGACGAACGCAGCGACCAGCGGCTCGGGTCGTCGCCCCTGGCCCTGGCCGCGGGCCAGGACGGTTTTTCTATCCTAGGCTCAGACGGGAAGGTAAGCGCCTTTTCGGAGGACGGGAGCCTTGCATGGAGCGCGGCATCGGGATTGAGGGGAGCCGCCGGCATCGAGCGCTTTCAGGGAAGGACCGTGGTCTTGTCCCGCCATGCCGTGCGCTCGTTCGGGCAGGACGGCGCCCTTTTCAGGGACCTGGCGCTGACCAACGCCACCGGTCTGCCTGCCGTGTCGCACAGTGGAACGGTGTTCTCAGGCGCAACGGATTGGATACTCTACGCGTACCGTTTCGAGCGGCCGTTCCCCTATGCCGGGCGGCAAGCCCTGCCACCCATGGACCGCGAGGCGGCCGCCATGGCGGCCAGGCGGGAGGCCATGTGGGTGCCCGGCGGCTCCACGGACGACGCGGTGCAGAGGCATCTGTCCGATATTGAAAAATCCCTGAAATCGGGTACTATTGGTGAGGGCGCTGGCGACGCGGCCCTGTACGCGGCTGCGGTCGCCCTGGGCATGCTCGACGCGCCCTTCGGTTCCGGCGCCGTGCCGCAGTTGCCCACGCCCAGGGGCGCGCCGGCAAGAATCAAGGCCTGCGAGGTGCTTGGCTTGTTCGGCTCGCCTGAGGCCGTGGAGCTTCTGACCGAGGTGTTCCGCAAGGATCCCGAACCGTCGGTGCGGGCGGCGGCCGCCCAGGCGGTGGCGCTCATCGGCCTGGATCCAGACGGCAGGGCCCTGGAGGCTTTTGCCGACAAGGCGGCCGGCCTGGATTCCAGGACGGCCCTGGCGGTTATAGCGGCGGTCGAATCCCTGTACCGGGCCAATGGTGGCCTGGACGACCCGTCCGGCGCCCTGGCCCTGCTCCGCATAGCGGGATCGGGCTCGGCGTCCACGGAGGTACGGCGCATGGCGAACGATGCCCTGCGCAGAGTTGCCTCCAGAAACTAGCGTGTGGAGCGGGGGGCCGTCGGCTGGAGACGGAACCGCGGGAAGGAAAGGGCATGGCAAAAACGGTAGCGCGCGCGCTGGTGTGCGCCGCGGTCCTCACGGTCCTGGGATTCTCCGCGTTCGCCCAAGACGTTGACGAGCCCGAGCTTTCGTCCGTTGCAGGCAGGCCTATAGAGTTCATCAACTATGTGGGACCCTACGCGCGCGTGGACAGCGCCGAGGACATACGCAACATAGGCCGGTCGCTCGGCAGGGCGGTGGCCGCGGGGGCAACGCGTTCCGGCTCGTCGTACTCGTACTCGGTTATCCACGCCGTGGATCCCGCCGTGGAGCTCGGGCTGGACGCGGACATACTCACGCTCGGGCAGGGCGCCCGCGTGGACCACATAAAGAATCTCAGGCGCATCATAGCCGGGTACCTGGAAGGCGCTTACGGCTACAACGCGGCGGACGCGGACACCCTGGCCGTGTTCGTCACCATATACAACGCCGTATACCGGGGCAACATGGCCTACCTTGGCGAAAAATACAAACCCGTGGTCACCCGGGAACTGAGCGATTCGACCGCCGGCCTGTCCGTGCGCTGGGACGAATGGGCCGGAAGGTCACGCATCGTCATTCCGCTGACAGCCAGGGCCGCCAAGGGCGTGATCGGCTCGGTGGATACCACGCCCATCAGCGATCAGCCGAGTGTCCAGGCCTTGGGCAAGGAAGATTCCCAGGCGGCCATTGACGAGCGCCAGGACCTGGTGGACATCAAGGAACGCGATGTCGAGCAGGAAAAGGCGGCCATAGAGGAAGAGAAAGAACGCATAGCGGCCGAGGAACAGGCCATAGAGGATGAGCGGCAGGCCTTGGAGGACCAGGCGGCCGCGGGCCAGCCCGGCGACGACCAGGAAGCCAGCCTGGCCGTAAGCGAGGAGGCCAAGGCGGAGGAAGCAGCCCTGGCCGAGCGCGAGGAAGCCGTGGCGGAGGCCAAGGAGGACGTGGCCGAGCGCGAGGAAGCCGTGGCCGCCAAGGAAGAGGAGATCGCCCAGGATCGAGAGGACATCGCCTCGGCGCAAAAAGAGGAAATAGCTACCGAGGTGGCCGCCGCCGAGGGGCGGGAGGCCGCCGGCGTCGTCCTCTTCGAGCTCATGGACCCGAACGTGCCCCTGGCCCGGGTCGTGCTGGTGGAACTGTCGTCAGGCGACACGCTCCGCAAGAGCGACGTCAACACAATACGCTCCAACAGCGTGGTGGACGTGGGCGACGCTTTTGTGGCGGTGGCCGGCCAGACAACCGGCATGGGCGGGGCCGTGCGGCTGGTGCGCGTTTCCAAGGCGGACTACAAGGACGTGACCTACGGAACCGTGGACGTGTTCGCTGACACGCCCGTGTGGGAGTTCGGTTCCTCGGTGTACGCCGTGGTCGCCCAGGACGGCGGTTGGGCCATAGGGCGCTTCGATCCCGAAACGCTGGAAATGAAGGCGGTGTCGGCGCCGGTTTCGCGCTACACCTTCCTGACCGAGACGGGAGGCAAGCTGGTCGCCCAGAAGCCCACAGGAGGCTTTCTGGTCCTTGACCGGGACAAGTTGTCGACCGTTCAGGAGGTTGAACGGTGAAGGATGGGCGGACGGCCACAGTGGCCGCCCGCCTTTTTTTTGATGCTCCGCGGACGCCCGGGAAACGGGCGGACGGCGGACCGAGGGGAGGAAGGATGACGACGAGGAACGGACCGTTCAAGGGCAGGTCGATCAGCGTGGTGAACGACCTGTCCATAGACGAACAGCGCTACCTGTACCGAAAGGCACGGCTACTCAAGGAGGATCTTGCCGCCGGGGGGCGGGCAGACGGGTTCAGGATAGCGGACCCGGATTATTCCGCGTACCTTGTGTTCCTGGAAAATTCCACCCGTACCAGGGAATCGTTCCGCAACGCCGCCGAATTCCACAACGTGCGCGTCAACGTGTTCGACGCCGCCACGTCGTCGTTCGCCAAAAACGAGAGCGTGACCGACACCTTTAAGATGCTGATCGGCTACGCGGCAGAGTCCTGTTTTGTGGTGCGCTCCAAGCTGGAGGGAACCTGCACCTGGCTGGCCAGTAGACTGGGACCCTGGGCGGCGGAGCGCGGCATGTCCGTTCCTTCCTTCATCAACGCCGGCGACGGCAAGCACGAGCACCCCACCCAGGAATTTCTGGACGAATTCAGCTTCCTTGAGCAGAGGGGCTGGAAAGAGGATTCCATACACCTGGCGCTGGTGGGAGACCTCTACCACGGCCGCACGGTGCACTCCAAGGCTGACGGCCTCAGGGTGTTCAAGGAAGTGAGGGTAGACCTGGTCGCCCCGCCAGAATTGACCATGCCCCCCTTCTACGTTGACGCCATGAAGCGCAACGGCTTTGAGGTGCGCGTGTTCGAGTCGGTGGACGAATACCTGGCAGCGGGGAACGCCGCGCCCCTGTGGTACTTCACGCGCCTTCAGCTCGAGCGCATGGGGGATTCCGTGCTGGAAAAGGCTCCCCGCCTTCGCAAGGCCGTGACCTTCCGCAGGGAGCTGGTGGGCAAGCTCCCTGATGGAGCCAGGTTCTACCATCCCCTGCCCAGGGACAGACTGGCGCCGACCATACCGACCTGGCTGGACGACACGGCGCTCAACGGCTGGGACGCTCAGTCGGCCAACGGCTATTACACGCGCGTGGTCGAGATGGCCATGCTGGCCGGCAGGATAGGCCAAGACTTTGACGGCACGGCAAAGGAAAGCTCGCTCCCCGACGAGGATTTTGTGGTTGAGGCGCCAGTTGCCCCCAGCCGCAAGCCTGAGTACAAGGTGGGCATCAAGCCGGTGGAGCGCGGCATAGTCATAGACCATATCGCGTCAGGCGAGCCGGTAACGGCGATATGGGACAGGGTGGACATGATACGGAGGGTCCTGAACCTCAACCTCAGGTCCAGCCACGGCGTGTACCACTCGAACCGCGGGCCGGAGCTGTACAAGGGCATCATATCCATACCCGACCGCCTGTCGTTCGGCGAGCGGGAACTGAAAAAGCTCGGCGCCGTGTCTCCTGGCTGCACCATAAACCTGATAGAGGATCAGGAGGTCAAGAAAAAGTACCGCCTGGGCATGCCTCCGCGCATCTACGACTTTGACGACATATCCTGCGCCAACGAAAACTGCATATCGCATCCCAAGCATGAGGAGCATATTGCGGCGCATTTCCTGCGGAAAGTGGGAACGGAGGGCGGAAGCACCTACGTGTGCCGCTGGTGCGAGAGGGAGCACGACTTCTCGGAAATATGGTCGCTCAAGGGGAGGGGTTGAGCTTCCGGCTCACGCGGACGGGCCGGGCAAAGTTAGCAGCCATGACAGGGACCTTATACAGGAGAATAATTGTGCCGATGATGGGGTATCACTATCGCGCGCGATAATACAGGTTGCATTCTGGAATGACTCGCGTGATACTGTACGCCGTGCGATGACTGCGAATGTCCATGCGCCAGCGGGCGCCAAAGGACGATTCCACAAGGAGTGTATCATGGCCAAGACAGCATCTTCCGGGGGCGGCAAGAAGCTCGTCGCTGACGAGAAGCTCGTCGCGAAAATGACCAAGCTTGTCGCCGCGTACGACGCGGCGGTAAAGGCTCAGAAAGCCGCGGCAAAAACCGGAATTCCTGCGGATCCCAAGTTCGGGCTTCCCAAGGACATCATCACCAACATCGGCGACCTGTGGTGCAAGGCCTGGGGCAAGGTCAAGGCAGCGTCTGGTATCGTCGACCCGGTGAAAAAGCCCGAGGCCAAAAAGACCGCCGCCAAGAAACCGGCAGCCAAAAAGCCGGCGGCCAAGGCCAGCGCCAAGAAACCTGCCGCCAAAAAACCGGTTGCCAAGAAAGCTCCGGCCAAGAAAGCTCCGGCCAAGAAGGCTCCGGGCGCGCCCAAGATGTGACAACAGGGGAATCCCGTTGAACGTCAAAAACCCCCGTACCGCGGGGGTTTTTTATTTTCTGTCATCGCGGGCGGCGTCCATCATGGCGCGCCCGATCGAGGTTCCCGATTCTGGGCTCGGAGGCATTCAGGATGATAAGCCTCTGTACCTGGCATAGAAAAAAAGGGCCGCTGTCATGAGGGCGTGGCCGTAATCCTCGCCACCGACCAGGTCTATGGCTTCGCGCTCGGGTATCAGTAAAACGTCTATGTCTTCGTGCTCGTCCAAACACTGGGGCCGCTCGAGTACGCATCCTTCCGCCACGAACGCGTGAAAGGTGTTGGCCATGAAGGCGGGGTTTGGCGATAGCACGCCGAGCGGAACGACCATGTCGGCGCGGTAGCCGGTTTCTTCCAACAGCTCTCGGGCGACCGCCGCCGCGGGGTCCTCGCCGCGCTCCACAATGCCGCCGGGGAATTCGATGGACACGTGCTCGGTGCCGTGACGGTACTGGCGTATCATAACAAAGGAGCGGCCTTCCGGCGTCTCGACAACAGGAATGACGCCTGCCCAGTCCGGGGCGTTGACGACGTAAAACACACCATGTTTCCCGTTCCTGGTGGACCGTTCGCTTGAGTCCACGGAAAAAATGTGGCATTGAGCCAGTGTGGTCCGCCTGAGCTCGGTCCATTCCTCGGGGGTTCTCATGTGGTCAAGGCTACCGTACCATCGCACGGCGTATCAAGGAGCGTGCCGCGGGCGGCTTGCCCTCTACCCGCAGACCCTGTATTGTGGGCCCATGCCGAGAGCCACGCATGTTTTTGGGCTTACCCCCTGGGGGCGCTATTTCATAGACGCCATGGAAAGGCTTGCCGACACGGGTAGACTGCAGCGCGGCCGCTCGTATGCGGGCAATGGCTCGGTGGACAAGTTGGTGATTGAGGGATCTACCGTGCGAGCCAAGGTGCGAGGGCGCTATCGGCCGTGGTACAGCGTCACCATATCGTTCCGGCCGGCGGGAGAAAAGGCAGCGGAGGCCATCAGGCAGGCTTTTTCCAAGGATGCCCTGCTGGCGGAGAGAATAGCCCGAGGGGAAATGCCCGACAACGCGCTCGACGCCATCAGGAAAGCCGGGGCCGAGCTCGTGCCCGCCCGGTGGTCGGACATGCAGCGCTCTTGTGACTGCCCCGACGACGGCGACCCCTGCAAGCATATGGCGGCCGTCTACTATATCCTTGCCCGCGAGATAGACCGGGATCCGTTCACGCTCTGGAGACTGCGCGGGCTGGATGTCGGACAGGCTATAACCCAGCGCCGCCGGGAGGCTATTCCCGATCCCCTGGATATCCCGGCAAGAAAACGTCGGGACATCCCCTCGCCTGCGGAAGCTTCATCTGACGAGCGCTCCAGGCCCCTGCCCAACCTATCGTCGTTCATCGTGTCGCTCCTGCCGCCGGCCCGGGGGCTGTGTCCCTTTGACCTGGTCCAGCGCACGGCTGAATTCTACCATGAAGCCGTTCGCAGGATGCCCGCGGTGCTCGCACAAGGCGCCCGCCGGTATGCCGCGGGAGCGGCAAGCGATAACGCGTGGCTCTATGGCCCGCTGGGACTTGAGATAAAGGAAGCTGAAGTGTCTGTCAGGGGCCCCGGCGGCGCTGTCTTGAGCCCCTTGGAGGCGGCTCGGGAGCTGCCAGCCGAGTGTCCGTTGGGGGCAACGTCCGACTTCCGGTTCCTGCGCGGCCTGTTCGATACGCTGGAATCCATCGTGGAGGCGGGCGCGTACGGACCGGACGTGCGCGTCGGCAAAGCGGGAATGAGCGTGGTGTGGAAACCTGCCCGCTTCAGTCCCGAGGTGGACGCGGTGCTCAGCTCCTTTGAAAAGCGCTTTCCCAAAGCGTGGCTGTCAGAAAGGGCGGGCGGGAATCCCAGGCGGGCCATAGAGGCAGTGTGCCAGGCGTATCTCCGTGAGTATGCCACGGCGGTCGGCTACTCACCGCCTCTGTCCAGGGAAGCCGCCCACCCGGTTTCGCTCGCCATGTTCAGGGGCATGACCGTTTCCTGCGATACTCCCGGCGAGAGGAGCCTGCCCGCCGCTCTGGACGCGTGGTCGGCTGTCCTGGACGGATTGGGGACGGGGGGGCGTTTCGAGCTTTCGTTGAGCCGCGCCGAGGAAGGGGTATCCTTGCCGCGGCGTGGTTCCCAGGTATATGCGCTCAAGGCATGGCATGTGCCAGAGGGGGGCCGGCGCGTGGCCATCCACAAGGCATCGTTGCGGGATGACGCTCGCTCAACCCTGGCGTTCGCCGCCATTCTGGGGAACTATCTGCCGGCCCTCATGGATCTGGGCAGGGCTCCCCAGGTGCTGTTATCCGAAGACGAGCTTGCGGGTTTCGTGCTGGATGCCGCTCCTGTGCTCGGACACATGGGCGTGTCGGTGGTACTGCCCAAGGAATTCAGGGCGATAGCGCGGCCGCGGAAGGTCGTGCGCGCCCGGGCAGCCCGATCCGTGGGAAGCGGCATGAGCCTGGCCGACGCGTTCAGCTTTGATTGGAAGGTGGCCATAGGCGACATGGCCGTGAGCCCCGCCGAGTTCCAAAAGCTTCTGGCCAAGGGACGCAGGCTCGTGCGTTTCAAGGATCAGTGGGTCAGGGTGGATCCGGCGGAGGCGGCGGCAATCCTGGGAAGCGTGGCCGGGGGAACCGCCCCGGGCCTCCTGGACGCTGTCAGGGCGTCACTCGGGGGCTGGCTCCAGGACGATGGTTCCCTGTCCGGCGCGTTGAACCTGGGCAGGGGCGCCGGAAGCTCGGACAGGCGGCCCGTTCCCGCGGGACTGAAAGCCGAACTGAGGCCGTACCAGGAGCGGGGGTACCGCTGGCTCATGGCAAACCTTGAGCGCGGGCTGGGCTGCGTCCTGGCCGACGACATGGGCCTTGGGAAAACCGTTCAGGCCATAGCAGCCATCCTGGCGCTCAATGAAGCGGGCAAGCTGGCGCGGGGAGCGCTGGTGGTTGCGCCTGCCAGCCTTATTACCAACTGGGAGAGGGAGCTTGACCGGTTCGCGCCATGCTTGTCGGTCCATGTTCGCTATGGAAGCGGGCGGAAAACCCGCAAAAGGCACGATGTCACGCTTACCAGCTATGACACCTACGTTCGCGACACGAGCTCCGGGCAAGAGCGGGCCTGGGACCTGCTTGTGTTGGACGAGGCCCACGCCATCAAAAACCCCGCGTCAAGGCGGGCGCTGGCCGTGAAAAAGTCGGCGGCCGCAGTGAGGCTGGCCCTTACTGGAACGCCGGTGGAGAACAACCTGGCCGAACTTTGGAGCCTGTTCGAGGCCATACTTCCGGGTTTCCTGGGAGGCCTGCCCGAATTCACCAGGTCCTTCCGAGTACCCATAGAGAGGGACGGCGACGGGAAGGCGGCCGACTCCCTGCGCGCGCTCACCGCTCCGTTCATTCTTAGGAGGCTGAAGACCGACAAGGCCATAGCGGCGTCCCTGCCGGAGAAACTCAGCGTCAACGAGTACGCCGTCTTGGAGCCTGGCCAGGCCGCCCTCTATAAAGCGCTGGCCGAGCGGGGCCTGGCGAGCCTGGAGTCGGGCGACAGGGAGAATCGTACCGGCAGGATACTGGCCATGATGACGGCCCTGAAGCAAGTGTCCAATCATCCGAGGAATTACGACCAGGACAGCCCCGCCGACCCGGCCTTGTCGGGCAAGGCCAGGTTGCTCCTGGCCATACTTGACGCCGCGACGGACGCCGGCGAGCGCATTCTGGTCTTCAGCCAATACGTGACCATGCTGGAAATACTCGCGCACGCGGTGCGGACGGAACTAGGGCTTGAGCCGTTTGTCCTGCACGGTGGCCTCGGACGGGCGGCCCGGGACGAGGCCGTGGACTCGTTCCAGAAGGGCACTGGCCCGGCCGTTTTTCTGATCAGCCTGCGCGCGGGAGGGGTCGGGCTCAACCTCACAGCCGCCACGCGCGTCATCCATTACGATCTGTGGTTCAACCCGGCCGTGGAAAGCCAGGCTACGGACCGGGCGTATCGCATAGGCCAGGGCAAAACCGTGTTCGTGCACCGCCTCATAACGCGCGGCACCCTGGACGAACGCATAGACCGGCTGATCCAGTCCAAGCGAGGCCTGTCGGAACTCAGCGTCAAGGCCGGTGAGCGCTGGCTCGGCGACCTTTCGAACGACGAACTGAGGGAGCTGGTCAGCCTCAGGTCCTAAAGCACAACATTGCGCCATCGCCCGAGCCCTGGTATCATGTTCCTGCTCGCGGTGCCAAGTGGCCGGACATAAGGGAGCCTATAAAAACTTCAGTTTTTAGAGGGTTACCTTAAAAAACCGAGCGTTTTCGGCCGAAAACGCAGGGAACCTCTAATAACCATGAGGTTTTTAGAGGTTCCC
>JAFGJV010000030.1 GCA_016928955.1 Spirochaetales bacterium
ACATCTGAGCAGTGGCTCAACGGCAAACGGTATCTACCGGCTGAACAGACCCAATCGTAAATTTACAGAAAAGAGCTTGACCAATCAAAAAGCTCATTCTGCCCATAATAGTTGTGGGTGTGGCGGCGGCTAGCATATTCTTGTTCGCTCTACGGCCCGGGGAGGCGCGCGCCCAGTTTGGCCATACGAGGCAGGCGTTTTTCCCTCACGTAGGCAGCGTGAGGTTCGTGCATGAAGCTTCGCAGTCGGTTCAACTGTTTTTCGTAAGCGAGGGCAACGTAAACGAATTCTCAGACGCGGCGAACATCCATTCGGTACGGCTGATCGGAGCCAACGGTTCCGCGTCCATCCCAGTAGAGGTCGAGAACCTACAGACTGCCGGTTCGATGGACGGGTTTCCCGAAGGTGCGAGTTTTGTAACGCTGACCTTGCGGATCGATCCGGCCACGTTGGTCGCGAGCCATATAGCGGTGCGCTTCGTCGACGGCATCGAGGAGACCTTCCCTATCGGCTCATTATCGCTAGAGGATCTATCCGATAGGACAAACTGGATATCCACCGAAATCACTTTCGACGAGGCGAGTGGAACGCTCAAGCTTCCTGAGGGTCGCTTTCAGGATGGGCAGTACCCCGGTGGCAGGCGTCTCACGGGCATGGCCGCATGGGTGCCTATATTGTACCGTGGCAGGTTAATAGATGTGACCGATATCGACCTCGGTGCGCCTGGAGTGTCCGTGGACTGGTCACGCTGGGTGGATCTGAACTGCCCCGAAGTCACCTCAAGCGGAATGTTCCTAGAACAATTGGAGGACCTAGAGGATCCCGACGATTCGCTGAACCTTTTCTACGCGAAGGTGAATACGGTTTTTGATTATAGGTGGACCGCGTCAGGAGAATTGTTCGCGTATCCTAGATGCAATGATTTAGGCAAACAGCCGTTCATTCCCCTGACTATGTCTGACGCTAATGTCCTATCCGGCCAGGATGAAGTTTATATCGAGCGAGCCTATCCGGTGTACTACGATCCTGCGGTGGATTTTACCAATACTTTCCTCATAATCAGTCCCGTTGTCATCTATGCCGCAAAGGAAGGCGTCCAGCACGGGCTACCGGTTAGGGACGGCCCGACCGTAGTTTTCCCAGGTCGCTTTGACGGTATTGAGAACCTCCTCGCGGGGCAGAACCCATGAGCCTCCGTCTGGTCGACGTCCACAAGCGTTACGTCGGCGGGAAACGGGTACTCAGGGGACTTTCGTTTTCCGTAGAGCGTGGACAGACGTATGCTCTTATTGGTCCGAACGGCGCAGGAAAATCAACCACTATTAAGTGCATCATCGGGGCGTCGCGCACCGATTCGGGGGCCATATCCTTCGAGGGACGGCCGATTCCCGAGCTGAAGGAACGGCGAGGCCTTGCGTACTTGCCTGAAGCGCTCGTGCCGCCTCGGACGGCCACGATGGAGGAGTATCTCGACGCGGTCGCGGTGCTCAAGGATCTTCCAGCCGCTGATGGCCGCGTACGGTACCGTGAGCTGTCGGAGCGCCTCGGGCTGACCGGCGTCCTAAAAAAACGCATCGCTACTTTCTCGAAAGGAATGCGGAAGAAGGTAAGCCTCATACAAGCTTTCCTTGGCTCATCTGAGCTTATGATCCTAGACGAGCCGACCTCGGACCTGGATCCGGTAGCTCGCCGCTGCGCGTTGACGCTCATAGGCGAACGTGCCGCGGAAGGCAGCGCCATTCTTCTAACTTCGCATATCCTTACCGACCTTGAGCGCGTATGCAAACGTGCCGGTTTGCTTCTTGGCGGCGCCATGACCAACGAGATCGACGTGGCCTACTATAAGCGGAATAGACTGAGCGCCAGGATCAGGCTTGAAGCGGAGGTGGGTGACGCATCAGTTGAGCTTGAACTTGGCGGCCCAAAGGCGAGATTGGACGGGGAGTATCGCCTAAAGGATCTGGTATACGACACGGTGGATCTGGAAGACTGGTATCATGACGGGCTCGGTGGCGCGGGAGGGAAGGCATGAAACCAGGCACGAGATATAGGGTGGCGCTCCTCACTAATGACCCGATACTTTTAGTCCTTCTGGCTGGAGGCGTCCTCTTCCTGAACATATCGTTCTTCGGAACCGGAGTATTAGAGGCCTCTGAGCTCGCGCTCTCAGCCTACCGCAAAGCCATACTGTTCTGGTCCTCGCTCCAAAACGTCATGGGATTGATAATACCAATCACAGCCATGTACCTCGGGCTTCGCCTGCTCGGCCCGGAGCTTGGCGGTGGGCAGTGGTATGTGGAACTGTCGTGCGCGAAAAGCCGAATCGCATTATTCTGGCGGCATGTGGTTCCGGCCCTGGTCATTCTTGTATCGTTCGTCGCGGCTCTGACCGTGGACGCGTATGCGCTAGGGCGGGTTTCCAAGATGCCCGACGATTTCGCAAACCTGTGGACCTTTTTCTCCGGCTATTGCACCCAAGGGGCTGTGTACTTCTCTGTAGGGCTCCTCTCAAGTGTTGTATTCTGGGGCTGGGGCGGGCTGGCTTCCTGCTTGGCGTTCTTTGTCATGGCGAGTATTGTAGTCGACGGGGTCGTGCCGTTCTTGAACTTGAGCCTCATGCTACCGAAGTGGATCAATCGACCGCTACATTTCGTATTCCCGGCGATGGGTCAGTACCTTAACTTGAGCGACCCGGACGCCATCGTTACAGGGAGTATGCCGCTTTTCTTCCGTATGGGGTTACACCACCATTGGTACCAATTAGCATGGGCGGCCATGGTAGGATCGATAGCTGCCCTAGCAGCGTCCCGCAAGGACTACTGAAGTCACGCCCACGTTCTACCATTCCGTATCGCTTGCCCAAGGCCGCCCATTTGGGTACAGTTGCGGTACGGGGCCGCGAAACCGACGCCTGAACCCGCCCCCCTACCCGTAACGCAAGGAGCTATCATGGTCATTCTCACCCTCAACTGCGGAAGTTCGTCCGTCAAATATCAGGTTTTTGACTGGGACCAGAAAAGCGTGCTGGCCAGCGGCATCGTCGAGCGGGTGACGCTGGGCGACTCGGTCATCAACCACAAGGCGCCCGGAATCTGCGAGTTCACGCAGGAGCACGAGTGTCCCACCCATACCGTGGCCATCGAGCTGATCCTCAAGACCATCACCGATCCCAAGCACGGCGTGGTCAAGGACATGTCGACGATAGGCGCGGTCGGCCACCGCATGGTCCACGGCGGCATGAAATTCGCGCGCTCGGTGCTGATCACCGACGAGTCGTTGGCCACCTTCAAGGAGCTCATAGACCTGGCTCCCCTGCACAACCCGGCCAATATCATGGGCGTGGAAGCGGCCCGCGAGGTCCTGCCCAACGTGCCGCACTGCGCCATCATGGATACCGCCTGGCACCAGACCATGCCGGAGTCCAGCTTCCTGTACGCCATACCCAAGGAGTGGTACGACAAGTACCAGGTGCGCCGCTACGGTTTCCACGGCACCAGCTTCCTGTACACGGCCAAGCGCGCCGCCGTGCTCCTTGGCAAGGATCCCTTCAAGACCAACCTGATCATAGCGCACATAGGCAACGGGTCGTCCATCAACGCCGTCAAGGACGGATGCTCGTACGACACGTCCATGGGCATGACCCCGCTGGAGGGTCTCGTGATGGGCACGCGCTCCGGCGACCTGGACCCCGGCATCATCTTCCACATGATGAAGCGCGGCGGCCTCCACGCCGGCGAGGTGGAGAAGAAGCTCAACAAGGAATCCGGCGTGCTTGGCCTGACCGAGCACTGGGCCGACAGGCGGGACATAGAGAACGCCGCGGACGAAGGCAACCACGCCGCCCAGGTGGCCCAGGCCATAGAGGGCTACCGCATCAAGAAGTACATAGGCGCCTATTTTGCCGCCCTGGGCCGGGTGGACGCCCTGGTGTTCACCGCCGGCGTGGGCGAGATGGGCCCCATCACCCGCGAGCTGGCCACCGCCGGGCTTGAGGGTCTGGGCATCGTCATAGACAAGGAAAAGAACAACAAGGCCAAGTGCCGCAACGCCGAGCTGGACATCACCGGGGCGGGCAGCAAGGTCAAGGTGTACGTCATACCCACCGACGAGGAGCTGGTGATGACCGAGGACGCGTACGCGCTGATGAACGGCACCTACGACGTGCACACAAACTACACCTACCACTTCCAGGACCCCGCCTACGTGAACAAGCAGAGGGCGGCGGGCTTGGAGAAGGACCTCCAGAAGAAACCCTATCTGGCAGAGCTCATAGCCAGGCCGCCCAAGGCCTGACGGAAAACCGGCGACGCTGCCCGTGGCCTGCGCCTTGGTTGACGCCGGGCCGGCCGCGGGTATAATCGGGAACCATGACACTAGCAGATTTTGACCGTTGGGCGCGCGCCCTGTTGTCCATAGACTCCTTCCGCCAAGCCGACGACTCGCTGAACGGCGTGCAGGTTGGTCGCATGGACGCCCCGCTGGGGAAAATGGCCTTTGCCGTGGACGCCAGCCTGGAAGCCATACGGCGGGCGTCCGAGGCGGGTGCCCAGGCATTGTTCGTGCACCACGGCCTGTTCTGGGGCAAGCCAGCTCCCCTGGTCGGTTGGCTCAGGGAACGGGTGGCCGCCCTTATCCAGTCCGACCTGGCGCTGTACGCCTGCCACCTGCCCTTGGACGCGCATCCCGTGGTGGGCAACAACGCCGGTCTGGCCAGGCTTCTTGGCCTTTCGGATATCCGTCCTTTCGGGCGCTACCACGGCGTGGATATAGGCTTCAGGGGAAGCGTGGACCCGGCCATCACCCTGGAAGAAGCCCAGAAGCGCGTGTTGCCCTCGGGCGACCCGCCCCTGTCCGTTCTGCCCTTTGGCCCCGAGCGCATACGTTCGGTCTCCGTGATATCCGGCGGCGCGGCCATGGAAGCGATGGAGGCCATAGACGCGGGCGTTGACCTGTACGTGACCGGCGAGCCGTCCCATTCGGTATACCACCAGGCCCAGGAAGCCGGCCTGAACATCATAGCCGCGGGCCACTACCGGACCGAGGTACACGGGCCCAAGGCCATGGCCGAGAGGGCTGCGTTCGACCTGGGCCTTGAAACCGTGTTTCTGGAACTGCCTACCGGCCTGTGACGGCCGGATACCATCCATCGGAGGCTACCGTGCCCGAACGAATCCGACCGAGCGCCGCCCCTTTCATCATGGGCGCCATCCTCGTCGTCATCGACCAGATCACCAAATTCGTCGTCCTCAAGACCATACCCGTGGGCGCCAGGGCCTTCAGCGCCTTTGGCGATTTTTTCTGGCTGGTACACCACAAAAACCTGGGCGCGGCCTTCAGCATGGGCGACGGCATGCCGGCTTTCCTGCGGGTCCTGATCCTGATCGTCCTGCCGCTCGGGCTCCTGGCCGGCCTGGTCGTCTACTATTTCCGCACCAACGAGTTTACCAAACTGCAACGCTGGGCGGTAGGCTTGATAGTGGCCGGAGGGCTGGGGAACCAGATAGACCGTATTTTCAGGCCGGACGGCGTCATCGATTTCCTATCCGTAAAGTTCTACGGTCTGTTCGGGCTGGAGCGCTGGCCCACCTTCAACGTGGCCGACTCCTGTATTTTCATTGGCGGCATCCTGTTCGTGGCGGCCGGCCTGTTCGCTCCCCGCCACCAGCCCACGGCCGAGTGAAGCTTAGAGCCTGCCTGCGGGGCGCCGCCGGCGTGCTGGCCGCGGCGCTGACCTGCGGTTGTATCTTCTTTGCCCTTCTTTCCCTCTGGGGCGTGTTGTTTGCCCCCTGGGTGCGCCTGACCTCGGCCAGCTTTGTCATCATCGTGGCCTGGGTATTGGCCACCGCGCTGACCGTGCTCATCTTCCGTGTCCGGCGGACCACTACCAAAAGCCAACCACGGAGGCACCGTGCGCCGCGGGACCCGTAGCGGCGCTAGGGAAAAGCTTGGGGGGTATACCCCCGTGCCCAACGGACCACGTTAAAAAATGCTTGCCACAGATGCGTATTGTAGAATCAGAAAAACCGAGGCCAGGTGCAAAGAAGCACCCCGCGCTCATTCCTTTCCCCACCTGCTTTGACAGAGAAGATGGCCGCATCAAAGCTTCGTCGCACTGGGGAAACGACGCTTGACGGCACGCCAAACTCGAGGTATACCTTATGGTATGCTGGTAATACCACAGAAGTTCTCTAGCGTCTCCGCGGTGTACATGGCCGCTCCTTGTTCCAAGCACCGCGCTCCGACGGTATCAGGGTGGGTTCATGGCTAAGCCTCGGCACGTTGACAAGACCCGCGGCTCCGGCGCGGAAACAGGCGCCCTGCCCCTGGCCAAGGCTCTGGACAAGCTCCGTAAGGCCTATGGCACGGGTATAGAGCTGCGCGACGACCGAGGCTCCCTGGCTCTTGAGGGCGCGGTGGCAACCTGGCGGGACAAGATCGACGCCGGGTGGGCGGCAGCCCGCTTTGGCTACCGCGGCGTGGTCAACGACCTGGCCGTGCCTGGGCTTGAGCCCGAGCGCCTTGAGCCGCCGGGCATCAAGGACTGTAGCCTGGACGGCCTGGCTGTGGACGTGGCCGTTATAGGCGGCGGCGTGATAGGGGCCTCAGTGGCCCGGGAGCTGGCTCGCTGGAACCTGTCCATCATCCTGATCGAGAAAGAATACGACGTGGCCGTACACACGTCCGGACGCAACGACGGCATGATCCACGACGGCTTTGCCGCCAAGCCCGGCACCAAGAAGGCCTGGTACAACGTGCGCGGAAACCGGCTCTGGGGTTCCTGGGCCCGGGAGCTGGGCGTGGATTTCAAGCGGCAGGGCTCCCTGGTACTGTTCAGGGGCCGTACCAGCGCGGCGGCCTATCCCCTGATGGCATCCCGCGCCAAGGAGAACGGCGTGGACGGCTGGGAGTACTGGAGCCGTTCCAGGGTGCGGGCCGAGGAACCCAACGCGTCGCCCGGGCAACACGGCGGCTTCTTCCTGCCGAGCGCGGGCAGCCTGTCGCCGTACAAGGCCACGGTGGCCATCGCGGAGAACGCCGCGGCCAACGGGGTGCGCGTGTCGTTCGACACCTGCGTGCTGGGCTTTGACCTGGAGTCAGAATCCATAGCGGCCGTGCGCACCAACCGGGGCACGTTCCGGGCCCGCGCCGTGGTCAACGCCGCGGGCAACTGGGCCGACGCCGTGGCCGGCATGGCGGGCGACCGGTTTTTCAGCCTGCACCAGCGCCGGGGCTCGGACCTGATTCTGGACGTGACCACGGGCGTCACCCAGAAGCACATCATGAGCATGCCCAGCCTGTTCCAGGCGCGCGAGAAAACCAAGGGCGGCGGCCTGGTGCTGACGCCCGAGGGCAACATACTGGTCGGGCCCACGGCGCGGGAACTGCCGGGCCGGGAGGACTACGCCACGGCGCCCGAGGAGATACGCGAGCTTGAACGGCACCTCAAGGTCAACGTCAGGCTGTCCCTGTCCCACGTGATCACCTATTTTGCCGGTGTGCGGCCATGCACCTATGAGGAAGACTTCATCGTGGAACCCAGCCAGCGGGTGCGCAATCTGGTGCATGCGGCCGGCATACAGTCGCCGGGGCTGGCGTCTGCGCCGGCCATAGCCGAGGATGTGTCGGCCATGGTCGTCCGCGTCCTGGAGCGGAGCATGGCCGTGAGGCCCCGGGCCGACTGGAAACCCCACCGCCTGGCCCCGCCCGAGCTCAGGCGCCTGCCCCTGGAGGAACGGGCGCGGCTCATTGCGGCCAACCCGCGCTACGGCCGCATCGTATGCCGCTGCGAGGAAATATCCGAGGGCGAGGTGAGGAACGCCCTGCGCTCGACCCTGCCCGTGTCCAGCCTGGACGCGGTCAAGCGCCGCACCCGCGCGGGCATGGGCCGCTGTCACGGCGGCTTCTGCACGCCGCGCGTGATGGAAATCGTGGCCTCTGAGACGGGTACCGGGCTGTGCGACGTCCTCAAGAAAGGCGAGGGCTCGTGGATGTGCGCCGGGCCGAGCAAGTCGGGAGGCCGTTCATGAGCGTCGGCCTTCAGTCTATGGAAACCGATGTGGTGGTCCTTGGCGCCGGGCCGGCCGGGCTCGCGGCGGCCGTGTCCGCCCGCTCGGCAGGCGCGCGCGTGCTCCTGGTCGAGCGCGAGGATCGCGTGGGCGGCATACTCAAGCAGTGCGTCCATGACGGCTTTGGGCTGGAGAAATTCAGGGAGCGCCTGACCGGGCCCGAGTACGCCCTGCGGGAAGCCGACGCGTTCCGGGCATCCGGCGCTTCCCTCCTCACGGAGGCTTATGTTACCAGCGCCACGCGCTCGGGCGACTCGTCGTTCCTCTTGGACTGCGTAAGCCCGCGGGGAGTGGCCCAGGTCAGGGCCCGCGCCCTGGTCATGGCCACCGGCTGCCGAGAGCGCACGGACCGCCAGGTGTTCATCCACGGCGACCGGCCGGCCGGCATATTCACGGCGGGCCTGGCCCAGTACATGGTGAACGTCCAGGGGCTGTTGCCGGGCCGCCGCGCCGTCATACTGGGTTCGGGCGACATAGGCCTGATCATGGCGCGCCGACTCACGCTGGAGGGCGTGAAGGTGGAAGGCGTGTACGAGATCAAGAGCGAGCCGTCCGGCCTGGCGCGCAACGTCCGCCAGTGCCTGGAGGATTTCGGCATACCCCTGTACCTGTCCACCACGGTCACCTCGGTGCGCGGACGGCGGCGCGTTGAGGGCGTCACGGTGGCCGCCGTGGACGGGCGCTCGCGGCCCATACCGGGAACCGAGCGCGAGCTGGCCTGCGACACGCTGATCCTGTCCGTGGGCCTCATACCGGAGAACGAGCTGGCCGTGTCCCTTGGCGTGCCCCTGGACGGAGCCACCCGTGGGCCGCGCGTGGACCAGAACATGCACACCCTGGCGGACGGGGTGTTCGCCTGCGGCAACGCGGTGCACGTGAATGACCTGGCCGACTATGTGTCCGAATCGGGACGGGTAGCCGGCGGGGCTGCCGCCGCCTGGGCCCTGGGCGGCCCGCAGGCCCGCGACCTTACGCCCCTGCGCGCAGGGCCCGGCTTTCTGTACGCCGTGCCTCAGTTTGTTGACGTGCTGTCGGGCGAACGCGGCTCCGTGTTCTTCCGGAGCAACGCTACCGTGGCGGCCGGGGCCCGAGTGTCGCTCGGCGCCATGAAGGACGACGACAGGCGTGAACTGGCGGCCAAAACGTATCCCGTCCTCCGGCCGCCCGAGCTCGAGCGCCTGGTCCTGCCTCCGGAGCTTCCATCCGGCGCGGATAGCTATATTCTGGATATGGAGCGCATGGACGGCGGAGGGAACGATGCCTGAAACCCTGAACCTTACCTGCATCGTGTGCCCGCGCGGTTGCCGCCTGACCGTAGTCAAGGATGGCGACGCCGTGAGCGTCAGCGGCCACGCCTGCCCTCGGGGAGAGGCCTACGGCAGGCAGGAGGCTGTTTGCCCCCTGCGTTCGCTGACCACCACCGTGCGCGCGGATGGCGGGGCGCGGCCGCGGCTGGCCGTGCGCTCGAGCGCGGACCTGCCCCTGTCCCGGCTCCTTGATGCCATGGCCGCCCTGGACGGCGTGGTAGTGAGGGCCCCGGTCCGCGCGGGAGACGTGGTGGCCCGCGATATACTAGGCCTTGGCGTCGACATGCTGGCCACGGACAATCTGGAGGAAGCCCGCCATGAATGACCAACGAGTGCTGTCCATAGACTGCGGGACCCAGAGCCTGCGCGCCCTGGTGTTCGACGCGACCGGCAGGCTGACGCACCGGCGCAAGGTTGAGTACGCGCCTTACGTGAGCGAGCGGCCGGGTTGGGCGGAGCAGGACCCCGAGGTATGGTGGACGGCCCTGGTAGACGCGGTGCGCGGGCTTCTGTCCGACGACCCAGCGGCCCTGGACGGCGTCGCGGGCGTTGCCCTGACCACCCAGCGCGATTCCATGATATGCCTGGACCAGGACGCCAGGGCCGTGCGCCCGGCCATCCTGTGGCTGGACGCGCGCAAGGCGCCCAGGCCGTACAGGCCGGACTTTCTCACGGCGGCCGGGCTCGGGATCATTGGCATGACCGAGGCCCTGGCGCGCACCCAGGAGTCGGGCAAGTGCAGCTGGATACGCGTCAACCAGCCTGAAATCTGGGACGGCACCCGGGCCTATGTCCAGGTGTCGGGTTTCCTCACGGCCAGGCTGACCGGCCGCTTTGCCGATTCGGTGGCGTCGCAGATAGGCCACATACCCTTTGACTATAGGCGGCAGCGCTGGGCCCCAGCATCCCACCGCAACGCCAAGATGTTTCCCGTGGAGCCGGACAAGCTGCCTGAACTGGTACGGCCCGGCGGGGAGCTCGGCCGGATCACGGACGCCGCGTCCAGAGCCACTGGCATACCGGCGGGCCTTCCGCTCATAGCCGCGGGCTCGGACAAGGGCTGCGAGACCCTGGGCATGGGCGTGGTTGACCCGGGCATGGCCAGCCTGTCCTTTGGCACCACGGCCACCGTCCAGACCACCAGCCCGCGCTATCTTGAGCCCCTTCGTTTCATGCCCTCGTACCCGGCGCCCGTGCCCGGCGGCTTCAATCCCGAGGTGGAGATTTTCCGCGGCTACTGGATGATCACCTGGTTCAAGAGCCAGTTCGCCTACCAGGAAGTGTCGGAAGCCATGAAGCGCGGCCTGGCGCCGGAGGTGCTCCTCAACGAGCTTTTGGAATCCACGCCGCCCGGCGGCCACGGCCTGGTCATGCAGCCGTACTGGACCGCCGGCCTCAAGACGCCCGCGGCCAAGGGAGCCGTCATAGGCTTTGGCGACGTGCACGAGCGCGCCCACCTGTACCGCGCCATCATAGAGGGCCTGGCCTACGGCCTCAAGGACGGGTTGGACAAGATCGAGCGGGCGTCGGGCAAGCGGGTGGGGCTCCTGGCCGTGTCCGGGGGCGCCAGCCAGAGCGACCAGATATGCCAGATTTCGGCCGACGTGTTCGACCTGCCCATCGTGCGCGGAAAGACCTGGGAGACCAGCGGCCTGGGCGCGGCCATGTGCGCCGCCGCGGGCCTGGGCTGGTACCCGAGCGTGCGCGACGCGTCGCTGGCCATGAGCGGCCGCTCCACGCAGTTCGAGCCCGACCCGGCCAACGCCCGCCTGTACCGCGAGCTGTACCGCCGCGTGTACAAGCGCATGTACAAGGCCCTGTCGCCCCTGTACGAGGCGATACGGGACATCACCGGCTATCCCGAGAAACCCCAATGACCGCGGCGGCCCGACTATTGGCCGCACCGGCTGTTTCCGTGAAAGGACACGACCATGAGTTCGCGCGACGATTTCTACCCCGACTGGTTTGAAGGCGACCTGCCGCCCAAAAGTTTCCGCTCCATACTCAAGTGGGGCGACCCTGCCGAATACAAGCACCCCAACCGCAAGCTGTACAGGCTGATGAAGCGCACGTTCGGCCTGGACGACGACTGGTTCCACACCAAACGGAACCTGGGCCTGGACGAAGTGCCGGACTCGTCGCCCTGCCGCCTTGACCCTGAGCACGCGCGCCATCTGGCCGGCATTGTGGGACCGGAAAACGCCCACACGGATACCTACCAGCGCCTGCGCGTGGCCTACGGCAAGACCATGGCCGACCTCATGCGCCTGCGTACCGGCGTCGTGGAGAACCTGCCCGACCTGGTGCTGTGGCCGCGCGACCGCGCAGACCTGCGCGCCATCGTCGACTATTGCGAGCGGCACGCCATACCCCTGTATGTGTACGGCGGAGGGTCGTCCGTCACCCGTGGCGTGGAAGCCGTCAAGGGCGGCGTAACCGTGGACATGCGCGTCCACCTGACCCGTGTCCTGGATTTTGACGAGAGGAACCAGACCATAACCGTTGAGGCGGGCATGAGCGGCCCGGAGCTTGAGCGCGTGCTCCGCGACGCTCCCCGGACCCTGAAGGCAAAGCGGGCCTACACCTGCGGCCACCTGCCCCAGAGCTTTGAGTACTCCGTGGTGGGCGGCTGGGTGGTCACGCGCGGGGCCGGGCAGAACTCAACCTACTACGGCAAGATAGAGGACATGGTTCTGGCACAGGATTACGTGTGCCCGCTCGGCAGGGATATCGTCACCAAGCCCTTTCCCGCCGCCGCCAACGGTCCGGACGTTGACCAGCTCATGATGGGCTCAGAGGGCGCTTTTGGCATCCTGTACTCCGCCACGCTCAAGCTGCGCCGCTACATGCCGCGGAACACGCGCCGCTTTTCCTTCATCTTCCGCGACTGGGAGAGCGCCAAGGACGCAGCGCGCGAGATCATGCAGGGCGAATTCGGGCTGCCCAGCGTGTTCCGCCTGTCCGACGCGGAGGAAACGGACGTGGCCCTCAAGCTGTACGGCGTGGACGGAACGCCCCTGGACACCGTCATGACCCTGGCGGGCTACAAGCCAGGCGAGCGCTGTCTGCTCCTGGGCACGTCGGACGGCCAGGCCGGGTTCACGCGCCACGTCAAACGCATGGTCAGGCGCGTGTGCCGGAGGCACGGGGCCCTGTACACCACGGGCTGGGTGCAGAAGTCCTGGGAGCACGGCCGCTTCCGCGACCCCTACATGCGCGAGGACCTGCAGGATTACGGCATCATGATAGACACCCTGGAATGCTCGGTCACCTGGTCCAACCTGGAGCACGTGCACACGGGCGTGCGCGCGTATTGCCACTCGCGCCCGGACACGATATGCATGACGCACATGTCCCACGTGTACCCGCAGGGCTGCAACCTGTACTTCATCTTCATAGCCAAGATGGACAGCCTGGACGAGTACCTGGCCTACCAGCGCGGCATCCTGGACGCCATACAGGCCCACGGAGCCACCATGAGCCACCACCACGGCATAGGCAAGGCCTTTGCCCCCTGGCTGGAAGGCGACGTGGGTCCCCAGCTCATGGACGTGTTCCGCGCCCTCAAACGCCACTTTGACCCGGCCAATATCCTGAACCCCGGCGGCACCCTGGGCTTGGACCTTCCCGAGTCGGAGAAGCGGGTACTGCCAAAAGCGTAAGCGTAGCGGCGGGGTTGCGGCGGCTTGAAGGCAGCCGTTGCCCCGCTCGGATATAGACGCCGCGTAGCCTGGCGGTGCGGGTCCAGTTGAGCCTCTTGACAAAGCCAAATACGCCATGTAATAAGGTTTCCGCGGTGATGTGAAATTCCTGTAATAAACGGTCGCTGCCTTGGGCCGTGCATGTTTCATCGGCGCAGACGGAGCATCATTTGTTAAGGCCTCAGATACGGATCGCTTTATTGCGTCTCACATCTTCCGTAGCGCGGGTCTCTTCAGCGGCTTACTAAGCCGGCGTACTGAGGAATTCATCGCGTATTTCGTTTTAGGGGGTTGTATGAAAAAGCATCTCTTTGTCGTCGTCCTTCTTGTGTTGGCCGTGGGATTCGCGTCGGCCCAGAACGCCTCTAGCGTTCAGTCCGCCGGATATGACAACTACCTAGGCTATAACATTGTGGGTATGCTGGCCGGCGCCCTCAGCCAGCCGGTTTCCCTCGGCATCGAGGGCGGATTCCAGCACTCTTTCGGCTTGCTGGGACTCGACCTTGGCGTTGGCTATTCCAGGTTCCTGGATTACGATCTGTCCGCGTTCACGGTGCTGGCTGGCCCGGTGCTCTTCTTCGGCAACGAGGGCGTGAAGGGTCTGTGGGCCAGGGCTCGTGGTGGTATCATCAGCCTGACCGAGAACGGCATCGGCTCGATCTATTTTTGCGCAGACGCCCATCTTGGCTACAACGTAGTCATAGATAGCATGATGATGCCCATGGTACTAGGTCCCTTCGCAGGTATCGTATACGCGGGGCAGGCCAGGTTCCAGTGGGGACTTAATTTAGGCTGGGCGTTCTAATTTTTACTAACAGAAAAGCATTCATGTTTTTGTTTTGCCCTGATTCCTAGCGCTTTTGGAATTAGACGACGCGCCGCGCCCTTCATGGGGCGGCGCGCTTCTTTTCTCAGAACGCGTATTCTGCCTGTGTAACTAAAATAGGACTTGACAATTTCCGGGATTCGCGCGCAAGCTTGCGTATTGGCTCATAGTAACACCAAGGGGCCAGTACGCAAGGAGGATCCATGAAGCGCGCGTTCCTTATCCTCGCGGCCACGTTGGTCGCGTTCGGGCTTGCCGGTTGCGGCGGGCAGGATGTAATCAAGATCGGCGGTGTTGCCCCGTATACGGGAGAAGCCGCTACCTTTGGCGTGTCCAGCAAGCAGGGTATGGAACTGGCTATCGAGGAGTGGAACGCCGCAGGCGGTCTCCTTGGCAAGCAGATAAAGCTCGTGTTCGCGGACGACAAGGGTGACCCCGCCGAGGGCGCCACGGTGTACACCAAGCTGATCAAGCAGGACGAGGTCGTGGCCATAGTCGGCACGGTCATGTCCAAGGTAACCCTGGCGGGCGCTCCCATAGCGCAGAACGCCGGCGTGCCCATGATCAGCCCTACGTCCACCAACACCAAGGTGACCGAGGTTGGCGACTACATTTTCCGCGCCTGCTTCATCGATCCCTTCCAGGGTACGGTCGGCGCCAAGTTCGCCTTTGAAGACCTGGGCGCTCGCACAGCGGCGGCCATCTTTGACGTGGGCAACGACTACACCAAGGGCCTGTCCGAGGCCTTTGCCGCCAAGTTCACGGAGCTCGGCGGATCCATGGTCGCCTTTGAGGCCCATCCCACCGGCGCCACGGATTTCAAGGCCCAGCTGACCAAGATAGTCCAGGCCAACCCTGACGTGCTGTATGTGTCCGACTACTACAACGACGTGGCCCTGATAGCCAAGCAGGTGCGCGAGCTCGGCTTTACCGGTCCCATGGTGGGCGGTGACGGCTGGGATTCGCCCGAGCTGACGGCCATTGGCGGCGACGCTGTTGAGAACGGCTTCTTTACCAACCACTACTCCAAGGACGACACGCGCCCCGAGGTCCGGGAATTCGTGGCCAAGTTCAACGCCAAGTTCGGCGCCGAGCCCGATGCCCTGGCCACCCTGGCCTATGACGGCATGTACCTCATGCTCAGCGCCATCAAGAACGCGGGCAGCACCGACGGAGTGGCCATCAAGAATTCCATGAAGGCGCTCAGGCTCCCGGTCGTGTCGGGAACGGTCCAGTTTGACGAGAACCGCAATCCGGTCAAGTCCGCCGTCATTATCGAGATTAAGGGCGGCAAGCAGGTATACCGGACCACGGTGAACCCGTAAGCCCGACGGTATGTAGCTCCAAAGAGGGCCCGGGCTGGGCCCTCTTTCTGTATAGACACGGGAGGCAGCATGGGATCCATTTTCAACGCCCAGCAGATAGTCAACGGGCTTCAGCTGGGATCCATCTACGCGCTCATAGCCCTGGGCTACACGATGGTGTACGGCATCGTGCGGCTCATCAACTTTGCGCACGGCGATTTTTTCATGGTTGGCGCGTACGCGGCCTACGGGGCGTTCTTCCTGTTCAACGCCTTCCTGGGCGGCTCCGGATTGCCTATGGCCGCGGTGACGCTTATCGTCGCCATGGCGGCCGGCAGTGTGGTGGCGGCCCTGACCAATCGCTTTGCGTACAAGCCGCTCCGCAACAAACCCAAGTTGTCCTCGCTCATTACCGCGATTGGCGTATCCATGCTGATCGAGTACCTGTTCTCGGCCCTGCCCTTCATCGGCGCCTCGTTCCGCGCCTTCCCCGTCCTTATCGAGCAGAAGCTGTATAAAATCGGCACGGCTACCATTTCCAACTACGTGGTCATAGACCTGCTGGTCGCGGCCACGCTGATGATAGGCCTGACCTTCCTGGTACGGAAAACGGCCCTTGGGCGGGCCATGCGTGCCGTGTCGCAGGACAAGGACGCGGCCAAGCTCATGGGCATAGACGTTGAACGGGTGATCGGCTGGACCTTCCTGATAGGCGGGGCTTTTGCCGGCGCGGCCGGCCTCCTGGCCGGCATGACCTATCCGCGCATCTTCCCCTACATGGGCATTTTGCCCGGCCTTAAGGCCTTCATAGCGGCGGTGCTCGGCGGCATAGGCAACATACCCGGGGCCATGCTCGGCGCCTACATCATGGGCCTTGCGGAGACCTTTGCATCCGCGTTCAACTCGCTTCTTGGCGAGGGCATAGCCTTTGCCATCCTCATCCTGGTCCTTCTCGTCCGGCCGCGCGGCCTCCTTGGCGAGAAGTCCGCGGACAAGATCTAGGGGGAAGCATGAATAGCTTGAAGACGCCCCGTCTGCTCTTTGCCGCGGCGGGCCTGTACGTTGTCATTCTGGTCATGAACCTGACCGGGCTGCTCAACGACTACTTTTTGCACATCATCAACCAGTCGCTCATCTACGTGACGTTGACCGTGTCGCTGAACCTGATTAACGGCCTTACCGGCCAGTTTTCTTTGGGCCACATGGGCTTTGCCGCCGTTGGCGCCTACGTGTCCGGCACCATAACCACGCTGCTGTTCAACGTCAAGCCGACCCTGGTGAATTATCCAATCTTTGTGCTGGCCCTGGTCATCGGCGGCCTTGCCGCGGCCCTGGTTGGCGTGCTGATCGGCTTTCCGTCGCTCAGGCTCAAGGGCGACTACCTGGCCATTGTCACCCTGGGCTTTGGGGAGATCATCAGGACCATCCTGAACAACATCTCGGTGGTGGGCGGACCGCGTGGCCTCTTGGGCATACCCAAGTTCTCCAATTTCCACGTGGTGTTCGTGGTGGCCTTCGTCACCCTGGTGGTGGTCAGGAACCTGGCCCAGTCGTCCCATGGCAGGGCCTTCCTGGCCATACGGGAGAACGAGCTGGCCGCCGAGCTGGTCGGCCTCAACACCACACGCTACAAGGTGATGGCCTTTGCCATAGGCGCGTTCTTCGCCGGTGTGGCCGGCGGCCTCCTTGGGCATCTCCTCCAGATGGCCCATCCCACGCAGTTCGGGTTCCTCGGCTCGGTGCTGGTCCTCATCATGCTGTACGCCGGCGGCGTGGGGTCGCTGACAGGCTCCGTGATAGCGGCCTTTGCCCTGACCTTCCTGACGGAGACCCTGCGCATGGTGCTGGACAGCCTGTCTGACATGACCAACCTGCCCCTGGGCGACTGGCGCATGGTCCTGTACGCCCTCCTGCTCATACTCATCATGCTGTTCAGAACGGAGGGCCTCATGGGCACCCGGGAAGCCAAGATCGTCGTTTTGAAGGAGGACCAGCTGTGAGCGCCCTCCTTTCCATCCGCAACATGACCCACTATTTCGGCGGCCTCAAGGCGGTGTCGGAGTTCTCATACGACATACCGCCCGGGGTCATCTACGGCCTCATAGGCCCCAACGGTTCGGGCAAGACTACCACCTTCAACCTGATCACGGGCATATACCGCCCCACCCAGGGCCAGGTATTCCTGGAGGACCGGGACATAACGGCGCAGAAGCCGTATCTGATCGTGCGCGCCGGCATAGGCCGCACCTTCCAGAACCTGCGCATATTCGGCGGCATGTCGGTCCTGGACAACATACGCGCGGCCAAGCAATACCGGGCAAAAAGCTGGATGTTGTCCTCGGTTTTGCGCCTGCCGGGCTTCATGAACGAGGAAAAGCGCATTCGCGACGAGTCCATGGCCCTGCTGGACGTCCTCCACCTTGCGGACCGCGCCGGCGACCTGGCGCGCAACCTGCCGTACGGAGCCCTCAGGCGCCTGGAGATAGCGCGCGCCCTGGCCACGGAACCCAAGCTCCTGTTGCTGGACGAGCCGGCGGCGGGCATGAATCCCAAGGAGGTCCAGGACCTCATGAAGCTGGTGCAGCGGGTCCGGGACGAGTTCAAGGTGACCGTGTTCCTGATCGAGCATCACATGAAGGTGATCATGGGCATCTGCGAATACGTCAAGGTGCTGGACTTTGGCACGACCATAGCGGAAGGCAAGCCAGACGACGTTGGCCGGGACGCCAAGGTTTTGGAAGCCTACCTGGGCAAGAAGGGGGCCGCATGCTGAGCGTTAAGAACCTCAAGGTGGCCTATGGCCAGATTGTGGCCCTCAAGGACGTGTCGTTCGAGGTACCTGCGGGCAAGATCGTTACCCTGATCGGGGCCAACGGAGCCGGCAAAACCACCACCCTGCGGGCCGTATCGGGCCTTGAAAAACCGGTGGCCGGTTCCATCACGTTCAAGGGCCAGGAGGTGGGCGGCATGGACGCCCACAAGCTCGTGTCGCTCGGCATAGCCCACGTACCGGAAGGCCGGAAGATATTCCCCACGCTGACGGTGCGGGAAAACCTGGAGCTTGCCGGGTGGACCATCAAGGACAAGGCCGAGGTACGCCGGCGCATGGACGAGGTGTTCACCTTCTTTCCCCGCGTGGCCGAGCGCGTGGGACAGCTGGGCGGCACCCTCTCAGGCGGCGAACAGCAGATGCTGGCGGTAGGCCGGGCCATCGTGACCGGCGGAGACCTCTTGCTGTTGGATGAGCCGTCCATGGGCCTGGCTCCCGTGCTGGTGGACGAGATCTTCGACAAGATCGTCGCCATCAACAAGCAGGGAACCACCGTGCTCCTGGTCGAGCAGAATGCCGCAGAGGCCCTGGAAATAGCGGATTTTGCCTATGTGCTTGAAACCGGCTACACCACCATAGCCGGGCCGGCCGACCAGGTGTCCTGTGACGCCAAGGTCCGAGAGGCCTATTTGGGCGTGTAAACGGCATGTTTTGTTTCTGGCAGGCCGCCCCCTTGGGGGCGGCTTTTGTATTAAGTACTTTCTCTAAAAAGAAATATTCTTTTGCTTAATGATATGTTATAAAAATAATATATCAAAATAATATGTAAATATAATTGACAAATACTATAACAACATATTATAACAAAGTATGCTTAGAGGAGGTTCTTATGAACGCGACAAGCAACGACAAACTGACTGGATTGCCCGGCCGGGTAGCCTTTGAGGGTATCCTGTCCGCCGCCATGGCCGAATCGGGTCCGGTGACCGTGGCCCTGGTGGACGTGGATCACTTTGCCCGGCACAACAAAGAGCTGGGGCATGAAGGCGGAGACGCCATACTCAAGGCCGTTGCAGCCGGCTTGAGCGCCATGCCGGGGGCCACCGTCCTGCGGTACGGCGGCGACGAGTTTGCGGCCGTGTTCCCCGGCCTGGAGCGGGAGCAGGCGTTCCTGCGCCTTGAGAAGGCAAGGGAAGCGCTGTCGGCAACCGCCTCCATTTCGGCGGCCGGCCGAGATATCCGGGTCAAACTGAGCGTCAGCGCGGGCGTGGCCGCGGCGCCCATAGACGGCTCCACGGAAGCCGAATTGCTGCGCAAGGCAGACGGCGCCCTGTACCGCGCCAAGCTCGGCGGCCGCAACAAGGTCATGCTGGCCTTTGAGGAGCGCATGGCGCCAAAGACCAGCCACTTTACCGTGACCCAGCTTGAGCGCCTGTCCGAGCTGGCCAAGGACCAGGGCGTGGGCGAGGCGGTCCTGCTCCGGGAGGCCCTGGACGATCTCCTGGTCAAGCATTTGCACGCGTTCAGGACCATGGATGAGCTTTTAGACAGGCATCTTCATGGGGTAGACAAGGAAGCATGAGCGGGGAACGTGCCCGCGCCACCCGGGGCAGGGCCGCTCCACGTTTCCAGGCTGGCTCGCGTATCGTGGGCCGGTCTCTTTTTATAGATATATAATGGAAGAAAAAATATTTATTGTGCGATTACTAAAGTGGGTCTACCATCCTACGCAAGGCCTTGCATGAGGCCCCTATGCCATGGAACCTGGAGGGATGGTCCATGAAAAACGTGTTTCTGATCATGGCGGCGCTGCTTGCCGCCCTGGCCTTCTCCTGCAACCTGAACGGCCCCGTCGTGGGGCAGACCCTGGCCGACGAAGGTATCGTCGAGTCAACGGTCAGCATGCCCGAGACCCTGAGCGCCGAAGGCCGCTACATCGTGGCCTTCAAGGACGAGCCGACCGCGTCGACCCGCTCCATGGTCAGCGCCAAGGGCGTCAGCATCAAGCGCGAATTCAAGATCGTGAACGCGTACGCCGTCCAGGTCCAGGACCGCGCCGCCCTTGAGGCCCTGGCAAGCGACCCGAGCGTGGCCTACATCGAGGAAGACTACGTCCGCTATGCCCTGAGCGAGACCGTGCCCTGGGGCGTCACCGCAGTGAATGCCCCCCAGGCCTGGGCAACCACCACGGGCGAGGGTGTCAAGGTGGCCGTGCTGGACACCGGCATCGACTACAACCATCCCGACCTGGCCGCCAACTACCGCGGTGGCTATGACTTTGTCAACAAAGACAGCGACCCCTTTGACGGCAACGGCCACGGCACCCACTGCGCCGGCACCATAGCCGCCCTGACCAACAACGACATCGGCGTGGCCTCAGTGGCTTATGACGTAGAGCTGTACGCGGTCAAGGTTCTGTCCGACGAGGGCTCGGGCTATTCGTCCGACATCCTGGCCGGTGTGGACTGGGCCGTGGACAACGGCATGCACATAGCCAGCATGAGCCTTGGCGGCGGAAGCTACTCCACCACGGAGAACACCGCCTACACCAACGCCTTCAACGCCGGCCTCCTCATCGTGTGCGCCACCGGCAACGACGGAGCCACCACCATATCGTACCCGGCCGGCTACTCGGCCACCATGGGCATAGGCGCCGTGGATTCCAACCTGGTCATAGCCGACTTCTCTAACACGGGAACCGGCGTTGACGTGGTTGCCCCCGGCGTGGACGTCCTGTCCACCGTGCCGCAGGGCATGGGCACCGCCGCCAGCGTGACCTACGGAGCCCAGGTGCTGGCCGCCTCCGCCCTTGAGTTCAGCCCCCGCGCCACCCTCACCAAAGCCGCCGTGTACTGCGGCGACGGCACCAGTTCAACCATGTTCCCGGCGTCAGTGGCAGGCAACATAGCCCTGATCCAGCGTGGCACCATCAGCTTTGCCGACAAGGTGACCGCCGCCATGAACGCGGGCGCTGCGGGCGTGATCATATACAACAACGTGTCCGGCCCCTTCTCCGGCACCCTGGGAGCCGAGGGCAACTGGATACCCAGCGTCAGCATGAGCATGGAAGACGGCGAGCTGCTCAAGGCCGCCGGCAGCCCCACCGTTACCCTGGCCATAACCGGCGCGGACTATGACGTGTACTCGGGCACATCGATGGCCACCCCGCACGCGGCCGCCGTTGCCGCCCTGGTCAAGGGAGCCAACCCCGCCCTGACCAACCAGCAGATCTGGGACATCCTCAAGGCCAGCGCCACCGACCTGGGCGCCGCCGGCTACGACACCATCTACGGCTCAGGCATTGTGAACGCGGCAGCCGCCGTGGACATGGCCCAGAATCCCGTAGAGCCCCCGGACGAGCCCGTTCAGGTGACCGACACCTTTACCGGCACCCTGAGCCAGTACCAGTACACCGACTATCAGATCGCGGTGGCCGAGGGCACCATCAGCGCCACGCTGACCTGGACCTACCGCCGCGCGTCCATGACCCTGGCCCTGTACAATCCGTCCGGCGTCAAGGTTGCCACGGGCACCAAGTCGCTCAGCTACAACACCAACGGCGTTGCCGGCACCTATACCCTGCGCGTGACCAATTCGTCGCGCCGCGCGTACACCACCGGCTACACGCTGAAAGTGACCTACATGAAGTAAGGATGCCACACGGTTCCGGCCGCACTGTCGCGGCCGGGACCGATGGCTACCGTTGCAGGAGAGTGGGCCGCTCCCGTTCCGTACAAGGGCCGGGGAGCGGCCTTTTTGTCCGGCCGGCGGTCCTGAAAACGGCCGTCCGGCGGGGTATATTGTATAAACAAGCCTTGTGAACGCACGGGGCCAAGGAGTGCGTCTGTGGAACGTCAGCGCGACATACAGCTGTCGGAATGCGTGGACGTAAACGATCCCGCGTCGGCGCTCAGGGAGTGCCGTGCCCTGTGGTACGAACGCTGGCCGGCGGCGGGCTTCTCGCCGGTAGCCGCCCTGTTCGACAGCGTTCACGCCGTGTTCCGGGGCGCCTATCCTGGCTATCATGCCTGCGACACCGACTACCACGACCTCCACCACACGCTGGCCGTGTTCGCCGCGTCCGCCCGCCTCTTGGACGGATGGTCCGAGGACAGGGGCCAGCCGCCGGCGGACGACCTGGCAGCCGACGTGCTGTCCGCGGCCCTCCTCCATGACGTGGGCTACATACGCAAGCGTGGCGAGGAAGGCTGTACGGGCGCCCGCTTTACCAAAACCCACGTCATGCGCTCGGCGGATTTTGTGGCCGTCCATGCCAGGGACCTGGGCCTTGCGCGGCCGCGCCGCGTGGCCAGGCTGATATGGTCCACGGGGCTTGCCGGGGAGTATGACGACCAGGACTGGGAGTCGGATGACGAGCGCCTGGCCGGCGCCCTGTTGGCCAGCGCCGACCTGGTGGGACAGATGGCTGACCGCGCGTACCTTGAACGCCTTCTCTTCCTTTATTATGAGTTTCGCGAGGCCGGCTTCCCCGGCTATGAGACTGAGTTTGACATACTCAGAAAAACGCTGGACTTTTACCAACTGACCGTCCGCCGCTTGGACGAGTCCCTGGGCGGCATGCGCGCCCACGCCCGCGCCCACTTCCGCCTGCGCCGCGGCCTGGACCGAGACCTGTACGCGGAGGCTATGGAACGGCAGATGGACTACCTCAAAGGCATCCTGGCGGACAATTCCACGAACTTCCGGCACAAGCTCAGGCGCATGGATCTTGAGAACGTGCGGCCCCGGGTGGCCGTGTCCTGACGCTTGGCATCCCGGTCCGCGAGCGTCGCCCTTGATCCACGAGCGTCGCCTTAAAAACCCAAGGTGGTCTGGTCCGTCTTGTGGCGGGCTTAAAAATTTTTCCTTGCGTTTTCGGTATGACCGCGTTACAATTCCCTCCCATTTTCACGGCGAACTCCGGTTCGCCCGGAGGTAATTCATGGTAAAGCGTTTCCTGACTGCCGCGCTTGCGCTCCTGTTGCTGGTTTCTTGCGGCACGCTCAAGCCCGCTGGCGACTTTGGCAGCCTGAATCATGGCGACGCCGTCCTTCTGTCAGACGGCCGCGCCAAGTATGTGGATATCCTGGCCTTCAATGACTTACACGGGGCCGTATACGAGGATCCCCTGGGCAAGAACGTGGGCATGGCAAAAATGGCCACCGTGGTCAAACGCCTCAAAGCCCAGAATCCAAACACCATCCTGGTGTCCGCCGGCGACAACTACCAGGGCTCGGCCCTGTCCGTGGTAACGCGCGGCGCCATCGTGAGCGAGTTCTTCAAGGCCATAGGCCTTGCGGCCAGCGCCGTGGGCAACCACGAGTTTGACTGGACCGACGAATGGTTCGAGGACTGGACCAGGGACGGCGGCTTTCCCTTCCTGGCGGCCAACATTGTGGACAAGCGCACCGGCAAGCTGCCCGAGTGGGTCCAGCCCTACCTGGTGGCCAAGATAGGCGGACGCACCGTGGCCTTTATCGGCCTGTCCACCCTTGAGACACCGACATCCACCAAGGGCGAGTACGTGGCCAACTACGAGTTCACCGATCCGGCCAAGGCCGCCCTGAAGTGGGCCAACTACCTGCGCGTCAACTACAAGCCGGACGCCATCATAGCCCTGACCCACATACCCAGCGCCATGGACGGCATAGACAAGGGCCAGGCCGTGTCCACGAGCCAGGCAAACGAGCTGTTGTCCGTTGCCCGCCACGGCGGGGTGGACGCCATCATCACCGGGCACAGCCACAACACGGTCAACGGCGAGCTCGAGGGCGTGCCCGTGCTGCAGGCGTCGTACAATGGCCGCGCGTTCGGCAAGATCCGGCTGACCTTCAAGGAAGGCGGCGGCGTGTCCCTGTCGGCAAGCCTGGTTGAGTTCTGGCAGGAGAAGGCCGAGCTGGTCCAGGACCCCGAGGTCCGCGGCATCATAGACGGCTACGTGGCCAAGTACGGCCAGCAGTTCCTCAAGCGCGTGGCCAAGGTGGAGGGCGAGCTGGCCCATGACCGGCTCCTGACGCCCAACGTGTCGCCCATGGGCGCCTGGGTATGCGGCGTGCTCAAAAACAGGTACAAGGTAGACGTGGCCATCATGAACGGCGGAGGACTGCGCAAGCCTTTCCCCGCGGGCTACGTGGCGGTCCAGGACTTCTGGGACCTGATGCCCTTTGACAACACCGCCGTGGTGTTCGAGGCTACCGGCGCCGACCTGCGCGCCATGGTCGACCACGGCATAGATTCCCTGGACTTTGCCAACGGCCAGTTCGCCGGCCTTGTGGTCAGGTACAACCCGTCCAGGCCCTACGGCCAGAAGATCGTGTCCATGACGCTGTCGGACGGCACGCCGGTCAAGGACGACCAGCTGTACCGCGTGGTCACCAACGACTTCATCTTCGAGGGCGGCGACGCCTACGCCATGATGCTCCCCGCGGCCAAGAACACGCTGTACACCTACGAGCCCATCCGCGACGTGCTGATAGCCGAGGCCGAGAAGGCCGGCGTCATCGTGGCCAGGACCCCGAACTACCTCATACCCGTGGCCGACTGATCCCGTTCTGACAAGCGACGCGCCGGCGATAAAAATCTAACTTGCCGGCGCGCCGGAACGGGTGTACCCTGCGAGTCCTTCATCCCGCCCGCGCGCGGATAGCGCCACGGCGGGAGGGGCCCGGCCGGACCAATAAGACGCCGTCGACGCCACCGCCGGGCACCACTGTGTTCGGGAGACACCCTATGGGAAAACGTCACCCCGTCCTTGCGGCCGTGCTGGCCGCCCTGGCCCTGGCAGCGGCATCCTGCGCCAATCCCCTGGTTAGCGAATTTGCCGGAGGCGCGCCCGGCGCGCCTGAAGCGGACGCGCGCGCCACCGGCAGCGTACGCGTGCGCGTGGTCGCGTCCAACCTGAGCTCGGGCAACTACCAGGATTACGACCTTGGCCACGGCCTCCGCATCCTGCAGGGACTCAATCCCGACGTGGTGCTCATGCAGGAATTCAACTACAAGAGCAACAGCGCCGCCGAGCTCAAGGCCTTTGCCAACCTGGTGATGGAAGGGCAGGGCTACTACTCCATAGAGGGAGGGGCGGACATACCCAACGGCGTCATATCCCGCTATCCCATCCTGGCCTCGGGAGAGTGGGACGACTCGTCGGTCACCAACCGCGACTTTGCCTGGGCGCGCATAGACATTCCCGGCTCGGTGGATCTGTACGCCGTCAGCGTGCACCTCCTTACGTCCAGCTCCACGGTGCGCAACACCGAGGCCAAGCAACTGGTGTCCTACATCAAGTCCAAGATCCCAACGGCCGCCTACCTGGTCATAGGCGGCGACTTCAACACGGGCACCAAGACGGAGGCCTGCTACGCGACCCTGGCCCAGGTGGTCAGCACGGCCAGTCCCTATCCGGTGTGCACCCTGGGCGACCAGGACACCAACTCCACGCGCTCCAAGCCCTACGACGCCGTGCTGGCGGACGCAGACCTGTCCGCGTACAAGACGCCCGTGCTCATAGGGTCGCGCAGTTTCGCAAGCGGCCTTGTGGTGGACACGCGCACCTATACGCCCCTTACGGACCTGTACCCTGCCCTCAAGACCGACTCGGGCGCAACCAACATGCAGCACATGGCCGTGGTCCGCGACTTTGCCGTGCCAGCCGACGGCGTGCCCGATCCCGATCCGGATCCGGAGCCCGATCCCCAGCCCAGCGGCAACCTGGCCTTCCTCAAGAGTGACATGGAAGCAGGCGGGCCGGCGGGGCTCCCCTCTGGCGGCAGCATATCCACGGCCAGCTACTACGCGGGCCTGGCGTCGTTCCGCTACCAGAAAAGCGTGAGCTCCAGCCTGACCGTGCCCATGACCAGCACGACCTTCAGCGCGCCCGGTAGCGCCACCAAGCTGAGCTTCTGGTTCAAGGGCTCGGCATCAGGCACGGCTCCCGGGCTCCGCGTCCAGGTGGCGGCGGGCGGCACCGTGGTAAACTACTACGACCTCAACTCCATCGTGTCGGGCACCACGCTCTACCTCAATCCCACGGCCGGCGGCACCTACTCAACCAAGGCCATCAGCGTGGGCCAGTGGACCAAGGTGGTGCTCAACTTGAGCGGCGTCAACTGGGGCGGGCTGGACATCACGGCATACAAGTTCACCTTCCGCGTGCGCGCGCCGTCCACGCACGACTGGTACATAGACGACATACGCTACGAGTGAACTGAGCTTGGGCGAGCCCCCGCTGACCCGAAGGTTATTGGGGGCTCCCTGTAGATAACAAAGCGGCGGGGCGACGCTCGTGGCCGCGTACAAAAAAAGCCCCCGGCCTGAGGTCTCAACGACCTCTTAAGAGCTCCATTTTCCCTCATTCCATCACCTCCGACCGAAGCGCTTCCAAAAGAAAACC
>JAFGJV010000031.1 GCA_016928955.1 Spirochaetales bacterium
CCTCTGAGTTCTCGACAAACCCATGGAAGACCGGATCGGCCCACCGCTTCAAGCCCCACCAATTTACAGAAAGAACTTTACACTACCCGAAACATAGTAAGGATACGGCTCGTAGATAGTAAGGAATTTTACAATTACATAGTAAGGATTTTGGGATTTATATAGTAAGGATTTTTGCGAATACATAGTAAGGATTCTGGCATGTGCATAGTAAGGATACGTCCAGCAGATAGTACGGATGAAGGAGTGCATCCGTGGTTAGTCTTTTGGGGAGTGGCGCCTAGGAAAATCGCCTGATAGCTCTACGGTTTTTTCGTTTTTCTTCAATATATAGACCTTTCCTTGCGGAACCCCGTGTGGCTGGCCCAGCCGCGGCGCGTTTCAATTACTGAAAAACCGTTTCATCTTGACACGGAAAATGCGGCGTGCTTTGATGGGAGTACACATCGGAGTACGCATGAACCGTATCGACCAGCATCCCGTCATAGACCAGAAGCCGCCCCGGAAAACCGTCGAATTCCTCTTCGACGGGGCGGCCATGACCGGCTTCGAGGGCGAGGCCGTCAGCTCGGCCCTGTTCGCCAACGGCGTCAAGAAATTCTCCGAGCACGCCAAAGACGGCGCGCCCCAGGGCATATTCTGCGCCAACGGCCAGTGCAGCCAGTGCTCGCTGATCGTGGACGGCATCCTCCGCAAGGCCTGCGTTACGCCCCTGCGCGCCGGCATGGACCTGCGCACCGTGCGCGGCCTGCCCGAGCTCCCCGCGGACGACAGCCCGGCCCGGCCCACCGAGGTGCGGCGCCTGTCCTGCCAGGTTTTGGTCATAGGCGGGGGGCCGTCGGGCCTGGCGGCGGCGGCCGAGCTGGCGGAGCGCGGCTTTGACGTGATCCTTGCGGACGACAAAGAGGAGCTCGGCGGCAAGCTCGTCCTCCAGACCCACAAGTTCTTCGGGTCGGAGGAAGACTGCTACGCGGGCACGCGCGGCTACGAGATAGCCCGCATCCTTGAGCGCAAGGTTCGCTCCTACCCCAACGTGCGCATCCTGGCCAACTCGCCCGTGCTGGGCGTGTACAAGGACCGTTCGGCCGGCGTGTACGAGGGCTATTCCAGGTACATTCTGGTGGACTTCCAGGCCCTGGTGGTGGCGGCCGGCGCCCGCGAGCGTTCCCTGGTATTTCCCGGCAACGACCTGCCCGGCGTGTACGGGGCCGGCGCCTTCCAGACCCTGGTAAACCGCGACCTGGTGCGCGCCGCGCGCAAGGTGTTCGTGATCGGCTCGGGCAACGTGGGCCTCATCGGCTCGTACCACGCCCTGCAGGCCGGCATCCAGGTGGCCGGCATTTGCGAGATCCTTCCCAAGGTGAACGGCTACAAGGTCCACGCAGACAAGATCATACGCATGGGCGTGCCCATCCACCTGTCCACCACCGTCCTGTCCGTGGAGGGAGACGGCAAGGTTGAGCGCGTCACCGTGGCCGCTGTTGACAAGGACTGGCAGCCCCTTCTGGACACGGCCCGCACCTACGAGGTGGACACGGTCCTGGTGGCCACGGGCCTGTCGCCCTGCGACGAGTTCTACCGCCAGGCCGTATCCTTTGGCTTCACGGCCGTCAGGGCCGGCGACGCCGAGGAGATAGCCGAGGCGTCCAGCGCCATGTTCGGCGGCAAGATAGCCGCCCTGGCCCTGGCCAAGATGCTGGGCAAGGACGTCAGCATAGACCAGGCCTGGCTGGACAAGCGCGAGGTGCTCAAGAGTCGCCCGGGCGACATCATCGAGCGAGAGAGCGTGGAGCCCGGCCCCGAGTGGCGGCCGGTGTTCTTCTGCACGGAGGAAATACCGTGCAACCCCTGCACCACCGTGTGTCCCACGCACAGCATACAGCTGGCGCCGCGCAAGGGATCCATCATGGACCTGCCCTATTTCCACGGCACCTGCAAGGGCTGTTCGTCCTGCGTGGCCGCCTGCCCCGGCCTGGCCATATCCCTGGTGCGCTCCGCAGGCGGCGGCGTGGCCGAGGTCCAGCTGCCCTTCGAGTTCGACGCAAGCGCCTGGGAACCCGGCACAAAACTTCCGCTTTTGGACCAGGACGGCGCCTTTGTTACCGACGGCGAGCTTGTGAAGAAATTCTACAATAAAAAATACCGGACCTGGGTGCTTACCCTCAAGGCGCCAGCGGACAAGGCCGCCAAGGTCATAGGCATCCGCGTCCAGCCTGAGGAGGCCACCCGGCCCCTGCCCCAGGCCCGCTACAGCTACCTGCCGGACAACGCCATCGTGTGCCGCTGCGAACGCGTCACCGTGGGGGACATCGTGTCGTTCATCCGGGAAAACAACGTGCGCGACATCAACCAGCTCAAGACCATACGCGTGGGCATGGGCGCCTGCGGGTCCAAGACCTGCTCGACCCTCCTGCCGCAGGTGTTCCGCAAGGCCGGCGTGGATCCCGCCACCGTGACCGCGGGCACGCTCCGTCCCCTCATGCTGGAAGCCGGCATGGGCGAACTGGTCAACGAAAGCTCGGGGGGAAGCGACAAATGAACACCTGCGACGTACTGATCATAGGCGCCGGCTCGGTAGGCGTGCCCCTGGCCCTGTACTGCGCCGAGCGCGGCCTACGCACCGTGGTGCTGGACAAGGAAGCGTCCTGGGGCCGCGGCCAGAACCGGGCGGCCATAGGCGGCATACGCGCCACCCACTCCGATCCCGCCAAGATCAAGATCAGCCAGGAGTCCATACGCATCGTGCGCGCCCTCCAGGAGGAGCGCGGCATAGACGTGGAATGGCGCTCGGGCGGCTACCTCTTTGTTGCCTACGACGCCGAGCGGGAGCGCGCCTTCCGCGACCTCCTCTGTATACAGAAAAAAGCCGGGCTGGACATAGACTGGATAAGCCCCGAGCGCGTGCGCGAGCTGGCACCCGGCATCAACATGGACGGGCTTCGGGGCGGCACCTACAGTCCCGGCGACGGCTACGCCAGCCCCCTCATGACCAACACGGCCTTCCACCGCCTGGCCATGGAGGCGGGCGCCCAGTTCCGCTTTGGCGAGCGCGTTTTGTCCATGGATGTGGCGGCGGGAAACGTGGCATCCGTGCGCACGGACAAGGACCAGTACTCAGCCGGCGTGGTGGTCAACGCCGCCGGGGCGGACGCGGCCGAACTGGCCAGCCTGGTCGACCTGGAAATACCCGTGCACCCCGACTGCCACGAGGCGGGCGTCACCGAACCCGTGGCCCGCTTCATGGAGCCCATGCTGGTGGACATCCGCCCGGACAACGAATCCGGCAACTACTATTTCTACCAGGCCGAAACCGGCCAGGTAGTCTTCTGCATAACGCCCAAACCCCAGGTGTGGGGCAAGGACACGGACACCACCTCAGGCTTCCTGCCCCTGGTGCTCAGGCGCATGATAGAGCTGTACCCGCGCCTGCGGAACCTCAAGGTGCGCCGCACCTGGCGGGGCATGTATCCCATGACGCCGGACGGCCTACCCATCGTGGGCTATCCGCGCGAGCTGTCCAACTTCCTCCTGGCCGTGGGTATGTGCGGCCAGGGCTTCATGCTCGGCCCGGGCCTGGGCCGCGTCCTGTCCGGCCTCATAGCGGACGGCTCGCTTAAGAGCGCTGACCGCCACATCCTGGACGAGCTCACCCTCTACCGCAAGTTCGAGGGCATGGAGATGCTCAAGTAGAGGGGGGCGTCACTCTACGCGCACGGCCGCCCTGGCCAGACACGCCCCCCAGCCCGAGCCTCGCCGGCGAGCGCCGGTTCGCGTCTCGGGCTCCCCCGGCACAAAATGGCGCTCCTGCGGCTTTCATGCTATACTGCGTCATCATCCCCAATTACCGTACCCAAGAGGAACAGCATGGCCAACGCTAAAAAACCACCCGTCAAACGCACCATAGTCCGCGTCGCAGACGCGGCCGGCTCGGGCTCCGCCGATCCCGCCGAACGCTCGGCGGCCAGAGGCGCCGTCAAGGCCAAGGCCGGCCCCAAGCGCCTGGGAGCCGTCATACTCTGGATCCTGGCCCTGGCCGCGGAAGCCGCCGTGATCATGCTCCTCGGCGGATATCTGTACCTGCCCATGGATCCCACGATCTGGCTCATAGGCGGCATCGTCCTGGATCTGGTACTGGTCGTTATCGGCTCGCTTTTATGGAAGAAAGCCAACGACCTGGACCCGCCGTCCGGCAAGAACAAGCTCAGGTTCTTCCTGTGGAACAACATGGGCGTGATCGTGGCCGTGCTGGCCTTCTTCCCGCTCATCATAATCCTCCTGCGCGACAAGAAGCTGGATCCCAAGCTCAAGCGCATAGCATCCATCGCGGCCGTGGTCGCCCTGGCCATAGCCGGGCTCTTCTCATACGACTGGAACCCCGTGTCCGCCGAACAGCAAGCGTCCCTGCAGGACAGCCTGAGCGGCCAGCTGGTGTACTGGACGCCGTTCGGCACGCGCTTCCATGTTGATCCCAACTGCCCCACCCTGTCCCGCTCGGCCACCGTGTACGAAGGCACCATAGACCAGGCTTTTGAGGCCAACCGCGGCACGCCCTGCCAGGTGTGCTCGTCCGAGTACGAGGTTCAGCTGGACGGCAGTCCGTCCACCCAGCCCTGAGCCGGGCGCAACGCCAAGCAACGCAAAAAGCCCCCGCGCCATGCGGGGGCTTTTTGTATGGTACGCGGTACCGCGCTTGTCCCGCCCTTACAGGGGCCGCACGGGCTCGCATATGTCCACCACAAACTTGCCCTCGGGGTGGTGGGCGGGGTCCGTGATGTACACCTCGTAGCACAGCCGGTCGTCGGGCTGGTAACCCGAGCTTGGAAACCATTCGCCCATGAGGGCGTCCCAGGCCTGGCCGAACTGGCTGGCTTCAATGGTGAAATGACCCACGGCGAACTTTCCGCCGGGCACTTTCATCAAGGCTATGTCACCGCCCACTTCCGTGCCGTCGGGCACCGTTACGCACGCGCTGGAACGCAGCTTGTCCGCAGGCGTCAGGTCCGGGTCGTCGTGGTAGACGGCCAGATGCACGGTAGCGTCGTTCATCACATTCCTTGGACCCGCCCAGCGGTACAAGCGGTCAAAGGCCTCGCCCACCTGGTTGTACGGACCCGTGTGCCGGGCGTAGGCCACCAGGTATTCGGGCCGTTCCATCACGTCCACCGTAAACGCTAGCTTCTCCATAGTCGTCCTCCTTGGGATGGCGCTTATGGGTAGAGCATACCGGTCCCCGGCCGCTGGCGCTTGCCCGCCGTTGTTTCCTGTTTGTCCGTCCTTGCCGTCCGCTTGACTATCCTTGCTCCCAGCCTCGATGGCCAGCCTGGTCGATCGCAGGGCCTCGTGCATGGACTGGCTGTCCAGCTCCCGGAACGCTGACGGCGACATGCCAAAACGCTCGCGGAAGGCGCGGGAGAACACGCTGGAACCGGAAAAGCCGCTGGCCAGGGCTATGTCGGTCAGGCTCATGGACGGGGAATTCTTGAGAAAGCCCGCAGCCCTGGCCAGGCGCAGGCGCCTCACGAACTCCGCGGGAGTCTCGCCCGTCATGGCGGCAAAGAGCCTATGGAAGTGGAAGCGGCTGAAGCACGCCGCGTCGGCCATCTGGGCAAGGTCAAAGTCCCGGCCGCAATTCCGGTAGGCGAAGTCCATGGCCCTGTTCATGCGAGCCTCGTATTCCCTGCGCAGGTAACTGGACCGGGATTCCATGCATACCTCCGCTCCCAGTATACACAAGCGCCAGGGTGGATTCAAAGACGAATTAGGACAGGATACAGAGGATTATGCAGGATGAACAGGATGGGGATACAAAGAGAATACCTCCCCCAGCTCTTATCCTGTCAATCCTCTTCCATCCTGTTATCCTGTCCTCATTACCTGTGTAACGGAATCAGTATAAAACCCGGGGCTCAGTCTTCCACGAACAATCCGAGCTTCACGAACTTTTTCATAAGCTCATACACGTCTTTTTTGTCTCCCTCTTTCCGTATTCCAATCGCTACCACTATCACGATCACCTCACGCTTGATAACCTTATAGATGATCCGGTATCGTTGTCCGACCGACCTTATAGACCTGAATTCTTTCAGGTTTCCTTTTAACTGCTTCCCCACTTCCAAGGGTGTGCGTTTCAACACCTCTATTTTTTCTAGAACCTGCTCTCTCGCCTTGCCATCCAGCTTCCGGAGAAACTGCGCGGATATTTCGGTAAGCTTTATCGCATACATCACAGGCTCTTTTTGAAATCCTCAAGGTCCACCAGCTTTTTTTCCTGAAGCTGCCTGAGGCCTTTTTTTAAGTCGCGCAACAAGTCCTCGTCGGTGAGTATTTCCAGCGTTTCATGGATGCTCTCATAGGTATCCCATTTCATCAGCGCGAATACTTCCCGTCCGTGGTTGGTTATTGAGATGGTATCATCAAAACCTAGTTCCTTCTCCAAAGAGGTGATTTTTTTCCTTGTTTCCGTGATCGTCATTTCCGTGACCATGGCATGGCTCCTTCCATGGTTTACGATACTGTTTACTGTACAGTATTGTCAACTTTATTTGTACATTTTACGATCTTTGAGGCCGCCGACAGGATCGCTCGGCATCCTGTTATCCTGTCCTCATTATTTATGAAGACGAATCAGGACAGGATACAGGGGGATGCTCAGGCGACCTGGGGTTTCTTGGCCAGGTTTACCACCCAGCGTTCCTTGCGGAGCCAGCGCTGGGCCACGTACCACTTGGCAAAATCGCTCAGCTTGAGGATGGCGTACATGACCACCGGCCCCACGGGAGTGAGCAGGGCCAGGGCAAAGGCTCCGGGTATGAACAGGGTGTAGGTGACGCCCACGTCCACGGCCACGCCCATCATCATGTCGCCGCCCGAGCGGGCCACGGCGAACTGCGCGTTGAGGAGGCTCCACAGGGGCAGGTAGACCGATATGACGACGATGAGGCCGCTGGTCACGGCGGTGGCCTCCCGGGTCAGGTTCATGAATACCAAAGGCACGGCCAGGAGGCTGGCCGTCTGTATGGCGCCCAGCACGGCCCCAGCCACCACCGAACCGCTCATCATCCAACGCGCTTTCTGCCTGGCTTCGTCCAGCCGGTCGGCGCCCAGGGCCCCGCCTATGACCACGCCGGTGGCCACGTGGATGCCGGTGAACACCAGGAAGAATATGTTGGCTATGGCCCAGCCGGCCGACATGCCGGCCACCACCTCCGCGCCGCCCCGGCCGTTGTACAGGGCGGTGGTCACGGTCTCCGATACCACCCAGCTGGCTTCCGACAGGACCATGAGGCCTGACTTGCGGAGTATCTCCAGGAACAAAGGCCAGCGGGCGGCCAGGAGCTTTGACAGGGGCACGTGGAAACCGGGCTTGTCTATGGCCTTGTACAGCATGAAGGCGCCAAACTCCGCGGCGCGCGCCACGTTGGTGGCCAGGGCTGCGCCCATGACGCCCAGGCGGGGCGCGCCCAGGTTGCCGTATATCCACACCCAGTTGAGAAAGGTGTTCACGAGCGTGGCGCACACCGATATGGCAAGGGGCACCTTGGGCCGGCCTATCTCGCGGTATGCCGAGCCCACCGACTGTGACAGGGCCATGGGGAGGAAGAGCCAGGACACCGTGCGCAGGTACTCGCCGCCCAGGGCGATGATCTCGTGGCGGGCGCTGTTGCCCAGGGTCATCACGCCTATGAGGCTCTCGGGCATGATCTGGCAGATGGCCATGTACAGGGCGGACAGGCCCAGGGTCATGATGGCCTTGAAGCGGAAAGCCTGGCGCATGCCCTCGTGGTCGCCGGCGCCCCTGTATTGGGACATGTACACGCCGCCCGCGCCGGACAGGGTAAAGGTGAGCACAAAGTATATGAAGTTCACCTGGTTGGCCACGTTGACGGCCGCCATGCTGGCGTCGCCCAAACCTGCCACCATGAAATTGTCTATCAGCGACACGAGGCTCTGGATCAACTGCTGGGCCATGACGGGCAGGGCCACGGCCAGGGCTTCCCGGTAGAACGACGCCGGGCCAAAGAACGACTGCCTTCCATATAAAGACTTCATGGAGCGGAAGGCTAGTCCGGAAAGCGGTTTCGAGGCAATGGGGACGCGCGTCTACGGTCGGGTATAACTAATTTTTCCGGCTTGCGTGTTAGCAATACGCGTGCTACCTTCAGCCTACGCCACGCGAAACCGGTGGCGCATTGGAGGATACTCATGAACGCAACAAGCGAGAACCACGGCGCGCCGAATCCGGGCGTCTGGCGCTTCGTCGCATCGGTCACGGTCTGGCACGTCCTGACCTATTTCGTATTCGGCTTCATAGCGTCGAACGTCCTGGGCTACCGGGACCTCTTCGAGTTGCCGATCATACGCGACTACTACCGGCCCTTTGGCTCGGTGTCCAACCTGATAGGCCCCGCGGTGCAGGTGCTCCGCGGACTTGCGTTCGCGTTGGTGCTCCTGCCCTTCCGGAGGACGCTCTCCGAAGCCAGGCTGGGCTGGCTATGGCTCTGGGGACTCTTCCTGGGCATAGGCATCCTGGGCACGCCGAGCGCGGCCCCGTCTTCGATTGAGGGCGTGGTCTATTCCAAACTGCCCCTGTGGTTCCACGCCATAGGCCTGCCGGAAATCGGGCTTCAGACCCTCAGCTTCAGCTTTTTGGTGCACGCGGGGCTTACCGGTAAGCGCCTGGGCACCGGCGCTGGCGGCCGGCTCCTCAAGGCCCTGAGCGTGGCATGCGTGGCCTTTGCCGGCTACACCGTGGTGTCCATAGGCTTTGCCCTGGCCGCAGGCGCCAACGTCTCAGAGAGCGGCACCGATCTGGCCGTGCTCGGCCAGTTCGTGGCCCCCCTGGCCCTGGCCTTTGGAGCCGCCCTTGCCAGCGCCCGGCTGGGACTCATCCGCGTCCACGCCGCCCTGTACGTGTTGTCCGCGGCGGCGCTTTGGGCCTACCAACACTTTGCGCTGGGCGGGGCAAACCTGGCCTACGCCCTGCTGGCGCCCGTCCTGCCCGTGGCCATATCCTGGCTCCTCAACCGGCCCAAGAAGGCCCAGGCCTGATAGCCAGCCGTATGTTGACGGGACGCGGCCTTGGCCGTGTCCCGTTTTTTTCATTGCCCGCCCGGACGTATCGTGCTATGCTGGCCGTCCCGCGGCCCTGAGCGGCGGGTTACACCGACCGATTCCGGAACCGTCATGCGCAGCTTCCCGTTGAAAACCGCCGCCCTTGTCGCGGTCGCCCTGCTCTTCTCCTGCCAGGCTCCCGTCCTCATGCCGACCGCCACCTACTCGGTCGTCTACGACAAAAACGGAGCCGACTCGGGCGCCGTTCCGGTGGATACGACCCTGTACGAAAACGGCCAGACCGTGACCGTGCGCGGCAACTCAGGCGCCCTTGCTCTGGACGGTTACGACTTTGCCGGCTGGAACACCGCGCGCGCGGGCACGGGCACGGACCGCGTTCCCGGCTCCACCTTTGCCATGGGCCAGGCCAGCGTGTACCTCTTTGCCCAGTGGGACCCGAGCGACCCCGAGGACCCGCCCTCCGGCACCTTTACCGAGAACCTGAGCCTGCCCCAGGCCGTGCGCGACTATTACCGCCCGGCCTACGGCCTGTCCGGAGCCGAGCTCAAGTCCGCCATCCAGGGTATCATCACAAACAGCCACGACCCTGGCACCTACACCGGCCTGTGGACCATGTTCGCCAGCTCGGACGTGGCGCCCAACGGCAAGGTGTGGGACATGTACTCCAACACAAGCGCGGACGGAAGCACGGCAGCGTACTGGTTCACCCTGGTGGAAGACCAGGCCGGCAACTATTCCACAGAGGGCGACGTGTACAACCGAGAGCACAGTTGGCCCAAGAGCACCTTTGGCGACGCCGAGCCGGGTTACAGCGACGGCCACCATATATGCGCCACGGACGGCTACGTGAACGGCAGGCGGAGCAACTACGCTTACGGCGAGGTGGATTCGGCAAGCTGGACATCCCAGAACGGCAGCCTGCTCGGCCTGGCCAGGAGCGGGCTCGGTTATACCGGCACTGTCTTTGAGCCCATAGACGCGTACAAGGGCGACCTTGCCCGCATGCATTTCTATATGGCCGTGCGCTACTACGGCAGTTCCGATTTCCTGGACTGCGCCTGGTCCAAGCCCGGAGCCAAGCTCAAGACCTGGTACGACGACATGCTCCGAGCCTGGGCGGCCGCCGACCCGGTGAGCGACAAGGAACGGGTCCGCAATAACGCCGTACAGGCCCACCAGGACAACCGCAATCCCTTTATAGACTACCCTGAGTTGCTGGACCTTCTAGACCTGGAGAACTGAAGAGGCCCCCGGTCAGTCAGCCAGGCCCGCCAAAACGACAAACGCCGCGCCGCTCCCGTGGTCCAGGATCACGGGCAGGTCGGGCGGCACGATCATACCTGGAAGCAAAAGCGCCGCGGACAGGCCCTTGAGCAGAGCCAGCTCCCTACGCTCCCTCTGCTTAAGCGGCTCCTCGAACCACGCACAGGCCGCGCGCGCCGCCTGAAAATCGAACCAGTTGTCCTCGTCCACGCGCAGGAGATGGAGCGCACAGGCGTGCGCCGCCAGGAAGCCCGAACGGTAGCGGTCCACGTGCGCGCGCGATATGCCTTCCAGTAAAGCGTCCGGCCAAACGCCCTCAAATCCGCGCGCCAGAGCGGCACGGAGCGCGCCGTCGTCCCGGGAGAGGAGCTCGAGCGGCTCATCCGGCTTCCAGCCGCGCATATCCAGAGTCCAGTTATCGCGGAGTATGGTTCGGAGGGCTGATACCAAGTCCTGTGGCGCTACGACGTCCATGAGAGGACTGTAGCACGGGGGATGGAAGGAAAAAAAGGGCCGCCCCGGATGGGGCGGCCCTCATTCACTCTACATCAAGTCTATCAAGGCTCGTACTGAAGTAACATGAGATCGTCAAAGTAGAAAGACCCACCGCTTCTGGCTGTCATGACAAGTCGCAACTTCTTCATGCCCAGCTGGTTGATCGTATACGAATAATTGGTATTCGTGCTCACGACCGTTCCCGTATTCGTACCATTTGCTGACCAAGTGGTAAGGTCCGTCCATACGGAACCATCATCGCTGATCTGCAGGGTGATGGTGAAGTTGGATGAGGTGCCTGAGGCCCTGCCGGTGAAGCTGAACACACCCGGATCGGCTTTGAACGGTGTGGTAAGTGAATCGCTAATGGCATTATAGCCCATTCCATAGGTCCCACTTACCTTGGCAGTCGTATTGATATAGACGGACACCGCAGACCAGGTCTCACCATCCATTGTGAAATCTCCCCCGGTTATGCTTATCGGGTCTTCTATATCTGCGGTCTCGAAGCCGGTATGTATCAGGACGGTTCCGGGAGTGATCATTATCGATATGGACTGGGAGGCGGGGTTGGCCGAACCCGTCGTGGATATGGTGACGCTGTAAGTATCGGCTATCGTTCCAGCTGGAATGATATGGCTTAGGGAATAGATGCCGTCGCCCGCTATCGCGTCTCCATTCGTGCCGTCATCCACTAGGGCGTCAGCGGCTGTGCCGCCGAGGGCAGACAGGTCCGCACTTACCGTAGTAGGTGCTGACGCGCCGCCGTAGAGTACTACTTCCGCAGTCAACACGATGGTAGCTGACATGCTAGCGGTAACCTTGGCGACCCCTGGTGTCGAAGTCGCATTGCGTAGGACGAGTATGGGCGGTTGATACGTCTCCCAGTCGCTGGCCTGATTGCCGTCTTTGCTGGGATCTTTGAGCCTAAGGACATAATTAGTGGAATCGGGGAGTGACGCGGCGGCAGCAAGGTCGCCGGGCAGCCACTGCGTGTCCGCCACGGCTTCAGCCAAGCGGGTGGGAGCATCGGGGGAGGTGGCAGTAGGGTACCAAGTGGTTGTGGTCTGTAGCCAGTATCCACTGGTGTTGTACTGCGAGGTATATGAGAGGTGGTCGGCCACCGTTCCGTCAGCCAGCTCGATCCACACCGTGCCATAGGAACTCAGTATTGTACTCATGGCCGACTTGAAGACCCATAGACCGTCGGCCGGCCTCGCGTCGCCGATGGCGTTTACGGAGCCAGAGTAGCTACTCTCTATGATCCTTACGGTATCCCCGTCTGCAAAGTTGGTGAACAGGTCTGTGTCGCTCATCACGAGGTTCACTGTCTTGTTGTTGGCGGTATATATCTTCCAGCCTGCGCCAAGAGCGGCCTTATTCGGGATCTTAATGTCGAACCAGGTCTCGCCCGCCAGGGCGTATGTGCTACTAAACGATGGGCAGGCCTGGGTGATGATGGCAAAAACCGGATTCGGGGTCACCGTGACCGTATATTCCTTCGCCGTGGTTCCGTCCTCGGCGGTCACGGTGTAGGTGACGGGAGCGCTGAAGTCGTTGGCTGTAACACCGGATTCCTGGGGAATCATGGGCATGCTGCCGACCGTAACGGTGGACCAAGCGGGCGACGTGAAGCTTGCCACCAGGCTCGTTACGACCGTACCGCTCGGAACCGAAACGGCTACCGTGCCTGGGGTTACGGAATCGTCGATGGTGCCTTCGTACGTAATGCCGTCGACCTCGATGCTGAACGAGTCCAGGGTGGCAGCGGTGCCGACCGGATCCGCGATAACCGTGACGTTGTAGAGCTCGGTGACGCCGGCCTGGCCATTCAGGGTGAACTCAAGCGGCGTGGTCTCGGAATTGGCAAAGTCGTAGGTGCTGGTGGCGTCGTCATGGGCTATGCCGCCCACGGTTACGCTAAGACCGTTGTGCTCGATGTCCGCCTTGAGCGCGCCGATCTCGGAAGCGGCGTGACCGGGTATATGGGCGACCACGGTGCGCGGGGTGGTCGTGTCGGTAATGACCACGCTGGCCTCGCCGGCCGTAAGGAGGCTGACGCCAAGGAAATCCACGCTGGTGAAGCCCATTTCAGTGCTCTCGACCTGGACGTCGAAGGTGGCCGTGCTGCCGTCCTCAGCCGTGATCACGTAGGTGACGTCAGCTGAAAAATCATTGGCCGTCACGCCTGAGGTCTGGGGAACTCCGCCGACCGACAGCGACGCGCCTGCGGACAACTCGAAAGTAGCCACCAAGGCCGACAGGTTGGTGCCGGCCGGAAGGGGTCCCACGTACCAGTAAGACCCGATTGGTACGTAGCCGGCGGGGAAATCCTGGGACAGCGCGTCGTTGGGCGTGTCCAGGAACGCGAAGGACATAACTTCCTTCTCTGACGATTTTGTGGCGCCCGGCCCGACGGGAGCCGGACAACCGACCAGGGCAATGAGCGCGAGCGCGGCCACGCCGATGGCAATGAAACGTTTCATCTAGGTTCCTCCTAGCAAAAATACTCCCCCGACGGGGGCGCTATCACAGATCCAGTTCCAAGAGAACCGGGAAGTGATCGGAAATAAGGTTCATGTCCTCGCTTAGGTCCTCTTTTTTCACGTCTATGGAGCCGACGCGATAGTAGTCCATGAGTGCCGGGGACAGCACGATGTGGTCAAGCACGCTATAATACGGAGATTGGGCATAAGTCCAATCGGACGCGGATAGGTGTTCCTCGTTAACTGCGCAGAAATCGTTGGCTGCGTCCGCGTCATCAGTAACGCGCAGGTAGTCCAGGGTCGGGTAATCAAAGCCATAGGTCAGGGCGGCGCTGACCATACGGTCAGATTCCGACATGGTATTCATGTCTCCGGCGATCACCACGAGGCCTGTTGTCAGGTCGATACCCGAGGAAAGCCTGAGGTACTCGGAAAGTTCCTTAGATTGTTCCAGACGATTGGTGATGTCGGTCGTCTGCGTGCCCGAGTCCATATGCAAACCTATGACCGTGATATCCTTATAATCAGTGCCGTTGGATACCCGGATTACCGCTTTCAGCGCTTTTCTCGGGTTAGCGCTCAATATGCCAGAGTAGGATTGAATCGGGTAACGCGATATGACCGCAATATCGTCCTCATAGCCCACTTCATGATAGGCTGTATACGCCATAGGATAACCTATGTCGGAAAGAGCCGCGGCCAGACGGGGCAGGTCATCGCTCCCCTCGGTCTCGTTCAGGACCACGATATCCGCGCTCGCGTTTTTTAGCATGGTTGCTATCTCGTCGTGGCGCTCGGCTCCATTGCTGAGGAAATCGTGGGCGTTGTAGCTCATCACCGTAACGCCGCTCAGGCCCAAGGGTCCCGTGGCAGGCGGAGGGGTAGCTTTGAATAGGAGAACCCGGTGGTCGAGCTGGGAGCCGTCCTCGGCTATAACTGTGTAGGTAAGGCCATTGGTAAAATCGTTGGCCGTAAGCCCGGACAGCTGGGCCTGGGATGCGACCATGACCCTGGCGCCCTCAGACGCCTGAAAGCTCATCACCAGAGAGTCGATATCCGCATCCCAGGGCAGTTGGCCTGAATTTCGCCAGGAATAGCCGTTCCAGTAGAAGGAATAATCCGACTGCAGGGATGCATTGTCTGTCTTGAGCAACACCAGCTGCTTGAAGGTCTTTGCGCTGGACAGGGCCGGCGGCAAGGTTGGCTGGACGCAGGACCAAGCCGACAGGGCCAGGAGGATGGCGGCCGCCACGGCCGCCATTACAGCGCGGTTTTTTACCTGGCTCCTCTTCATGGAAGGATCTGCTCCTCCTGGCTCAGGCACATCTTGTATTTGCTGTAGCTCACCTGGATGGGACCGTAGAAGGAGCCAGAGTCACCGGTTTCCAGGAGGCTGGCTATGGCCGGCAAACCTTGGAACCTGAGGCCCGCATCAACGGAGAAGGCTCCTTCATCGTAATCGGCCATGCCTTGCTCTATGACGCCGGTATAACGGAACACTCTACCGAGCGCCGACAAGTTGTTGTACGCGTCGGTCTCGTAATAGATGTCGTAGGTCTGGGCGTCCACGCGGCTGATCTTTCCGTGTTCGTAGATTATGGGCATGGTGTAATTCCTGATGCCCTTTATGGCTTCCACCCTGACGCGCGAGCCTATGGGCGCGTCCACGCCCACGTCCGTCCATATCATGATGCCGCCTGAGGAATCCTGGATGAAAAAGCACTCATCAGCATCGCTGGAGTACTTGTAGTACACGTTCTTGGCGGTTACCACGCCCTCTATGACGGTCATGGGGAACGACGCTTCAGGATACTTGATGCTGGCGCTCAAGAGCGCGCCTATGCCGCCGTTGAAGGAATACGGGGTGGTGGTGTACTCCATGGGGTCGCTGATGATGGCTTGGACCGTGTAGGACTGGTACGTGCTGCCCACCGTGGGATACACCCAGATTTCCGTGGCCGTCCTCAAGTCCAGGGCTGTCTCGCCCGACACTATGGTCTCGCCTTGGGCCCACGCCCCCAATCCTTCCACGCCTACGGACACGATCACGGACGACAGGTCGGTGCCTTGCGGGGCGGCTATGCTCACGGTCTTGGCCGCTTCGTCTATGATGCCGTAGCTGGGCTCGGCCAGGCGCTCAAAGGCGAAGAAGGTCAGGACTTTGCGGTCGGTTGGGAGAGCCGGCGTCTGGGCGCCGGCGTTTGCCGCGTCGGAGCTGTTGTTGGCCAGGCCGTAGGTGATCCAGTCCAGGTGATTCCAGGTGGCCGTTGGATTAGTGCCACTTTTGCGGAGCATGCGCTTTTCCCTACCCCAGTAGTAGTCCGCTCCGGTGCCGCCGTTGGGCCCCAGCACATCCAGGATCACGCCGTTACGCGTGAGCTGGTAGCCGTCGTCCCCGTTAAAGTCGATGATGCCGTTGAAGCCTATGTCGGAATACAGAAGGTCGGGTGCTAGTACAGTGGAGCTCAAGAGAAAGCGGGACGCCTTGATCATGTCGGCGTACAGCACCAGCGACGCACCCGCCGCCAGCTGACCCCTCAAGGCCACGTCTTGGTCCAGGGACGGCACGCGCTGTCCGTTCAGCCTGGCCACCTTGACCAGCCTGTACTGCGCCAGGTCCACGATAGCCGCCGACTTGTTGGTGATCTCTATCCAGCGGTTACGGTCCCCTCCCAGGTCGTAACCCGTGCCCGCGTAGTACTCGGTAAAGAGCACGGCGTCGGCGGGGGCGGGGGCGGCGCGCTGGCCCACGTCCACCAGGTACACGCTCTGGAGGCCGTCCTCGTTGGCCACCACCAGGGCGGTGGGCGACAACGAGTAGTCGGTGGGCACGGACGGAAGCGCGGACGAGCCCTCGGGCAGGGACACGGCCGCCTTGAGGCTGGAGTAGTCGGCCACGGTGTCGGGCAGGCGGACGGTGATCACGCCCAGCTCGTGGTCTATGGAAGCCCACACGTCCTCGGCCAGGCCGGCGGCCGCGTTGTCCCCCGCGCGGAAGCCAAAGGACAGGACGCTGGGGGGCGCAAACGGCCCGCGGCAGGCGCCGGCAAGGCTGGCCGCCAAAAAGCCGAGGGTCAACAATACGGCCCTGAAGGCCGCGCTGAAATTCTTCTTCATGCTCAGTTCCCTATCTTGTAGCGGTTCACCACGGCGTCATGGTCCGACGACTGTATGTGGTTGTTCTTGGAGAAGGGCGAATCTATGTGCGATATGAACACTGCCTCCAGCCAGTCCAGGCTCGCGGCAGCGTGGTTGCCGGTCAGCAGGGCCGCCGTGGCGTATATGTTGTCTATCTGCTGGAGGTTGCCCCGGAAGGCGTAGCTGAATTGCTCGTTGCGCGGCATGTATTCCTCGCTGGGGCTCCACAGTATCTGGGCGCCGGAGCCCAGGCCCTTGAGGGCGCGCATGGACGGCGCCCAGGGAAAGTCGTTCATGTCGCCGGCCACCACCACGTTGGCGTTGGGATCCATGTCCAGGATCTGGGCCACGAGCTTGGCTATCTCGGCGCCCTGTTCGGTACGCCTGGCGTCCGAGCCGAACACGGGCGGCTGCTGCTGGCCGTACAGGGGCGTGTCGCCCCGCTTGGAACCGAGGTGGGCGGCAATCACGAAGAATTTCTCTCCCGTGGTGTTGTGGATGAACTCGCCGGCCAGGGGCTTGCGCGTGGCGCCCGCAAAGGGAGCGCCTATGATGCGGCCGGGGCTCTGGGTCAGCATGGGCTGGCCGTCCACCGGGTCGCGCGACACGGCCGTGGGCTGGGTGGCCAGGGCCGTGGCCAGGGCTGACGGGAAGGTCACGGCCCAAGCTGACTCGGGATCGGTAGCCGCCAGTCCTCCGGTGGTCATTAAGTGGTTGGTGGGCAGGCCGCGGTCCACAAAGGTCACGGTGTCCGTGCGGTAAAGGAAGCCGACGCGTATATTGGTGCCCGGCTCGCCGCCGTCGCGGTTCTCCTCGGGGTCTATGCAGCGGAAATCGTACTGGGGACCGCCAACGTTCTTGATGGCTGTGATGATCTGGCGGAAGTTCAGCACGGATGTGACTATGCCGTCCGGGATGGCGTACGAGTTGTCCTGGTTCTCGTACACGATGGTAGAACCGTGGTCGTCGCCCATCTCCACAACCACCACCACGTCGGGTGCGCGCATGTTGTGGACAATGATGTCCGCAATGTCGATGTCCTTGTCGTAGGGCGTGCCCTGTTCCTGGAAGTTCTCTATGTTGAACGAGCCCACCTTGAGGAAGTCGGCCTCTGGCGTTGGGCCCCAGACAGCGGGCGCGCGGAAGCGGGCGTCGGCGCCGGATCCTATGCGCCAGTTGCGTATGGTATCCTGGTCGGCGCTGGTTATTTTTTCCGACGACGTGTAGCCGGCCAGCAGGGTGGATATGCTTCCATAATTCGGGTTGACGTTGAAGTTCCATCCCTGGTTGGGCACGGCGGAGCCGCCCGCGGCGGTCAGGCCTCCGGGCAGGTTCTGCAGGGGCTTGATCATGTACAGGGCGTCAAAGGTGTATTCCACCACGCCGCGGAGCACGGTGTTGTTCACCGCGTCCTTGAGCGTGTCGCCGGTCTGGGGTATGGGATTGAACGTTGCCCAGTTGGGTTTCTGGTAGTCGCAGAAAAGCAGTTCCGGATTGAAGTCCATGCCGTTCACGGACGGGTCCTGGAGGACCACGCCCTTCCATGTGCTGTTCAGGTTGGGATTGTCCGCCGCGCCCTTCTGGCCGCCGTCGGCCAGGATGCCGGTCACGTTGTAGTAGGTGGACGTGGACACCAAGGGGTTGTTGACGCGGACCACCATGCCTTCCACGCTCTCCAGTATCAGGGCGGCGTCCCGCAGGGCCAGCTCGCCCGACGCGTCCGTGCCCCAGGGCAGGGTGCGCCACTCGGTGGAGCCGGGAGCCACGGTGGCCAGGACGGGGGCGTCGTCGTAAGTAAGGAGGACGCCGGCCGGGAAACTGGTCAGGCGCGTGACGGGCACGCCGGCTGAGGTAACGCGGAGCACGGTCGGCTCCTCTATACGGGTAAAGGTGAGAAAGCCTTCCGAGTTGCCAAAGCGGTCGGCCGGCTTGAACTCGCGCACCACGCCGGACACGGACACCACGTCGCCCACGGCCAGGTCAGACGGCACGGAGTCCAGCCACTTGGATTCCACGTACGCGTCGTTGTGCGTGTACACAAAGACGCCGTCCGAGGTCAAAGGATCGCCGTCCTTGTACGAGTCAAAGGCTTCCATGAAGAAGCCGTCCTCGGACACCCACTGCGGGGTGGTGGAACCGTCTATCAGGATAGTGTCGTATATGGCGTGCGGGGCTTTGCGCGTCACCTGGGTGATCACGCCGACCACGTTGCGCACGGACTGGCCTTCAAAGGGGCTGCGGAAGCCGCGGCCCTGGATCATGGGCACCGTGAGCGAGCCTGAGTCCGCGCCCAGGAAGTCCAGGCGTACGCTCTGGCTGTTTCCCAGGAACACCATGGCACCTTCCTGGAGGGGATCGGAACGGCGCGCGGCGAACACGTAGCCGGGCAGGGATGCGGTGATATGCCAGGAGCCGTAAGGCGCGGCCTGGATGACATAACGGCCGGAGCCGTCCGTCTCGGTGTCTGCGCCGGAAGCGCCTTCTATAGATATGCGCACGCCGGAAAGGGGCGCGCCGCCGGAATCTGTCACGGTGCCTTCAAGGATGTAGCCCGTGCGCAGGGGTGCGCAGGACAGCAGGGTCAGGACAATCAAAGCCAGGATAGTTATTCTGGTTGTTTTCATACGACCAACGCGCTCCAAACCGTCATTCGGGTGATGCTGTGCCTTTCCGTACTCCGGCGGGCGGGGCTCCCGAAGAAAAGAAAGGGAAGGAATAGTAAATCGTAATATCCCGGAACGCAAGCTTTTTTTCACATCCTGGAGTTTTTTTTGTTGACAGCTTGGCAAGGGCCGGTATATTGGTAAGTTCCCGCGGCGCCTCCTGCGGTTCCGGCACCCACGCTGAAAGCCGGCCCGTAATTCAAAAGCCACGCGGATCCCATAGCCGGCCGCCCTGAGCCTTGTGCTGCCACGGGCGCCCGGCCCCGAAAGGTGCTACAGTCATGTTCAAACGATTAGCGGCGATGTGCGCCATCCTGTCCGCGTTCGCCATCGCTGTCGCCGCGCAGGAAGCGGTTCAGGAAACGGGCCCCGTTCTGTCCGGCAGCGTCAGCGCCGGCTTTGTGGAAAACAATCTATTCGGCAATCCCTTTGTGGAAGACATACCCGGGCTGTCCGGCGAGTTGGGCGACGCCACGGTGGAACTCCGCCTGTCGTCGCTGGCCTTCCTGTCCGCCATCGACCGCTCCCTGTACAAGGGCGTGGAGTCCGAGGAGCGGCGGATGGGCTTTGAGGCCGGCCTGTCCCTGGACCTGGCCGACCTCCTGGACCTGGGCAGCGCGTCCAGCGAGGACGACTTCAACGCTGACACTTCAGGCTACCCCTTCATCCAGCGCATGCTGGACTGGTACGTGAACAACCGCGCCCGCTACGGTCTGCCCGCCCAGACCTGGCCGACCACCAGCTACGGCATGTCGTCCGGCCGCTACCGCTTCATATACGGCAACACGGCGGAGCCCATCGAGTGGGTGGTGTGGACCCAGGAAAAGTGGTCTGACGCGCGGTCCCTGTACACGGACCTGGAAGACATCATCAACGCGGCCATAGAAGCTGTCAGCCCCGATGTCACCTCCGGTTCGCATGAGACCATCAACCAGTACGACTACCTGAGCCTCACGCCCCAGGCCCAGCGCCTGGTGCTCCTCGAGCAGGAAGCCGCCGCGTCCTTCCAGGACCACGTGTACGGCTCGGACTCGTCGCTTGCGCAGAACGGCGTCAAGATACGCAACGCCTGGCTGACCCTGACCGACGTGTTCGGCGTGATGAACGCGCGTTTTGACTTCAAGGGCCCGCTACTGTCCGTGGGTTCCCTGGTGCGCAGTCCCCGCACCGCCCAGGAGGAATCCGGTCCCCTCCTGGCCCTGTCCATGGCGCCCGGGCTCATACCCGGCCTGTCCGTGTCTTTGTCCACGGCCATCACTGGCGGCACGCCGAGCGTGGCCGAGGACTGGAACACCAAGAGCATGGAGCTCTTCCCCGGGCACCCCGCCTGGGTGGGCGCCAAGCTGTCCGCCGCCTATGACTTCTACGCGCTGACCGGCCAGGACCTGCGCGTGTCCCTGGACGCCCTGGCCCCGGATCTGGCCGTGCGCCCGGACAGCTTTGCCCTTTCCGCCAGCGCACGCTACGCGCTGGCCGGTATCCTGTCCGTGGACGTGGCCGCCGAGTTTAACGCCCTGCTGTGGAACGACCGTTACGTTGAGGGCGACGCGTCCGTGTTCGCCATGGCCGCCGCGCTTGACGCCAGCGCCGCCTGGAACGGGCTCGGCGGCTCAATCCGCGCCGCGTACAAGACGGCCGGCTTTGGCGGCTGGGGCGGCAACGACGCCGACGACCTTTTCCCCGCGGCCGACCTGTGGTCGGACTTTGACGCCGCCAAGCTGGGCACGGCCGTGGCTGTCCAGGCCGGCGTCAAGCTGGATCCGTCCGCCATCCTGGGACGGCGCCTGTTGGTGCTTGAAGGCGGCTTTGGCATGCTGCTCTACGGCCAGGCCGCCCTGGCCGTCCAGGGTTCCGGCTGGTTTGCCGACGCGGCTCTGGACTTCCAGGACCTGATCGGCGCCCCGCTGTCCGTGGACCTGACCGTGTCGTCCTGGACCAACCACGGCCTGGTGCTGTACGACGACTCGGTCAACTGGCCCGTGCCCGGCCTCCTTGCCGACCTGACCCTGGACCTGGCCGTGCGCTGGGCGCCCAGCGAGCACTTCGAGCTGTCCCTGGTTGCCCGCGACTCGGACTCTGGATACAAGCGCGATACCTACCGCGTCACGTCCGTGGGCGTCTACGCCACCGTGTCGTTCTAAAACGACCCTCTAAAACCCGCGGCTTGCCAAGACGACAAAGCCCCCGGCTCAGGCGGGGCCACTGAAAAAGACCGCGAAGTTGTGCAAGAGCATGACTTCGCGGTTTTCTTTTGGAAGCGCTTCGGTCGGAGGTGATGGA
>JAFGJV010000032.1 GCA_016928955.1 Spirochaetales bacterium
TCCATCACCTCCGACCGAAGCGCTTCCAAAAGAAAACCGCGAAGTCATGCTCTTGCACAACTTCGCGGTCTTTTTCAGTGGCCCCGCATGGACCGGGGGTTTTTTTTATCCTGAGACCGCACGGCAAAAAAAGCCGGCGCCCCCAAAGGGACGCCGGCCAAGTACCGCCAGAAGAACGTTAGAACTTCTTGAGCTGGGCGGCCAGGGCCATCTTGTAGGCGGCCTGGAGCTCCAGGGCGTAGTGCGGGAAGTCTGAGAAGGTGGCGCCTGACAGGGCGTCGGCCACGGCGAACACGGTGTCGTCGGCGGCGGTGTATGCTGCCACGTCGGCCTTGTCCACGGCGGCGTCGGCCACCAGGGTGATCTTGGCCTTCTTCATGGAGGTGGCGCTGTAATCGGCCGTGGGGTTGGCCTTGAAGAAGTCCAGCAGGGCCTTGAGGTTGTAGCGGTAGCCTATGGTGCCCGCGCCTATGGGCATGTAGGTGGCGCTGGGGTTGCCCTTGTCCATGTGGCCGTAGTGCACGGTCTGGCTGGCGGGCTTGCCCACGGTAACGGTCAGGCCGTCTATGGTCACGTTGACCAGGGTGTCCTCGCGGGCGGCCTTGGCGTAGGCGGCGGCGCGGATGGGATTGCCCATGAGGCCCTCAAAGTCGCGCTCGTACTGGCGGGTGGGGCGGGTAAAGCCGTCCTTGCCGGGTGTGAACTGGGACCACACGCCGACGCCGTTCTGCACGTTGTAGATATAGAACATGTAGCCCTTGATGGCGGGGTCGGCGTTGCCGGTGTTGGCCAGGGGATCGGGTACCCTGACCACGGCGCCGTCCACCAGGCTGTGGCCGTCCGGGCCGTTGTACTCTACCCAGCCGCCCGGGCCCTGCCACTCGGCCAGGCTGGCCGCGGTGACATTGCCTTTGGCGTCCACGCTGACGGTGGCTTCTCCGATGTAGCCGCCCTGGTGGGCGACGAAATATTTGGTAGCCGTGGCGGGCGCGTAGTTGGGGGCGCACGACATGGCGACGAGGGCAAGGGCGATCAGGGCTATGATCGACAGGCGTTTCATTGTTGTCCTCCTGGACACGGTGATCTGGTTGCGGCTCGTAGTATGTGCCGGCCGCTCTCCTTACTATCGCCGTTTCCTTGATATAAGTCAATATGTATATATATAAAAAGATAAATATCCGAAAATGGTGGGATTAGGTGGACGGCTTTGTCCTGAAATGCCCGTGGCCGAGTCTTGTATCAAGAGCTTTCTTCGTCGTACAATCGCGCCTATTCCCGGAGGCGGCACACGCCGCCGGAAGATGCCACAGGAGAGTACATGAGCCACGAAACCGATCCGAATCGAGTCGAGTCCGAAGCGGACGACGCGAGCCGGGAGCGCGCGCTGTCCGAACAGCAGCTGGTCCGCAGGGACAAGCTGGCCCGCCTGCAGGCGGCCGGCAACGACCCCTTTGCCCAGCTGACCTGGAAGCAGACCCACCATTCGGCCGGCATAAAACGTGACTTTGAAGCCCTTGAGAACCAGGACGTGTCCGTGGCCGGGCGCGTGATGAGCTTCCGAGACATAGGCAAGGCCGCCTTCATCGACCTCCAGGACCGCGACGGGCGCATCCAGGTGTACCTGAACGCGGAAGGTTTAGGCGACGACGCGTACGCCGAGGTCAAGACCTGGGACGTGGGCGACATCGTTGGCGTGGAGGGCTACGTGTTCCGCACGCGCCGCGGCGAGATATCCGTGCACGCCAAGCGCATGGTCCTCCTGACCAAGGCCCTGGAGCCCCTGCCGGAGAAATTCCACGGCCTCAAGGACCCCGAGCTCCGCTACCGCCGCCGCTACCTGGACCTGGTCATGAACCCCCAGGTGATGGACACCTTCCGCAAGCGCACGGCCATCATCAAGGCCATCAGGCAGTACCTGGATGAGCGCGAGTATATCGAGGTGGACACGCCCATCCTGTCCACCATTGCGTCGGGCGCCGCGGCGCGGCCCTTTGTCACCACGTCCAACGCGCTCAACCTCCAGCTGTACCTGCGCATAGCCACCGAGCTCTACCTCAAGCGCTGCGTGGTGGGCGGCATGGAACGCGTGTACGACATGGGCAAGAACTTCCGGAACGAGGGCATAGACATACGCCACAACCCGGAGTTCACCATGATCGAGCTCTACCAGGCATACGCGGACTACAAGGACATGATGGAGCTGTGCGAGAACATGGTGGCCTTTGCCGCCGAGAAGGCCACGGGCTCTGCCAAGGTGGTGTACCAGGGCACGGAGCTGGACTTCTCACCGCCGTGGCGCCGCGTTACCATGACGGACGCCGTCAAGGAATACGGCGGCATCGATTTTGCCGGCGTGAAGGACGACGAGGCCGCGCGCGAGCTGGCCAGAAAGCACGGCCTGGACGCCGAGCTCAAGAAGAAACTCAAGGACTGCACCAAGGGCGACATCCTGAACGCGGCCTTTGAGAAGTTCGCCGAGTCCAAACTCATCCAGCCCACCTTTGTCATGGACTATCCCACGGACATATCGCCGCTGACCAAGCAGAAGCCGGGCGACCCGACCATGACCGAGCGCTTTGAGGCCTTTGTCTTCGGCCGCGAGCTGGCCAATGCGTACTCCGAGCTGAACGACCCCATCGTCCAGCGGGAGCGCTTCAGCCAGCAGGCCCGCGAGCGCGAGCTGGGCGACGACGAGGCGTACATGCTGGACGAGGACTTCATAGCCAGCCTTGAGGTGGGCATGCCCCCCACGGGCGGCATGGGCATAGGCGTGGACCGGCTGATCATGTTCCTGACCGACAGCTACAGCATCAGGGACGTGATACTGTTCCCCACAATGAAGCCAAACAGCTGACGGGCGCCACGTAGTCCCTGTCCGGGTCAAGGGGGCTTGAGCCCCTAAAAACGGCCACGGATGCACGGAGGGAGATGGGGAAGGAAAAGCCGTGGAATCGCTCACTGATTTCCCGGTTAAGGGAACCTCTAAAAACCCAATGGTTATTAGAGGTTCCCTGCGTTTTCGGCTGAAAACGCAGGGTTTTCTAAGGTAACCCTCTAAAAACTGCAGTTTTTAGAGGCTCCCTTAATTCTTTTCCCATTGCCGTACTCTGCGCCTCCGTGGTTGGCTTTTTTAGAGCGGTCCTCTGGACACGGGTGTACCCCCCTTCCCCTTCTGGAAACGCGGCAAGCGGAGTATACTGGCGGGGCCTGTGGGGGCATCACAAAGAGAGCATCTAAAAACCTCAGTTTTTAGGAGTTCCCCAAAAAGCTTGTTTGTTGCCTCCGCGTAAAGGAGGCGCATCTTGTTCAAACATATCTTCGGGCCCGTGCCTTCCAGGAGGCTGGGCATGTCTCTTGGCATAGACGTCATACCAAAAAAAGTGTGTAGCCTTGATTGCGTATACTGCGAGGTGGGCGAGACGACCAAGCTCACGGTGGACCGCAGGGAATACGTGCTGTATGACCGGATCGTGGCCGAGCTGGACCAGTATTTCCAAACCGAGGATCGGCTTCCGGATTACTACACCTTTTCCGGTTCCGGGGAGCCGACCCTGAACTCGCGGCTGGCCGACCTGATACGCTACGTAAAAGAACGGCGGCCGTCCGCGCCCGTGGCCGTGCTGACCAACGGAACCCTGTTGCACGATCCCGAGGTTCGCGCGGCCGTGAGCCTGGCCGACCTCGTGCTACCGTCCCTGGATTCGGCCAGGGAGGAAAGCTTCCGCGCCATCAACCGGCCTGAAGCGTCACTCAGCGTCCAGGCCTATGTTGACGGCCTGGTCGCCTTCCGCGCCGAGTACCCGGGCAAGATATACCTGGAAGTGTTCGTGCTGCCCGGCTACAACATGGCCGACGAGGACGCCGACAGCCTCAGGGCCGCCGTACTCAGGATAGGCCCGGACCTGATCCAGATAAACACGCTGGACCGGCCCGGCGCAATACCCGGGCTGCGCGCGGCCACCGAGCGAGAGATAGACTCTTTCATACACAGGCTGAACCTGTCCCACGTGGAGATCATAGCGCCCGTCCAGGAACGCAAGAAAAACATGTCGTACAGGCACGACACGGAGAGCGCCATCCTGGAGACCATACAGAGGCGGCCGTGCACCCTGGAGGACATCACCAAGATCCTGGGCATGCACGTGAACGAGGTGAACAAGTACCTGGACGTGCTTGAGAACGACGGCCGCATAGAGGTGGTCAGCCAGGAACGTGGCTTCTTCTACCGGCCAGCCAGGAAAGAGGCCTGAGCCACGCTGTGTCCCCGCGCCGCGGCCCCCGGGCCGCGGCGCGGATTTCTACGCCAGCTTGGCGGCGCCGGGTATGGCCCTGAGCAACAGCTCGGTCATGCGCGACGCGTTGTTCTTGAAGATTTCCATCACGGCCTGCCAGGTTACCGGTTCCTCGTCGTCCTTCCAGCAGTCGTAGTCGGTGGACATGGCCACGGCGGCGTAGGGCAGGTCCAGCTCGCGCGCCATGATGCATTCCGGCGCCGTGCTCATGTTGATGACGTCGGCGCCCCAGGCGCGGAACATGCGCGACTCGGCCTTGGTGGAGAAGCGCGGCCCCTCGATGGTGACCACCGTGCCCGCTGGATGGAAGCGTATGCCCATGGCCGCGGCAGCGTCGGCCAGCACGCGCCGGAGCCCTGGGTCAAAGGGTTCGCCCATGGGCACGTGGTGCATGCCGTCCTTGAAGTCGTCAAACACGGTAACATCGCGCCTGCGCGTGAAGTCTATGAACTGGTCCAGGATGACAAAGTCGCCGCGGCCTATGTCCTCCCGCAGGGAACCCACGGCCGTGGTGGCCAGCACCGCCGTGCAGCCCGAATCCTTGAGGGCCTGCAGGTTGGCGCGGTTGGGCACGGACGTGGGCGCTATGCTGTGGTCGCGGTTGTGGCGCGACAGGATGACCACGTCAATGCCGGCTACCGTGCCCAGGGTCAGGGTTGACGAGGGGTCGCCGAAGCGCGTCGTGACCTGTATCTCCCGGGCGTCGGAAAGGATCTGAGGGTTTTCCAGCCCCGAGCCGCCTATGATGCCTATTCGTGCCATGTTCATATCCTCCGTGCGCGTTCCATGATAGCGTCGTACGCCTGCCGCAGGTCCGTCCCCGCGGCGAACACCCCGTCCTGGTGGCCGAGCGCCACGACCAGGATGGGCAGGTTTCCGCGTTCCAGGGCCAGGTCGCCCAGGCGATTGTACAGCATGCGGCTGCCGTAGGGAATGTTCTCCCCGGTGCACAGGTCTCCGGCGCGCGCCATGGCTTCCCACAGCCGCCTGGCGTGCACATGGATGACGCCGCCCACTTCCGGCCGCCGGTATAGGGCGGCGTGGCTCAGGGCCTCGCTGGACGGGAGGCAGGCGCCGCGGCAGTCCACGCTGCCCGAGCTGAAGTCCCAGGCGTCCACAATCACGTAGTCGCCCGGACCCAGCCTGTCCTTGTGCCCGGTCTGCGTGCCCGATATCACAAAGCCGCCGTCCGGCCGCCGCGCGGATATGTTGCCGTAGCCCACGTCTAGCTCGGGGTCGTGGCCGACCAGGCCAGCGCGCCACAGGAGGGAGCGGATTTCCTCGACGCGCTCCCACTCGTCGCCCGGCAGTCCCGGGACCACGACGCGCTTTGCAACGGTGAACTTGATGACGCCGTCGGCGCCGCCCGCTTCCGTGCGTTCAGGCGCGGCCATGCGCGCCTCCCGCCAGTCCGGCCCGGAGTCCGGCCGCGTCGAATACGCCGAGCTCGGTTATGTAGCCGGTCACCAGCCGGGCCGGCGTTACGTCAAAGCCGGGGTTGGCGGCCACGGTGCCCGGCGCGTATATGCCGAGTGACGCCGCTTTTCCGTCCGCCTGCCCGTGGATGGTGAGTACCTCGTCCTGCGCCCGTTCCTCTATGGGTATGCTCCGAAGTCCCTCGGGCAGGGCAGGGTCAAAGCTGGGCGACGGCAGGGCCACGTAGAACGGCACGCCGTTGTCATGCGCGGCCAGGGCCTTGAGGTAGGTACCTATCTTGTTGGCCACGTCGCCGTTGGCCGCCGTCCGGTCGGTGCCCACAATGACCACGTCCACCTGGCCGCGCTGCATGAGGTGGCCGCCGGCGTTGTCGCACAGCACCGTGTTGGGCACGCCGTTCTGGCCCAGCTCCCAGGACGTCAGGGCTCCCTGGACGCGTGGCCTGGTCTCGTCCACCCACACGTGGAGCCGCACGCCCCTGCGCGCCGCCTCGTATATGGCAGCCGTCACGGTGCCGTGGTCCACGGTGGCCAGCCAGCCGGCGTTGCAGTGGGTGAGCACGTTGAGCGGGCGACCCTTGTCCGCGGCCAAACGCTTAAGGATGTCGGCGCCGTGCATCCCCAGGGCGGCGCAGATAGCCACGTCCTCGTCCGCTATGGCCCGGGCCTCGGCCAGGGTTGCCTGGGCCGCTTCCTTGGGACTGGACGCCCCGGCCAGCGCCTTGCGCATGCGTTCCACGGCCCAGCGCAGGTTGACGGCCGTGGGCCTGGCGGCATCCAGCTCGGCCAACGCCGAGCCCATGGCCGCCTCGAAATCAGCCTGGTCAAGCCCGGAGTATTCCCGCGCGGCCAGGTAGGCCCCGTAGGCGCCGGCCGCCCCGATGAGCGGGGCGCCGCGCAGGTGCATGTCCCGTATGGCAATGACGGCGTCGCGGTAGCCGGCCAGGCGTTCCACGCTGACCGTGAAGGGCAGGCGGCGCTGGTCGATGATGCATACGGCGCCGTGGTCGTCTTCCCAGATGGAGCGGTACGGGTGTCCGTCAATGAGCATGCTTCCTCCGTGGTCGCGGGCGGATAAAACGCGGGCCGTCCGGGCCGGGCTGGCAGGTCCAGGTTCCCGGCGAGCGCGGCCAGCGCCGGGCAAAGTCTACAATGCCCGCGCCGGCGGCGTCGAGCAGATCTTCCGGATTCCAGTCCAGGTCCAGGCTGGAGGGCAGGCCGTCGGCCAGGGCCCTGGTCCACGCCCCGGATGCCCGTATCAAGTGCAGGGCGGCCTGGGCGCTGGCGTCGTTGCGGCCTAGATCGGCCAGCAGGTTCCCAAAGAAGGCCAGCTGGCGCTCTTCCACGGCCTCATGGGGAGAAGCGGCCGGCAGGGGGGCAAAGCGCGCGGCCCAGGCCTCGAAGATGGCCGACGGTTTGCGGCGGGCCAGCCTGCTTACGGCCTTGAACCACATCACGGCCCGGCCGCGGTTATAGAGCTCGTCGGCCGCTGCCGACAGGGTGCCGGCGGCGTCCAGGTCGGCGGCCGGAAAGGTCGGCGTGGAGCGCACGGCGTAGGGAGGGACGGCCTGGTACTCAAGGCCCAGGTTTTCCGCGTGCTCGCGCAGGGCCGTGCCCGGGAGGACCGACAGGCGGAACAGGTCCAGGTGGTTGGGCCCGCGCTCCACGGCCCAGTCCAGGCTTTTCCGGAAGCTGGCCAGGCTATCCCCGGGCAGGCCGTAGATGAGGTCCACGCCGTAGGTCACGCCCGCTCGCTCGAGCATGCGCGCGCCTTTGGACCAGGCCGTCATGTCGCCAGACCGGTCGGACAGGGCCAGCACCTCGGGGTCGGCGCTCTGGAGCCCGAGCTGGACCGAACAGGCCACGCCCGACAGAAGCCGGGCCTGTTCCGGCGTCACGAGCTCGGCGCGGAGCTCCAGGAAGTAGCGGAGGCCGGCGCCGCGCTCGCGGAACAGCCCGAGGGCGGCCTTCATGCGCTCGGGCCTGGCGTTGAAGGTGGGATCCAGCACGAACACCTCGTCCACGCCGGCGGCTTTGAACGCGTCCAGCTCGAAGGCGGCCCGCTCCAGGGGCGCGGGTAAAACGCGCTTTTGGCCCTTGGACTCGTAACAGAAGGCGCAGCGGTAGGGGCAGCCCCGGGTCAGCTCCATGGCCGCGCCGCCGTAGCGCGCCGGGTCCAGGGTGCCGTCCAGCCAGGGCGACGGCAAGGACGCCAGGTCGGTCACGGGCACGCCCAGCGTCCTCTGGGCGGGCAGTCCGGCGCCCGAGCGCAGGCGGCCAACGAGGTCCGGCAAGGCCGCCTCGCCCGCGCCCACCACAACCAGGTCCACCGCAGCGCTCCGGAGGACGCCGTCCGCGTCGCCGGACGCTTCCGGGCCGCCTGCCACCACGGTCAGTCCGGGCCGGGCCTTCCTCACCACGGCGGCCGCGTCCAAGAGCGTCGCCCGATTCCATACGTACAGGGACAGGCCCAGAAGGTCGGGCTCCAGGTCCAAAGCCCGCCTGGCCAGGTCGCCCGAGTCGGTGCCTTCCAGGACGAGCGCGTCCGCCAGGCCGTCGCGTTTCAGGGCAGAGGCCACGCAGGCCGCTCCGTAGGGGGCGTTGCGCGTGCCGGTTCCTGCCGGACTGGTGAGAAGGACGACCAGAAAATTCTGGCCCGTCACGGCGTGGCCGTCCCGCGCAGGCGCCGGTCCAGGGCCACAAGGGCTTCCGACGCGCCCATGGGCAGGAACACGCCGGTTATGTCGTCCGTGAACGTGCTGGGCTCGGGATTGACCTCTATGACCGTGCCACCGCCTCCGGCCACGACGCGCGGTATGGTTGCCGCTGGGTAGACCAGGCCCGTGGACCCTATGACCAGGCACACGTCGGCTTTTCTGGCCGCGTCATAGGCGGACGAGCTGGCCGCCGGGTCTATGCCCTCGCCAAAGAAGGTAAAGTCAGGTTTGTATATCCCGCCGCAGGGACAGCGGGGCGGCAGGGTTTCCAGGAGCTCCCGCGCGCTGGGTACGCGGGCCCCGCAGCGCATGCACGACAGGGTGGCCGTGGTGCCGTGGAACTCGGACAGGCGCCTGGAGCCGGCCGCCGCGTGGAGGCCGTCTATATTTTGGGTGACGGTGAAGTTCAGGATGCCCTGTTGTTCCCAGGCGGCCAGGACCCGGTGGGCGTCGTTGGGCTGGAACGGCGGCCGTTCGCCATCGGGCGAGGCAAAGGCGTAGAAAATGTCCCTGATGGTCGGCCAGGCCAGCTCCGGATGGGCGCGGAAGTAGCCGAGCTCCAGGTGTCGCTCGTCGTAGCGTTCCCAGATACCTCCGGCCCCGCGGAACGTGGGCACGCCGGATTCCGCGGATATGCCGGCGCCCGTAAACGCTATCACGCTCCTGGCTCCGGCCAGTATGGCAGCGGCCTTGTCCAGGGCGCGTTCTGTATCGTGGTTCATTGGTCTCCCTTGACCAGCCCGGGCGCGAGCGGCCACACTGCCCGTGGTGTCCGCCCCGTTGTGTCCGCGGCCCTGAGCGCCGGCATGCCCAGTATACAACACGGACCCAGGCAAGGAAGAGCATGAGCGCGTTGCTACAAGAACTGAATCCCCTGGTCCTGGCCGCCCTGGTCCTGGTGCTGGCCGCCCTGACCCTGGCCCTGGCGGCCGGCCTGGCCCTGGGGCGGCGGCAGGGCAGGGCCGAGGCCGAACGCGACGCCCGGGAGCGCACGGAAGCCGCGCGCGAGGACGCCGTCAAACGGTCGCGGGCCGTGCTCACCGGCCAGATAGGCGAACAGCTGGCTCCCTACCTGCCGGGCTTTCCCTGCCGCCCGGAGGACGCGCGCTTTGTGGGCAAACCCGTGGATTTTGTGGCGTTTCCGGGCCTGTCGGAAGGGGCGCCGGCGGAACTCCTTCTGGTGGAGGTCAAGTCGGGCGACGCCAGGCTGTCGGCCGCCGAGCGCGCCATCCGCGACGCCGTGCTGGCGGGCAGGGTGCGCTGGGTCGAGTACCGCCTGCCGGTTGGCGGCGCGGAAGCGGACAAAGGACCCCGGGAGCGCGGGCGTCGTCCTTGACCCGTCCCCGCCCAGGGTCTATCCTGAGCGTATCAGCACGACGGGGAGCCGCATGAGGGAATACCTCGAACTGGACACCGAAGAACGCATCAAGGCTTTCACGCATCCCTACCGCATGAAGCTCCTCCATGCCCTGCGCGAGGCGGGACGCCCGTCCACGGCCACGGAGGTGGCCAGGAGCCTGGGCGACGGGCCGGGCAAGGCCCATTACCACATGCGCATTTTGGAAAGCGCCGGCATTGTGGAGGTGGCGCGCACGGAGCTGGTCAACGGCATCGTGGCGCGGTATTACGAACCGTCGGCCAAGCATTTTTCCGTCCGGGGCGACGAGGGCGACGAGGGCCTGCGCGACGAGCTGGCCCGCATGGTGTCGCGCCGTTTCCGCGAGGGGCTCAAGACCTTCCTGGAGCGCACCATGGGCGAGGCGGGCGCGGAGGAAAAGGGCTCACGGGGCTTTCTCTTTGATCTGACCGTGCACTGCACGGACGACGACTGGCGGGAACTCCGCGGCATCATGGACGAGCTGGCCGCCCGCTTTTCGTCGCCCAAGCCAGGCAGCCGCCCCCGGCGCATTTTCGTGGCCGGTGCCACGGATCTGCCGGAGGCGGAGGCCAAGGCCAACTCAACCATGCCCAGGCGCTCGGCGCCCGCGGCCCGCTGGACCTTTGGCGTAAGCCTTCCCGGCTCCGGCGAACCCTGGCGCCCGTCCGAGCCGCCGGCCAGATGAGCGGGCCAGGGGACGCAGGTATCCCGCTGCTTAAGCGCCACGGTGCGCGGGTCCTGATAGCGGGCGGCGGGGGCACGGGCGCCGCCCTGGCCTGGGACCTGGCCCTGCGCGGCCTGGACGTGGTCCTGGCAGAGCGCGGGGAATTCACCTCGGGCACCACGGGCCGCCACCACGGCCAGCTCCACTGCGGCGCCCGCTACGCCGTGGGCGACCGCTCCGTAGCCCGCGAGTGCATGGCCGAGACCCTGATACTCCGCCGCATCATACCGCAAGCCATAGAGTACAACGGCGGCGTGTTCGTCGCCCTTACGGACGACGAGGCCGAGTACGCGGATACCTTCCTGTCTGCCTGCCTGGAGTCCGGCATACCCGCCCGCGAGCATCCTCCCGCCGTTGCCAGGTCCTGGGAACCGGCCATCAATCCGGCAGCCAAACGGACGGTGTGGGTACCGGACGGCACCATAGACGCCTACCGCCTGCCCCTGTCGTTCCTGGCGGGCGCCGCCGGCCTGGGCGCCCGGCTCTGGTCGTTCACCGAGCTTGAATCCGTAGAACTGTCTTCAGGCCGGGCGGTTTCGGCTACCCTGAGGGGCCCGGACGGAAAGCGCCACGCGGAGTCCTTTGACGCTTTGGTCAACGCGGCAGGAGCCTGGGCGGGACAGGTAGGAAAGCTGGCCGGCCTGGATATAGGCATAACGCCGGCCCCCGGGGCCATGGTGGCGGTACGCGGGCGCCTGTCGGACATGGTCGTGTCCCGGCTGGCCCCGCCCGGCGACGGAGACATCATTGTCCCCCAGCGTGGCCTATCCATCATAGGCAGCACGCAGAGCCGCGCGGAGTCGCCGGACGGCATCCTGCCAAGACCGGAAGACGTGGCTTTTCTCCTGTCCCGGGCTGACGAGCTGGTGCCGGGCTTTTCCAGCGCGCCCGTGCACGCAGCCTGGGCCGCGGCGCGTCCCCTGGCCGGGAGGGCGGCCACCGACGCCGAAGGCCGCGCCATCAGCCGGGATTTCCAGGTCCTGGACCACGCGGCCGACGGGGTCCGCGGCATGTTCACCCTGATAGGCGGCAAGGCCACCGTGCTCAGGGCCATGGCGGAAAAAGCGGCGGACGCCGTGTGCGCCCACCTGGGCATCGCCGAGCCCTGCCGTACGGCCGAACTGCGCCTGCCGTCATGGCGGCGCATGTTTCCGGGTATGGAGGGCAGGGCACGCCTATGATAGAGGCCACGTTCAGGATACGTCAGGCCGGGCACTGGTACCAGGCCAGCGGGGATTTCCCGGACGACGCCAGTGTGCTGGACGCTTTGGAAGCGCTCAGGCTGCGCGACCCGCGCGGCTTTCCGGCCTACCGGCATTCCTGCCACCACGGATCCTGCGGAACCTGCGGGGCCATAATCAACGGCACGGAAAGCCTCATGTGCCTTACGCGCCTGTCCGAGCTGGCCGCACCCAGGCCGGACAAAGGCGGCGGCGCGCCCAGCGAGCCTGTTTTGGACGGCCAGGGCAGGCTGGTGGTGACCCTGGAGCCACTCACCCGTGCCGTCCTGATAGCGGGCATAGCGGCGCGGTCCGCGGGGCTCCTGGAAGGCGTGCCAGCCGACGCTGGTTACCATGTGCCGTCAGACCCGGCCGGCCGGGCGGACCTGCCCGGCGACGCGATCGGGCGGAGTCGTTTTGACGCCTGTATTGAGTGCGGGCTCTGCCTGTCAGCCTGCCCGGCGCCCGAGCCCTTCATAGGTCCGGCCGCCTTGGCCGCCCTGCACGGCCTGGCCGAACGGGAACCCGGGCGCTCGGGTCCGATCCTGGACCGGGCGGGCCAGCCTGACGGAGTGGCCGCCTGCCGGAAGCATTTTGCCTGTTCGCGGGTATGTCCCCAGGGCGTGGCCCCGGGCAAGCGCATCCAGCTTCTGCGAAACCAATTGGGCAGGCGCCCGCAGAACGCCGGCTGATAGTCCGGCCGGCTTGGTTTGGCCGGGTTTTTGTCCTATACTGTCGTCATCATCCCTGTGGAGCTCCCCATGACCCCAAGCACGCCAGCGAGAAACCCGAAACCGTCAGTCGCTCCCGCGACAGCTGTGCGCGGCCAGGTCAAGATACCGGCGCGCCAGGCCTTGTCCATGGCCAGCGGCTACGCCCGCTCGCGCCTGGGCTCCCAGGCCAAGGCCGTGGCCTTTATCGTGGTGTACCTGCTGGCCGTCCAGCTTTTCCTGTTCAAGGCGCCCATCCTGAACGCTCTGGGCGTGGCCGGTGGCATAGCAGCCACCGTGGCCGGCCTGGCCTTTTTCCTGGAAGGCCTCCTCCTGGCCATCATGCCCCTGGGCGAGCGCTGCGGCCTCAGGCTGCCGGCCAAGGCCGGCCCCCTGGCCATAGCGCTGTTCGCTCTGGTGATAGGCGTTACCGCCACCTTTGCCGAGCCGGCCATAGCCGTGCTGAAGGCGCAGGGCGGCGGCCTTCAGCCCTGGGACAGTCCGCTCCTGTACTATCTCCTGGGACCGGGCTCCGGTACCCTGGTGTGGGCCGTTGCCACGGGCGTGGGCCTGGCCGTGGTGCTGGGCGTGTTCCGTTTCATGTACGGCTGGTCGTTCAAACCCTTTGTGCTGGTGTTGATACCGCCCCTGGTGGCGGCCAGCTTCTTTTTTGAGAACGAACCCGGCCTCCGGGGTATCCTGGGTCTGGCCTGGGACACGGGAGGCGTAACCACGGGCCCGGTGACCGTGCCCATGGTCATAGCCCTGGGCACGGGCGTTGCCCGCCTCCGGGGCGCCGGTTCTGGCGGCGCCAGCGGCTTGGGCGTGGTGACCCTGGCCTCCGCCCTGCCCGTGGCCGCCGTCATGGCCGTGGCCGCTGTCTTGGCTCCCGCCTTTCCGCAGCCAGGTAACGCGGCCGAGTTTTTTGGGCCTGACGCCCGCGTGGCCGCTGAGCGCGCCGTGGGCGGAGCCGGAGCCTTGAAGGAGGCGGCCGTCCGCGCCCTCGAGGCCGGCGTGCTCAGTCCTGACCTGGCAGCCCAGGCCTTTCCCGAAGGGCTAAAGGCCGGAGCTGTGGGAAACAGGGCCTCAGGCGGCGGCGCCTTGGCTGCCGGGGCTTGGGCTGCAGTGAAGGCGGTGGTACCACTGGCCCTGGTCCTGGTCGTCACCCTGGTCGTCCTGCTCAGGGAGCGCCTGCGCGGCGCAGACGAGATAGCCCTGGGCCTGGTCTTTGCCGTGCTGGGCCTGTTCCTCTTTAACCTGGGCATGGAACACGGCCTGTCCGCCCTGGGCGCCCAGTCGGGTTCGGCCCTGCCCCGCGCCTACCAGGAAACATCCAGGGAAGACCGGGCCGTGACCGTACGCGGGGTGGATGCCGACGATATCTTTTCGGCCGCCGGAGCGGACGGCCCCCGGGAATTCGTCTGGATTACCGACGGCAAGACCGCCCAGGCCGTGCCCCTGGACCGGAGCAGGCTGGATCCTGACGCCGGCGTGTACCGGCACGTGCCCGTGGAGAGCGCCGTGTTCGCAGCCCTGGGGCGCTGGGCCGGGCTGGCGGCCGTTTTGGCCTTTGCCTTTGCCCTGGGTTTTGGGGCCACGCTTGCCGAGCCGTCCTTGGCGGCCCTGGGCCTGACCGTGGAGGAACTGACCACGGGCACATACCGGCGCTCGTCCCTGGTGCGCACGGTGGCCGTGGGCGTGGGCCTGGGCATGGCAGCCGGCTTTGCCCGCATTCTTTTTGACCTGCCCCTGAGCGCCGTCCTGGCCGTGCCCTACGCGCTTGCCCTGGTCCTGACGTTGCTGTCGTCGGAGGATTTCTCCGCCATAGCCTGGGACTCGGCCGGGGTGACCACGGGACCGGTTACCGTTCCCCTGGTCATAGCCACAGGCCTGGGGCTGGGCTCCAACCCGGCCGCGTCGTTCGGCGTGCTGGCGGCTGCCAGCGCCTTTCCCGTGGTGGCCGTGCTGGCGTCCGGAATCCTCAGCGAGGCCAGGGCCAGGCGTTCCCTGGGCATGGACACCCTGGCCGGAGGGCTGGCGCGATGAACAGTTGGGACTACGCCCGGATAACCTGCATAGCCGACACCAACGTGGCCGCGGCCGTGGACGGCGTCCTCAGGGATCTGGCCCTGCCAGAAGTGCACGTACAGCGGGCCAAGCAGTTGTGCCTGGAAGAGCGCTCCGGACTGGCCGGCCTCAGGCCCCGGATTCAGGCCGCCGAGGACCGTGCCGACCTGTACCGGGCCCTGGTGCCGCGCGAGCGCGCTGACGGCGTCATGCGCCGCCTGTCCGACGCGGCCGACCTGTCCCTGCCCGGGCGCGGCTCGGTGTTCTCGGAGGACGTGGTCATCCGCCGGCCGGAACCCCTGGCCTTTGACGACGAACGCCTTTCCGAACTGGCCAGTGGCGCCAATGCCCGCTCGAGCGCCCATACCGCCCTCTGCTGCATCGTCCAGCGCGGCATGGCCGCGCCCCTGGCGGCCACGGTCCTGGACATGGGCCTGTGCGTGCCGGCCGTGTCGTACGGCGAGGGCATGGGCCTGCGGAACAAGCTCGGTCTCCTGCGCGTGACCATACCGGTGGAGAAGGAAGTCATGTACTGCCTGGTGCCTGCCCGCGACGCGGACCTGGTGGAGGGCGTCCTGGTACACAAGGCGCGCCTGGACAGGCCGGGCCAGGGCTTTGTGTACCGCTACCCGGTGCGCGCCGCCGCGGTCAACCTCCGGGTCAGCCGCGGCCGCAGGCGCCACGCCGCCACCATGGAGCAGGTGATCGCCGCCATGGACGAGCTCCGCGGCTCCAGCGAGTGGCGGAGGCTGGCCCCCGCCCGGGCGGGCTCGGCGTCGGGCGGCAAGCAGCTGGGAGACCTGCGCTGCCTGTCCCTGGTGGCGGAAGAAGGAACCGTGGGCGACTTTGTGCGCGCGGCCATGGACGCGGGGGCCGGCGGGGCGACGCTTGTGCCCCTGGAGCGACGCTCGTACACGGAAGGAGCGTCCGACCGCTTTGGCCACGCCCGGGAAACCTGCGACCTCATCATACCGGCTACCCTGGTGGACGGCATCCTGGATACCGTGGCCGGGCGCGGCCTGTTTGGCCCCGAGGCACAGGGCTTTGCGGAGCTGTCGGCGGTGGAAAAAGCCGTTACCTACGAGGGCTGAGCCGCCCTCCGCCAGTGTGCCGAAGCTTTGATGTCGGCCGCACCACCCAACCACGCAGGTCTTGGATGTTTACAGAGCTCATTTTGGGGGCTTCCCGCCCGACACAGCCTGCCGGTACCCGCGCACCATGGCGTCCAGAGGCACCGTCCTGCCCTTGAGCGGGCCGCGCTCGAGCGGCGGGTCGCCGGCAAGTCTGCGGTTGTACGCCCAGGCGCCGGTTCCTGGCGCGCCGCGTCCGGCCGTGTGGGCGTTGGTAAAGGCAAAGCGCGCCTCCTGGACGCGTCGGCCTAATTCCATCCATTCGTCCGGGCTGCGGTCCTCTCCGGTGGCCGCGTTCAGCATGTCGAATACGCGCCAGTGCTGGAGCCCCGTGGTCAGGGCAAAGAGGCAGCCGCCGGCGGCGTCCAGCACCTGCTTGAACAGGGCCATGGCGGCTGATTTCAAGGCTTCTTCGTCGTTTGCCTGGTACTCAGACGCCTTGGCATAGGGCCGGGTCACCGGCGGCGCCCAGCTCACGAAATCCCACAGGTGCGACACGCCGTAGTACACGGACGCCCCGATGGTGTGGCGGCCTGGGGTTGGGTCGCCGACAAAGGACACGCCCATCATGGGATCCATGCGGCTGTCGTGCATGCCGGGCTCCTGGCCGCCCGCGTGGACTGCGTAGGCATCGGCGCCCTTGCCCAGCCGCTCGGCGGCCTTGGCCACGCCGTCGGCCAGTATGTCGCCCAGGCCTTCCCGGGCTACCATCAATTTGAGCAGGGCGACGATGGCGTCCGTGTTGCCCCAGCTCAGCTCGAGTCCGCCCGCCATGTCCTTGGTGATGATGCCGTGCTCGTAGCACTCAAGGGCAAAGGCCACCGTGGAACCGGCCGATATGGTGTCCAGGCCGGAGCGGTTGCACAGGTCGTTGCAGAGGAAGATGGTGTCCAGGTCGTCGTTCAGGCAGAGGGGCCCAAAGGCGCAGCAGGTTTCGTACTCGGGCTTGTGCATGTGCTGTCCGGCGGCGCCCGTGCCTGAAGCGTCGCATACGCCCCCGCACCCTATCACGCAGCTGTAGCAGTTATATTTTTTGCTTTCCCGTGCGACGATGCGGTCCGGGTTCAGTTTGCGGTAACGGGCCGGCCCAAAATCCTTGACCGAGCCGCCCCAGTTGCGCACCGGCGAGTCTCCGTTGGGCATGCCGGCCAGGTTGTTGTATATGGTGCCCCAGCGCTTGAACATGCCGGCGGCCAGGATGCCGTCCATGGGGAAGACCGTCTTCATGCCCAGGAAGCGGCCCATGATGGGGAGGACGCCTCCGGACAGGAAACCGGGCAGCTTCATCCGAGCTATCTTGGTAGCGTATGCCTTGGACAGGGCTTTGACCCGCTCCGGGTCGGCGCAGGGGATTTTAGCGGTGCCGGATAAAACAACGGCTTTGAGACGCTTGGAGCCCATCACCGCGCCCACGCCCGAACGCGCCGCGTACCTGCCGCCGTCGTTGGATATGCCTGAAATCAGTGACAGGCGCTCGGCCGCCTGGCCTATGGTAGCAACGGCTGGTTTGCGTCCGCCCTTGGCAGCCTCCATGATGCGCTCTTCAGTCTCCACTGCGTCCAGGCCCCAGAGGCCGGACGCGTCCTCAAGCCTGGGCCCCCGCTCGTCGGCCACAAAGGTTACCGGCTTGGGCGACACGCCCGAGAACAGGATGCCGTCCCAGCCGCAGCGCTTGATGGCCGGCGACAGGGTGCCGCCGCAGTTCGCGTCGCCCCAGCCCCCGGTCAGCGGTGACTTGGCGCACACCGTCCAGCGTCCGGTCATCACTGCGCCGGTACCCGTGAGACGCCCCGGCATGAAGGCCAATACGTTGTCCGGGCCCAGGGCGTCTGCCCCGACGGGTATCATGTCTGACAGGAGCTTGACGGCCAGGGCAGCGCCTCCGACCCAGTCGCTGTACAGCGTTTCGTCCAGGACCCGTTCAGCCATCGTGCCTTTGCCCAGGTCCACGACCAGGATCTTGCCCATACGTCCGCTCATGCCGCGCTCCTTTACCCGCCGGAAAACAACGAAAAAAACGACACCACGTCCCCGTCCGCAAGCGGATCCGCCAGCGACGCCGGCCGGTGGTTCAGCATGCACAGGCGCGCCACGCCCCTCCGGAACGGCAGCCTGAGCCTGCGCAGGAGGGTGTCCAGGGTGGCACCGTCCGGGAGCTCCACCATGCCGCGCTCGTCCTGTACCGTCCTGTCCGCCAGCGGCGGCAGATACACACGTACCCGCATGCGTCCCCCGTGTCCACATACTAACACGCGGCCCCGTCCGCGCGCAAACGCGCCCTCTTGACCAACTCCTGCCATCCGCGCTATAACCTGTCCTGCACCCGCCCAGATGGTGGAATTGGCAGACACGCTAGTTTCAGGTACTAGTGCCGAGAGGCATGGGGGTTCAAGTCCCCCTCTGGGCAGAAA
>JAFGJV010000033.1 GCA_016928955.1 Spirochaetales bacterium
CGCCGGGGAACTATGGCCAGGGACTGGGGTCTGCTTGGCTGCGGCGCTGCCGGTGCCTGCGCGACGCCAGCAGTTCGGGCGCCCGGTTCTTCCCGAGCCGGCTCGGGCCGCGCTTGGGCCGGCCGCCGGTAGGCCGTCCCTGGTCCCTCGCCGGCCCCCGCAGCCCCCAGCTTGAAGAACGATATGGCGTCCATCAGCCGCCGCGACTGCTCGGCAAGGCTCCCCGCCGTAGCAGCCACGTTCTCCGCCTGCCCGGCTATCTCCTCGCTCGTCGCGCTGAACTCCTCGGACAGCGACGCATTGTGCTGGATCACCGTGTCCAGCTGAGCTATGGCCTTGTTGATCTGCTGGGCGCCAGAATCCTGCTCGCGCGACGCCACGCTGATCTCCTGCACCAGCTCAGCCGTTTTCTGGATGTCCGGCGCCATGCCCTCGAGCATCGCCCCGGCCTTCTCCGCTATGTCCACGCTCCGCGCCGACAGTTCCGATATCTCCCCGGCCGCCACCTTGGAGCGCTCGGCCAACTTGCCCACCTCGCTGGCCACCACCGCAAAGCCCTTGCCGTGCTCCCCGGCCCGCGCCGCCTCTATGCTGGCGTTCAATGACAGCATGTTGGTCTGCCTGGCTATCTCCTCGATGATCGCTATCTTCTCAGCGATCTGCCGCATGGCCTCCACGGTCTGCCGCACCGCGTCCATGCCGGCTCTCGCGTCCGTGGCCGCCTTGCTGGATATGCGTTCGGTCTGCCCGGAGTTGTCCGCGTTCTGCCTGATATTGGCCGTCATCTGCTCCATGCTGGCGGACACCTCTTCGGCGCTGGCCGCCTGCTCGGTGGCGCCCTGAGACAGCTGCTGGCTGGACGTGGATATGCCCTGAATGCCGGTGGTCATCTGGTCCGCGGCCACTGACAAGTCTTCCGAACCTTCGGACACAACGCGGCTTGTCTTCTGCACGTCCGAAAGCACGTCCCGGAGTTTGGACAGCGTGGTCTCTATGGCCGTGATCAGCACGCCGGCCTCGTCCTTCCTGGACAGGTACCTGGAATCAAGCTCTCCGGTCAGGTCCCCGCCCGACATGCGGCGCATGCGTTCGGCCGCGTACACGATGGGCCGCGCTATCCGGCCGCCTATCACTGCGGCTACCACCACCATGACCGCGGCCAGAAGGATGGCCACGGGCACGATGACAGAAAGAACCCGCACGCGGATTACTCGGGCTTCTTCCGCCTTCTCTAGTACCACGGCGTGGATGTCGTCAAAGTAGTTGCCGGTTCCCACCACCCAGTCAAAGCCCTTGGCGTGAAGGCTGTAGCCGCGCTTTGGCAGAGGTTCGGTCTGGCCGGCCCTGGGGAACCAGTACTCCGTGTAGCCACCGCCCGCAAGACCTGCCTTGATAATGGCCTTAACCAGTTCAAAGCCTTTGGCGTCTTTCAGCTCGTACCGGTTCGTTCCTTCCGTGGCACTGCCGTACAAAACCTGGTTGTCGCCGGTGGGAGTGTCCGCCCAGAAATAACCGTCTTTGCCAAAACGCATGTCCCGGAGAAGGTTCCTGGCCAGTTCGGTTGCGTTTTCAGGCGCCACCAATCCCGCGTCCCTCTGCCGTGCAAGCGATTCCAGCATGGATACCGCGGTCTCAATCTGGGTCTTGATCAGGGTGTCAAAATCCTTGTTGAGCAGTTCCTCAAGCGAGTCCAGCTGGTCGTTGGACGACACCAGGAGGCCATAGGTAAAGGCCGCGGCCACTACCAGGGCCACCACAACGGCGGCGGTGCCCGCCAACAGAGCAATCTTGAGCCGTATCGATCTCACGCATGCCTCCCCATACCCGGCGGGCGTCGCCCAGAGCTCCGCCAACCGGTCCCGTGCCAAAAATTAGAAACCCGACGCCACGTCTTCCGGTATGGCGCTAGCCACCGGCAAGCGCTCATTGTCGTCTAGACGGAAAAATGAAACCGTCTCGCGCAGGCGCGACGCGTGCCCCGCCAGCTCGGCGGCCGTTCCCGCAACCAAAGCCGACTGCCCGGCTATCTCTTCGCTGGTCGCACCGAACTCCTCCGACAGCGACGCGTTGTGCTGGATCACCGAGTCCAGCTGGGTGATCGCCTTGGATATCTGTGCCGTGCCTGTGTCCTGCTCCCTGCTGGCTGTGCTGATCTCCTGGACAAGCTCCGCCGTCCTCCCTATATCGGGGACCATCAGTTCGAGCATGGCGCCCGCCTTGTCCGCCACGGCAAGGCTCTGGGCGGTCATTTCCGATATTTCACCGGCGGCTTTCTTTGAGCGCTCGGCCAGCTTGCCCACCTCGCTGGCAACCACGGCAAAACCCTTGCCGTGCTCGCCGGCCCGCGCGGCCTCTATGCTGGCATTTAGGGAGAGCATGTTGGTCTGCCTGGCTATCTCCTCGATGATCGCTATGCGCTCGGCTATGCTCTTCATGGCGGACAGGCTCTGCTTGACCGCTACCGCGCCGTCGCGGGCGTCCTTGGCCGCCTTGGCCGCGATTTTTTCCGTCTGCTGGGCGTTGTCCGCGTTCTGTTTTATGTTGGCGCTCATCTGCTCGATGCTAGCCGACACCTGCTCGGCGCTGGCCGCCTGTTCGGTGGCGCCCTGGGATAGCTGCTGGCTGGAACTGGCCACGCCCTGAATGCCGGCCGTCATCTGCCTGGCCGTTTTGGACAATTCCGACGAACTAACCGCCACGCCGTCGCTGGCCTCTTTCACGCCCATGACCACCTCCCGGAGCCTGTCCGTCATCTCGTCCATCGAGCGAGACAGTACACCGAGCTCGTCCCTCTTAAAGCTACGCCGTCCGTCTCGCGACAGGTCCCCGTCGTGGAGGCGACGGACCTTGGCCAAAGCCAGGCTGACCGGGCGGTTCACCTGGGCTTCTAGCAGCACCGATACCAGCAAGCCGAGCAGCACAAGAAGTATCAGTCCCTCAAACAGGCTCCTGGACGCCAGCTCGCCCACGCTGGCCCGCACCTCGTGGTCGTCGTACATAAGCACAAGGCTGGCAACGGCTTCAGAGTCCCGGGTCACGTCCTTGTTGATGAGATATTGGCCGGGACCCGGCTCAGGCACATCCATACTATCCGGAGGCGCCAGACCGTCCTTGCCGCGCGCCAGGGCCACAAACAGGGATCCGTCCTTCTTGTCGAACACGTAGCTGGCCTGGATAGCCGCGTCCTCCATCTCGGTGGTCAAGATGGTTCTTCCGTATTCAGCGTCAAAGCGCCAGAAGGGATTTTCCATATTGATGGCAATCCTCGTGGACGTACGATCCATCCTTCCTGAAAGCCCCTCTATCATGTCCGACGACAGCCATTGATAGCGCAGGAGCCCTGATGCCAGGAGGGCCACAGCCATTAGTGGAATGGATACTGCCAAAAAAGCAGTCCTGAGCTTCCCAAACCCGTTGAGAGACGAGCGTTCCATACAGGCCTCCGGCAACTTTTAGATACGAAAGTATTTAAACCTTCGGCAGTAGAGTTCCTCATGAATCGCAGTTTTCAACTGTAGTCCATGTGGTATCCGTGCGCAAATTGCGGGGAGCGGTAAAAGGAGGGCGACGCTAGACGTTCGGAGGTCGTACAGTCAGGCTGTTTCCAGGGCGGGCAAAACAACGGAAAATACGGTGCGGCCGGGACGGGACGTGAAGGATATGTTCCCTCCGTGCGACTCGACGATACGCCGGCACAGCTCGAGGCCGAGGCCCATGCCCCCACCCTCGGTCTTGGTAGTAAAAAACGGGTCGAACACACGGCTTTGTATATCTTCGGGTATGCCCGGCCCGGAATCGGCCACCGTGACCGACACCCTGCCGGCTTCCGTGCTTGTAGCCAGCTCCAAGGTGCCGGCCCCGTCCATGGCCTGCGTGGCGTTCATGATCAGATTGAGCCACACCTGCCCCAGGCGATCAGGCGAACCGCGCACCTTGGCTCCAGAACGCGTACGCTCCAGGGTTACACCCCGCTTGATCCGGTTCTCGGCCAGCACCAGCACCACGTCCAGCGTGGCGTCCACGTCAACCACGGCGTCCAGGTCCTGGGAGCCGGAGTGCACGTGGCTTCTCAGGGCTCCAACCACCGTGCCGGCCTTGCCCGCGGCCACATTGACCAACTCTGCCATGCGGCGGGCTTCTGCCACAGCCCGTACCAGGTCAAAAATTTCACCTGCCTGCGGCAACTGGAAATAGGGGGCCCAGTCGTCCAGCCGGCCGTCAAGGCCAAACTCAACCAGAAATTCGCCAATCTGGTTGGAGTCCGTTACCCCCAGGCCGGCAAGGCGCGCGGCTACGGCATGCCGGCGGGCGCGGTCCAGCCGGCCGGATTCCATGGCCGCAGCCCGTTCCACGGCAGCCCGGGCCATGTCCTCAAAGGCATGGCGGCCGTCCTGATCCAAAGCTGCATACTGCCCAAACACGTGGTCGGGAAGACTGCCCACATAGTCGCGCAGGGCCGATCCGGCCGACACGATTGCGCCAAGGGGCGTGTTCAGCTCGTGGGCAATGCCTGCGGCCAGTTGGCCAAGCGTCGCCATTTTTTCTATGGCTACCAAACGGTCCTGGGTCTGGGTCAACTGAGCGAAGGTCCTGCTCAGGGTTTCGCTACGCTCGAGTACCCGGGCCTCAAGGCCATGGTTCAGGGCCTCCAGCTCGTTGTTCTTGGACACGATCTTGGCCGCCATCCCGTTAACGGCTTCTATCAGCCTGTCCATGTCCGCGTAGCCACACAGGGCCACGTTTTGGCCATACTGGCCTGAGGCTATCCGGTCCAGGTCGGACATGATGCGGCCAAAGGCGTCGGTCACCCTCCGCAGGGCTATGGTGCGGGCCACAAGGAAACTCAGGCCAATGACCACGATAAGCACGCCTATGGACGAAAACAGGTGCCGGGTACGTATGCGTCCCAGCTCCCCGCTCCCGAACTGGATGGCCACGGTGCCGAGTGGAAGGCCTTCGCGGCTCACGTTGCGCTCGAGCTCTACAAGAATGCCGGTTTCCGGGCCGGCCGCGACGGCCTGCACGGCGCCCAGGTCAGCGGAGTCTATCTTGATACCGACAATGCCACCCGTTGATAGGAGCGCGTTGCCTATGCGCGTTGCCTGGTCCAGGTCCAGGGTATAGAGAGGCTCGGCTATTATGGCGGCGATGCCGTCCGCGGTATTGTTGGCGGTATCGACCAGCTGGCGCCGGGTCAGCTCGAGCGACAGGGTCAAGGACAGAATCTCAGCCACGGCGATGACGACAACTGCGCTCAGGGTGGTAAGTATTTGAAGCTCGGAAAACAGGCCGCGTCTTCGCGGCTTGCTACCTACGGTGGTGGTCATGCGCCGCAACTTCCTTATGAATTACCGCTGGCTTCCGCTCCGGGGCGACGCGGGTCACGCGCCGACTCCGAGGTGACTAAACTATAATCCACATAGACGAACGCACAAGCTCTTTTCCATGCCCCCGAGCGCGTTGCGCTTCAAGTGGTCGGCCCGAGCAGGTTGCCCACCAGGAAAAAAAGCAAGAACAATAAGGGTGATGCCGATACTACCGCCGCGATCCAGGTAATGGCCGAACGCGGTTGCTTGACAGTGCCCCAAACGGATAAGACCGTGGCTACCACCGAGACAAGCCCTATGAGCCACGCTTCCGCCAAACCCGCCCTCGGCAGGAACCAGCTCTGCAGAATCCCTAACAGTGTTAAGCCCACCACCACCCCGAGGATCAAGGCAACCCAGCTCACCGTGGGGATGCGTCGCGAATTTCGCCCGTCCATAGGTACCTCCTTAGGAATCAAACCATGGTTCATTCCAGAAAAGAATGGCGGCCACCGCGACGCTTCTCGCGGTGGCCGCCTATGTCTGGCTCAGAAAGACCGGTCGTTAGCTCCCGCTGGCAAAGACTTGGGGGGCCCGAGCAGTTCGGCCATGGCCACCGCTCGTTTAAGCGCTGGTAGCCTATCCAGTTTTTTTATGCCTGGCGAGCCTGTCGCCTTGGCAGGGCGGGCGGCCGCATGAAGAGGCTGCGCCACCTGGAGCTCGGGTTCGGACGGCTGGGTTTCCGTGTACACCGGAGCGGGCGTAATGTCGTACCGGCGCGGCTGGGTCTCGGGCGCCTTGCGCTCCTGGGGTCGGGGTACCTGCCGTGCCGGGCTTTCTTCCCAGTGCCCGCGCGCGGCTGGCTTGCCGAACAAAGATGCCAGAATCTCATCCTTGCTGGCTGGGGCGGCCCGGGTCGTGCCACGAGCGTCGGCCTTTTTCTTGACCACGGCGGCGAACACACGCGCGAATAAAATGAGCGCCACCGGCACGAGAACGAAAATGTTCTCGAACAGCTCGTCCACGTCAGCTGCCTTCCTGGCCGATGGACTTTCTCATCTGCGTGTCGGCCTGTATGTTGTTCAGGCGGTAATAGTCCATGACGCCCAGCTTGCCCGTCCGGAACGCCTCGGCCATGGCCAGGGGAATTTCCGCCTCGGCCAGCACCACCTTGGCGCGGTTTTCCTGGACCAGGGCGATCATTTCCTGTTCCTTGGCCTGGGCGGCCGCCCTGCGCTTCTCGGCCTCCGCCTGGAAGCGGCGCTTGTCCGCCTCGGCCTGATCCGCCTGCAGCTTGGCTCCCACGTTGGCGCCCACGTCGATGTCGGCAATGTCTATGGACAGGATCTCGAACGCGGTACCTGCGTCCAGGCCCTTGCCCAAAACCCGCTTGGAAATCTGGTCAGGGTTTTCCAGCACGGCCTTGTACGACTCCGACGAGCCTATGGTCGTGACAATGCCCTCGCCCACGCGGGCTATGATGGTCTCCTCGGTGGCGCCGCCGACCAGGCGCTCGATATTGGCGCGAACGGTGACGCGGGCCTTGACCTGCAGCTGGATGCCGTCCTTGGCCACGGCGTCTATGGTCTGCTTACCCTTGCTGGGATCCGGGCAGTCGATCACCTTGGGATTCACGCTGGTGCGCACGGCTTCCAGCACATCGCGTCCGGCCAGATCTATGGCGGCGGCGCGCTGGAAGGGCAGGGGGATGCTGGCCTTGTTGGCTGCGACCAGGGCCTGGCTGACCTTGGCCACGTTGCCTCCCGCCAGGAAGTGCGTTTCAAGCATGTCGGTAGCCACATCAATGCCGGCCTTGGTCAGCATGATGCGCGCGTCCACGATAACGGCCGGGCGCACGTGCCTGAGCCACATGCCTATCAGCTTGCCCATGCCAACGGCCGCCCCGGACAGCAGGGCCCGGAACCACAGCCCGAAGAATTTCAGGAACAGGAAGAGCAGGCCCAGGGCGACTATCCCCGCCGCCGCGTACAAAGCTACATAACCCATGTAATCCTCCTTGGTATAGTGAACAGGCCGGGCTTTTTATGGCGCGCGGCTCGTTGTCCCTTGTCTATACGGCCGGCAGTGCCGACCCCCTCATACGCTCAGCTTGCCTGCACGGGCCGCACGACCACCTGGCCGTTTCTCAGCGCGGCCACCTCAACCGTCTCGCCAGCGTCCACAAAGATTCCCTCCGTCTCAACCACAAAAACCGTGCCCCCAAATTCAGCGCGGCCAACCGGCCGGAGCACGGTCAGCGCCGTACCCCTGGCGCCAGGAACCGGCATGTCCGGAAGTCCTTGGTCGCCATCGTCGTCATGATCCATGTCCAGGGCCGGCCGTCCGGTGGCGGTGGCCGTTATGGCCGTCTTGAGCGTCAGCCGGTCAAAGAGCCGCAGTTTGGGGCCAAAGGCTATGAGCAGGCCTATGCCCAGGATGGCCAGCAGGAGGCCCGCTCCCACCGTGGCGGCGTTGCGCGCAAAAACGTCCCACTGCCAGTCGGACTGCGGAAGGATAAAGTCCTGCATGGACAGGACCAGGGCCGCCCCAATCAGGACCAGGCCGCCCACTCCGGCAACGCCAAAGCCAGGAAGGAGGAATATCTCCACGGCCAGCAACGCCAGGCCCAGGATGAACAGGACCAGCTCCAGCGAACCCACGGTGCCGACCAGCATGTTGGAGCCGAACAGCATGATGAAGGCTATGATGGCTATCGTGCCAGGCACGCCGAAACCCGGGGAGTTTATTTCCACGAACAGCGCCACCAAGCCTATGAGTATCAGGATGGCCTGCACCGCCTGCGATGTCAGGAAGGTGACCACGGAATCCGACAGCGACGGCTCGAGCACGGCCATGCCGCCGGGAAAGCCAAGGGCCAGCGCCAGGGCGTCCAGGCCGTCAATGGTGCCCGACGACAATCCGTAGCGCTCAGCGTCTCCAGCGGTTAGCGACAGGAGCTTGCCCGCAGCGTCTATGGTCCGTATGACGGACACGCCGTCCGGGTTGCCCGCCTGAAGCGCCAGGGCCTCGTCGGCTGTCACAGCCAGGGTCCGCCCGTCCATATCAAGCTCGACCAGTTCCACGTCAGCGTCGACCATGGCCAGGGCTATACCCACCGGGTGGCCGTTCTTCTCGGCCAGGGCGGCCATCTGCGCCCTGACGGCGCTGACCGTCTTCTCGCCGGCCGCTTCCATCTGCCCGTCGGCCGACGCGGTTACCGGCGCCGCTGCCCCGATGGACGTCCCGGGAGCCATATATATTTCCGAACAGGCCAACGCGATCAGGGCGCCGGCTGACCAGCTCACACCCATGCCCTCCTGGCCCCCGCCCACATAGGCCACGGTCCGGACATTTTTCAAGGAGCCTATGAACGACGCTATACGGAGGGCCGAATCGACGCGGCCGCCGAACGTGTCTATGGTAAAGACCAGGGCGCCCGCACCGTCGGCCATGGCGGCCTCGGCGCGGCGTTTGACAAAGACGGCCGTTGACGGCTCTATGTCGCCGCTGATGGGTATGGCTACGACGGTAAGCACAGGGGCGGTGTCCTGGGCCCACGCAGGAGCCACCGACACGCACAGGGCCGTTAACACTACGGCAGTAATGAGTCGTTTCATACTTCTATAGTACGCTATTTACTCTCGGCGGTATAGAGAATGGGTGAATTACGTTCAGCGGCCGGTCAGGCCACGTTCACACAGCCAGTCGCAGAAAAAGCACATATCGCGGGTCTTGCCGGGGAAACGGGCACCCTGGCCTTCCAGCCTGGCCCGGTACGCCCCCAGCCCTTCCACATAACAGGCGCGCACATGGGCGTTGGCATCCGCGGCCGCAAGTAGCGCCGGCACGCCGCCATCCACCTTGCCGACTATCAGCTCCGGCCGTTCGTTGGCAAAACCACAGCACACCGCCACCGAGCCGTCGGGATGGACATACAGGACATTGCCGGGGCCGGCGCAGTAATCATCCTGGAACCAGGAGGCCGCGCCCCAGGCGTCCTCACCGGCGGCGGCCGAGCGCGGCGACCTCAGCACCGGAATCACAAGGCCCGATCCGTCGTCGGGCGTCGCCGCGTCTCGAGTAAGATACGCGTCGTCCACCAGGCGGACCGGCTCGCCGTCGTCGCTGTCCACGCGCCCGCCCAGGGCGGAAGCCACCAAGGCAAGATCCGCAAGAAAACGGGCGTCATCCGAAGAGCGCACAGACAGGATTTCGGCCATGTCCCGGCGACCCCATACCTCGAAAGCCGTTTTCAGGAAAACGGCCACCGTGGACGCGTCCTGGCCATGGTACGCGTCGTAGCTCAGGCCAAGCACCCCGTCAAAGCCGGCGTCATACACCGCACGCAGCTCGTTCCGCAAGCGCCCCTCGTCCGCCCACCACGCGCCGTTGGTCATCAGGCGGTCGAACATCAGCCCCTTTTCCACCGCCGCCTGTATCACGGGCGCCAAGAAATCGGGCCGCAGGAAAGGTTCTCCGCCGGAGAAGCCCACGCGCTCTATGCCAGCCTCGGCGCACGACTCAAGGAATCCAAGAGCCCTGTCCACGGACAGCTCCGCCGCGCCCCGGCTGACCCTACAGTGCGCGCAGTGGAGATTGCAGCGGCCCGTTGGTGCGAAGATAACTTCATCGGGTGAGAACATGTCATGAGCCTACGCGTCCAGGACGGCTTACTCAAGCCCCAGGACGGCCAGCGCGCCCGGGTCCAGGTCACGGTCGAACGTCTGGTCGCCAAGGAGCTCCACGATGGAGGAGGCCGATGGCAAGCAGGCTTTCCACTCGGCCGCCGGCACCGGCACAATCCCCCTATTCGCCATCACGACCAGAGACCGACCTCCCAGCGTCGCCCCAAGAGCCACAAAACCGGGATACGCGTCCAGTCCCGTTCCGATCCGGGTGCCCCGGGCCAGCAGTTCCGAATGCCGCAGGCGCACGCGTATCAGCGCGGACAGCATTTGCCTGAAAGCCTGCTCTCCCTGGTCCGGATCCCAAACCATGCAACGCCGGCAGTCCGGATCGTGACCGCCCTCCATTGCGTACTCGGTGCCGTAATACACGCAGGGAGAGCCGCGCAGGGAGAACAGCAGGGCCAGGGCCATGAAAGCCTGCCCTCGGCCGCCAAAACGCGTGGCGATCCGGTCGGTATCGTGCGAGTCCAGCAGGTTGAAGGCCGCGCGGAGAACGGGCTCGGGGTACATGAACTCGATGGCGGCCAGGCGCCGCGCCAGGTCCGTACCGCTTGCCATCCATGGCCGCCCGAGCATGAAATCGCTGATGGCCGTGCCCACGGGATAGTTCATCACGGCGTCGTACTGGTCGCCCCGAAGCCAGGGCATGGCGTCATGCCATATCTCGCCGACGATATAGGCGTCCGGATTGGCGGCCTTGACGCGCGCGCGGAACAGCCGCCAGAAATCGTGGTCCACCTCGTTGGACACGTCCAGGCGCCAGCCCGATATGCCGTAGTCTCGGACATAGCGCTCGGCGGCGTCCAGGAGATAGGCGCGGACATCGGGATTGGCCGTGTTCAGTTTGGGCATGCCCGTGGTAAAGGCAAAGGTCTCGAACGACGCGTCCCGGGAGTCGCCCGTGTCGTGGCCTTTGTGGAACAAGGGGAACGACGCTATGTGGAACCAGTCCCGGTAGGGCGACGACTCGCCGTTTTTCAGTACGTCCCGCCAGGGCCCGAACTCGCGGCCGCAGTGGTTGAACACGGCGTCCAGGATCAGGCGTATGCCCCTGTCCGAACAGGCTTTGACCAGCTCCGCAAGCTCGGCCTCGGTCCCAAAGGCGGGATCCAGGCCCAGGTAGTCCGCGGTGTCGTATTTGTGCACTGACGGGGAACGGAATATCGGCGTCAGGTATATGCCGTTGCAGCCGAGCGAGGCCACGTGGTCCAGGCCGTCTATGATTCCCCGCAGGTCGCCGCCGTAAAACTCGTGGTTGGTGACCGGTCCCCGGTGCCAGTCCTTGGTGCCAGCCGGATCGTTGGCCGCGTCCCCGTTCCTGAAGCGTTCCGGGAAAATCTGGTACCATACCGTGCCCTCAACCCAGGACGGCGCACGGAACACGTCCACGGCGTTGATATAAGGAAAGACAAAGGCGTTCCAGTAGTCGCCCGCGGGCTCCTGGTCGGCAGGCCCCGCGCCCTGGGCTATGATGCCCTTCTCGCCATAGTCCCACAGCGATCCGTCAGACGCCGTCAATCTGAAAAAATACCGGGCACGTTTATACGGTGGCATCCATTCAATTTGCCAGAAATCATGAATTCCGTCTGAACCGGTTTTGTGCGCGGCATGGGGATGACAGCGCCACGCATAGCCCCCGGCATGGCCCGGAGCGTCCATCCAGTCATGCGGATCACCCGCCATGACAATTACCGACGAAATGTCGTCAGCCGCTGTACTCAGGCGGATGACAAGATGCCTCCCGTCGGGGGAGTAGCACATGGAATCGGAGGCGCGGTGGAAAACCGCCGCTTTGTTCATATTCGAGCTCCTAACACGCCCTTCAGGTTATTCCCTCTTGACCGCGGGCATTTTACACTCTAAGCTACCATCTAGTAAACCGTTTTACCTATCCCGTGGGAGGTTGTATGAAACACAAGAACGTGTTGACAGCAGTGATCCTGCTGGTCATCGGCGTCGTCATGGTGGCGACGTCCTGCGCCAAACCTCTGACCGTCGGCGACGGCCAGATCGTGTGGAACAAGAAAGCCAAGCAGTACCTGCTGGAACCTGAAGCCAAGCTCCGCGTGGGCGTGGACAACGACCAGTGGGGCGCCGCCATCGTCGCCCTGTGGGACGCCACCCACCCAGACGCGGTCGGCATGGTCGAGTACGTGAACTTCGGCTCCGCCGGCGGCGCCGACCAGATCACCACCCTGCAGGGCGAAGCCCCGGACGTGGTACTCCTGATCGACGGCGAGGTCAGCCGCAACGACCAGTCGCTCCTTGCCCTTGACAAGGTCATCACTGACGCCGCCGCGAACTTTGCGCAGGAGCCGTTCTACAGCGGCGCCAACTCTGGCACGCCCAAGTTCATCCCGGTGGCCTACGACGGCATGGCCTTTGCCTGGAACAGCGACATGCTTGAAGCCCTGGGCATCGACACCAAAACCCGCAATGATGACGGCCTTCCCGTTGCCTTTGACACCTGGGAAGAAATCTTTGCCATAGCCAGGAGCTGGCAGGCCAATCGCCCGGTATACAAGGACAAATCCGTCAATATCGTGTACCCCATGTCCCTGGACGAGGTGTGGTCCGGCTTCTCCAGCCTGACCGCCGCCGGCTGGCGCCTGTTCTCCGAGGGCGACGCCGCCAACCCGGGCTTTGACAAGACCGAGTTCGCCGGTGGCCTGGAGTTCATCAAGGCCGCCTCCGACGCCAAGATCAGCGTTGAGGCCAACGGCATCCTGACCCCCGGCGCTTCCATGACCTGGCGCTGGGACGACGCCCTCAACCTCGAGACCGCTCCCTTCTTCCTGGTGGGCACCTGGATGGACGTCAAGGGCGCCGAGACCAAGGGCGGCTATGATGTCGAGTTCGGACCCATGCCCACCTGGAAGGGCAACCGCCTGTCACCGCTCGTGAAGACCAAGGGCTGGGCCATCAACGGCTTTACCGCGTACCCCTCGGCCGCCCATGAGCTGTTCCGCATGCTGTTCGACACGGCCGGGCTCCAGTCCATGGTGGACAACTCGTCCTACATCCCGGCCCTGAAACCCAAGAGCCCGAACACCCCGAACTACGCCGACCCGAACAAGGCCCAGATGTCCTCCGCCTTTGCCTTCAACTATCCCGAGCCGACCATCGTGCTCCCCGTAAACACGGCCAAAAAGGCCATGGACGGATACTACGGCATTGGCCTGAATCTCGAGCTCAGGGCCGTCTGGGACGGAGCCAAGACCCCGGCACAGGCCCAGGCCGACCTGGTACGCCTGTACAACGAGTGGTTCGCGACCAATAATCAGTAAGTGGACGCCTGAGGGCCGCCGCCAGCCATAGGCTGTCAGGCGGTCCGGCGGGGGCGGGGTTTCAGGCTCCGCCCCTCCGTGCGAAAAGGGAGTCCCTTGAGGGGCTCCCTTTTTTTGTGAAATCGATTCTACAATCGTAGCTATCACGAGGAGGGAACGCATGGCGTCAATCCCCAGCTCGCCCGCGGCGGATCAGGGACGCGTACGCAAGGGGCCCGCGATAGGGGCCGCGCTTGCGTCCCTCTTGCTACCCGGTACGGGCCAGTTCATCAACGGCCAGAAACGCAAGGGCGCGCTCTGGCTGGCCCTGCCCGTACTCTTGCTGGTCGGCGAGTTTGTCACGTCCAACTGGGGCAATTACCTGCTCCTGAAATCAGGCAAGGTTCCGCCCCAAGCCTTGGCCTCCATGGCCGACGAGGTCACCTTGGGCGCGGCCCAGTCAGGTGGGCCGCAGGCGGTGGATCTTGGCGCCCTGTTCGGCGCAATGGCCGAGGAAGAATCCGGACCTGCTGAGGACCTGTTCGGAGGCGACCTTTTTGGCGGAGAGGACTCGGAAGCCCAATTCTTCACCCCTGGCTCGTTCACCTACCCCGACTACTCCAAGGCCGATAAAGCCTACGTTGTCCGCGACTTTGGCGGCTTTTTTACCCGGGGCGTTTGGGGCCTGTTCACGCTCGGCCGCCTGCCGATAGACGCGGAATACGCGGGCGCACGGATAGAGCTGTACGACCGCGCCAGCCCCTGGATGAGCGCAGACAACTCCGTGGTATTGCTGGGCAACGGCCTCATAGCCATGGCCATCCTGCTGGTTGTCGCCCTTCTGTGGGCCTTCGGGGTGTCGGACGCCTACCGGACAGCGGTCAAGAAGCAGCTCACGGGAACCGTGGAAGGCTTTAAGGCCTTCTGGCTGCGGATATGGGACAGCCTGTACGTGTACATCACGTCAGCGCCGGCCTTCCTCCTCATCCTGATGTTCACGGTCATACCCATCGTCTACCAGTTTTTGCTCGCGTTCACCAACTACACCTACCGAATCAAGCTGGGAGCCAAGCTGATCGAGTGGGTCGGCCTGGACACGTTCAGGTTCCTGGCCCTTGATCCCGGCTGGCTGTCCATCTTTGGGCAGATATTCCTCTGGACCGTGGTGTGGGCGTTCATGTCCTCGTTTACTGTGTACGCCCTGGGCTTCCTCAACGCCATGGTCGTGGAATCGCCCCTGGTCAAGGGCAAAAAGCTATGGCGCACCATCATGATCCTGCCCTGGGCCGTGCCGTCCCTCGTAAGCCTCATGGTGTTCAGGAACGCCTTTGACAAGGACGGTCTTGTGAACCAGTTCCTGTTCGCGTCCGGGCTGATGGAACCGGTTTCCAATTTCCTGCACGACATAGGGCTGGCGGGCCAGGCAGACTCGCCCATCTTCTGGTTCCAGCCGATATACAACGGCAAACTTGCCCGCTTTGTCGTTGTGCTGGTCAACCTGTGGCTCGGCGCGCCCTACCACATGATGATGATCATAGGCGTGTTGTCCACCTTGCCCAGGGAGCTGTACGAGGCGGCGGAAATAGACGGCGCCACGGGCTTCCAGCGCTTCAGGTATATCACCTTGCCCATGGTGCTGGCGGCCACCGTGCCGGCCCTGATCATGACCTTCAGTTTCAATTTCAATAACTTCGGAGCCGTGTATTTCCTCACGGGCGGAGGACCGTCCTGGGACCCGTCCTTGGTGCCAGACAGCATGCGCATCATAGGGTCGGCCATGCCCGGACAGACGGACATCCTGATATCCTGGATATACAAGTTGTCATTCACCAAGGACTTTGAACAGTACAACACGGCCGCCGTGTACTCCATCGTCGTGTTCATGCTGATAGGCGGTTTCGCGGTGTTCAGCATGCTCAGGTCCAAGTCGTTCAAAGAGGAGGCCGGGGAATGAGCAAGAACGCCATCGGAGGGCCCAAGCTCAAGAAAACCCTCCTTACGATACTGCATTACGGGTGGCTGACCTTTGTGTGCGCCATCGTGATCATACCGCTGGCGTGGATGGTCGTGGCGTCCCTCACCAAGGGCAAACTGCTGGCCGGCGTGCCCCTTTTGCCGAAATTCTCCGACTTCACGCTGGAGCACTACCAGTACCTGTTCACCTACAAAAGCCAGACGGGCGCGGTGCTGCCGGATTTCGTGGCGGCATTCCTGCGCTCCCTGTCTGTGGCCGTGCTCAACACCGTGGTCGTGGCCCTCATCACCACCATGACCGGCTACGTGTTCAGCCGCTTCCGCTTCAAGGGCAGGAAGCCCATCCTGACCACCTTCCTGATCCTGCAGGTCTTCCCTTCGCTGATGAGCATGATAGCCATCTTCATGATCTTCAGGACTTTTGGCTGGCTCAACAAACCCATCTACCTGGTGTTCATCTACGCGGCCGGCGCCATACCCTACAACACCTTCCTGATACGCGGGTACCTGCGGTCCATACCCCTGGCCATAGACGAGGCGGCGACCATAGACGGGGCGTCCAAGTCGGCGGTCTTCTTCAAGATCATCCTGCCGCTGGCAACGCCCATCATAGGCTTTGTGGCCGTCAACGCCTTCATGGCGCCCTGGATGGACTACATGCTGCCGTTCCAGCTCCTCAACATGCAAAACCAGACGGTGGCCATTTTCCTGTACCGCCTGACCGACCCGCTAATCACCGTCTACTACAATCCGCTGAATTTCATGGCGGGCGCGCTGGTGCTGGCCCTGCCCATTACCCTGGTGCAGTTCTACATGCAGCGGTTCATCGTGTACGGCATGGCTTCCGGCGCAGAGAAGGGCTAGGGGATGGACGACGACGACAAGGCGGCGCGCGGGCGGCCCGCCCTGGCCACGGCCGCCGCTTCCTGGGTGTCCAACAAGGCGGCCGAGCGTACCGGCCGCCTGTCCTGGCCGCTGGCGGCTGCCTTTTTCCTGGCGTCAGCGGCGGCGGCGGCCCTTCCCTTTGCGGCGGGCCGCTGGCGGGAATCGGCGTTCCTAGCGGACATCCGGAACTACGACGGCCTGGGCGCCGCCTTCATGGCCATGGCCGAACACGGAAATTCCTGGTCGGTGGCCGGCGGCGCCCTGAGCACCAAAGGCTCAGGCCCTGCCGTGTTCGAGGCTGGCGCGTGGGCAACCGTGGTGGGACAGGCTGGAAGCCCCGCGCCGGATTCGGGCAAGGTATTGTGGTTCGGCTCGGACCGCCTGGTCATCAGCAACCCTGAGTCCGGCGCGGCCATAGCGTCGTCCTGGGAACCCTTCGATGGCCTGTCGTCGGATACGGTGGCCACGGCCGCTTCCGACTACCGGGACATGGCCGACCTGATAGGCGGCATTATCCACACGGCCGTGTACGCCGGCCTGCCGTCAGCCGTGCTGACGCTGACCCTGCTGATGCTGGTCCAAAACCTGTTTTTTGTGGCCATCATGGGAGTGTTCCTGTCCCTGGCCGAGCTGAGAAGGCGGCCGAGATTTTCTGAAACCAAGGCCAAGCCTGCGCCGCTGGCCGGCATCAAAACCAGCGTATTCCTATGCGCCGGGCCGGCCTTTCTGGCGGGGCTCGTCGGGCTGGCCGTCCCTGCCGTTCCCGCGCCCATGGCCTGGCTGGCCTACTCACTCCTGGCCGGCCTTCGCGTTGTTCTGCTCTACATGTCCCGGTACCGCCAGGCGGCGTCCCAGGTTTTGTAAGGCGTCAGGGCTGGCCAACCTCGAACACGGCTGAGTCCCAGGGCTGGACGGACACGCTCTGCCCCGGCACGAGCGGCGCCCGGCCGAATACCATGCCAGCGCCCGCAGTCCACAGCGGTAGAAGGCTCACTCCCTCGGGCACCGGCGCCCTGAATTTGTCCGCCCCCAGATTGTGCACCACGAGCACGCGTTGGTCCTCAGCCGAACGCAACCAGGCCACGGATGACTGGCTTTCAAAACCCTGCCAGGGCACGGCCTGAAACGCTCCGGTCCTGACGGCCGGGCTTGCCGCCCTCAGGGCCGATAGGCTCCGGTACAGCGACAGGATGCTGTCTGGATCCGCCGCCTGCTCGGCGGCTCCCGTGGTACCCTGGTTCTGGCCTCTCTCCAGCTTATTGCTCGATCGCGTCCAGGTGACCGTGGGCGCCGAGCGGGCGTCGTTCCAGACAAAAGCGTCCCTGCGGGCCACGTCGTCGTTGGCGTAGCGCCTTCCGACCATGCCCAGCTCCTCGCCGTAGTACACAAAGGGCAGGCCGGGCAGGGTGTGGGCCACGGACGCGGCCAGCTTGGCCCGAGCCACGGTCAGCGATCTCAGGGCTGTAACGGAAGAAGCCTCGCCCGGCCGGCCGTTGATACCGCTCGCCGCGTCTAGACCCGCCCGGGCCAGAAGGACGCTCATCGCGCGGTCCTGGTCGTGGTTGGTGAGAAGCGGCGCGGGCTGGAAGCCCGGCATTTGGTCGTACCGAGCTGCCAGACGTCCATAAGCGGCAAGAGAACCGCTGACCGACCCGCCGCCCGCCAGGTCCAGGGTCTGCGCAGCCCCGGGAAAGTCGAACAGGGAATCGAACACGGAGGCATAGGCTGCAACCTCCGTGAGATTTTCCGACAGGACCTCGCCAATGAAGAACACGTCCGGCTTTATGGCCCGGGCAGACGCCCGCAGGTCCTCCCAAAAAGCCTTGGTGCTCGCCATGGTAGGCATTCCCTTGGGAAGCTCGTTGGGATCGAACGCGTGCTTGGCAGCGTCAAAGCGGAAACCGTCCACGCCGCGCTCAAGCCAGAAAGCCAGCACAGATTCCAGCTCGTCCACCACCTTGGGATTGGCCAGGTTGAGGTCGGGCATGCCGTCCCAGAATGCGGAGAAATATCTGAACACGCTCCCGTCAGGCCTGCGCGCGTCGTAGAAGCGGCCCATGCCGCCGGTGCCATAGTCGCTCTTGCCGTCATGCTCCACGTAGAACGACGCGTGCTCGCTCCGGGAATTTTTCAGGGCTTCCAGGAACCAGGGATGCTGGCGGGATGTATGGTTGAACACCATGTCCAGGATGACCTTGACGCCCCGCTCGTGGGCGGCCGCCACAAAGGCGTCAAAGTCGTCCAGGGTGCCCAGCCGAGGATGCACGGCCTTGTAGTTGAGGACATCGTAACCGTGGTACGAGGCGGACGGATGTATGGGCGACAGCCAGAGGGCTGACACGCCAAGGTCCGTGGCCGTTGCCGGGTCGCCGTCGTTCAGGTAGTCAAGCGACGCCGTGAGTCCTGCCAGGTCTCCCCAGCCGTCTCCGTCGGCGTCCGCGAACGAATACACCAGCACCTGGTACGCGGGGCCGTCTGCGTTCTCCCACCACCGGGTTCCGGGCACGGCCGCCTGAGCGGTACCGGCCTCATTTTCGGGCGCCGGGTTTTGGCAAGACAGCAAGAGTACCGCGGCCAGAAAAGCCAAAAACATTACACGTCTGGTCTTCATGCCCGCCTCACAGTTTCAGCATGACGGCGGCCAGGGGCTCTACCGTGACCGTGGTACCCTGCACCGTGGTTTTTCCCTGGGCGCTCACGCCGCCCGCCGCCGCGTCGACACCGTTGGCAAGTATGGCCGCCCCGGACAGGTCCATGCCGGTCTCAAAGGTAACGGCCTTGTCCGACCGCGCGTTGACCAGCATGACCAGGGTGACCCCGCCGTGCCGTACTACCCAGCCCATGGAGCGCTGGTCGTCATGGGTCAGCTGGGTCATGGCGCCCGACACCGCGCCTGCGTCGCCCAGACGGAGGGACGGCTCGGCCTTGCGTATGGCTATGAGGCCGCGGACCCAGCGGGCCAGGCTCTCGAACTCGGGCTGGACCTTCCAGGGAAACTGGTTGATGTCGTCCGAGGCGTCATAGCTGTTGTGCACATAGTCGCCCGTCACCTCGCTGGTCGCCTTGAGCCTGGGCTTGGTACGGCCACGTTCGTCGCCCCCGTGCAGGAAGGGTATGGGCTGGCCGGTCAGCACCAGGAAATAGGCCAGCTTGGCTCGCGCGGCTATCTCGGCGCGCCCTGCGGCGCTGGCTCGGGACAGGCCTATGTTGAAGGCTATGTTGTCAGCCAGGGTCAGGTTGTCGTGGGCGGACACATAGTTCATGGAATCGCCCGGCTGGTCCGCGCTGTAGTTGAGCATGGGCCGGCCGGCCAGGTTGTTGAAGATCATCTCGGTGTTGACCGGCTTGTCCGTGATAAAGCCCTTTGCGCGGTCGTTGAGTCCGCCGGCCTTGAGGATGTCGCGGAACTCGTCGTTGAACACGGACACCAGGTTGGTCTTGCCCATGTAGTTCTGGTCCAGCACGGCCAGGGCGGGCCCCTGGTACATTTTCCAGCCTTCTCCCTGGAACAGGATGTTGGTTTTACCGGGCAAGGCCGCCACGGCCTGTCTGGCCTTGAGTATGGTGTCTGCGTCTATCAGTCCCATCAGGTCAAAGCGGAAACCGTCGACTTTGTACTCGCTGACCCAGTGATAGATGGAATCACGGATCAGGCGGCTGGCCATGGTCCTCTCGCTTGCCACGTCGTTGCCGCAGCCCGACTGGCTGGTCAGGGCTCCCGTGGCGTCGCGCCGGTAGTAGTAACCGGGCACCACGTCGTCCAGCACGGACACGTTGGCCGTGTGGTTGTACACCACGTCCAGGATGACGCCCATGCCAGCCCTGTGGATTTCCCTGATCAGGGTCTTGAGCTCGACGATGCGCTTGTAGGGATCCCGGGGATCGCTGGCGTACCAGCCTTCCGGCGTGAAGTAACTGTGGGGATCGTAACCCCAGTTGTAGTTGTTGTCGTGGGCGCGGGCGTTGGCCTCAAAACCGGTCCTAAGCTCGTCCGTGTAGTAGAAATTGAGCACGGGCATGAGCTGGACATGGGTAACGCCAAGGTCGCGGAGGTAGGGCAGCTTTTCTATAAAGGCCAGATACGAGCCCGGGCGAGCCCGGACCCCGGCTTCCGGGGCAATGGTAAAGTCGCGGACGGACAGCTCGTAGATGACCGCGTCCTCCCGCCTGCCCAGGTCGACGCTTTCAAGGCCTTCCCATCCGCCAGGCGGAAGGGTCCTGGCCGGATTGATGATGGCGCCTCGCCCCGGGCCGCTGCCGGTGAAGACGTCCATGCCCACGGCATAGGGATCCAGGGCTACGCGTACCGACGAGCCCGAGAACACCGAGTATTCGTAGAAAAGGCCGTCCGGATCCACGGCGTCAAAGCTCCCCGACCAAACACCGGTGGCTGGGTCCCTGGACAGGTCCAGCTCAAAATCGGGAACGGCCGCCTGGTTTTTGCGGTACAGCCTGACGGCCACGCGGCTGGCGAACGGAGACCACAGGCGGAATTCCACGCGCCTTTCAACCTGGTCGTAGATGGCGCCCAGGCGGTAGCCCTCCGGCGGCACCAGGGTGTCAGCCCGTTCCGCCGCGTAGGCCGCGGTGTTGACGGGCGCGGGCGCCAGGAACGAAGGATGCTCGGCCACCAGCGGCAGGTCCAACGGGGCGTCCTCTTTCAGGGTCACGAGCACGCGCCTGGCGTAATTGTTGTCCGCGTGCCCCGGGTCGGCGTTGTTGGCGCTTCCGGCCACGGCGAATTCCCTGGAGCCGTCCGCCGACCGCACCGCAAAGCCCGACGGGCCGCCGTCTGTGTCAAGGCCGTAGCGCCCGGACAGATCCAGCACGATGTCCCGTGGGCCGACCAGCCTGGCTCCGTCTATGGTTGGCGTGTAGGGACCGTAGGGGTAGGTCTTCTGGTCCTTCTCGAACACCACCCACTCGTTGGACACCGATGCGTCCAGCACGCGGTCCTTGTCCCCATCCTTGTCCCAGGAAGCATCCTTCCTGGGTATCAGGCCGAACTGGCCGTCAGGACCCACGGTTTTCATGCCCAAGGTATACCCGTCCTTTCTGAATTTCAGGTACGCCACGCCCTCAACAACGGAGAGCTTCTGGGTCTGGTTCCACGCGGCAGCGCCGTCCCCTCCAGGCAAAGCCCACAGCCAGAAACCCCAGGGCTCGTAATTCTTGTCCGCGCGTACGTAGTACACGACGACCTCGTCAGCCGTGGGTTTCAGGACCTCGTGGGCAGGCACGACGCTTGCCATCAGCGGATGCCCCAGTTGCTCCACGGTTCCGGGCGCCACGGTCTCATATTTTGCGGCGCCCGAGCCGGATGGCGTCGGAGGCCGGCCGCAGCCCGCGATAAACATGAGCCACACCAGCGCGGCGGCGGTCCTCACTATGCGTGTCCGGTGATTCATAACGTCTCCCTTCAAGCTCGTCCGCGGTCGGGGGCTTGTTGCCCCCTGCAGAGTGTGTCGAGCGACTGCGCGTCAAGGAAGCCGCAGGCCGCTCCCGCTTCGCCTATTTTCCATCCAGCAAACATCACGGCCCTGCGTAGGGCATCCGCGGGCTTCAAGCCGGCCAACATGCCGTGCGCGAACGACGCCATCAGCGCATCTCCGGCCCCTATGGTGGACACCACGGGCCGTGGATGGGCCGCGGGCACCCAGACGGATGGCTGGCCCCGCTCGCACAGGAGCGCGCCCTCGGCTCCGAGCCCTATCACCACGATGCGGCAATCGTATAGGTCAGCCAATTGCCTGGCCGCTTCATCCGGGGGCGACCATAGCCCCTCGTCGGACAGGAACAGCACGTCCGCGGCCGCCATGAAATCGCGGTTGTACTCATCCCGGGGATCGGACAGGACATGCACGTCCGTGAATACGGGGATGTCCAGCTTGGCGGCCGCCGGAAGCAGTTCCCGGTTGAAATTGACATTGCACACCACGACCGCGTCGGCGTGATCGACGGCCGACCGGAACAGGCCCGCCGGGTAACGCCGGTCCTGCACGTCCTTCAGGTCAACGTGTATCTGCCTGCGGCCATCGTCATCGTACAAAATGACGGACTGGGGAGTGGCGGGCAGGTTTCTCAGTATCCGGTCGGTGGCCACGCCGAGCTTGGCTATCTCTGACATGGCCACCGCTCCTGGAGTGTCGTTCCCAAGAAAGGTGAGGAACTCGACGTCGTGCCCGAGCGTTTGCAGGGCCAAGGCCAAGTTGAAGCCCACCCCGGAAACCGTCGAGCCCACGCCGTTGAAAGGATAGAGCACAGGGCTGTAGTCCAAAGGGAAGCAGGGAATTTTCAGCGTGGTTTCTATGTTCACCAAGCCCGATACCAGAACTTTCATGCCAGAATCCCGTCCTTCATTGAGGCAGCCCGGGCGCTCCGGGCAAGAGCAACGCGTTTATGCATGCCATACGCGGAGTATAAACCGGTTTAGCATTTGGGTAAACAGCCCGGGCCACCCGGCAGGTTCATTCAGCTCCGTCCGCAGATAGCCTGGGCGACGCGAAGGCCGTCCGCCGCCGAGCTGACGATGCCTCCCGACCAGCCGCTTCCTTCACCGGCCAGGTACAGATTGTCGTACCCGGAGCAAAGCGTTCCGGCATCCCGCTCCGCCTGTATCGGCGCGCTTGTCTTGCTTTCCAGTCCCATGATGGTTCCGGTATCAAAGCCCCTGAGTTTTGAGCAGAACGACGATAAGCCTTCCCGCAGCGGAGCCACCAGACCGGCCGGCAGCAGTTCGGCCAGGTCGGCGGGCGCCAGCCCGTGCGCGTAACTGGTCTTCTCAAGCGGCGAGCCGGATCTGCCGTTCAAAAAATCACGCACGGTCATTGCGGGAACTTTCCAGCCGGAGGTGTCTTTGAATCGACGCTCGAGGTCCTCAAGCCAGTCCAGGGCGTCTTCCGCGCGCATGTCACGGCCGGTCAGCCGCGCCAGGTCCACCCCGGCCACCACGGCCGCGTTGGCATACAACCCGTCCCGCGCGTAATCACTCTTGCCGTTGACCACGGACGCGTCGCCATAGGCCGATGCCTGGACCACCGTGCCGCCGGGGCACATGCAAAACGTGTATACGCCAGTTTGCCCGGCCTGGGCGGTCAGGCGGTATTCCGCCGCCTTGACCCCCGGGAGAGCCGGCACGCCCCACTGCGCATGGTTGATGATTTCCTGGGCATGCTCCGCGCGGAAACCCAGGGCAAAATTCTTGACGCGGTACGGCACGCCGGAGGATATGAGCGACCGATGGGTTTCATAGGCCGAATGCCCGACAGCCAGCACAAAGGCATGGGCGTCCAGGTCGCCGGCGTCGGTATGTATGTAGCGCACGGTACCGGAACCATACTCGGCCAGGGACAAGAAACGGGTGTCGTAGACAAGCTCGCAGCCCGCCTCCAGGAGCAGGCCGCGCAGTCTCGCGGTCATGCCAAAGAGCAGGTCGCTGCCCAGGTGGGGGTGGGTCATATAGCGGATCTCGTCCGGAGCGCCGGCCGAGATGAACGCGTCGTACACGTAATTACGCTCCGCATTTATTCCCTTGGTACGCGAGCTCAGCTTGCCGTCAGAAAACGTTCCCGCCCCGCCCTCGCCAAAGCAGTAATTGTTGGCGGCTGAAAACGCCCCACCTGCCTCAAAGGCGTCTATGGCTTCTTTCCGGGCTTCCACCCGGCCACCGCGTTCGAGCACGGTCACCTTGAACCCGGACCGCGCCAAATACAGGGCCGAGAACAAGCCGGCGGGCCCCGTACCGACGACCACGATCCGCCGCCCCCTGCCAAGCTGCCCATGCTCGAGGCCCGGCGCCGCCGTGGGGACGGGGCCTCGCAGGGCAGGGGAACGCACGCCCACCCTGTACGTCCAGACTATTCGGCTCTTTTTCCTGGCATCCAGGCTTTTGAGGAGGATTTCGAAGGTGAACGTGTCGGTGTTTACGGCGCGACGTATGGCGGCAAGTAGTTCGTCCGGACCCGAGCCAACGGGAACGCTCAGGTCAAATTCTGCATATCCCATGCCTGTATGCTAGGCCAAGCCGCGCCGGCAAGGCAAGCGGCGACGACCACCCTGCGGAAAACGGAAAGGCGACCCGTACATGCGGGCCGCCTTTCACGCGTACAGTGAAATCAGGGGGTATTAAAGGATCCCATTGGTCTATCCAACATCAGGATCCGAGAGCGGGAAACGGGAGTCGGACCCGCGACATCCACCTTGGCAAGGTGGCGCTCTACCACTGAGCTATTCCCGCGCGACGAGCGGCAGAATGCCCTGAAGGGCGTCCATGTGTCAAGCGGACCAGCATTACCCGGGAGCGGGAGCCCGGCAAAGGACGCGGTTCCGGATACAAACCGGGGCATCAGCCGCAGCTTGGTCAGAAGTACAGGATGCGGTATTCCCTGACCCATATCTCCTTGGCAAAATCGCCGTTGGCGTACATGGTGGATTCGCACGTGCGGCGTACCACGTTCCCCCATTCGTCGTATTCATTCACGTACTGTTTCTCCTCCCATTCGCCGTATTGAGGGTACTCGCTCCTCATATAGATGATCGTGTCATGGCCATCGTACTCATGGAGTACGGTTCTAGTTATATTCCCAGCATTGTCGAAGGCCGTCACTAAAAACGTGCGGCGTCGCGGATCTCGGGTATATTCCAGGGCAAAGGACGGAGATCCATCAACACCGTAGCGCTCCAGCCTTTCAGGTAGCCCATTCTTGCCGTATCGGTATTTCTCGACCACCACGCGCTTGCCCCCGCGGCAGGACACCACCTCGTCGAGCTTACCGAAATCGTTCAGCCTATATTCATGCCAGTCCTCGGATTCAACACCGTCCTCGTCCAGGGAACGTTCCTCAATCACCCCCTCGCGGAACAGAAAAACCCGCCCGAAGAAAAATTCTCCGTTCCGTCTCGTTACCTGGGTGAAAAGAGCGTGCGCGTCGTCGTAGACTATCGCGGTCGTTTCCGATTCGTTCCCGCTTATCTCCCGCACCACGCTTACCAGGCGGCCACGCTCGTCGTAGGCATAGTCGCTGTTAACGCTGGTATATAGAATGGTCTCATACCGCTCGTCTCTCACTATGGCGCCATCCTCGCCGTAAAAAACGTGCCGACGTTCCTCCAACACCCTGGACTCATAGTCCTGTTCATACCTTTTGATGGAATACAGATTGTCCTCGATGCGCTGTATCTTACCCCGCGTGTTCAGTTCCGGGGGCACGGCGTCTTGCATCAACTTCTGTATATACGCGTAGTCCACTACCGTATCCCACACGTCCTTGGTATCCGAAAGTTGATCCTCTCCCGCCTTGCCGTTCGACAGGCAGGAAGCCAGGGCCAAAAGGACGATACTCATGGCGATTGCTACGGAGCTCTTTCTCGTTGCATTCACGTTCAGCCTCTTTTCCGGCCAGAATCGGTTTATGGTCGCTTGGCGATCCCGCGTCATCTGAACCAGGTCGCTACCGCCGGCAGGGCGGGCTTGTATACCATCAGGGCAAAGACGACCACCAAGGGAGCGACGCCGGCCAGGCTGATCCACCAGCGCAGTCTCAAAAGCCGCGTCAGTTCGTCGGGCAGGTCGGGATCTGCTGGATCCAGGGGGGCCATCAGCCTTTTGACCTTGTACTGCGTGGGAATGTCGCTCAAGATCCAGAACAAGCCAGAAAATACGAAGAGGATAAAGCTCACGGACAGCCAGCCTATCTGCCACAGGTCTCCCGCGATGGCGCTAAGCATGAGCCCTGACACGAGCGACAGGATGATGAGGGGCGACGACAAGCGCGCGTCCAGCCAGGCCACCGTTGCATAGGTATGCAGGATCACGTCCTTGCGCCCTGACACAAGGCTACGCCGCTCCCAGAGCATGCCCACCGCGGCGTTGGCAAAGAACAGCGTGGCCGCGACCACGTGGGCAAACAGGGCATGTCCGTACAATTCCGGGCGGCGCAGAAAGGCCAGAAACTCGTCGCGGAACAAGATACCGGCGGCAACAAGCACGCCCATAAGGGCAATGAACATGAACAGTACGCTCTTGGTCTTCATACCTATGTAGTGGAACGCATTTGGCCCCGCTTTTCAACAGTAGGCTGTTTGAGCGCCTGAGGCGGACCTTGTCGCTTTTTTATTGTCCGGAGCCTGGTTCGCAATTACAATTACAGGGCACCTTGCGAGGAGAACCGCATGCCAAACCCTATGATCAGCCGGTATTGGCCGCAGTACAAGTGGTCCAACGTACTATCCATGATCAAGAACATGAAAGTGCAGCCAAAGCGCTGCGAAGCGTCCTTCCAAAACCGCCTGGCCGTAATCACAGGCGCCACGTCCGGGGTGGGCTACCATACGGCGCGAAAGTTCGCCTCCATGGGCGCCCGGATCATCATGATCAACAGGAATGCGGAGAAATCAGAGCTCGTCCGCAAGGAGCTCTCTGAGGCCTTTGGGACCAGCGTGGAGTACATCACCGCAGACCTGTCCGTCCTTGCTGACATGCAACGGGCCGGGCGGGAGCTTGCCGCCCTCGAGAGGCCCATAGACGCACTCATCCACAACGCGGGCATTCATCTGGCCAAACGCAGGCTTACTTCCGACGGGTTTGAGGAAAACTTCGCCCTGCATTACCTAGCGCCGCTCGTCATCAACGCTCTGCTGACTGAAAAATTCAAGCACGACAAAGCTGGCCGGATTATCTTCGTCTCCTCAGAGGCCTATCGGTTCGCCGTGTGGGGACTCCGCCTGGACGACCTCCAGTGGGAGCGCCGGCGGTATTCGGGCATCAAAGGCTACGGATCCGGCAAGGTAGCCCAGCTTCTGTCCATGCACCTGCTGGCCCGGGACTTGGAACCCTACGGCGTCACGGTCAATGCCATGCATCCGGGCATGGTGCGTACGGATTCCGGAAAGGACAACGGCAAGTTCTATAAGTGGTACAAAAGGAATGTCATAGACAAATACTCGGCGTCGCCCGAGCTGTCCGCCGAGGCCCTGTACTATCTGAGCGCCGCCAGCGAGTTGTCCAGGACGAGCGGAGTCTTTTTCCACCTGACAACCGAGGAGGAGCTGGCGCCTCCGGCAAGGGATATAGCCGCCGCCGAGGCATTGCGGGACAAGACGGCCGAGCTTCTGAAAGAGAAAGGAGTGACGCTGTGACGGAGCACGACGTCATCGTGGTAGGCGGGGGCATCGCCGGGCTGACCGCGGCCCTGACGCTGGCCCACAAGGGTCGGAAGGTGCTCCTTGTGGAGAAGAACGCGACCTGCGGCGGCCTCATGAACTCGTTTACCCACCAGGGTTTCCGTTTTGAGGGCGGGGCGCGGGCCCTGGTCAACGCGGGGCTGGTAAAACCCCTCATTAAGGAATTCGGCATCGACATCGACGTGTTGCCCAATCCCATCACCCTGGGCATCGAGGACAAGCTACTTCGTATAGAGGGCGAAAGCAGCCTTGAGGCCTACGGTAGCGCCCTCAAGGACCTGTATCCCGGCAGCGAGGCCGATGTTGACAGGATCGTCCAGGCCATCCGTTCCATCATCTCAGATATGAAAGTGCTCTACGGTGTGGACAATCCGCTCTTCTCGAAGAAGAAAAAAAGCGTGCTTGCGATTGCGCCATCGCTCGCGGCCTGGATGCTGAAATTTTTCAGGACTATGTACCGCATATCCAAAATGGACACGCCGTTCGAGGACTACTTGGACACCCTCTCGCCAAACCAGTCGCTGAAAGATATCATTGGCCAGCATTTTTTCCGTAAAACGCCCGTGTTTTTCGCCCTGAGCTATTTTGCCCTCTATGGCGACTATATCTACCCCAGGGGCGGTGTAGGCGCGTTCATCGACACCCTGGCCGACGCCATACGGAAACGAGGGGGCGGCATACTAACCGATACCACCATCGTCGCCGTTGACGCCGGCGCCAAGAGCATAACCGACGTCTCAGGCAACGAGTACCGGTACAACAAACTGATATGGACGGGAGACCTCAAAGCACTATACGCCCTGAGTTCGGTGACTGGCCTGAGCGGCAGGGATCAGGCTTTGTTCGAGCGACGCAAGGTGGCGATCCTTTCGCACCGCGGCGCTGAATCCGTGTATTCCGTGTTCGCCGGCGTGGACCTGCCGCCTGAGACCTTTGGCCAAGCAGCAAGCGGTCATGTCTTCTACACGCCCGACCGGCGCGGGCTCGGGAACATCCACACCGGCAAGCTCGAGGACCTGTTACGTCATTGGGACACGGCATCCAAGGACGAGGTGTACGCGTGGCTGAGGGGGTTCTGCCGCTACAACACCTTTGAGATTTCGATACCAGCCCTGAGGGAACCGGCCGCCGCCCCGGCGGGCCAGACAGGCATCATCATCAGCGCCCTGTTCGACTACCAGCTGACCGAAAATATCCGTGCCGCCGGCTGGTACGACGAATTCAAGCGGCATGTGGAAACCGAGTTCGTTGACACCCTATCGTCGAGCCTGTACCCCGGCCTGAAGGACAAGGTTCTGTTCACCCTTTCAGCCTCACCGGTATCGATCTACAAGCGTGTGGGTAGCTCGGAAGGGTCGATCGTGGGCTGGTCCTTTGAGTCCGACATACCCACGGTCAGTAGCATGTTCCGCATGGGGGATTCCGTAAAGACGGCGTTGCCCGATGTATATGCCGCCGGAAAGTGGGTATACAGCCCGGCAGGCGGCCCGACCGCCATCATGACAGGCAGGATAGCCGCCAAGCGCTGCCTAAAAGGCTAGCGCCCGGTACCACCCCTCCGGGGCGGCGCCTCGGGGAAGCGATCACCATGCCCGCCACGGGCGGGCGGCGGCACAAGTCCAGCAGGGCATCCATGTGAGAGCCCCGCTATGCGGGGCTCCTGGACTTGCCTTCCGGGCTCGTACTTCCTGTACTCGCCCTCCAGCCCGCCTCCGCACGCTTACGCGGCCATCCATAGCCGCTCCTCCTCGCTTTGCTCGGCGCGTGCTTCGGTTCAAGTCCAGCAGGGCTCTATATAAAAAGCCGTCCTGCCCTTATGGGCGGGACGGCTTTTTATGGGCCCTGCTGGACTTGAACCAGCGACCTACGGATTATGAGTCCGCAGCTCTAACCAACTGAGCTAAGGGCCCTCGCAGGCGGTTATTTTCCATAAATCCACCAAAATGTCAACTATGGGCCCGAAGTGGAAAATCGGGCCGGAGAGGGCTTTAGAAACGGGCTTATATGCGTTAGAATACTGGCCGATTCTACAGATAGGAAAGAAACGTTGCCTATGAATGAAACATTCGTAGATGCCAGGAGAGGTTTCCGCATGCGTAAGATTCCCGTCATCAGCAGCGATATGCGCCTGAACGAGTTCATCCGGGCCCAGTGCGAGAGTTTTGGCAGCGAGTTTGTGCCCGTTTTCATGACCGGCCGGGACGAGGTTACGGCGTTCCTCAAATACGACCTGCCCGAGATCAAGATCGTCAACTTTTCCGACACCTCTGTGGACTCCATCGGGCTCTTGGACGAGATCCGCAAGGACCCTTGGCTGTACTACGGCGGGATCATAGCCATCCATGACAACATGGAGGACAAAGAGCTTCAGGAGGCCATGCGCGACCAAAACGTGATCGCCGTGATCAAGAAGCGCGACGTGGAGCGCGGCTTTCTCCGCCTGCTGAAAATCCTCCGCCAGAACAAGCAAATCCTCTTCCAGCGCGGCATCCAGCAGCATCTGATCAAGAACATCGCCGGGTCTTTCGTCATTGACAACGACCCGCTGGACATCACCACATACTCGAACCTGGTCACCAACTACCTGTTCAACGCCAACCTGATCAACAAAGACACCCGGGAGAAGCTGCACGTTGCCCTCCTGGAACTCCTCATCAACGCTATAGAGCACGGCAACTGCCGCATCAGCTACGAGGAAAAAACCAGGTGGCTCGAGCGCAACGGCGACATCATGGACCTGATCCGGGAGAAGAACAAAGCGGCCGACATACGGGCCCGCAAGGTGTATTTTACCTACACCATCACGCCGGACTGGAGCCGTTTCATCATACGCGACGAAGGCACCGGCTTTGACTGGCGGGCGCGCCTTGCCGCCAAACGCGACCAACCCGAGCTGCATGGCATGGGCATGAAGATGGCCCAACTGTACGTGAGCAAGCTCAGCTACAACGACTCGGGCAACGAGGTGTCTTTCGAGGTCGAGCACCAGCGCAACGAGTCCAACACCATCCCGGCAATCTTTGACCTGTCCCGCGAGATGACCTTCCAAGACGGCCAGTACATCTGCTCAGAAGGGGAAGAATCCGACTACCTCTACTATATCGTGTCCGGCACCCTGTACGTGTATTCAAAGGGCAAGCTGATGTCCGCGCTCACCCCGGACGACATGTTCATGGGCGAGATGAGCTTTCTCCTGTCAAACCGCCGTTCCGCCACGGTCATATCCAAGGGCAAAAGCGTCCTCATACGAATATCCAAGCAGGATTTCGTCAATCTGATCCGGGACAACCCGCATTACGGCATATTCCTTGCCCGGCTCCTGGCCCAGCGCCTGGCCCGGCTGAACCTCAGGATGTCCAGATTAAACACGGAGTACCTCAAAGTAAAGGGCGAACTGGACGAGCTACGGGGTTGACCTCCGTTTGCCCGGCGCATACGAGCGGACCGCCCCCGTAGGGCGGTCCATTTTTTAAGCGACGCGGTGGAACGCGGCCAAGTTTCTTTCAATATAGGCCAGATGCACGCCCGCGTGGTCGCGGTACAGCGCCAAGATATCCTCCAGCCCCATCCGGCCCCGCTCGGGATGCTGCAGCCAGTACCCGGACCAGTCGCCAACGGCAAGGGCCCTGAGCGCCGTGGCCATTACCGCGCGCACCGACTCGGCCAGCGTCAGGCAGGTCAGGCCGCCCAGGGACGAATAGGCCAGGCGCCGCTGCCAGGCATCCTGGTCCCACACCGGCACCTCGATACCGGGCTCGGCCACAGCCACCCTGACGCGGTACCAGAGCATCATGTCCGCGTCCAGAAGATGGACCAGATGGTCGTTGATGGACCATGCGTCAGCTGGCTCCTTGGGTACGAAGGCCAGTTCATCAGGACCCACGTCCAGCAGGGCCTCCTTGACCGGGCCGTACGCCCTCGCAAACGCGTCTATCAATTCAATGTGTTTTGTACCGTCCATGGCGACTCCCCCATCCTAATAGTTCTCGTGCAGTCGGACCTTTGCCACCTTGCCCGTTTTCTGCAACGCGCCGAACAATCCGTCCAGGTCTATGGCCACCGGCACCTTGACCAGGGCGGACAGCCTGGTTTCCTTTTTGCGCACCGACAAGGACGCGTCCATGGTCTGGATCTTAATTCCAAATCCTCCCAGCACCGCGTGCACGGCCTGCCGGTCCAGGGAACCGCCCTCATACCAGATTTGCAGGAGCTTGAGCCTCTCCGACGGGAACCAGCGCTTCTCCACGGGATCCAGCAGGATCAGCACCAAGAGGCCTATGATCAGGGCCGCCCCCGCGGGTATCCACATGCCCGCGCCTATGGCCAGTCCCAGCCCGGCCACGAACCAAATGGTGGCGGCCGTGGTCAGCCCCTTCATATTGTTCCCGACCTTGATGAAGGCCCCCGCCCCCAAAAAACCTATGCCGGACACTACCTGGGCAGCGATCCGCCCCGGGTCGCCTTCCCCGCCGCTGATAGTCTGCGGCAGCCAGATGGACAGTATCATGAGCAGGGTGGCTCCCAGCCCGATTATGATGTGCGTCCTCCAGCCGGCGGTCTGACGCCGCATTTCTCGTTCCAGGCCGACCAGTCCGCAGGCCAGTAGGCTTGCCACGAGCCGGGCAAACGCCGTTCCAAAATCTATGTCCGGCCCTTCAAGGACTGCGGCCAACCATTCCATGCATACCGACCTTTCGCGCCCCGGCAAGCGCCCACCCTGGAACCGCGCCAGCTCCCTAGCATTGTATATCCCTGAACCGCATCCGTCGAGCGTGTCATTTTGAGTATAAGGGAAATCGCCCTTGCGACCGCGGCCTGCTCGGGCTATCCTGAAACACCGCCCGGGGCTTCCGGGCAAAAAAAGGAGCATGCATGCATACCTGTCCGCCAAGCGACTTCCTCAGGGGCGCCGCGCCCCGGCTCAAGGAGGCCGTTGACGCGCTGTCCAAGCGCTATGACTACATATCGGTGCTCGGCACCGACTCGTTCGGCGCCAATTACGCCGCCACGCCGGGGGAATTGCGCGCGGGGGACTCCAACTGGGTCGAACGTGGCTTTGTGTTCCGGGCCCAAAAAGACGGAGTCGTCGCCGAGCACGCCTTCAACGAGCTGCCGGACGGCGACCTTTCGGAAACCGTACGCCGAGCACTGGATCCGATACTCGCTGCCGCCGCATCCGCACGCCGCTACCCCCCGCTTCCGGACGAGCCTGCCAGACAGTCGTGGTTCGGATCTATTGCCCGGGATCCGTTTACCGCAAGGCCAGAAGACATCCTGGAGCTTTTGTCCAAGGCCAGGAACGCCCTTTCCGGCTCGTCTGCGGAGATCGTGTACTCGGGCGCCCGAGCGGAGTTCATGCGCGTTGCCAAGCTCTTCCTGTCCCCCAACCGGGAACTTGAACAGGCCTTCATGTGGGCCCAAGCCTACGTCGTGGCCGTAGGCAAACGTGGGGATGCGACAAAAGAAGACTACCGCTCGTTCTCCGGCCTCAAGGGACTCGAGCTTTTGGATGAGGTGGTGGAAGCAGTTCCCGACCTGGCCACCGAGCTCGTGGACATGCTCGGGGCGGTTCCCATGGAACCGGGTGAATACGACGTCATCATGGATCCAGACGTAACCGGCACCCTGGCCCATGAGGCGTTCGGCCACGGCGTGGAAACCGACATGTTCGTCAAAGGCCGGGCCAAAGCCCCTGAATACCTGGGAAAACCGGTGGCCAGCCCCATCGTCCAGATGTGGGACGGCGCGGCGGGGGTGGAGCATTGCGGCTCGTTCCTGTTCGACGACGAGGGACGCCTGGCCACAAAGACGCGCATCATAGAAAACGGCATCCTGAAATCCGGCATATCGGACCTGGGGTCCGCGCTGACCCTTGGCGTCCCGCCGAGCGGTAACGGCAGGCGCCAGGCCTTTGACCACAAAGCCTACGCCCGCATGACCAACACCTACATAGATCCCGGTTCGTCCACCTTTGAGGATATGCTTGCGAGCATAGACCACGGCTGGCTGCTCCAAAAGATGAACTCGGGCATGGAGGATCCAAAAAACTGGGGCATACAGTTGGTCGTCATGATCGGTAGGGAAATCCGCGCGGGCAAACTGACCGGTAAGATAGCGTCGCCCGTGGTGTGTTCCGGCTACGTGCCCGACGTCCTGTCCGCGATCACCATGATATCGAAGGACTTTGAGTTGTCTGGCTCGGGATACTGCGGCAAGGGCTACAAGGAATTCGTCAAGGTGTCCTCCGGCGGACCCTACGTTAAAACCAGAATGAGGTTGGGATAATGCTGAACGTCATACAAGCCGCCCTGAGGGCGGACAAGAGGATACACGACTGGCGCTTGACTGAAACGCGCAAGCGCGGCGTGGAGTGGTACTTTTCCGGATCCGTCCTGGACACGGCCCGGTCGGTGGATACGCTTTCATATTCAATAGCCGTGTACGTGGACGCCGGGGAAGGCGACGCTCGGACCCGGGGCGCTTTTTCCGTTAGCGTTCATCCCACGGCCACCCATGCCGAACTCAAAGCCGCCATCGACCGGGCGGTCACCGCGGCCGCGGGCATGCGCAACCCCTGGTATCCCATACCCGAACCTTCGGGCGCCCCGGTCCATGCTCAGGTAGCCAGCGGCTTTTCCGGGATGCCGCTGGAATCGTCAATGGAAGGACTCCGCTCTGCCCTGTACGGCGCGTCCACCGTAGACGGCGCGTCCATCAACTCGCTGGAACTCTTCTTGGCCTCGCATGACGTCCGCATCGTCAATTCCCGCGGCCTGGACGTGCAAAAAAGGTCATACCGCGGTTTTACCGAGTTCATAGTCAACGCGTCCGCGCCCGGCAAGGATGAAATCGAGCTGTACGGCGATCTGGAATTCTCCGAACCGGATGACAAACGTCTGAGGGCGGCCATGATCGACAAGCTGACGCAGGCAAAAGACCGCCTGGTGGCCATACCGACCCCGGCCTGCGACGGTCTGCCCGTGCTGTTCAAAGGCCCGCTGGCCGCAGACATATACGAATACTGGTTCATGGCCACCCAGGCCCAATTCGCCTATGACAAAACCGCGCCGTTCAAGCTCGGCGACCTAGTCGGTACGGACGGCGGCCGGGGCGACGCCATACGCCTCAAGGCCGTGCCCGTGGTGGCCGGATCTCCCCGCTCCACGCCCTTTGACCCTGAAGGCACCGCGCTGGGTACCGTTCCCTGCATCACGGATGGCCGGCTGGAACACCTGGTCGGGCCGCTGAAGTACACCCACTACCTGGGCTTGCCCGCGACCGGCGACCATCCTGTCTTCGAGCTTGACGCCGGCCGGGACAGCCTGGAACGCCTGGCATCCGAGCCCCACGTCGAGGCCGCCGCCTTCTCGGATTTCTTTGTCGATCCTACCACAGGGGACTTTGGCGGCGAGCTGCGCCTGGGCTACAGGGTAGAGGGCGGCAAACGAGTCCCCATAAGCGGCGGGTCGATCACCGGATCCATGGCCGACAACCGAGGTGAAATACGGTTGTCCAAGGAACTGGACACCTTCCCGGGTTGCCGGGCACCGGTAGCCTGCCTGATACCCAAGGCAAGAATAGCGTCCGTGGGCTGATTCCCGTTATCGTCACGAGAATTTTAAACGGCCTTCCCCGCAGGGAAGGCCGTTGTTTTTCGTAAGTGCCAGATTACGCCACGTAGCCGACCAGGGCTTCGGAACGGGTGGGCTCTGACAGCCTCTTGAGCGCGTTCTTCTCGATCTGGCGTATGCGTTCCTTGGTCAGCTTGAAACGGTCGCCGATTTCCTTGAGGCTCATGGCGCGGCGCCCGTTGAGGCCGAAACGGTACTGCACCACCTCGCGCTCCTTTTCGGTCAGCGTGAGCAGGACGGCGTTGATGTCGTCCTTGAGGCCCCGCTCGATGACGTTTTCGTCCGGCGTCCCATAGGCGTCGTTTTCTATAAAGTCGCCCAGCACGCTGGAATCGCGTTCGTCAAACACGGGCGTGTCCAGGGACACCAGGTCGCGCGACACGTTGACCAGGTCCGCCACATGGGCGGGGTCCATGTCCAGCATCCTGGCGATCTCGCCTATCTCCCCGTCTTCGGACAGTCCGGCGTTGACGTACTTGCGGGCCTTCTCGATTTGGACCAGTTCGTTGGCCCTGTTCAGGGGCAGGCGTATCATGCGGCTTTTCTCGCACACGGCCTTCAGGATGGCCTGGCGTATCCACCACACCGCGTAGCTGATGAAATGGTAGCCCTTGTCCACGTCGTAACGCTCTATCGCGTTGATCAGTCCAATGTTGCCCTCGCTGATCAGGTCCGCAAGGGGAAGCCCCTGGTTCTGGTATTTTTTGGCCACATTGACCACAAAGCGCAGGTTGCCCTTGACCAGCATGTCCTTTGCCGCCTGGTCGCCCTGGGCGGCCAATCTGGCATAGCGATCCTCTTCCTCACGGCTGAGGAGCGGCACGCGGTTGATTTCCTTGAGATATATGGAAAGCACGTTGGCGTCCAGGCTTGAGTCATTTATGGGAGCGCTTGCCTTTTTCGTCTTCATGCAGATCCTCCTGCATATTCTTAAGCAGGAAGCGTGCCAATCACGATCTCGAAGGCAGAAAAAGAACCGGATTTTAAGCGATTGCGCACAGACAGAATAAGTGCTTATTCCAGAACAACTTACCCACAAGGCTTGGTCCTGCCAGCACGAAAAGCCCGGCTATCCATGATATGCCGAACACTTTTTTAGCTCCGGGCGGCGGAAAAGACGCCTAAAGATGTGGAATTTCTATCCGTTTGCCTTCCGAGCGGCAAAAAAGTGTTTCAATTCAACACAAGCCCGGATAGAAGTGTAAAAACCGTGTCGAATGGAACCACTCAGAGTTCGTACGGCAACGGCACCCGGTTACAACAGCGTGAAGCGGGCAAACCAGAGCCGCAGGGACAGCGCCCGTTTGTGGGTATGAGCGACGCAGCGCTGAAGTCACCCGCCAGGATTTTTGAGCGATCCGACACCCAGGTTTCCCCGCCAAGGACCGGAAACTGTATCCGTACCCTGCGGAACGCCTTGAGCTTGTCCTCGCACTCGGAATACCGCGCCACGATGCCCGGACCGACGCGCGTCCATGCATCCGCGATGACGGTCATCACGGTTTCCATCTCGGCCTGGTCGGTAAACCGTCCGCCCGGAACCGTTGTCAGGTACCTGCGTGCGTGTACGGAGAAAAACGCCCGGTAGTCGTCATGTTCCTGGCAGGAGGAACGGGGCATACCGTATTCGTTTGACGCGCGGCAGAACAGTAACCGGGCGGGGCTTCTGGGGGCCACTCGTTGGGCGCTGGCCAGAGCTTTAAGGGCAAGACCATCCTTGCCGAGGCGCTTGAGAGCTATCGCGAGCCAATACAGCCTGCGCGCCAAGTCCCCGCGCCGTTCCGGATGGGTAGCGTCCACGGCAGTGCGAAGGAGGGGCAGGGCTGACGCCGGATCGTGCCGCGCAAGGGCCCGCATGCCGGCGGAGTACGACCATTCGGGCGTATGACCGCGTCTCGTTCTCATGTTAGTTAAATTACTTAAATCTCCAATGCCAAGCAAGCGACGAGAACGTTGTTTTCCAGTCTGGCGCCAGCCATGCGCGCCGCTCAGGCACCGCAGGATGCCAGCAAGACCATGCTTCGCGCCCGGACCAGGTACCGACCGTCGCAGGCTCCCGGCGCTCCGTCAGGCACAAGGTCGTCCGGCGCGGCCAGGGCGGTATCCAGTACGCGCCGCCATACGCGGCCCAGCGGGGGTCGAGCCACAGAAAACTCCACATCGTTAGCCGATGCGTTGAACATGACAAAGAAGTCGCAGTCGTCCCTGTCTGCGACAATATCCGCCCGTGAGCCGTCAATGCGGGCGGCCACCGTCTTGTCTGCCCTGGCCCAATCCGGAGGCGCCCCGTCCGGCGTGAACCATGCTATATCCGGCAAAGCGTTGAAGTTCGCGTCGCCGCCGGTGAAAAATTCCGGACGCCTGAACGCCGGATGTTCCTTGCGGAAGGCTATCAGCTTGGCGCTGAACTCTAGAAGACCAGCGTGTCCGGCTGCCGCCTCCCAGTCATACCAGCTGATATCGTTGTTCTGGCAGTAGGCGTTGTTATTACCGTGCTGGGTGCGCCCGAATTCGTCGCCCCCGAGCATCATAGGCGTGCCTATGGACAAAAGCAGGGTGGCCAGATAGTTGCGGCACATGCGGTCCCGCACTCCCTCAATGGCCGGATCGGTGCTTGGTCCCTCAAACCCGAAGTTGAAGCTGAAATTGCTGTTGTGTCCATCCCCGTTGCCCTCGCCATTGGCGTCGTTGTGTTTGCCGTTGTAGCTGACCAGGTCTCGGAGGGTGAAACCGTCATGGCTGGTCACGTAATTGATGGAATGGAAGGGTTTGCGGCCGTCCCGCAGGTACAGGTCGCTTGAGCCGGTCAGCCTGGTGGCCAGGGCGGCTACCGTCCGTTCGTCGCCCCGCCAGAAACGCCGGACATCGTCGCGGTAGCGGTCGTTCCACTCGGCCCAGCGGCCACCGGGGAACCCGCCAACCTGGTATGCGCCCCCGGCGTCCCAGGCCTCCGCGATGATTTTGGTATGCCGCAGTATGGGATCCTCGGCTATCTGCTCTATCACCGGAGGGTTCTCGAGCATGCGCCCGCGCTGGTCGCGGCCAAGGATCGAGCCCAGGTCAAAACGGAAACCGTCCACGTGCATGTCCACCACCCAGTAATGCAGGCAGTCCAGGATGAAATTCCTGACCACCGGGTGGTTGCAGTTGAGCGTGTTGCCGCAGCCGGAAAAATTCTTGTAATGGCGCGGGCTGTCGTCCAGCATGTACCAGATGGCGTTGTCCAGGCCCCGGAAAGACACCGTTGGCCCGAACTCTCCCCCTTCGCCCGAGTGGTTGAACACCACGTCAAGGATCACCTCGATGCCGGCCGCGTGCAGTTCCCGGACCATGGTCTTGAATTCGTCCACCTGGCTGCCGTCGGCGCGGCTTGAGGCGTACCGGCCCTTGGGCGCGAAAAAGGCCAGGGTGCTGTACCCCCAGTACTGGGCCAGGCGCTCGCCCGTAAAGGGATTCCGCAGCTCGTTCTCGAACTCGTCGAATTCCTGCACGGGCAGAAGCTCCAGGCTGGTTATTCCCAGTTTTTTGAGGTACGGGATTTTCTCAACCACGCCTAGGTAGGTCCCTGGATGCTCGACCCCGGCGCCCCGGCCCATGGTCAGGCCGCGCACATGGGCTTCATAGATGACGCAGTGGCGCAGGGGCAGATTGAGCGGCCGGTCGCCCTTCCAGTCAAAGCGCTCGTCGTCCAACACGATGCACTTAGGCATGACGGCGGCGTCATCCACCAGGGAAAACGACAGGTCGCCCCGTGGATCGGCCGGGTCGTACGCCCGGGCGGCGGCCACATCCCATATAAAGTCGCCGGTCAGGGCTTTTGCGTAGGGATCTATCAAGAGCTTGTTCGGGTTGAAGCGGTAGCCCAGCTCGGGCAGATAGGGGCCGTCAGCGCGCCACGCGTAGAGGGAGCCGCTTCCGATTCCGGCCACGTGGGCGTGCCAGATGTCGCCGGTACGGTTCTGAACGGGATCCAGGCGGAAATCCAGCACTGGCGCGCCGTCCTCGGGACGCTCGAAGACGCACAGCCGGATGGAGGTCGCGTTACGGGAAAACACCGCAAAGTTTACACCGTCCTGCGTGATCGACGCGCCAAACGGCCTCGGGCTTCCCGGGCTGACGTGGTAGCTACCGCGCGACATGACAACCTCCAAGGCGCGGATACGCCTTAAACAGATACCTTAGTCCAAAACAGGGTTCAGGTGCAAAGCGCGTACGCCGGTGGCCCGGTTGCACCACGGCGACTACAGAGCCTTCAAAAAACGCGGCCGCCCTTCCGGCGGCCGCATGGTTTCTCTATAAAGCCGGATGCCGGCCTGTTAGATTTTCTTAAAGACGATGACGGCGTTTTGCCCGCCAAAGCCCATGGAGTTTTTCACCACGGCGCGCACGGGCCCGTTGCGGCCAACGTTGGGAACGTAATCCAGGTCGCATTCAGGATCGGGGTGCTCCAGGTTGATGGTGGGCGGGTAGTACTGGTCGCGGATGGACAGGACGGAAGCCACGGATTCGATGCCGCCAGCGCCGCCTATGCAGTGCCCGGTCATGGATTTGATGGACGACACGGCCAGCTTGTAGGCATGCTGGCCGAAGGCGTGCTTGATGGCCTTGGTCTCGATGGGATCGTTGAGCGGGGTCGAGGTACCGTGAGCGCTGATGTGATCAACATCCTCCGGCTTGAGCCCGGCGTCGGCCAGGGCCAGGGTAATGGCGCGGGCCACGCCCATGCCCTCTGGATCGGGAGCCGTTAGGTGGTGGGCGTCACAGGTGGTGCCAAAGCCTGCCAGCTCGCAGTATATTCGGGCTCCGCGCTTCTCGGCATGGTCCCAGTCCTCAAGCACCAGAACGCCCGCGCCCTCGGCCATGACAAAGCCGTCCCTGTCCTTGTCAAAGGGCCTGGACGCCTTGGACGGGTCGTCGTTGCGCGTGGACAGGGCCTGGATCATGCTGAACGCGCCCAGACCCAGCTTGGTTATGCACGCCTCCGAACCGCCGGCGAATACCACGTCGGCATGGCCGTCGCGGATCCAGCGGAGGCCGGTGCCTATGGCGTCCGTGCCCGCGGCGCACGCGGTGACGATGCACTGGCAGGGGCCGCGCGCGCCCACGTTGAGCGCTATGTTGGCCGCGCCGAAATTGGCCAGGCTCTTGACCACGGTCATGGGCGGGATGCGACCGGGGCCCCGGTCGCACATGCGGACAAAAGCCTCCTCAATGCTGGTGGAGCCGCCCTGGCCGGTTCCAAGGCACACGCCGGTCAGGTAGGTATCCAGATCGTCCTTGGCCAGGCCTGCGTCCTCCATGGCTTCCATGGCCGCGTAGATGGCGAACTGGCTAAACCGGTCCATCTTCCGCGCTTCCTTGGCGTCCATGCGTTTGGAAGGGTCGAAGTCTTTTACTTCGCCGGCGATCTTGGACGCCACCTCGCTGGCGTCCACGCACGTCACCGGTCCTATTCCGCTCTTTCCGGCTTTGACGGCTTCCCAAAATGTGGGCACGTCATTGCCGATCGGACTGACGACGCCGAGGCCCGTTACGGCCACCCTTCTCTTTTCCATCACATCCCCATTCCGCCGTCTATCTTGACGACCTCTCCGGTAATATATGAAGCCATATCCGAGGCCAGGAACACCACCACGGAAGCTATCTCCTCGGGTCGGGCGGTCCTGCCCAGCGGGATCTGGGCCTTCAGTTTCTCCTTGGCTTCTTCCGGTAGCTTGTCCGTCATGGCCGTGTCCACAAAGCCGGGCGCCACGGCGTTGACTCGCACGCCACGGGTTGCGACCTCTCGGGCCAGGCTTTTGGTAAAGCCGATAAGCCCCGCCTTGCTGGCCGCGTAGTTGGTCTGTCCGCCGTTGCCTATGATGCCCACAACGCTGGACACGTTGACGATGCTACCGGAACGGCGCTTGATCATGTGCCTGGCCGCCGCCCTGCATACCAGGAAGGCGCTCGTAAGATTGGTGTCGATGACGGCTTTCCAGTCGTCCAGCTGCATGCGGAACACCAGTCCGTCGCGCGTGACGCCGGCGTTGTTCACCACCACGTCTATGGGGCCGCGGGCAGCAGTAGCCTCAACGGCGGCGTCCACGGCCTTCTCGTCCGCCACGTCGCAGGCCACCCAGGCCACGGTAGCTCCATGCTCAGCCGCCAAGGTTTCCAGGGAACCGTGTTCCTCGGATTTGCTCCGGCTGAAATACTCAACGCTGGCGCCTTCAGCAAGGAACGCCTTGACCACGGCAAGGCCTATGCCCTTGGAGCCGCCGGTCACTATGCACTGTTTGCCCTTCAAGAGCTGGTCGCTCATTGTGTCCTCCACGTCATGGCACCCGTTCCGATCTCCGCGATCCAGGGTGCCGGTACGGGCCTGCCCGCGCCTACAAGGATATGCTGGCTATCTGGTCAACGGTGGAACAAGGCCTGCACGGCACATCGGTGTCCACCGACTTCCACAGGCCGGCAAGCACAGTTCCCGGACCCGCTTCCAGGCACTGGGTGAACCCGGCCGAGAGTATGGACGCTTCCTCGTCCATCCAGCGTACTGAACTGATGATCTGCTCGGCGGCCAGGCGTTTGAGCTCGGCGCCGTCGCTTTCCTTTTTGCCGGTCACGTTCGAGAAGAAGTCCAGCTTGGGGTCCGCAAAGGACTCGTCGGCTATGAATTCGCGGAAACCGTCGTAGGCGTACTTCATGATGGGCGAGTGGAAGGCGCCGGATACTTTCAGCCGGATCACGCGTTTGGCCCCGGCTTCCTTGATGGCTGCCTCGGCCTTGTCCATGCCGCTCTCCGTGCCCGATATGACCGACTGGGCTGGCGAGTTGTAGTTAGCCACCCATACATCGTCTATGCCCGCCGCCTTGAGCGCGGCTTCTATGGCCTTTGGTTCCAGGTTCAAAACGGCGGCCATGGTCGATCCGCCGGAACGCTTGCCCGCCTCGTCCATCAAGCGGCCGCGCTCGGCCACCAGTCGGATCATGCGCCCGAAGGGCAGCACGCCAGCCTCTACCAGCGCCGGCCATTCGCCCAGGCTAAAGCCCGCCGCTCCCTCCGGGCGGATACCATGCTCGTGCAGGCAGGTAGACGCGGCGCATTCCACCAGGGCTAGGGCCACCTGGGTGTTGCGCGTTTGCTTGAGTTCGTCCTCGGTGCCTTCAAAAATCAAGGCCTTGAGGTTGATCTTGGATGCGTCCGACGCTTCCTCGAACAGAGCCCGCACGGCGGTGCTCGTCTCGTAAAAATCCTTGCCCATGCCGATGCTTTGGGCTCCCTGGCCTGGAAACAACACGCACGTTTTCAAAAAAAGCCCCCTGTCGCTTGCCGCGCCCGGTGGGACGCGACTCCCCGGACACGCGCGTTGGATTCCTGCCTGACCGCGAACGCTAGCACGCTGCGAAAAACGCTGTCAAGCTTGGCGTTCGAGGGTAGAATTATACCATGAACCAGATAAGCGAGCGGATTATCTCGGTTATAGCGTCCATTCCGGCCGGGTCCGTGGCGTCGTACGGAGCGGTGGCTGCCGCGGCCGGCCTGCCTAACGGCGCCCGGCAGGTAGCCAGGCTGCTCCACAGCGCGTCCGCAGAACACAATCTGCCGTGGTGGCGCGTGGTGCGTTCGGACGGGAAAATCGCGCTTGCTCCCGGTTATGGGTTTGAGGAACAAGCCGCCAGGCTGCGGGAGGAAGGCGTCCGCGTCCTGCCGGACGGCAGGGTGGAAGGTTTTCAGTCGGGCGTTGCCATGGCCCGTACGCCAAAGCGCCGGTAACCGACAGACGACAGCGACGCTCCAAACCATTCGGGGGCAAAAGGCAAATCCACCAGATATCGACGTATGCCTTCCCGGCCGACAAGCCGGCCAACCATGTCGACCAGCCGCCGCCCTATGCCCAGACGCCGGTGCCCCTCATCCACAAATACCAGAGCCAGCCTGGCCAAAGCGCTGTCCGCCGCCCGCACGATCATAGCCACCGCTATGCCGACCGGGGCGCCCCCGGAAGCCTCGGCCAGGTACACCACGGTGTCGTTCCCGTACAGCGCGCGCTCAAGCGACTCGAATTCCAGGCTTACCAGGGTTTCCGGAAACGTATCCAGGGCCGACGCCCGGGCTTTGTCCATAAACACCCCGAGCAAATCGGCATCCCCAGGGCCGGCCTCGCGGAATCCAAAAACCTCGTCCACCAGATCGTCGGTATCCTCGGGTTCCGGTCCGAGCCGTTCAAGTCCGTCCAGCGCGGCCACATCCCGGTACCACTCGTCCACCCTCCGCTTCATGGCCGCGTCCTTGTGCGCGTGCCAGCGTTTTTCCACGTCCGGAAAGAGGGCCAGGGCGTCCTTGTAGGCGCGGAACACACCCCTGCCGCGATTAAGCGCGGCCGACAGGGCTGCGTGGGCTTCTGGATTGGCCACACCCCGGGCAAAACTCTCCATCAGCTTGAAGCCGTCCTCGCTGGCCCACGAAGGAAGGTCGACAAGGTCCCGGCCCGTCTCCAAAACAGCGTTGTCCGGGTCATCCATGGGGTACAAAAGGCCGCTTCCCTTGTCCACCCCATACCGGGCTTTCTGGTTTTCCATGGCAAAGATAATCGCCGCCTTGATTTCGTCGTTGAGCTCGAACATGCCTAACCCCCGCCCCATTCATCGGCGCCCGGCGCCCGCGCGCCCATCATGCCCCGGGCGACGCCCGTCTGTCCAACTGTTTCTTCCTTGCTTTGCCCCGGTGCTCGGGCTATGCTGGCCTGGCATGAAAGCCGACCTGCATTTCCACTCCCGCTACTCCGATGGCTGTCTCTGGCCGTCGGAACTGGCAGAACGCGCCGCCAGAGCGGGGCTGGAAGCCGCCGCGCTGACCGACCATGACACATTCGGCGGCTGGCCGGAATTCCGCCAGGCGGCTGAGCGCCGTGGCCTGGCTACCTGGCCGGCCGTGGAAATCGATTGCGTGGACAAGGACCTGGACTATAAAAGCGAGATCCTGGCCTACTTTCCCAGCGGATCGTACGGTCGCACCGACGCCTTGCTTGCCGAGGTGAGAATCAGGCGACGCGCCTACCTCATGGAGCTTTTTTCCAAGGCCGCCGCCGCGTTTGGCCGCGCCGCGCCGAGTTTTTCAAGCTGGGAACGCGAGCGAATGGACGGCCGTTTGTCCGCGGACGTTGATCCTACCCAGCTTCGTTTTGGCAAACCGGACCTGTTCCGGGCCCTGGTCGCCGCGGGCGCGCTTTCCCAACCGGCCACCTATCGCCAGTTCAAACGCGCCTACCTGGACACGGGTATCATCAAGGCGGCAAAACCCAAAAAACCGAGCGTACGCGACGTATGCGCGGCTGTGCTGGAAGACGGTGGCATGCTGTCCATACCCCACATCGCGCATGAGTTCAAGGACGACCCCGCGCGGATGGAAAGACAACGGGACCGGCTGGCCAGGCTGCTCGCCAGGTTTCACGACTACGGCGTGGCCTCTGTGGAGCTATACGCGTACGGTCCGGAGCAGGACAGGCTCAACAGCCTGGTCGCGGATGTTGCCAGGACCTATGGCTTCCAATTTACCTACGGTTCGGATTACCATGACCGCCGTTCGGCGTCGGGCGACTTTGGGTCGTTCCATGGCGACTTTGCCGGCTTCCCGGCGTGATGCGGAAGGAACATCATGGCACATTGCGTCGTTCAAACTGCTGAAGACATTTTAGACAAGGAATTCTCCGTCCACACCAAAGGTTTTGTCCGTCTGGTCGACTACATGGGCGGCGACCAGCGCATCGTCCAGGCGGCTCGCGTGTCGTATGGCGCTGGCACCAAAACCCTGCGGGAGGACGCCAAGCTGATCGACTATCTCCTGCGGAACGAGCATACGTCCCCGTTCGAGCAGGTGATTCTTACCTTCCATATCAAGATGCCGATTTTTGTCGCACGGCAATGGATACGGCACCGCACGGCCCGCCTCAACGAGATTTCCGGCCGGTATTCGGTCATGCGTGACGAATTCTGGCTACCCGAACCATCCGTCCTTGCCAAGCAGAGCCAGGACAACAAGCAAGGACGCCAAGCCGAGCCCCTGCCGCCCAACGAGGCCGCTGCGGTCATCCAGGAATTAGCCTCGGGTCAAAAAGATGCCTACGCCGCGTACACGCGGCTTCTGGACAGGGGCCTTGCAAGGGAGCTCGCACGCGTGAACCTTCCGCTCTCACTCTACACCGAGTGGTATTGGCAGATGGACCTGCACAACCTGTTCCGCTTCCTGGCGCTCAGGCTGGATCCGCACGCCCAGCGCGAGATCAGGGACTACGCCAAGATCATCCTCATGATTACAGAAGCCGTGGCACCCCTCGCCTGCGAGAGCTTCCGGGCTCACATGCTGGGCGGCCTGCGCCTGAGCGCTGACGAGGCGGCCGCCGTCAGGCGCCTGGCGGCGGGGCAGGATCCAGGGCTGGAAGGATCAGAGCTTGCCCGCTTCCGCGACAAGCTCGGGTTGGAGGCAGAGTAGGCGACGACCGGCCTTCGTCCGTCGGCCTCATACGCGGATGAATTTTTTCTCGCCCATGCCGTAGAGGGACGAGGCGTCGATTTTTTCTGAGCCGTCCGGAGAGCGTATGGTTCCCTCAAAACGCCCAAAAGGACCGTGGTAGTCCACCGCCAGTATCAGGGCGTTCACGTGTATGTCGTTGGGTTTTTCGGGCTTGAACATCAGGTCCACCAGGCCTTCCGTGTCCTGGATGTGCCACTCGCCCTCATAGCCGTACGGACGCGTTACTTTTACAGGCGGCAGGGGATAGGCTTTTGCGTTGATCCAGAGCACGTTCTCGTTGTAATTCACCTGGTCGCGTACCTGGTTGTCCGTCAGGTTGAAACCGACCCGCCGTCCGCGGCCGTCCACCCCAAACCCCGACACCCAGTCGTAACGCATGCGGTACGGGTAATAGCCCTTGTGGTCGTCCAGAACGCCCATGGCGTCAGCGGCCGCGAATTCGTAGCGTTCGTCATCCGCCTCAAACCAGCCTTCCATGGGCATCAGCACCTTGGTCGAATAAATGGCCCGGTTCAGGCTGAGGGGCAGGCACACCGATATGGGGCAGCTCGTCTTGGGCCCGTAGGCAAAGGTAAACTCGCCACAGAAACCGGGACGTCCTCCGCGTTCGGCTGCGCTTGCCTCCACCCTGATTTCTCCCTTGGACGGCATGGTGGCAATCCGCAGTGCGCAGTCCGGGCTTTTGTAGCTGATGTCCGCCCCGTCCAGTCGCTCCCCGATGCCAAAACGGCCGAGCGGGATCATGCGCTGGAATTCCCGGGCCACGGATTGTTCCTTGTCCCATGCCACAAAAATGACCAAGCCCATGGCCTTGGCTTCGTACAGGGAGGCCAGGAAATAATAGCGGGAATCCCCGAACTGCAGAGCCCGCCATTCTTTGCACCTGAAGTCCTTGACCCAGCGCGGCACGCGGTAATGGTAAGGCCTGTCCACGTCCAGCATGTTGATTCTGGCCGGGGGAGCGTTGAAACACCCGAAATTAAAGCGGCCCCCGCTCACCACGCTGTCCGGAGGATCCAAAAACGGCCGCTCGTACAGCGGCTGCTCGCTTGCCGTTGTATCGGCGGCCATCACACCAACCCGCGGCGGTACAGCTCGTACAAGGCCTGGGTTCCCTTGCCGTCATAACCTTCCGCGCTCATTTTGGCGAACAGGGACTCCGCCAGGGCCAAAAGGGGCAGGTTTAACTGCATGGTTTTGGCCGCGTTCAGGGCTATGCGCAAATCCTTAAGGAAGTGCTTGGAATAGAAGCCCGGCTCAAAATTGCCGTCCAGCATGCGGGGGACCATGTTCACTAGCTGCCAGCTCTGGGCCGAGCCGCCGCCTATGCTTTCCAGGACACGCCGGGGATCCAGCCCCGCTCCTTGGGCATAGGTAACTGCCTCCACGGAGCCGGCCAGCGTGCCCGCTATGGCTATCTGATTGGCCATTTTTGTGTGTTGCCCGGCGCCCGGACCGCCCTGCCGTATGACCGTTTTGCCCAAAACGTCAAAGAATGGCTTCACCGCCTGGAAGGCGGCCTCGTCGCCACCCACCATGATGGTCAACGTGGCATTGCGCGCTCCGAGATCCCCGCCAGACACGGGCGCGTCCAGAGCAACCAGGCCCTTGTCACTGGCAGCCCGGGCTATCCTGGCAGCCAGGGCGGGATCGCTGGTGGTATGGTCTACCAATATGGTTCCGGGCGCAGAAGCCGCCACCAGGCCTTGCGGTCCCAGATACACGTCTTCTACATCCTTGGGGTAGCCAACTATGGTAAACACAACGGCCTTGCCTTTGGCGGCCTCGGCAGGGCTATCCGCCCATGCGGCCCCGGCGGCAAGAAGTCCGTCGGCCTTGGCTTTGGTCCTGTTGTACACGGTCAGCTTGGCTCCCGCCTTGAGCAGGTGTCCCGCCATGCTGGCTCCCATGACCCCGGTTCCGATAAAGGCTATTTCTGCTCCCTGTATGTTCATAGCAACCTCGCCTAACTGAATTTGTAGCCAAAACGGCGGAGCATTCCCGCCCGCTCTGCCTTGTCCGCCGGTCCCTCGACGCCTTTCGGGGCATAGCCGTCTATCACGCCCAGAATGCCGGCGCCCTGGTCGCTTACGGCAACGACCACCTGTACCGGATTGGCCGTGGCACAAAACACGTGGCACACTTCCTGGCATGCCTTGATCCTGTCCAGAACGTTAATGGGAAACACCCCGCTGCCGAGCACCAGATAAAAGGTATGCCCGGCACGGGTAGCCTGGGCGCAGGCCACGGCGTCCGAAACCAACCCGTCGTCGTTTCCCGCCGTGCGGACAAGGCACGGACCGGACGCCTCGTTGAAGGCCAGGCCGTACCGCGCGCCGGGGACGGATGAAGCCATGATTTCCGCCAGGTCTTCCACCGTTTTGATGAAGTGCGACTGGCCAATGATGATGTTGGCCCCCTCAGTCCACTTGAGAGCGACGGCTTCCGTTTTTACGTCCATACCGATCCTCCGGACCCAGTCTATCCGCGATTCAGGCTCAAGGCAAGAACGACCGGTTTGACGGATGTGTGTCCAGATCTGCCCGTCCAGCGTAAGCGCGACGCCCAAACCCGAATTTTCCGATTTTTCTTAACAGAACCTTGATTCATTTATGTGCTTAGGGCATATTACACACCGAGAGTGTATTTTGTAAACCGGAGTTGCCCATGCCCGATGCCACCAAAGAACGAATCTTGAGCGCCGCGTTTGAGCTTATACGCCAAAACGGTCCCGCTGGCCTGACCATGGAGGGCGCGGCCGACCTTGCCGGCGTCAGCCGCAAGACCGTCTACAACCATTTCACCACGCGCTACAGCCTGATGGACGAAGCCATAGCCGCGCGGCTGGACCGCTGCCTGGCTGACCTTGAAGCCATCATCGCGGACCGGGAGTCGGGGTTCACCAAAAAGCTCAACCTTGTGCTGGAACGGGGCTTTTCCGAGCTCAGGAGCTGCGGCAGGCTCATATCGTATCCTCGCCTGTCCGCCACGGGCTCGGAAAGCCAGCCGGTGCACAAGGAGCTCAACCTCAGGCTGAGCGGTTTCATCACCAACCTGGTACAGGAAGCGCTGGAATCTGGCGTTTTGAAACCCGTGTTCCAGCCCGAGCGTCTGACCTGGGTGCTTATCAACATCGTGGACGGCCTTTTGTTCCTGGACGAACTGGTCGACCAGGCGGTATCCAAAGCCGACATCCTGAAAGACTCACTCAAAGCCATCCTCATCGGAATTCTGACGGAGGAAGGCAACGCGGCCCTGCAGAACTCTCCCGTATTTGACTGAATAACCATGGGGTTATTAGAGGTTCCCTGAAAGCGAGGACGACGATGTCAGACAGAAAGAAACTCGGAGGAGCCCTTCGGTGGATCCTACCCCTAGCCGTTGTCCTGGCCGCTGTTGCGTTCAAGGCACTCGCCTCTGGCGGGGACAAGCAGGAGGCGGACGCGATACCCATACCCGTCAGGACCGTGAAACCCACGCGGGCGGATCTCGTGAAGACGCTTGAGCTGAACGCCCATATCGAATCTGACAGCATGGTCACCGTTCTGCCCATGGTATCGGGCATACTCCAGGAACTGTCCGTGGACGTGGGGCAGGCGGTCAAAAAGGACCAGGTCATTGCCCGGATCGACGCGGCCCGCTACGAGCTCCAGCTGCAGCAGGCTGAAGCCGCCTGGACATCGGCCAAGTCCAGCTACGACCGCGTCGCCCAGCTATACAAGTCGGGAGCCACCACCCAGCAGAACTACGACCAGGCCAAGGCCCAATACGACGCCTACGCGTCCCAGTACGAACTGGCCAGGCTCCAACTCGGCTACGCCACCGTGCGCAGCCCCGTGGACGGCGTGGTCCTCCTCACCCACCTGACCGTGGGATCCATAGCCTCGCCCGAACGGCCGCTCCTCACCATCGGCAACCTAGACGAGCTGATCGTCCGTGCGAGGATTCCCGAACGCTATTACCGCGCCTTTTCGGAAGGACAGGAAACCATGCCCGTCCAACTCGTCGGACCGGACGGGTACGCGGTGCCAGGCACCATACGCAACATCAGCCCCTTCGTATCTGCGGAGACCAAGAATTTCGAAACCGTGGTGGCCCTTGCAGGCGACACCAGCGCCTTCCGGCCGGGCATGTTCGTGTCGGTCGTCTTTGAGCTCCACCACTGGGACAACGTGCCGGTCCTGCCGTTCGAGGCCCTTTCTGGCTCCGGTTCGCTGTGGTATGTGGAGGACGGCGTAGCCAAGGCCGCTCCCTTCATACCCGACCGCGCGTCCGACACGGCCTTTGCCGTTCCGGACGAATGGCTCGGGCGCGACGTCATCGTGGAAGGACACTATTTCACGCGCGAGGGCTCTCCCGTGACCGTGGTATCTGGCGGAGGGCTCAAATGAGCCTTTCGGACTTCGCGGTCAAGCATCCGGCCATCATCGGCATTCTCCTTATCATGCTGGCCGTGTTCGGAGTCATAGCGGGCATGTCCATGAATTCGGAGATGATACCGCCGGTCAGCCTACCTGCCGCCAGCATCGTGACCATCTATCCCGGCGCATCGGCTCGGGATGTCGAACGGGACATATCCCGGCTGATAGAAAACCAGATGTCCACCCTGGCCGGGGTATCCGAGCTTTCGTCGTCCAGCTCCGACTCGTATTCGGTGGTAAGCCTCGAATTCCGCGACGGCGTCAACGTGCACGAAAAGCTTCCGCAGATACGAGAACTCTTGAACGCTGTCGAGGACGAACTCCCGGACGGCATAGACGGCTCGCCGGTCATATACATCACGGAAGCCAGCGCGTTCCTGCCAATTTTTTCCGTCAGGATAGCGTCGGACATGAACGTTGAGGCTTTGACCAGCTACCTGGAAGACCGCGTGGTACCCGCCATAGCGCGGGTGTCCGGCGTATCGCGCATAAGCCTGGTGGGCGGCGCCCGCCTGGAAGCCCGCGTCGTCCTCAAAACCGAGGAGCTCGAAGCCCGGGGCATATCCGCGCTGAACGTATACGAAGCTCTCCGCTACAACAACCTGAACGTGCCCGCCGGAACGGCCATGTACCGCACCCAGCAGATGTCCTTTACCACGGCCGGTGCCTTTTCCGACTTTGAGGAGCTGGGAAACCTGACCGTGGGTTTTGGGGACGGATCGTACATCTACCTCAAGGACATAGCGGACATAGGACCCGAACCCGAACCGCGATCCGTCCGCGTGCGCTCGGGCGGCAAGGATTACGTGATGCTGGACGTCCTCAAGCGCGATGAGGGCGACACGCTGGCCATAGTCGCCGAGGCGCGGCAAGCCCTGGACGACATGGTGCTGGAAACGCGGGGCGCGGTGGACTGGGCCGTGGTCAGCGACCAAAGCGAGACGACCCAGCGCTCCCTGAACACCGTTTTTTCCGCCGCGCTCACCGGGCTGGCCCTGACCATATTGGTCATCCTGCTAGTCCTGCACGACCTACGGGCAACGTTCATCATTTCCTTGTCCATTCCCCTGTCCATCCTGTTCGCTCTCATGGGCCTGTACCTGACGGGCCGCTCCCTCAACCTGTTGTCCCTGTCCGGCATGACGGTGGCCATAGGCATGATCGTGGACAACTCCATCGTCGTGCTGGAAAACACTTACCGGCATTTCAAGCTCAGTGGCAATCGCAGACTGGCGGCGCTGAAAGGCGCCAGCGAGGTCGGCGGTGCGGTGCTCGCGTCCACGACCACGTCCATATGCGTGTTTGCGCCCCTGTTGTTCCTCACGGGCATCATCGGCGTGATCATGAACGACCTGTCCCTGGCCATTGTCTTCTCGCTGGCCGCCTCGGCGTTGGTAGCCGTCATCCTGGTGCCCTGGCTCGCGTCGATCCTTCTCAAGCCGGACGCGGAGGTCAGAAAACCCGCGCTTCTGCGTAAGATCGAAGGGGCCATAGACCGAGCCCTTGACGCCATTGAGCGCTTTTACAGGCGCCTTTTGGACAAAGCCCTCAGAAACAAGCGCTTCACCGTGGCCTTGTCCGTGTCGTTCCTGGTGTCCAGCGTCCTGCTCCTGTCCATCCTGAAAGTCAGTTTTCTGCCGCCCACGGACACCGGCGAGTTTGAAATCGGGGTGGGAACGCCGTCCGGATATTCACTGGAACAAACCCTGGCCAAGGTAGACGAGCTGGACACCGAACTGGCGCGCCTGGTGCCGGAAATAGAAACGGCTGTGTTCTACGTGGGTTCGTCGTCGGCCATTACCATAACCAATTCGTCCAACCGCGCGTACGGCAGGATACGCCTGGTACCCAGCCGGGCCCGGGAACGAACCATCCAGGAAATCATCCCCGCCGTGCAGGCCGCCCTGTCATCCACCATACCGGACTGCGACGTGACGGTTCTCAACGGCGGCTTTGACGCCCTGCTTGCCCTCGGCACCGGAGGCCAGGGCTACCAGATGGAGGTGTACGGAAGCGACCTAGACGACGTGGCCCAGACAGCCAGGATGGCCAGGGAAATACTCGCCAGGGATCCTGACGTTTTCAAAACGGAATTGTCAGTCCGTTCGGACGACCAACAGCTCTACGCCGACCTCAGCCAGGCATACATGGGCGCGCTCGGCGTCACTCCGTACGAGGCCGGCGTGACCGGACGCATCCTGTTCGGCGGCATGTCGGCGGGAACGCTCAGGGAAGAAGAAGAAGATTACCCCATCAGGGTCACCTCTGACATAGCCGACACCCGCGTTGACGACGATCTTCTGAATCGTGTGATCATCCGCACCCAGGACGGCCGGCGCGTGAGCTTTGCCGCCTTCTCCACCATGGAATCCCGCCCGGCGCTGTCCCGTATCGACCGCAAAAACCGCAACTTTTCCATTGAGGTACGCGCCTACCTCAAGACCGAGGACCAATCGGGCGTGTCCTCTCGCACGGACGCGGCCATGGGCGCGCTGGCCATACCCTCTGGCGTCAAATACCGGACCGCCGGCACGAGCGAGCTGATAGGCGACTCGTTGTCCAGCCTCCTTTTCATGCTCGGCATAGCCGTCTTCCTTGTGTACGCCGTCATGGTCATCCAGTTCGAGCGTTTCATGCAGCCCCTGATCATCATGGCGTCCATACCCTTCTGCCTGATCGGCGTGGTGCTGGGCCTGTACCTCTTCGGCTCGGCCCTGTCGATCATATCCATGCTGGCCATCATCACCCTGGGCGGCACGGTGGTAAACAACGCCATCGTACTGGTCGACTATACCAACACGCTGCGCCGCGACCTCGGCATGGAGCGACGGGACGCCATCCTGGAAGCGGCAGGCAACCGTATGCGGCCCATCCTGATGACCGCGCTTACCACCCTGTTCGGCGTCCTTCCCATGGCCCTGGCCCACGGAGACGGCTCGGAAGTGTACGCCCCGCTCGGCCAGGCCATCTTCGGAGGCCTGCTCACGTCCACGGTCATAACCTTGATCATCATTCCTCTCTTGTACGACGCGCTTGAACGTCGCGTCGCCTATATACCGGCGCCGCTGAAAAACGGCGCGGAGGAGGCCCATACCTATGAATAGACGAACAAGCTTTGTGCCCGCGGGCGCCGTTGTCTTGGCCCTGCTCTTGGCCGCCGCGCCGCTGACCGCCTGCTCGTCGGTGTTCACCGCGTCCATCCAGGGCACCCTGATAGACACCGAGGCCTACGACGACGGCCAGACGCTGGGCATAGCCGACGCAATCGTGTACCTGTACACGGACGAGGATGCCTGGAACGGCGACTACGCCGCCTTTGTTGAGCGGAACGAGGCTACCCTGCCCGACGCCCCCGGCAAGGCGTCGTACCGCTATTTCCAGAGCACGCAGTCTGGCTCGGACGGCAGTTACCAGTTCACCGGTTTTATCTGGGAAAGCATGGCGCCCGAGTACGGCAAAACCGCCGACCGCCGCCAGATTTTCATCCTGGCGTACCATCCAGACTACGGCCTCTGGAAAAACGCCACGCCCATCTATGTGGTGTCCGACGTCACGGCCAGGTTGCCTCCCATCAAGATGACGGACCTGTGGCACGAAGGTCGCCTGTCTGGCAACGTGGCGGACTGGAAAGACGGCCAGGAATTCACCGGGGCCGGCGTTCGCATATACGTGGCCGAGTCCTGGGAATACGACGCAGGTGGCAACCCGGTATCCATTCTGTGGCCTGAGTCGCCGTCAGCCACGGACACCGTCAATGACGGTTACTGGACCGCCGACGTCAGCTTTCCGGTCATGCCAAGCAGGGCGGCCGATCTCCGCAAGGCGCCCGTGCGCGTGGTGTACGCGCTGTCCGGCTACCGCGCCAACGACCCCGTTGACGGCACCGACCTGGACAGCGTCAACGACACCAGCCTTGGAGCCGGCGTCCTGATTCGCGACCAGGACCTTGACCGCGACGGGCGCACGCCCACCGACCCCTCAAGCCCAGATTATGACGACGCGTTCGTGGAAGCGCTCGTGTTCTCGTCGGAAGACCAGCCGCTGACCAGCCTCCCGGGTACGGTATCGCTCCAGCGTTGGCAGTTCAGCGCCACCGTCCAGGGTCGCGTCTCAGACGGCCTTACCCCAAAAACCTACCTGGACGGCGTGGAAGTCAGCCTGGCCGTTCCCGGTAGCGCCGAGCCGGAATTGACGACCACGGCCACACGCACCAGCGGCGAGGTATCCTACCCTGGCTCTTTCAGCTTTGGGACCGTGTCCTGGGAACTCGGCGACATAACCGTGGATCTGAACAGCTCGGGCGGCATCGTTGACGAACAGCAATCCGGTCGCGTGGACATGGTTCTCTTGCTGGATGGCGCGCCTCCAGCCCAAGGCGACAGAAACAACCTGTCCCCCGACGTGACGTTCAATCTGGAGCTGGTACAATGACCTTGCCCGTTCGATGTCGAGCTCACGCTAGCATGCGAGCGCTAGCCGCGGCGGGAGTGCTGCTTGCTGGCTCACTCGCCTTTGGCCAGAACGCGTCCAGCGCCGCGTATGCCGCCGAATATGCCGCGGTCGTGGCCGAATTCCGCCAGGTCTCGGTGTTTTCTCCCGCGCTGGCGCCTACGCCGCCCCTGGGAAGCGGTAGCTCCGGCGACCTGGAAACGCCATGGACCCTGGACGACCTGTTGGTTTTGGCTTCCTTCAACAATCCCGAACTGGGCCAGGCCGCCAGCGCCCTGGACGCCGCCCTGGCCGACCTCAGGGGCGCCAGAGCCAGACGTTATCCCTCGCTGGACCTGGAAACGTCCGGGTCGTTCATCGGAAACCCTCTGGGTCCGATCAGCATTACCGCAGACCAGTTCGGGCCGAGCGTTCCCCCTGAAGACGTGCTGTTGTACAAGGGCATGGAAAACACCCTGTACGACTTCAGCCTGATAGGCCAGGTGCCCCTGTTCACCTGGGGAAAGCTAAAACTTGGCGTGTCCCTGGCCGAACTCGGCGTGGATGCGGCCAGAATCAGCATGGACAAAGCCAGGACCGAGCTTGGCATACGCATACGCGGTTTGTATGACGCCTTGTCCTACCTGCGTGGCGCGGAAAAAATACTGGAGCTGCAATCTAGGATAGGCCAACGCTTGACCGTGCTGGCGGAGGAAAGCGCAAAGGCGGGATTCCTGACCGCGGCCGACCTTGCCAATGCCAAAATCAAGGTTAAAGAAGTCGATCTCGCACGTGTTCGCCTCAGCGAGCAACGTGACAGCCTTTTGTCCCAACTGGCCCGGGAGACAGGCACGGAATCCATCAGCCTGAACATGCTGGCCGTGCAACCCGCCAAAGCGGGCTCGCCGCGCTGGTCCGAAGCCGAGCTCTTGTCCGTGATGGAAAGCGGCAGCTGGGATCTGACCCTGTTGGCCCTTCAGGAGGAGGCGACCGCTGGCATGGCCCGCCTAGCGACCCTACAGTCCAAAGGACTGCCCGACCTTGGCCTGCGCGTAGAGCTGTCGTACGGCGGGTCGCGTTTCCCGTTCCTGGAAACCGACTGGTACCGGCAGGACGACTATCAGCTCACCATCAGCCTGGGCACCACCGGTCCCCTTATCGGGAGCGCGGTGAAAGCCGGCGACGCGGCCAGAGCCACGGCCGAGGCTGAGAAGGCCGCCATGCAGAGCGCAGACGGACTCCGTGCTCTGCGCGCATACGCCCGTGAAACGTTTCTGACCTTGGAACTCAGCAAGGCAAGGATTGAGTACGCCATACTCAAGCAGGAAGGCTGGGCCGCGGATCTGGACAAACGGCTGGTCGAGCTCAGGGTCGGAGCCGGGTCGGAAACCGAGTACCTGTCGGCCATGATAGAGGCCTTGGCCAACTTGGCAGAGGCGTATGGAACCCTGGGCGAATACCGGCAAGGACTACTGACCCTGGAAGCCCTTGCCGGTTCTGCCGCGGCCGACTGACCCGCGACCGAGGCTACTTGAACATGCGCGCCACTGCCACGGCCTTGTCCCAGCGCTCAAGCAGCCGCTGCCTGGTTTCGTCTGCCAGCTCGGGCTGGAACTCGCGTTTGCGCCTCCAGTTGCGTTCCACGTCGTCCAGCCCGGACCAGTACCCGGTCCTGAGGCCGGCCAGGTAGGCAGCGCCCAGGGCGGTAACCTCACCCGTTTCAGGCAGTATCACGGGCCGGTCAAACACGTCGGCCTGGAACTGCATCAGGAAATTGTTGGCGCTGGCGCCGCCGTCTGCTTTGATAAAGGGCACGGCGGTCCCATAGTCGTTTTCCATGGCCTTCAGAAGATCCCTGGACTGGTAGGCAACCGCCTCGAGCGCCGCCCGCACCAGGTGTGCCTTGGAAGTACCCCTGGTCACGCCCAGCACGGCTCCGCGGGCGTCCGGATCCCAGTACGGCGCGCCCATACCGACAAAAGCGGGGACCAGGACCACGCCGCCGGAATCTGGAACCGATCTGGCCAGGCGCTCGCTCTCGGCAGCGTCGGCCAGCACTTTCAACTCATCCCTCAGCCACTGTATGACCGCCCCGGCTATGAACACCGATCCTTCCAGGGCATAGGTATACCCCTTGCCCAAATCCCAGGCTATGGTCGTAAGAAGATTGTGTTTAGACGCCACGGCGTCCTTGCCCGTATTCATCAGGGCAAAGCAGCCCGTGCCGTAGGTGTTTTTGCAGGCGCCGGGCTGGAAACACGCGTGCCCGAACAAGGCCGCCTGCTGGTCGCCAGCGCACCCGGTCACCGGTATTTCCGCGCCGAACAGGTCCTTGCGTGCATATCCGTAATCCGCCGAACTTGGAAGGACAGACGGCAGGATGGCCGCGGGTATGTTCATCATGCGGAGCAGCTCCTGGTCCCAGCTGCCCTCGTGGATGTTGAACAAGAGCGTTCGGGACGCGTTGGTAGCGTCCGTGGCGTGGCGTCCGGTCAGGCGGTATATCAGCCATGAGTCCACCGTGCCGAACATCAGGTCGCCGCGCTCGGCCTTGGCCCGAAGGCCGGGAACCTGGTCGAACAGCCACATCAGCTTGGTGCCGGAAAAATACGGATCCAGCACCAGGCCTGTGCGCGTGCGGATTTCATCCTCGTAGCCAAGGGCCTTGAGTTCCTGGCAAATGCCAGCGGAGCGTCGGCACTGCCAGACAACGGCGTTGTGCACGGCCTTGCCCGTGGTCCGGTCCCACAGCAAGGTGGTCTCCCGCTGGTTGGTTATGCCTATAGCCGCTATCTGCGTGGGCAGGATCTGGGCGTCCTCTATAGCGTCGAGAGCGACCTCGTACTGGGTCCTCCAGATCTCTTCCGGATCGTGTTCCACCCAGCCTGGTTGGGGGTAGATCTGATTGAACGGCAGCTGTTTCATGCCAATGACGATGCCGGACTGGTTGAACACGATGGCCCTGGACGAGGTGGTACCTTGGTCCAGGGCCAGGATGTAGCGTTCCTGCGTGGGCATGTCAGGCGGCCTGTATCCTGGCAACCAAGCGGTCCACCAGGCACTGCATGGGGTCCACCAGGGGCACGGACACGTCAGCCTGGCCGAGCACCAGGCTCATTTCCGCGCACGCCACCACGACCAGGTCGGCCCCCCGGGCTATGAGCCTTGCGGCAGCCTGCTTGAGGAGACGGCGCGGTTCGTCGCCCACATTGCCCGCCTTGATGCCCTGCGGGCCATAAATGGCCTCCATGACAAAACGCTCCTGGGCTTCGGCGTCGGAGTAATGGACCCTGAGCTCAGGCACATGGCGCTCGAACAGCTCTGCCTTGATGGCGCCCGTGGTGGCAAGCACGCCGATGCGCTTGACCGCGGGATATTTGGCGGACAGATGGTCCTTGAGCGCGTCAAAAGCAGACATAAACTCGCAGTGGACGGCTGCGCGCAAGCCGTCCAGATACGCGTGCGCCGTGACGGACGCAACAACGCAGAGCGTGGCGCCCGCTTGCGTGAGGCGCCGCGCTGACGCCATCAGGGCCGGCAGGGGGTCTGGCCCCGTTCCGAGGATGTGTTCGGTCCTGTCCGGAATTGAAGGATCGGAATCCACGATGACGCGGGGATGGCCGGAGTCGCCCGGAGCCCTCACAGCCAAGGTCAGCTTCTTGAACAACTCGGCCGTTGCCAGAGGCCCCATGCCCCCAATGATGCCAATAACCGGTGCCGTGCCGCGTTCCGCCATACGTCCTCCCTCTTGCTTGTGGCGCGCTGGTCCCGGGACGGGTCGCCATACCGGTACCCGGCAGTGCCGCCGCGCCCCATTACGTCCAGTATAAGCGGACAGACAAAGCCATCGCAATGATAAACCCTCACATGGCGGCGGAGGGCTTGCCCAAGAAGGCTTTTTTTCCGATACTGGGTAGGTGCCCTGGCTCACCAGCCTGGACACGCCGCCGATTTATACCGAATTGCGGGCGGGTTGCGCGGGCTTATGCCCGACGCAAGGAAACCAGCTAAAAGGGAGGGCGCCCTGGCTCCTCGCGGCGTCTCGCTCATCCTCCCGACAGCATGTTCCACGCTCCCCGTTGTCCAGTCGTGCGGAACTATATCCACGCATCACGGGAGGATAGTATGAAAGACCAACGGTATCTGTTCACCTCGGAATCCGTCGGGGAGGGACATCCGGACAAGCTGTGCGACCAGGTATCTGACGCGGTGTTGGACGCCTGCCTTGCCGAGGATCCGGAGAGCCACGTAGCCTGCGAAACCTTCGCCACAACGGGCATGGTCCTGGTCGGCGGCGAAATCACCACCAATACCTACGTGGACATTCAAACGCTCGTCCGCGACGTCGTCAGGGACATCGGCTACACCAACCCGGACTACGGCCTGGATTTCGAGTCCATGGCCATACTCAACACCATCCACTCCCAGTCGCCGGACATCAACCAGGGCGTGGTCGGCCAGGGGCTCAAGGAGTACACGGGCCAGCAAGGCGCAGGCGACCAGGGCATGATGTTCGGCTTTGCCTGCACGGAGACGCCCGAATTGATGCCGGCGCCCATCCATTACGCCCACGCCCTTTTGCTCAGGGCCACCGAGCTCCGCAAGGGCAAGGTGCTTCCCTGGCTCCGCCCCGACGCCAAAAGCCAGGTAACGCTGGAATACGAGGGGCACAAGCCGGTGCGGGCTGACGCGGTGGTCGTGTCGCACCAGCACGACCCTGACGTGCCGTATGAACGCATCAAGGAAGCGGTCATAGAGGAAATCATCCGCCCGGTGCTGGAGCCCACGGGCCTTCTGACGGCAGACACCAAGTATTTTGTCAATCCGACCGGCCGCTTTGTCATAGGCGGCCCCATGGGCGACACGGGGCTCACCGGACGAAAAATAATCGTCGACACCTACGGTGGCATGGGCCGCCACGGCGGCGGTGCGTTCTCGGGCAAGGATCCGTCCAAGGTCGACAGGTCCGCAGCCTACATGGCGCGCTATGTTGCCAAGAACGTGGTAGCCGCGGGTCTTGCCGAACGCTGTGAGGTGGAGCTTGCTTACGCAATTGGCGTGCCATTCCCGGTGTCCATCATGGTTGACACGTTTGATACGGGCAAGGAACCGGAGCATCGCATCATAGAAGCCATCCGGAAGGTATTTGACCTGAGCCCCGCGGGCATCGTCCGCACGCTCAGACTCAAGGCTCCCATTTACCGCAAAACCGCCGCGTACGGTCACTTTGGCCGGGACGGCTTCTCGTGGGAAGCGACCGACAAGGCTAAGGAACTGATGGCCGCTATCTAAGCAGGAGCTGATCCACCGTACAACACTCGGGCGGCCGGAAGATTCCGGCCGCCTTTTTTATCGCCGACAGGCTCTTGCACAAGATCATGGGCAGAGGGATACTGCGGACCATATCTGGCGCGCCATAATTGACGCCCACTAATTTTACACTATTAGGCCTTGTGTCATATTAAAGACATGCGGTTACATAATCGTGCGCGGGCATGTGAGGTACTTCTTTCATGGAATCCATCAGGGATCTGTTCAGAATCGGCCACGGACCGTCCTCCAGCCACACCATGGGACCACGCTCTGCCGCCGAGCGCTTTTATGCCGACCATCCGGACGCGGCAGCATTCCGGGCCACCTTGTACGGCAGTCTGGCCGCGACCGGAAGAGGCCATTTTACCGACCGGGCGATCATGGATGCATTCGGTGTAAAACCCGTGGATATCGTGTGGAAACCGGAGGAGAGCCTTCCCTATCATCCTAATGCCTTGAAGCTTGAGGCTATTTCTCCCACAGGCATCATTCAGGCGGAAGAAACCATATACAGTGTCGGAGGCGGCAAGGTTGTTCGGGAAGGACAGTACCTCATGCAAGCCGCGGATACCTATGCGTTGTCTTCCCTGAGCGACATCCTTGCGTACGTTGACATGCATGGCCAGATGTTCTGGGAATATGTTCAGGACTGCGAGGGACCGGATATCTGGGACTTCCTCAGTGAAATATGGAAGACGATGAAGACATCTGTGGAGCGCGGCATAGAAACCGAGGGTGTCCTGCCTGGCGATCTTCGACTCCAGAGAAAAGCATCCTCCTACCATGTTCGGGCCAATGGGTTTCGAGGATCGCTGAAACGACGCTCGCTGCTGTACGCATACGCACTGGCAGTGGCGGAAGAAAACGCGGCCGGGAACGTCATCGTCACCGCGCCGACCTGCGGCTCATGCGGGGTATTGCCGGGCGTCTTGTACAACCTGGCGGCAAACTACGGCTTTGCGGACACAAAGATTCTGCGCGCCCTTGCCACCGCCGGTCTTATCGGTACCTTGGTCAAGCACAACGCGTCCATATCCGGAGCACAGGTTGGCTGTCAGGGCGAGATTGGCACGGCGTGTTCCATGGCTGCAGCGGCTGCAGCCCAGTTGTTTGGCGGTTCTCCGGCTCAGATAGAATACGCGGCCGAGATGGGGCTTGAACATCACCTGGGACTTACCTGCGATCCTATCGGCGGTTATGTGCAGATTCCTTGCATCGAGAGGAACGCCTTTGCCGCGTCTAGAGCGTTGGACGCCAACACCTACGCGCTGCTTTCTGACGGGAGACATCGCATCAGCTTTGACTTCATTGTGGACACGATGAACAAGACCGGCAAAGATCTTCCCCGTATTTACAAAGAAACATCTCTTGGTGGCCTGGCTCTCGCATCTGGGGCTCAGCGGTATCGACCTCATTAAGCGCCGCCCGTTTCACGTGAAACATTCTGTCACCCGCCTTGGGACCAACGTATCTACCCATTGTTCTTTGCTGTGTTCCTATCCCGCCATCCATAGTGTTTTCCACACAATCAACGAACACTCTTCATAAGCTTGCACATGCCAGCAGGCTGTTTAAAAGCATCTGTAGTTGAATAAGAGGCTTAAACATCTTCAGGTTTATAAGCCCACTAGATGTCTCTGGTCGAAAGGACTGGTATGCCATACACTTGGGCTGCGCGCTCGTAGTGGAAGCGCATCAGCGTAAAGGAGGAAGAAACTCATGCATAGATCTCGTGGATTGGTGATCAGGGCTACCGCTGTTGTCTGCCTAATACTCGGCATGGCCTTGGGTGCGTGCTCCCTGTTTGAGGGAACCAGTCTTGAACGCCAGATAGAGCGGCTTCAACGGGACGCGGCGGATATCGTAAAGAAATTAAAGACAGAAGACGATCCAAGGGCAAAAGCTCGGCTGGAGAAAGACCTGAAAAAAATCCAGGAAAACCTGTCCGAGGCCATGGAAAAGGCAGCTAAAGAACTCAAAAAGGTGGATTTTGAAGGGATGTTCGAAGACATAGGAGAAGGTATCAAGTCACTCGGTGACTGAGGCTTCCGGGGAACCGGTTTCCCGCATACGCTGACCACGAACCATACCGTTTGAGCTTTCTGACAAAAACAAAGGGCCGGATGTTTCACGTGAAACATCCGGCCCTTTGTATGCGTTCACTCGTTAATTGTGCGTTACTCTTCGGTATCGCTCGGAGCTGCGCTGGTTTGTTCCTCGGTACCTGCCTCCGTCCCAGTAGCGTCGCGCAAATTCGGCTCAGCCTCTAGGCTTGCTCCCGCCGGACTGTCGCCCTCTTCCTCCCGGGCTATACGATCCATGCCAACCACAAAATCGGGCGCGTCTATGTTGACTATCCGGACTCCCTTGGCCGTTTTACCGCACAGCCGGACACCTTCGGCCTTGATCTTCAGGGTTTTGCCCAGGCTGGTCATGATCACCACATCGTCGCTTTCACGTATGGATATGGCGCATACCAGGTCGCCGTTCTCTGGATCGTAGATGCGCTGTCCGCCGGTACCACGCCCGTGTTCGGAGAAGTTGTCGTAGTCAGTGCGCTTGCCATAGCCCGTTTCGCTGATCAACAGCATCTGTTCGTTCTCGGCTACTCGGAGCATGGCGCACAGTTCGTCCTCGGCTACCTTCAGGCTGATACCCCTGACGCCTCGGCTTCCCCTGCCCATAACCCGTACGGCTTCTTCTTTGATGCGAAGGGCCTGGCCGCGCTTGGTGATCAAGACCACCTCGTTCGAACCGCTGGTCTTGCACGCCGATACCAGCCGGTCGTTTTCATCCAGATGGATGGCTATGATGCCCCTGGCCTTGGCGTTGACAAATTCCTTGGTCGCCACCTTTTTCACAACACCGCGCAAGGTACCAAGCATCAGGAAGACGTCGTCGGTAAAGCCCTTGATGTCAACGATGGTGGTGATTTCCTCGTCCGGGCCAATGGCCAGAAGGCTCTTGATATGGGCACCGCGCGCGGCCTTGCTGGCCTCCGGGATTTCATGCACCTTTTGCCAGTACGCCTTGCCTGCGCTGGTGATGAACATCAGGTAGTCATGGGTATTGGCGATGAATATCTGCTCTATGAAATCATCCTCGAGCAAGGCCGCCGAATTGGATCCCTTGCCTCCCCTGCCCTGGTTCTTGTAGGCGCTGGTGGCAACGCGTTTGATGAAGCCCTTGTTCGATATGAGGATGACCATTTCCTCGCGCTTGATCAAATCCTCTATATTGATAGCCTCAACCTCGTCATGGACGATTTCCGTCCGCCTGGGATCGCCGTATTTATCGGCGATGACCCTGGTCTCTTCCTTTATCAATGCCAGGATCTTGGGCGGGTTGGCCAGCAGATCCTTGTAGTAGGCGATCTTGGCGCGGATTTCTTCCAACTCTGCGCGAAGCTTCTCTATTTCAAGGCTGGTAAGGCGACCCAGACGCATGTCGACGATGGCCTGAGCCTGTATCTCGCTCAGGGCAAAACGCTCCATTAGGGCTATCTTGGCGGCGTCCACGTTGGCCGACGCCTTGATAATGCGCACTACCTCGTCGATATTCTCGATGGCTATGACCAAGCCTTCCAAGATGTGGGCGCGTTCCTCCGCCTTGCGAAGCTCGAAGCGCGTCCTCCTTGTGACCACATCCACCCGGTGGTCGACAAAGCACTTGATCAGGTCTTTCAGGGACAGGAGCTTGGGCCGGCCCCCTACCAGGGCCAGGTTGATGACGCCGAAGGTAGACTGGAGCGGCGTGTGCGCGAACAGGCGGTTGAGGACCAGCTTGGCCACGGCGCCGCGCTTCAGTTCGATCACCACGCGCATGCCCTCGCGGTCTGACTCGTCGCGTACGTCCGAGGCCCCGTCCACCACCTTGTCGCGCATCAGCTCGGCTATCTTGACGATCAGGTTGGCCTTGTTGACGGTATAGGGAATCTCCGTAAAGACGATCTGTTCCCTGCCGCCTTTCAGCGTCTCTATGCTGAACTTGCCGCGGACGGTCAGCTTGCCTTTTCCGTTTATATACGCTTCCCGTATGCCCCGTTTGCCAAAAATAATGCCGCCGGTCGGGAAATCCGGACCGATCACATACTTCATCAGTCCGTCTATGCTGATGTCCGGGTTGTCAATGTAGGCCGCAATGGCATCCGTCACCTCGCCAAGATTATGGGGAGCCATGTTGGTGGCCATGCCCACGGCGATGCCCGACGACCCATTGACCAGGAGATTCGGGAAGGACGCAGGCAGCACGACGGGTTCCCGCAGGCTCTCGTCGTAGTTGGGCACAAAGTCCACGGTTTCCTTGTCCAAGTCCGCGAGCATTTCGTCGCCCAGCTTGGACAGCTTGGCTTCCGTATAGCGGCTGGCGGCTGGCGGGTCACCATCCACCGAGCCGAAATTGCCCTGCCCCTGTACCAGGGGATAGCGCAGGCTGAAATCCTGGGCCATGCGCACCAACGCGTCGTACAGCGACAGGTCACCGTGCGGATGGTACTTACCCATGGCGTCACCGGTTATACGGGCGCTTTTTTTTGTTGCGGCGCTGGGCTTCAGGCCCAGTTCGTCCATGGCGAACAAAAGGCGCCTGTGTACGGGTTTGAGGCCATCCCGGGCATCGGGCAAGGCGCGGGCCACGATGACGCTCATGGCGTAGTTCAGATACGCCGTCTTTACTTCTTCTTCTATCGGGACAGGGATTATCTTGCCGGTCAGTTCTGCCATGTCACACGTCCAGGTTTGAGACCGCCAGGGCGTTCTCTTCTATGAATTGACGGCGAGGCTCTACCTGCTCGCCCATGAGGGTGGTGAAAACGTTCTCCGCCTCCACCGCGTCCTCCAGCTGAATCTGCATGATGTTGCGCTGTGAGGGATCCATGGTCGTTTCCCACAGCTGGTCCGGATTCATCTCTCCAAGACCCTTGTAGCGCTGTATGTGGACTTTCTCAGGATCCTTGCCGCTTTCCTTGAGGATCTTGTCCTTCTCGGCGTCGTCGTAGGCGTACTGGATTTTTTTGTCGATGACGATTTTGTACAGGGGCGGCATGGCCAGATACACATGGCCTCTGGCCAAAAGCTCGGTCATGTATCTGTAGAAGAATGTCAGCAGCAGGGTACGTATATGCGAGCCGTCAACGTCGGCGTCCGCCATGATGATGACCTTGTGGTAGCGCAACTTGGATATGTCAAAGTCCTCGCCGATGCCGCAGCCCAGAGACTGGATGATGGGCTGGAGCTTGTCGTTGCCGATCACCTTGTCTATGCGGGTTTTCTCCACGTTCATCATCTTGCCCCATAGCGGCAGGATGGCCTGTATTGTCCGGTCGCGGCCGCCTTTGGCCGAGCCGCCCGCCGAGTCGCCCTCCACAATGTAAATCTCGCACTTGGTCGGGTCCTTCTCAGAACAGTCAGCCAACTTGCCCGGCAGGCCTGAGCTTTCCAGCGCTGACTTGCGCCTGGTCAGATCGCGCGCCTGCCTGGCGGCAATGCGGGCCTTGGCGGCCAGCACGGATTTCTCGATGATCTTATCGATCACCTCGGGATGGGTTTCAAAAAACAGGGTAAGCTGGTCGCTGCAGAGTGTATCGACGATGCCCTTGACCTCGGTGTTGCCCAGCTTGGTTTTGGTCTGGCCCTCGAACTGAGGGTTTGGCACCTTGACCGACAGAACGGCCGCAAGCCCTTCCCGGACGTCGTCGCCCGAGAGGGTCTCGTCCATCTTCTTGGCCAGCTTGTGCTTCTTCAGATACTCGTTGAGTATCCTGGTCAGGGCGGCCTTGAAGCCGACCAGATGGGTTCCGCCCTCCCTCGTGTTGATGCCGTTGACGAAGCAGAACATGTTCTCGTTGAAGGTGTCGTTGTACTGGATACCGACTTCCACTTCCACGTCGTCACGGACGCTCGAGAAGTAGATCGGTTCCTTATGGAGCACGGCTTTATTTTTGTTGAGGTACTCAACAAACTCCCTGAGTCCCCCATCGAATTTGAATTCGTGCGTTTTTGGCGTTGAAAGACGCTCGTCGGTCAGCGTGATCATGATGCCTTTGTTGAGGAAGGCAAGCTCGCGCAGCCTGTTGGCCAGTACGTCAAAGCTGTATACCGTGGATTCAAAAATCGTACTGTCCGCGGCAAACCGCACCACGGTGCCGCGCAGGTGCGTGCTACCGGATTGCTTGACCGGCTCCTCGGGGATGCCTGTCCGGTACCGTTGGGAATGGACCACCCCGTCCTGGTGTACAAAGACCTCGCACCAGTCAGAGAGCGCGTTGACCACCGACACGCCCACGCCATGGAGACCGCCGGATACCTTATAGCTGTTTTTGTCAAACTTGCCGCCCGCGTGTAGCTTGGTCATCACCAGCTCAAGGGCACTGACTTTTTCTTCTGGATGGATACCCACCGGTATGCCGCGGCCGTTGTCCGTAACCCGTACCACATCGTTCTTCTCCAGAACCACGTCGATATGGTCACAGTGGCCGGCAAAGGCTTCGTCGATGGAGTTGTCAACGACCTCATAGACCAGATGGTGTAGGCCATCCAGGCCGGTCGAGCCGATGTACATGCCCGGTCGTTTCCGGACGGCTTCCAGGCCTTTGAGCACCTGGATACTGTTTGCAGAATACGTCGATTCCATGGTACGTTCCGTGGGGATAGAGTAGAAAGGGCGGCGGCCGACGATCCCAATCGGCTTTGGTTACGGTCGAGAACGGGCCTTCCGCGTGAAGCTGCAGTATATCCTTGACGCCCAGAAAAGTAAAGAACACGCCACTATATAGGAAAGTTCTCGTTTGTCTTTTCAATGTGGATAACGTGTGGAAAAAATACAATTTCCTTTCCTGTAAAGGAATAAGGACACGTATAGTATATTCCCTATTTATTCTGCGTGTAGCAACAAGGGATTTATTTTATTATTTAGTAACAATTTATTGGTTTCATGCATGTTTTGGACTCTTTTGATGAAACATATACCCTCTATGGCGGAAAAACGAAGAGTGCTATACTCTCCGAATATTCTGCTGGAAGTCTGTGGATAACTTGTGGGAAGCCGCGCGGGGACATCCGTAAGGCGCCTGCTGTACTTGATCGAGACACTGGCAAACACGGAGAAACGACCCTATGAGCGAATGGGATTACAGCCTGTTTTGGAACGAAGCGCTGAGCCAGTTCAGCAAGGAACTCAGCGAACAGGAATTCTCCATGTGGTTCAACATAAGCTACGATTCTTCCCAACAGGATACCATCAGGGTTCGGGTACCTTCATCGTTCTACCGTGACCATCTGGACAAGGCCTACCGCCCCGCCATTGAAGCCAAGCTTTTCGATCTGTCGGGCAAGCGGCTGAAGGTGGAATTTGTCATCGTCAAACCGAACGAGCATGCCCAGCCGAAACCCGCCGCGCAGACCGCCAAACCGAGCGCCAAGCCCGCCCAGGAAACGCCAAAAACCCAGCACCCCCAGCTTCAGCCTGAGCACAATTTTGAAAACTACGTGATTGCAGAAAACAACGCTTTTGCCGCCAATGCGGCCATGGCTATATCATCAAACCCGGGCATGGCCTACAATCCTTTCCTGATATACGGAGGCGTTGGCCTGGGCAAAACCCACCTGATGCAGGCCATAGGCAACCGCGCGTACGCCCTGAACCCAAAACTGAAAATCATCTGCATTACCTCAGAAAATTTTTCCAACGACTTTGTCAGCGCCATCACCAACCAGACCATGCCGGCTTTCAAGAACCGCTACCGCTCGGCGGACATGCTCCTGATAGACGACATCCATTTCTTTGAGAAAAAAGAGGGCTTCCAGGACGAGGTCTTCCACACCTTCAACGCCCTCTACGAATCCAAAAAGCAGATGGTATTCACCAGCGACAGGCCGGCTTCCGAACTCAAAAACCTGTCAGAACGCCTCCGCAGCCGCTTTGAACGCGGCCTCAACGTGGATCTGTTGCCGCCAAACTATGAAACCAGGCTGGCCATCTTACGGCGTAAAATGGAACATACAAAAATAAAAGTTCCTGACGATGTACTCGACGTCATATCCCACAACATATCCACAAACGTAAGGGATCTTGAGGCGGCGCTTTTGAAACTGACGGCCTACGCCGAGCTGGTGGGCATAGACATAACCATGGAAATAGCCCAGCAACAGCTGAGGGACGTATTCAGCCAATCCAGGCACGGCAACGTGACTATTGACCACATCATCAGGACGGTGGCCGAGCAGTTCAAGGTGACCAGCAACGACCTCAAAGGAAAAAAACGAACCAAAACCATTGTCTTTCCCCGTCAGGTCGCCATGTACATTGCCAGGGAGATCACCGAGTACTCAACCACCGAGCTTGGTTTGGAATTCGGTGGCCGTGACCACACCACCGTCATGCACTCCTGCCAGAAAATTGACGAACGCCTCCGTACCGATCCGGCCCTGGATGTGACCCTCCAAAAACTCATTCAGACTATCAAGCAAGCCAGTATTAAAAACTGAAGGCTCAAAGCCATTTTTGAAGTCAAGTAGCCTCCAACAGGGTGATGAAGCAGAAGGCATTGCGTTTTCCATTATACTGCTCATACCCTTTGGTTTTGAGGTTTTCTGCTGGTGAAACCTAAACATCCAGGTTTTCCGCGGGTCATAACCTGCGCATACACCCTGAATATCCGGTGTGTAAGTGACCTACTTGTCCACCGAAACTCCGTTCCTGTGGACAAAGTGCATAAGCTGGTTCGAAAAAGCAAGGTTTTTTCTACATGCTAAGTTCTTTTACTAAAAGAAAAAAATTGACTTTTACACATTGCGTTATGCTTATTATTACTACTACAAATTTATATAAATTTATTTACATAATAGAGAAACTCTTTCTAAAGTCGGACGAGTTTTGAAATTGGCTCTAGGGTCTGAAAAAACCACCCCTCAACTCTTTGAGGCTTAGTCGTTGCGCTGGGCCCCTCCTTCGTGCTATTCTGTCGTGAAACGTGCTAATCCGAGGTTGACCATGAAATTTACCTGCGACAAAAGCGCCTTCCAGAAGGAAATTTCATTCGCTCAGGAGATCATATCGTCCAAGAGCGCCGTGTCCGTCGTATCCAATGTCTATCTCGAGGCCCAGGACAACACACTTCTGATCAGGGCTACTGACATAAAACTTGGCTTTGAGACCAGGATGCCGGTAGAAGTTCAGGAACCGGGCGGAAGCACGGTGTTTTGCGACAAGCTCGGCGGAATTCTGGCCAGTATCCCGGACGGCACCATAGAGATTGACCAGAAGGATTCTCGTGTTGTCATCAAGCCGACTTTCAAAAAGGCCCAGTTCAGCCTCAAGACCATAGCCAGCGACCAGTTTCCCCAGTTGCCTGACATAGACGACAGCGCGTACTTTCCCGTGCCCTCAGCGGACTTCAAGGCCATGATAGCCCAGACCGTGTTCGCGGTATCCGATGACGAGACCAGGTATTTCATGAACGGTGTATACCTGGAACGGGCCGAAGACGGTCTTGTTATGGTGGCAACGGATGGAAGGCGCCTTGCGTTTTACAAAAAGGCCCTGACCGATTCGCTTCCCCTGTTCAAGAGCGTCATTGTTCCGCCCAAGGTGCTGTCCCTCATACTCAAGCGCTGTCCGGACGAAGGTCAGATATTTCTGGCGATCAACGACAAAAACCTCTTTGTAAAATTCGGCATGTACAAAATGAGCACGATTTTGATCGAAGGCCAGTTCCCGAATTACCAGAAGGTCATACCGGAAAGCCAGCAGTACGAGCTCCGGTTCAAGCGTTCCGAGTTCCTGGAAGCCCTGCGTCGCGTATCAATTTTCGTGGAGCAAAAATCCAGAAGGACGTTCTTTTCTCTGGCCCAGGACAAGGTAGTGCTTTCCTCAGAAGAAGGAGATATTGGAACAGCCAGGGAAGAGTTGTCATGCGCCTATGAGGGTCCGGAGGCGGTAATAGCCATGAATTACCGCTATATAGAGGAACCCCTGCGCTACATGGACAGTGACGACGTAACGCTCAGGTTCACTGAAACCGGTCGGGCTGTTACGGTGTCTCCGGAACCTGCTGGCGACTATTTCCACGTCCTTATGCCCATGCAGGTTGACTGACGGCCCTCCGGGCATGGCCACTACCTCAATACAGACGGTTTCTTTCCGTAACCTTGAAGATGACACCGTGGACGTTTCGGCGCCCACGGTGTTTCTTGTCGGTGAGAACGGCCAAGGAAAGTCCAATTTTCTTGACGCGCTGTATACCCTCTCGTACGGCGCGTCGTTCCGGGGCGGCACTGACCTGGAGGCTGCCAAGCTCGGAACAAAGGCCTGGTCCTTGCGTCGACAGTCTAATGACGATACCGGGCTGGACGACGAACTGGTCGTTGCCTGGGATGAGGGCAAAAAGCTCCTCAAGGAAAACGGTAAAGCCATTCCGGACAGGAAATACCTGGTCGACAAGACTCCAGCCGTGGTGTTCTGCCACGGGGACATGGAATTTGCCCAGGGCGAGCCGGAGCGCAGGCGCTTTTTTTTCGACCAAACGGCCGGATTAGTGTCCTTGGCTTATATCGATGCCCTGAGGTCCTACCGCCGGGCGCTCAAGGCAAGGAACGCGGCGCTAAAGGAAAAAATGCTCGATGTCCTGGATATACTGGATATCCAGCTGGCCACCTACGGGACGGAACTGATAGGCGGGCGCAAGGATCTGATACAAGGCTTTGAGAATATGTTCAGCGAACGGTACGAACAAGTATCCAGACTGGGAAGCAAGGTTGGCCTGGAGTATAGGCCGTCATGGCCCGCCGAGTGTTCAAGCGACGAAATCAACGACAGGCTCCTGGCATCCCGCGAACGCGAGGTGATGTTTGGAACCACGCTCTCGGGGCCCCATAGAGACCGCTTTGTGTTTATTGACGACCATGGGGATTTTTCTGCCAGGGCTTCTACGGGCCAGCTGAGGCTTTTGGCCCTTACCTTGAGGATAGTCCAGGCGGAATACTGCTCAGGCATGAGCGGCAAGCTACCGCTTCTCCTGCTTGACGACGTTCTTCTGGAATTGGATCCGGAAAAGCGCCGCAGGTTCATGGAAAACCTGCCAGCGGCGCGGAAGGCGGTCTTTACCTTCCTTCCGGGCGAGCCATACGGGGATTATCGTTCGGCCGACACGGCCGTATACTGGGTGGAACATGGACGACTATCGAATACGGCCGGCGTCTGACATTCTCTCCAAAGTCCTTGGTCCCAGCTCCGCGGCCAGGGTGGAGCAATGGGCCGGAGTTTTTTCTGGCTGGTCTCGTGTGGCGGGAGACCAATTGGCTGCCCACTCCAAGCCCGTAGACATAAAAAACGGTATTGTCATCGTTGAGGCAGACCACCCAGGCTGGATACAACATCTCCAGTTCCGGCAAGAGCGCATGCTCAGGGAGCTTGTAAAAACCTACCCCGAACTTGACCTCAAGGGTCTTGCTTTCAGGCTGGCGTCTCGTGATTCGGCATACCCAATACGGGATATCGCTAGGAACGACCAAGAAACCGGCGGTTCGGCCGATGTCAACGAGGAACCGGAAGACGACACGACGGTGGACAATCAAGCTTCTGATGAGTTGGCGTCCCGGGACCCAGAATTCGCCGCCTTGCTGAAATCCGTGAGCGCCAGCCTCAAGCGGAAAAAACCAAGGGCTTCCTGAAGCCAGAGCGGAAAAAGCGCTTGATTTTTAGGCAGATTCCCCGTATCGTTGCCCACCATCACCTATGAACACACACATACCGATAGAAATTTTCGGGCACGCAAACGCGGAAATATGCGCGTCGTGCGAGGGCCATGACTGCTCAGCCTGTTCGGCCGGAGAAAAAACGGCGTTGTCCGAGCTTGTGGCCGAATTCAAGGACCTTCTAGAACGCTCTGAGTTGGGCGCCTTGTACACGGCAGAATTGCTGGAAGCAACGGCTGACAACCTTTCGCGCAATCCTGACGTTGAACGGCTTTTGTCCATGGCCCAGCTTGAGCCCGTCATCTGCATAGGCGGCAAGATCAGCTATCTCGGTGGTTTCAGCCCGCAGGGGCTCCTAGACGAGCTACGAAAAAAGCACGGCCCTACGGATGCGTGAATGCCCTTGCCAAGAGGGAGAAATCGTTGGGAACCCGGAGAAGAGGCCGAGCCATTAAGGGCCTGAAGAAACAGCAGTTTGCGGCTGGTACAACAAATCTGACCTTTTGCACGTAAGCGGAAAACAGGAATGTTTTCATGAAAGAGCTTGGCAGGATGCTGAAAGGTATAGAGTTTTCACATCCAGCGAAACAACCTAGCACAGAGGAAACACCATGGAACTGACCGAAGAATTCGTATCAGCGCTGAGTATCGATCAGGCCCAGCTTATCAGCCGTATAGCGGAAAGCATATCGGTCAGGCCGAGCCAGGCTGCGGCCGTGGTGGAGCTGACGGCGGAAGGCTGTACGGTGCCGTTCATCAGCCGTTACCGCAAGGAGCGTACCGGCGAGCTGGACGAGGTCCAGGTCCGAGACGTGGTGCATCTTCACCAGTCGCTTACCAACCTGGAGACCCGGCGCATAGAGGTCATCCAAGCCATTTTTTCCCAGGGCAAGCTGACTGAGGACCTGTACGCCAACATAAAAAAATGTTCCACGCTGACGGAAATCGAGGACATTTACGCCCCCTACAAGCGCAAGAAGAAAACTCGCGGCATGGTGGCGCTGGAGAAGGGCCTTGAGCCCCTGGCCGAGCTGATGCTCAGCGCGGACGCGGCAACGGTGGAAGCCAAGGCGCCCGAATACGTGCGGGACGACGCGGAGCACCCCGAGCTGTCTGTGGCCACGCCGGAAGAGGCCATCCAGGGCGCCCAGGACATCATCGCGGAGCGCGTGTCGCAGGATCCCGAGCACCGCGCCGCGGTCAAGAAACTGTACCTGCGGGACGGCCAGCTGGTGGTCAAGGGCGTGGACGACACCAAAAAGGAGAAAAGCGTATACCAGATGTACTGGGACTACGCCGAGCCCCTGGCAAGCCTTAAACCACACCGCGTGCTGGCGGTCAACCGCGGCGAGCGCGAAGGCGAACTTTCCGTGAACCTGGAAGCTCCGGAAGACACCGCGGTTGAACTCCTCAAGGACCGTTGCTCTCCGGCCAATTCCTATCACGCTGAGGCGGTGGCCGACTCGCTCCGCAGGCTGATTTCCCCGGCGGTGCTCCGCGAGATACGGTCGGACGCCACGGACAACGCGGACGGGCACGGCATCCACGTGTTCAGCGAGAACCTCAAGAACCTGCTCCTGTCTCCGCCCATCAAGGGCACCCGGGTGCTGGGCGTAGACCCCGGCATCCGAACAGGCACCAAGTGCGCGGCCATAGACCAGACAGGCAAGTTCCTGTCCTACTTTGTCATCAACCAGGAGCTGAAGTTCGAGGAAGGCAAAAAGGCCCTGGCCAAGGCGATCAAGGAACACAACCTGGAGATCGTGGCCGTGGGCAACGGCACCGGCAGCCACGATGTCCAGCGCCTGGTGGCCGAAGCCATATCCGAGCACGGATTGGACGTCAAGTATACCGTGGTGGACGAGGACGGCGCCTCGGTGTATTCCGCGTCGGACGTGGCACGGGAGGAATTCCCCGAGCTGGATCTGACCATACGCGGAGCTATATCCATAGGCAGGCGCCTTCAGGATCCACTGGCGGAACTTGTCAAGATCGACCCCAAATCCATAGGCGTGGGCCTGTACCAGCACGATGTCAACCAGAAGCGCCTGGCGGATTCCGTGGACGAGGTTGTGGAGTCCGTGGTCAACCGCGTGGGCGTCAACCTGAACACGGCCAGCCACAGCCTGCTCAAATACGTGTCCGGCATCAACTCGTCGCTAGCCAAGAAAATCGTCAAGTTCCGCGACCAGAACGGACCCATCAGCTCGCGCGACGAGCTAAAAAACGTGTCCGGCATGGGCGACAAAACCTTTGAGCAGTGCGCAGGCTTTCTCAAAATTCCCGAGAGTCCAAATCCCCTGGACAACACCTGGGTGCATCCTGAGCGTTACGCCCTGGCATCCGAAATCCTGCCCCTGGTCAAGGCGGGCTCCGATCCCAGCCGAGAGCAGCGCGCCGAGCTTAAAGGCAAGTACGAGGTTGGTGACAGCACCATAGACGACATCCTCTTGGAGCTCAAGAAACCCAACCGCGACCCGCGCGACGAACTGCCAAAACCCATCCTGTCCCAGGGCGTGCTGGCCTTTGAGGACCTCAAGGAAGGCATGAAGGTCACGGGCAAGGTCAAGAACGTGGTGGACTTTGGCGCCTTTGTGGACATAGGCATTAAGGAAAGCGCCCTGATCCACGTGTCCGAGCTGGCCGACCGCTATGTGAGCGATCCCATGGACGTACTCAAGGTGGGTGACGTAAAGGAATTCCGCATCATCAGCCTGGATACCGCCCGCAAGCGCATAGGCTTGTCGCTCAAAAGCGAGCGTTCCGTGTCGGGCGACCATGGCGAGCCCAGGCGCGTGGCCGTGGTGCGCACGGCATCAGGTCAGGGTTCGGGCGGCCAGGCCGGCTCCGGGCGGCAGGATGCCGGCAGGGCATATCCTGGCAGGCCGGAACGCGGAGGAAGCCGGTTATCTGGTCCCGTCCAGGCCAGGGACGACGATGGGACCACGTACAATCCCTTTGCGGAACTCCTGAAAAACAGGAAATAAGGCGGCCGGCGGAAAGCGTCGCCGGAGCGTAGCTTCATGCCTTGCTTACTGCCGCGAACCTTATTGGTCGCTCTGGGAGCTAGGGCTCCGTCCGACCTCAGGCAAGGGCGAACCTCGGCGTATACG